>NZ_JAMKFE010000019.1 GCF_023721835.1 Caldimonas mangrovi | reverse complement strand
GACGCCTAACGAATAGCGTTTATCCGCCGCTGAGACGAAGCAGAAGAAGCAGGCGAAGGCTGCATGGCGGGGGATAAACCTTGTTGAACTGAAGCGCCGCTACGGCGCGGGCATGGGCAGTGTAAGTTTCGGAGCCGGGTTTGCGCAACGCAGGCGGGCAGGCCGCCCAAGCGAGCGGGCAGGAGGCGAGGCGCCATTCGAGTGGCGGGCGATGTACCCAAGCGTGCAGAGCCGAGCCGGGCGGGTGCGTTGTTCATCGCCACACCCCAAGCACAAGGCAACCTCCGCTGCCAGGGACACACGGCAGCGTTTTTCAGACGCAATGGTTATGTATGAACTCACGGTGGCCCCCTGCCCAGGACCACCGGCCACGCAGGGAGAGCGCGAACCATGCAGGGCAAGGACTCGACCACACGCCAGCGCGTGCTGCGGCAGCGTGGGCAGCGCGCCAGGTCCAAGCGCGCCACACGCAGCATGAACTCGCGCACCTGCTCCTGGACGAGCGGGTGAGCCGGTGGCATCTGCAGCGCCGCGCGTGCCGACGCCAGTTGCCGTGTCTTGGCCGCCGGCGCCAGCAAGCCATAGTGGCGGATGCGCTTGAAGCCCAGGGGCAGCACGTGCTGCATCAGCCGGTGCACGAACTGCTCGCCCGGTACGGCAATGACGCGCTTGCCGCCTGCATTCCCGGTGGCTCGCACGCGCAGGCGAACCGCACCGCCCTCGATGCCCAGCAGCCGCTCATGGCCGATGGCCGTGCGGTGCGTGTAGCGGCTGAGGTAGTCCAGCACCGCCGCCGGCCCATCCAACGGTGCTTTTGCGTACACCACCCAGTCATGGCGGCGCAACGCCTGCAGGCGCTGCTGTTGCTGTTGCGGCGTGAGCGCATCACGCGGCAGCGCAGCCGCTTGTGTGGCAGCCTGCAGCGCCTGCACGAACTTGCCGCGGAACACGCGCGACAAGGCCTGCACCGGGAACAGGAAGCGCTCGCTACGGCGCGGCGAGACCCACTGCCCGTCATCGCCCAGCGCCCCACAGGCCATCACAGCGTGCGCGTGCAGGTGCCGGCGCAGGTCCTGCGTCCACGTGTGCAGCACCAGCGTGAAGGAGGGCACGCCGCCGAGCCAGCGCGGGTTGGCGGCGAACTCCCGCAGCGTGGCGGCAACGCTGTGCATCAGCGTCTCGTAGGCCCAGCGCGGATGCGCGGCGGCCAGGGTGTTCAGCTCGTGCGGCAAGGTGAACACCAGGTGGCAGTACGGCACATCCAGCAGTTCCTGCAACCGGGCGCGGCGCCAGGCGTCGCGCTCTCGGCTCTGGCACTGCGGGCAGTGCCGGTTGCGACACGAGTGCCAGCGCCATTGCTGGGCGCCACAGCCCTCGCAACCCCAGCGCTGCCCGCCCAGCGCCGGTGTGCGGCAGGCCAAGATCGCGCGCCATGCCTTGGCCTGCACGGTGCTCAAGGTGTGCGAGCGCAGGTACTCGGGGCCGAAGCGCCGCAGCACCTCGGCCAGCGTCACGGCCACGGCGGGCTTCAGTGCGTCACGGGGGCCGGCAACGAGCCCAGCAGCGACAGCGGATCGCGCCGCACGCCTTCGGGCTGGTCCGGTCGTGCCAGGTGCAGGTAGCGCATGGTGGTGCTGACGTGGCGGTGTCCCAGCCATTGCTGCAGCGTGTGCAGGTCGACGCCGGCTTCCAGCAGGTGCGTGGCGTAGCAGTGGCGCAGCGTGTGGATGCCGCCCCGCTTGGTGATGCCGGCGCCGTCGCGCGCCTGGTAGTACCAGCGCTGCGCCATGCGGCCGTCCAGCGGGCAGCGCTCATCGCGTGCCGTGGCGAACAGCCAGGCGCTGGAGCGGGTGCGTTGCCACCACGTGCGCAGCACTTGCAGCACGTCGTCGCTCAGCGGCACGTAGCGGTCGTGCGCCCCCTTGCCCTGTTCGACGCGGATGCAGCGGCGGTCGGCCGCGCTGTCGATGTGCTGCATGCGCAGCCGGCACAGCTCGCTCAGGCGCAAGCCCGTGCCGTAGCTCACCATCAGGAAGCTGCGCGCCTTGAGATGGCAGGCCGCGGCAAACAGCCGCGCCAGCTCCTCGCGTGACAGCAACTCGGGCAGGCGTTGTGTGGCCGGCGCCAACGGGATCTGGAACGCTCGCGCGTCCAGGCCCAGCACGGTACCGTAGAAAAACCGGCAGGCACAGGCGCATTGGTTGACGCTGGAGCGCGCCAGGTGCCGCTCGCGCACCAGGTGCAGCAGGTATTGCTGTACCTGCTCAGATGTGAGCCCGTCGGGCTTGCGGCCATAGTGCCGCGCCAGGCGCGCCACCGCATCGAGGTAGCTCTGCTGTGTGCGCACCGCCAGGCCGCGCAGCACCATCGCATCGAGCATGCGTTGACGAAGTGCAGTCATCGCCTTCTCCTTGATCCACGCTCGGGCACATGCCCGCACCGGTCAAGCTACGGCGATCACCATCCCTTCTCGCTCGAATACCTCCACCGCGTCAGCGGTTTAGTTCAACGTTTATTAGGTAACCCGCAGCGTATCCGAGCACGCGGCCCAAATCCATCCCCTCTTTCGAGGGCCCAACATATCCCGCCTGGGTTCGCACCCCCTTCTGCGGGGTGCCCCTTATGCGTTAGGCCGCCTAATATTTCACGGATGGAGCCGCTCACCGACACCGTAAGCGCGGTCGCCCGCGAAAGCCGGCCGCCGCGGTTGCTGGATCAGATCCGGCACCGGGCGCGGCTGCTTCACTACTCTCTGCGCACGGAAGACACCTATGTGGACTGGGTGCGCCGGTTCATCTTGTTCCATGGCAAGCGGCACCCGCGCGAAATGGGGGCGGCCGAGGTGGCGGCCTTTCTGACGCACCTCGCGGTCGACAGGCAAGTGGCGGCGTCCACGCAGAACCAGGCCAAGGCAGCCTTGCTGTTCTTGTATGGGCAAGTGCTCGGCCTCGATCTGCCGTGGCTGGCCGATGTCGTCGCGGCCAAGGTGCCGCGGCGCCTGCCGGTTGTGTTGACGCAGCGGGAAGCGCGTGACCTGCTGCTGCAGATGAACGGGACGATGTGGCTGGCAGCGGCCTTGCTGTACGGCACCGGCATGCGCTTGCTCGAATGCCTGCGCCTGCGCGTCAAAGACGTGGAGTTCGAGAGGCGCGAGTTGATCGTCCGGCAAGGCAAGGGCAACAAGGACCGGGTGACGGTGCTGCCGGAAAATCTTCTGCTGCCGCTGCAGCAGCAGGTCGACCAGGCCCAGGCCTGGCATCGCAAGGACCTCGACGCCGGCCTGGGCGAAGTGCACCTGCCCGACGCGCTGGCGGTCAAGTACCGCAGCGCGGGCAGATCGTGGGGGTGGCAGTACGTGTTTCCCAGCCCTGTGCGCTCGGTCGACCCGCGCACCGGCAAGGAACGTCGCCATCACCTGCACGAACATTCGGTGCAGCGGGCGGTGGCTGCGGCGGCCCGCCGCGCCGGCATCGTCAAGCCCTGCTCACCGCACGTGCTGCGCCACAGCTTCGCCACCCACCTGCTGCAGGCCGGCTACGACATCCGCACGGTGCAGGAACTGCTGGGCCACGCCGACGTCGCCACCACGATGATCTACACGCACGTGCTCAACAAAGGCGGCCGCGGGGTGCGCAGCCCGCTCGACGCGCTATGACGAGGGGCGGCCTCAGCGGCCGTCTTGCACGATCCACTCTGCCGCCCGCTCGGCGATCATCAGCGTCGGTGAGTTGGTGTTGCCGCTGGTGATCGTCGGCATCACGCTGGCGTCCACCACGCGCAGCCCGCGCACACCGCGCACGCGCAGTCGGGCGTCGACCACGGCGCTGTCGTCGTCGTCGCGGCCCATCTTGCACGTGCCCACCGGGTGAAAGATGGTGGTCGCGATGTCGCCGGCCAGCGTCGCCAGCTCTTCGTCGCTTTGGTACTGCACACCGGGCTTCACCTCCTGCGGGCGGTACTTCTGCAGTGCCGGCTGCTCGACGATGCGGCGCGTCACGCGCAGCGAGTCGGCGGCCACCTGGCGGTCTTCGGCGGTGGACAGGTAATTGGCCATGATGCGCGGCGCATCCTCCAGCCGCGGCGAGCGGATGCGCACGAAGCCGCGGCTGGTCGGGTTCAGGTTGCAAACGCTGGCCGTGAACGCGTTGAACGGGTGCAGCGGCTCACCGAAGGCTTCCAGCGACAACGGCTGCACGTGGTATTCGATGTTGGGCCACGCATGTTCGGGCGACGAGCGGGTGAAGGCCCCCAGTTGCGACGGCGCCATGCTCATCGGGCCGCTGCGGCGCCAGGCGTATTCCAGGCCAATCAGCGCCCTGCCCCACCAGCGGCCGGCCAGCGTGTTGAGCGTCTTCACGCCTTCGACCGAATACACCGCGCGGATCTGCAGGTGGTCCTGCAGGTTGCCGCCGACGCCCGGCAGTTCGTGCGCCACCGGCACACCATGCTCGTGCAGCCACGCGGCAGGGCCGATGCCCGACAGCTGCAGAATCTGCGGCGAACCGATGGCGCCGGCGGCCAGGATCACTTCGCCGGCCGCGTGCACCGTTTGCCGGCCGCTCGGCGTGACGACTTCGCAACCCGTCACGCGCAGCGCACCGGTGCCGTCGCGCTCGGTCAGCAGCTTCGCCACTTGCGAGCCGGTCCACATCGTGAAGTTGGGGCGCTGCATGCAGGCCGGGCGCAGGAAGGCCTTGGCGGTGTTCCAGCGCCAGCCGGCGCGCTGGTTCACCTCGAAGTAGCCCACGCCTTCGTTGGTGCCGCGGTTGAAGTCGTCGGTGGCCGGAACGCCGGCCTGCTGCGCGGCTTGCGCAAACGCGTCCAGCACCTCCCAGCGCAGGCGTTGCTTTTCCACGCGCCATTCGCCGCCGTGGCCGTGCAGCGCGGCGAACGCCTCGCCTGCCTGCGCCCGGTGTTCGGGGTCCAGGCGCCAGTGGTTCTCGTGCTGCTTGAAGTACGGCAGGCAGTGGTCCCAGCGCCAACGGTCGTCGCCGGCCAGCTCGGCCCAGCGGTCGTAGTCGCGCTGCTGGCCGCGCATGTAGATCATGCCGTTGATGCTGGAGCTGCCGCCCAGCACCTTGCCGCGGGGGTAGCGCAGCGTGCGGCCGTTGAGGCCCGGGTCGGCCTCGGTGCGGTAAAGCCAGTCGGTGCGCGGGTTGCCGATGCAGTACAGGTAGCCCACCGGGATGTGGATCCAGTGGTAGTCGTCCTTGCGGCCGGCTTCGAGCAGCAGCACGCGTTTGGCCGGGTCGCGGCTCAGGCGGTTGGCCAGCAGGCAGCCGGCGGTACCGGCGCCGACGATCACGTAGTCGAAGCGGGCCGGCTCGGGCTGGGGCGTCGGGGCCACGGTGGTCTCCTGGGGCCGCACGCCGGCTTCGCGCCCCAGGGGCGCTGGGCGTCTCGCCGGGCAGGCCTCGTTGTCGGGTTGCCTCCCGGCCGGGAGTCTCTCACATGTGCATCAGTCGGCGGTCGGTGCCGGGGGGGCCGGCGGCTGCGGCGCCACCACGGTGAGGCTGCGCACACGCACGGTGGGCGGCGCGTCGGCCGGGCCGTCCAGTTCGCCGACCACCTCGACCGGCGAGCGTCCGTCCACCTCGCGGTCCACCTTCAGCGCCGTATGGTTCAGGTCGACGGGGATGCTGCCCGAGTCGTCGGTGAACAGGCGCACGCCGTCGCCCATTTCGCGCACCAGCTGGCCGCGCAGCCGTATCTCCCGGCCCGGGGTGGGCTCGGAGCGGATCTCGGCGACGCTGGTCTGCGGCGGCGGGGGCGGTGTGTCTTCGAGTGCCGGGCCCTGCGCGAACGACAACGGCGCGGCGACCGTCAGCACCGCGACTGGGAATAGAAACGTTACCGTTTTCATGTCTGTTCCTTGCCCTCATAACCTTGGCACAACGCGCCGGCACGACCGATTCACTGAGTGATGCCGCGGATCCGGCTCCGCCGGTCCGCCAGCATCGCCCCTCGAGGGGCGGCCGCAGGCCGTAGGGGCGATCTAGACTAGCGTGTCCACGATACCCCCTTCGACACGCAGGGCAGCGCCGTTGGTCGCCGACGCCTGCGGCGAGCAGGCGTACACCACCATGTGGGCCACCTCTTCGGGCGCAGCGAGCCGCTGAATGATGGAGCTGGGCCGGTGCTCGCGCACGAAGCCGGCGGCGATCTCGTCGGGGCTGCGGTGCTGCTCGGCCGCCATCGCCGCGATCATGCGCTCGACGCCTTCGGTGCGGGTCGGCCCCGGCAGCACGGCGTTCACGGTCACGGCAGTGCCGCGCGTCAGCTTCGCCAGCCCGCGCGACACCGCCAGCTGCGCGGCCTTCGTGAAGCCGTAGTGCAGCATGTCGGCCGGAATGTTGATGCCCGACTCGGACGAGACGAACACCACCCGGCCCCAGTCGCGCTGCAACATGCCGCGCAGGTAGTGCCGCGCCAAGCGCACGCCCGACATCACGTTGACGTCGAACAGCCGCTGCCAGTCGTCGTCGCTGGTGTCGAAGAAATCGCGCTGCTCGTAGATGCCGACGTTGTTGACCAGGATGTCGGCGTCGGGAATGGCCTTGACGAGCGCCGCGCAGCCGTCCGGCGTGCCAAGGTCGGCGGCCACGCCGCGCACCTCGACGTTGAGCGCCGTGCGGCGCAGCGTGTCCACCGCAGCGTGCACGTCGTCGCGCGAGCGGGCGTTGATGGTCACCGACGCACCGGCTTCGAGCAAACCCGTGGCGATCGCGCGGCCGATGCCGTGGGTGGCACCCGTCACCACGGCGGCCTTGCCCTTGAGGTCGATCTTCATGCGGTATTCCCCTGTGTTCGCAACTGGAGGAGGTAGCGCATTCCATGCCCAGCAGGCCCGGGGCGGACGCCTGCAGCAGCGCGAAGGCTGCACGCAGGAGCCTGCAACTCTTGCGTAGCCGCAGCAAAAACTACGTGTCGTGCAGCCCGTGGCGCTCGTGCCACGCAGCCAAGGATTCGTCGGGGTATTCGTCGAAGCAGGCATCGCCCGCGCGCTTCTCGGCTTGGGCCCAGCCGACCTTGGAACCGAGCATCATGTGCGTGGTGTGCGGCGGCGCGGGCAGCGGCGTGTCGATCGCGCTGGCGTGCGGGTGCACCAGATCGGGCCAGGTGGGATCGAACAGCCACAGCGCGCTGCCGCAGCGTTTGCAGAAGTGGCGCTGGCCGGTGCTGGTCTCGGCGTCGTCCGCGTCACCCATGCGGGCGCGGTACACGCCCAGGGAGCGCCGCCCGGTGACCTTCAGCGTGTGGAAGTCGGCGCCGAGGTTGATCGCATAGCCGCCGCCGCCGGCGGTCTTGCGACAGATCGAGCAGTAGCAGCGCATGAAGGGGTAGGGCTCGTGCGATTCGACGCTGAATCGCACGGCGCGGCAGTGGCAGGAGCCTTCCAGCAGCATGGGTGTGGCCTTCACGAGTGATCGGGAAGGCCACATTGCACGCCGGCCAGGCGCGGCGCGCAAGCGGGCGCGGCGAAGTCAGCGCGGGCCGTAGGCCGGCAATGCGGCGCCGGCTTCGTAGGCGCCCAGGTCCGGCGCGCTGCCGCCATAGCCATCGCTGACGTTGGGCAGCGCGACGCCGGCGTCCACCGCGGCCGAGCCGGTCTCCAGGCGCAGGTCGGGGGGGCTGAAGGCGGTCATCGGCGACGCCGGGTAGGCGATGCTCGCGTTGAAGACGTCCAGCCCCAGCTGCACCGCGTTCTTCTCCGAGGTGTTGCTGCGCAGCTGCGCCAAGCTGCTGAAGTTGGTGCCGCCGATGCGGCCGCTGAAGATGCCGGTGGTGTAGCCGTAGCCGTCGTGGTCGAGCGACGACGTGGCGGTGTCCAGCGTGTCGAGCGACACCACCCGGCCGCTGCCGCTGCTGTAGCCGTTGTAGCTGCCGCCAGGCCCGCCGATGAACAGGTTGTTGCGGGCGTACAGGTGCCGCACCGGCACGCCGGCATAGACGCCGAAGCCGTCGCCGTTCTTGACCACCGTGTTGTGCAGCAGCACGTCGCCGATGCTGGTGTTGTTGAGCTTGAAGGCGCTCAGCACCGCGTTGTAGATCGCGTTGCGCACGTGGTAAGTGGGCCCGCCCAGGCTGGGCTGCGACGAGATGCCCTGGAACGCGTTGGTGATGCGGTTGCGCAGGATGCGGCAGTTGTGGAAGCAGTAGTCAGCCTCGATGGCGTCGTCGGCCGCGTTGCGGATGTCGTTGTTCAGCACGTCGATGCTGTACTGGTCGTCCGCCTCGCCTTGCTCCAGGAAGGACACGCCGTCACGGAACCCGCGGATGCGGTTGTTCATGATCACGTGGCCCGGGCCGGTGACGATGACCCCCTCGCCGACGTTGTTGCCGTCGACGCCGAGCGAGCTCTCGGCCCAGGTGGTCGCGCCGGTGATCACGTTGTCGGCGATGTAGGCGTTTTCCGAACGCAGGAAGGTCACGATGCCGTCGCCCGTCGTGTTGATGGTGCAGCGGGTGATCGCGATGTGGTTCGAGCGGTTGAAGCGGATGCGCCCATTGACCGTCAGGCCGTCGAGCTGCACGTGGGCGCGGTCCAGCAGCTCGATGTTGCCGTTGACCACCGCGCCGGCCGACGAGCGGATCACGAGGGGCTGCGACGCGGTGCCGCTGGCGGCGACGGTGAAGCCGCCGTAGCTGCCAGCGCCCAGTTCCAGGATGTCGCCCGGCTGCGCGGACGCCGCCACGCCCGAGAAAGTGGCCGGCGTCACGGCCTTCACGGTGCCGCCGGCGGCCGGTGCCGGCACGCGGCGCGTGGCAGCGGTGACGGTCCGTGTCGCCGAGCCGCCGTCCGGGTCGTCCAGGCTCAGCTCGATCTCGTAGGTGCTGCCGGGGTCCAGGTCGAAGACGCTGCCCGAATGCCGGTTGGCCCAGGAGAAGCCGGCATTGCTGCCCGCCGGCACGCGGCGCAGCGGCAAGCCCCGGCGCCACGTGCTGGCGCCCTGCTTGCGGTAGCGCACCGTGACGACCCCGTTGAGGTTGTCGTCGCCGGTGATCGCCCATTCCACGCTCAGGTTCTGCAGCGTCGGAAAGGGCGTGGTGACGACGCCGGCGGTGGTGGCGTCGGGCCCGCCGCTGCTCGACGCCGGTGTGATGGCGCTGGCGGCGGCCGACGCCGCACTGGCGTTGCCGGCGGTGTCGCGCGCGTACACCCGGTATGAATACGAGGTGCTGGCGGCCAGGCCGTTGTCGGTGTACGAGGTGCCGCTGGGGGTGGCCACCTGCGCATAGCTGCTGCAGCCGGCGCCCTGGCAGCGCTCGACCCGGTAGCCGGTGACGCCGACGTTGTCGGTGCTGGCGGTCCAGTTCAGGGTGATCCGGCTTGACGAGCCGGCGCTGGCGCCGAGGTTGGCAGGCGCAGAAGGCGCGGTCGTATCGGGCCCGGAAGCGGGGGGCTGGTCCGGGCCGGGTTCACCGCCACCGCCACCGCCACCGCCACCGCACGCGGCCAAGCTCAACACCAGGGCCGCGGCGGCCCCCTGCCATTCCCAACGCCACATGTTCGTGTTCCTGTTCCTGTCGGCGCGACCCCGTCGCCGCAACTCTGCCCGCCTGACGGCGCGTTCGATGTGTGCGCAGCATCGGGCAAGACCGTGGTTTGTAACGGTAACACGACGCAAGAAGAGCAAGTGAAGGCTGATGGCCCGCGGGCCTGGCGGCGCTCACTGCTGGCCTTCCGAGGCGGGAGGGGCCGCGCCGGGCCGGCCGTTCAAGGTGCCCGACAAGCCATACCAGTCGAGCCGGCGCGTCAGCACCATGATCAGCGCCAGCACCGCAAACAGCAGCAGCGAGCCGATCACCAGCGCGGTCTGCTCCATCTGCAGCAGCAGGTACAAGGCGCCATAGAGCGTGCCAACGGCCGCGCCGAAGCCCAGGCCCGCCCGCCAGCCGCCCAGCATGTGGCTGGCGTAATAGGCCAGCAGCGCGGCGCATGCGGTGCTCGCGCCGGCGTAGGCGAGGCCGAACGCGAAGTGCTCCGACAGGCTGAGCAGCAGCAGGAAGAACAGCACCAGCGCGCAGCCGACCAGCAAGTACTGCACCGGGTGCACACGCCGCTTCTTCAGCAGTTCGACCATCGCGACCGTCACGAAGGTGAGCGCGATGAACAGCACGCCGTACTTGGTGGCCCGGTCGCCCAGCACATAGGGATTCACCGGGTCGATGAAGGACACGCCGAAGGCCTCGATGCAGCCGCCTTCGGGTTCGTTGCCGCCGGTGGACGAAGGGCATAGCGGCGCGCCGCGCAGCACGTCGGCCGGGGCGGTGGTCGCAAGCGACGAGACCCGCCACTCGGCCCGGAAGCCGTCCTGATCCACTTCGCGCTGCGCCGGCAGAAAGCGGCCGCCGAACGAAGGGTGCGGCCAATCCGAACGCAGCTCGACCTGCGTGTGGTGCGCCACCGGTGCGAGCGAGAACTCCCCGGTGCCGACCAGTTCCAGCGTCACGTCGGCCTGTACCGCGCCGGATTCTGGTGCTGCCGGCAGCACGGCATGGAAGCCGCGTGGATAGGCGGGGTGGCCGGTGCCGGCCTTGACGTCCAGCCGCTGCCCGTCGGCTTGCACCTGCGCCACGCGGATGCCGCGCGCGTCGCTGAGCGCCACCATCAGCACCGGCGCCTGGCACTGCAGCCGCGAGCCGGCGTGTTCGGCCTTCGGCTGCAGCGTGGCCACGTCGGCCCAGCGCGCCTGCAGGCGCGTTTTTGCGGCATAGCTGTTGACCTTGAACAACCCGCGGTACCGCGCCTCCAGCGCCGCATCGGCGTGGAGCGTCAACTGGTCCGGCACGGCGGCCAGCAGCACCTCCCGCTTGCTCGTCACCAGCTTGCGGCCGGCGCCTTCGCCGACGGGCGTGTCCCATTCCTCGGTGCAACTGCGATGCAGCACCGGCCCGAGCAGCGTCTGGCGGCCGGCCTGGCCTTGTTCTACGCTCCATTGCGCTTCCTGCTGGCGCTGTCGGCGCTCGTCGACCAGGTCGGCGATGTGGCCCAGCCCCAGCAGCAGCAGCAGCGTGATGGCCGCGATGGCCATCGCTTTGCCCAGCAACACGTTCTTCATCTTCAATCCTCCATGGCGTTTGAAGCCGCGGAGTGTCGAAGCCGGCGGTGCGCGGCGCGTGAAGTGTGTGAAGAGCCGGTGAAGTGTCAGGCGGCCGGCAGGCGCGTCAGCACCGCCGGCACGATGCGCTTGTGCATCGGCCCGACGAAGAACATGTAGAAGCGCCCGAGCCCGTTGTGCACCTTGACCACGGTGGACACGACCACCCGTTGAGGGTGCTGCGGCGCGGGACGGCGCACTGAGATCCAGACGTCGAGATGCCGATCGGCGTCGGTCAGCACGACCTCGTCGTCGTGGGCCGATACCAGCGTGAAGATGCCGACCCGGTCGCCCGGGCGCGGTGTGCTCGACTGCCCGGGCTGCAACCCGAAGCCGCCCAGGTCCTTCAGCCCCACCAGGCGCACCAGCCGGTTGCGCAGGCGCATCAGCGCGCTCACCCAGCGCGGCGTGCGGGCCATGTGGTCGAGGTAGAGCTGCAAGGCCGTGCGACCGTCTTCGGGGCAGGGGGCCGAATAGGCGTCGGCGAAGTAGGCGCCGCGGGCGTAGCGCTCGATGTCGCTGCCGCTGGGTATGCAGGTTTCTTGGATCATCTCGGGCCCCTTCGCCGCGCGATTATCCGTGGGGCAGGGGTCAGGACGCGGTACGGAAATGGCCGCAGCCGGGCGGCTGCCGGCCGGCTGTGCTGCCGGACCGGGCCGCACCGGCTGCCGGCGCGACTCCCCGAGACAGGCGACCGCTGTCTTGGTGTCCCGCGGCGTGGCGGCGGCAGGTGCCCTGCAGCGCAGGGAGAGGAGCCTGCGCCGAAGAGCACTCGCCGCCGCCACGCCGGGTCACTCCTTGTGGCGGCCTCTTCCCTGATTTGTGCCTTCGAAGACGATTCTGTTCGGGCGCACCGGGTGCTGAAACTGTCTGTTCTGACAAGTTGCGGGAGTGCGATTTGCGTGCCTGCGGGTCCGAAACGTCAAGGCCAGCAGTTCACTCCGGGCCCATCCGGAAAGTCGCCGCGCTGCGGGTGCACGACGCAGAAGCGGTGGCCGGTTGGTGCCTCCATCACGGTCCAGCGCTCCTTGACCTCCACCACAGTCGCCCCCAGCCGCGACAGCCGTTGCACTTCGGCGGTGATGTCGTCGGTCTCGATGTCCAGGTGCACGCGGCTCGGGTGATCCACCTTCTGCAGCAGCACGCGCACCTCCTCGGGCGACGTTGCAAGATTGGCGTAGCGCTTCGCCCACTCCTCGCTCGTCGGCAAGCGCGGGCATCCAAGCGCCTGGCCCCAGAACTCGGCGTGTCGATCGAGGTTGCCGCCCTGGCAGTCGATCACCAGTGCGGCCAGTCGGCTTCGGTGCAAGAGGGGCCTCCGGCAAAAAGAGTGCGGCGGCCCGGAACAGCAAACCGCATGCCCGCCGGGGCGCGGGGACCGCGTTACATCTGGTGCAAAGCGCCGGCAACTCCACGGTTTGTCGGTGTTCGCGCTGGCCAGAATCGGCGCATCGACAGTTTCTTCAACGAGTCCCGCGTGCACTACCTCTACGGCTTTCCGCAAGTTCCCGCCCGCCTGACGGTCGTGTTCATGCTTGCCCGCCGCCTCGAAAGGCTGGAGCACGGCGTCGACGGGGCCGACGCCGAGCAGTTCAGCTTCGTCGTGCAGTGCCTGACCGAGGCGCTGGCCTCGGTGCGCTCCGATGCGGCGCTGCTGTCGCTGCTCGACGACTTCCCCGCCGCGCGCCAGCTCTACGAGAACCTGCACTACGCGCGTTCCGGGCTGTGCCGCTCGCCGCAGCCGCTGGCCCGGGAAGCCGCGCGCGTGGCCGCCGAGGCCATACGGCACGCCCGGCGCCGCGATGGCGCCAAGCCGCGCCGCGGCAAATCGATCGGGCCGCGCAAAGCCGCTTGAACCCGTGAAGACGGAGGATCAGCCGCCGCTGGTGAGCACCGGGAACAGCTTGCCCAGCCCGTCGGCCATGATCTCGACCGCCAATGCGGCCAGGATCAGGCCCATCAGCCGCGTCATGATGTTGATGCCGGTCTGCCCCAGCAGCTTCGCGATGCGCCCCGACGCCGACAACGCGAGGAAGGCCGCGGCGCCGATCACGACGCCGTAGCCCACCAGCACACCGAGTTCCCACCAGCTGCGCGTCTTCTGCGCGTAGATGACCATGGTCGAGATGGTGGCCGGGCCGGTCAGCAGCGGGATGGTCAGCGGCACGACCGCGATGCTGGCGCCTGCGTCGGCCTTGGACGCGCCTTCGTCGACGTCGTCCTTGCTGGTTTCGGCCGGGTGTGCCTGCAGCATCTGGATCGCGCTGATCAGCAGCAGCATGCCGCCGCCGACCTGGAACGACGCGATCGAGATGCCGAAGAACTCGATGATCCGCAAGCCGGCGACCGCACTGATGGCCACGACGAGAAACGCCGTGAACGACGCGACGCGTATCGTGCGGCGCCGCTGCTCGGACGTGAAGCCCTGCGTGAAGTGGATGAAGAACGGCACGACGCCGATCGGGTTGACAATCGCCAGCAGCGCGATCAGGGGCTTGAGCAGGTCCATGGGCGCCGATTCTGGCCTGCCCGCCGCCGCTTGGCTATGTCGCCGTGACGGCCGGACGCCATGCGTTGCGGCCCGATTGCTTGGCCCGGTACATCGCCGCATCGGCGGCAGCCAGCAGCGAGTCAAGGTCGGCGCCGTGCACCGACCACAGCGCGATGCCGATGCTCCCTGTGACCTGCAGGCGCTGCCTGCACGCCGCGACACCGCCGTCCAGGCGCGCCACGATCTTGTCGGCGACAGCCTCGGCCTCGTCCGCGGTGATGGGCCCGTGCAGCAGCACGACGAACTCGTCCCCGCCCAGGCGGGCGATGGTATCGATGGCGCGCACGCAGTCGCTCAAGGCGTGCGCCACGGCCTTGAGCACCTCGTCGCCGGTCGCATGCCCGAAGGTGTCGTTGACCTGCTTGAAACCGTCCAGGTCGAGCAACAGCAGTGCGAAGGGCTTGCCGGTGCGGCGCGCATGGCCGATGCATTGCACGGCACGGTCCGCCATCAGGCGGCGATTGGGCAGCCCGGTGAGCGCGTCGTGCGTCGCCATCGACTCGACGTGCTGGCGCACACGGGCGTGTTCCGTGATGTCGTGTGCGATGAAATGAAACCCGAACACAGCGCCCTGCGTGTCTTGCAGCGCGCCGGTGACGAGTTCTACCGGCACCCGGGCGCCGTCGCGCCGGATGTAGGTCCACTGGCGTTCCTCGGCACGGCCGCATCGCGCCAGCGCGACCAGTACGTCGAAGCCGGGCGCGACGGCGCTTGCCGACTCGGCGCTGAGCTGATCGGCCCGCGCCGTGATCTCCTCGGGGTCGTGGAACAGCAGCGGGGTGCGCAGGCCGACCAGCTCCTCGGCGCCGTAGCCGAGCAGGCGCACGCCGGCAGGGTTGATCGAGGTGATGACGCCGTTGGCGTCCACCGTGAATGTGCACAGCGGCGTGTGCTCGAGGATCGCCTGCCTCAGCTGGTGGGCCTCCTGGGCCACCCGCTCGGCCTGGCGTTGCTCGCTGATGTCGCTGACCAGCCAGATGAACTGGGTCCTGCCCTGGATCTCGGTCCGCTCCATCGACAGCCGCACAGTGATCTCTCGGCCGTCGCTGCGCAGGCCGGTCCATTCCACGCGCATCCGTCGAGGCGGGTCGGCCTGGGCGTACAGCGCATCGGACTGTGCGCGCAGCCGCTCAGGGACCAGCACCCTCGCAGACTGGCCGATCAGGCGGTCGCGAGGGTGGCCGAAGATGAGCTCGGCCGCGCGATTGACGTCGCAGATGCGACCCATGCGGTCCACCGTCACGATGGCATCGGCGGTGTTTTCGATCACTGCCCGGATGCGTGCTTCGTCGTCCCGGTGCGCCAGACCCATCTCCTCGGCCAGCTTCACGGCGTGTCTGCGCCTGTCGACCAGCGCGGCCATCAGTGCCGCGGCCAGCACGCTGGCCAGCGCGCCGGCGCCGACGACCAGCGCGGTACGGCTGGCGCCGGCGGCCACGAAGAAGGCGGGCTTGGCGGTGATGCGCAGGGTCCAGAAGCGCTGGCCCGAGACGATCTGCCGTGTCCGTGCGAACGGCGAGGCCCAGTGCTCCAGCAGCCCGTCGGCAAACAGCGGCGCATCGGATGTCCCGGCGTCGCCGTCGTACAGCTCAATCGCAAGGCCGCCGGCCGTGCCGCCGATGATCGCCCGCATTGTGTCGTCCATCCGGTAGGGGCTGTAGACAAAACCGACGATCTCGCGCCGGCGCTGCTCGACGGAGTGGACCGGCGCGTCCTTGCGGTAGACGGGCAGGTACAGCAGGGCACCGGGCTGAGGCGCCTGCTCGGTCTCCTGCACCAGGTGCACGCGACCCGACAGCGCAGGCAGGCCGGTATCGCGCGCCAGCTGCATCGCGGCACGCCGGACCGGCTCGGAGTACATGTCGTAGCCAAAGGCGCGCAGGTTCCGTCCATAGAACGGCTCGAGGTAGACGATGGGGTAGTACTCGTCGCGCTGCCCCGGCGGCAGCACGTCGTACTCCGGGAAGCCTTCGGCGCGTACCTGGAGCTTATGGCCGATCAACTCCGCTGCGGGCGTGCGCCGCGCGTAGCCGAGCCCCTGCACGCCGGGATAGCGCGCCTCGAGATTCAGGGCTTCCGCGAACTCGCGCCACTGCTTGCGCGTGACGTCGGGCTGCGCTGCAATCAGGCCGGCTGCTGCGAGCACCAGCTTCTCGTGATCGCGCATGCCCTCCTGCACCGCCTGGACCACGTCGTCGGCGCGACGCTCGAAGCGCGCCCGTTCGGACACCCGTTCGGCATCGGAGGTGACCCAACCGGCACCCGCGGTCAGCGCCAGGCCGCACAACAGGGCGAGCAGCGGGAGCAGTGCGAAGGTGCGGTCTGCGGTGGGCTGGAACATCGGGAACGACACATGGCCGCCCGCCACAGCGCGCGCCACTGCAACCCGAGGGCGCGCCCGGTCAAATCTGCACGGACGTCCCTGTCAATTTCGACAGGTGGCCGAAAGACTTGAGGCTCGGCGCGTGCATTTCGCACGGTTTTTCGTGCGGCCGCCGGATGGTCGCGTGCGTGCGTTCAACGCCCGCCGCCGACGTCGAGCAGTGCGCCGGTGGTGTAGCTCGCCGCACCGGACAGCAGCCACACGACGGCCTGCGCGATCTCGTCAGGGTGGCCGGGCCGCTGCATCGGGATCTGCGACGCCAGCGCCCAGGCGCGCTCGGGCTGCCCGCCGGAAGCATGGATCTCGGTGTCGGTGATGCCCGGGCGCACCGCGTTGACGCGGATGCCCTCGGCGGCGACTTCCTTCGACAGCCCGATCGTGAAGGTGTCGATCGCCCCCTTGCTCGCGGCGTAGTCGACGTACTGGTTCGAGCCGCCGGCGCGCGCTGCGACCGACGACACGTTGACGATGGCGCCGCCGACACCGCCATGCTGCGTGCTCATGCGTCGCACCGCCTCGCGTGCGCAGAGGAAGGAGCCGTGGACGTTGATCGCGAACATGCGCTGCAGCCGCTCGAACGACATCTCGTCGACACGCGCCTTCACGTCGACGATGCCGGCGTTGTTGACGAGGCCCGTGAGACGGCCCCAGCGGGCGTCGACGGCCTCGAACATGCGCAGCACGTCGGCTTCCTGCGAGACATCGGCCTGGATCGTCATCGCTTCAGCGCCGAGGGCCTGCACTTGTCGTGCAACTTCGTCGGCAGCGCCGGCGTCGCGGGTGTAGTTGATCGCAACGCGGTGGCCTTGGACGGCGCAGAGCCGGGCGGTGGCTGCGCCAATGCCGCGGCTGGCGCCGGTGATGAGGGTGATCGGGGTCATGGGGCCATTTTGAGCGGAATCCCGTTTCGCGGGGAAGGGGGCGTGCACCCGGTGGAGCCGGCGCGTCGCCGGCTCCAAGGGCAACCCCGCTACTGGATCAGCGGGCTTCTCGCCGGCCGCTTGAACTTGAACTCACACACCAGGGTGTCCGGCAGATTCCCGTCCTTCGTCGACCCCTCCTTGCACAGCCCCGAGTTGCCGAGATCGAAGCAGTCCTGGCGGCCTTCGCACTTGCAGGCCCCGGTTTTCGAGTTGCACGTGAAGTTGCTCACGTCCGATCCGCCGGAGACCGGCGTCAACGCCGAGCCTGACGTCTGTGCCGCCGCGAATTGCAGACCCGCAGCGGCAACGACGGCCACCACGAGGGAAGTCCACTTGATCATGACGTATCTCCTTGCTTGAAAAACATCGGTTGATGGCAGTGAGAGCCTCGACGTTGGCCACCGTGCTCGACCCTCGTGTTCCTGTACGCAGATCGCGCAGCATCGGAGGCGTCCGGATACACGTGGTTGCGATGAGTGCGACGGCTCCGAGCTGAAAACCAGCTTGCGCGCAGCGCTAGGGCAACCCCGCTACGCCGGGGCAGCACGGGCCGCTAGAGTGCGTCGGTCAGATCTTCCCGATCAGGAGCCTTCCCCATGCAACGTCGACACTTCCTCGTCTCTTCCGCGGCCGCCGCCAGCGTCGTCGCGGCCCCGTCCCTCGTGCGTGCGCAAGCCCTCGAGAAACCGAAGGTGTCGATCGCTGTCGGCGGCAAGAATCTGCTGTACTACCTGCCGCTCACCGTCGCAGAGACACTCGGCTACTTCAAGGCCGAGGGGCTGGACGCGCAGATCATCGATTTCGCCGGCGGCTCGCAGGCGCTGCGCGCGGTGGTCGGGGGCAGCGCGGACGTGGTCTCGGGGGCCTTCGAGCACACCGTCAACATGCAGAGCAAGGGCCAGCGCATGCGTGCCTTCGTGCTGCAGGGACGTGCGCCGCAGATCGTGCTGGCGGTCAACAGGAAGACCATGCCGGACTTCAAGTCGGTGGCCGACCTGAAAGGCAAGAAGATCGGTGTCACGGCGCCCGGCTCGTCGACCAACGTGATGGCGAACTTCGTGCTCGCGAAGGCGGGGCTGAAGCCGAGCGACGTGAGCTTCATCGGCGTCGGCGCCACCAGTGCGGCGATCGCGGCGATCCGGCAGGGGCAGATCGATGCGCTGTCCCACCTCGACCCGGTGATCACCATCCTCGAGCGGGCCGGCGACATCCGCGTCGTCACTGACACCCGCATCGTCGCCGAGGCCGACAAGGTGTTCGGCGGCCCGATGCCTGCGGCCTGTCTCTACGCACCGCAGGCCTTCGTCGACAAGCATCCGCAAACGGTGCAGGCCCTGACGAACGCCATCGTGCGTGCCGACAAGTGGATCCAGGCGGCCGGGCCGCGCGAGATCATCGAAGTCGTGCCGGAAGGCTTCTTGCTGGGAGACCGGGCGGTCTACATCGATGCCTTCCTGAAGAGCAAGGGCGCGCTGTCGCCGGACGGCATGGTGCCCGAGCAGGGACCGGCCACGGCGCTGCGCGCGCTGGCCAGCGTGGACGAGTCGTTGAAGACCGCGAAGCTGGACCTCAACGCCGTTTACACGAACGAGTTTGCAAAAAAGGCGAATGCCAAGTACCCGAAGGCCTGAATCCACCGATGACAGCCCCCGCCCTGTCCCTGCAAGACGTCACCTGCACCTTCATCAGCCGAGACGACAAGACCCAGCGCTACACCGCCGTGCGTGACGTGACGCTCGATGTCGCGCCGGGCGAGTTCGTCTCGGTGGTCGGCCCCACCGGCTGCGGCAAGAGCACGCTGCTCAACGTCGCCGCGGGGCTGCTGGCGCCGAGCAGCGGGCAGGTGCAGGTGTTCGGTGCGCCGCTGCAAGGGCTGAACGCCCGGGCCGGCTACATGTTCCAGGCCGAGTCGCTGATGCCGTGGCGCACGGCGCTGCAGAACGTGACGGCCGGGCTGGAATTCCGCGGCACGCCGCCGGCCGGCGCCCGGGCCCAGGCCGAGGAATGGTTGCGCCGCGTCGGCCTCGGCGGCTTCGGCGACCGCTATCCGCACCAGCTGTCGGGCGGCATGCGCAAGCGCACCAGCCTTGCGCAGACGCTGGTGCTCGACCCGGACGTCATCCTGATGGACGAGCCCTTCTCAGCACTCGACGTGCAGACCCGCCAGCTGATGGAAAACGAGGTGCTGGCGCTCTGGGCTGAAAAGAAAAAGGCGGTGCTGTTCATCACCCACGACCTCGACGAAGCCATCGCGATGAGCGACCGCGTCGTGGTGATGAGTGCGGGCCCGGGCTCGCACCCGATCGGCGAGTTCACGATCGACCTGCCGCGCCCGCGCGACGTGGCCGAGGTGCGTGTGACGCCGCGCTTCGTCGAGCTGCACCAGGCGATCTGGGACGTGCTGCGCGAAGAAGTGCTGAAGGGCTACCGGCAGCAGCTGGCCGCATAGGACAAGGCAACGACATGTGGCGCTACCTTCAACCCACCCCCCGCAACCTGCGGGTCTGGCAGGTCGGCCTGCTGGTCGCGGTGTTCGTGTTCTGGCACGTGATGACCGCGCCGGGACTGATCCCGCCGCTGGTGTTCGACAACGACCAGCAGGCGGCGTTCTTCTTCGGCGAGCCGTTGAAGATCTTCGGCCGCGTGTGGAACTGGTTCTTCGTTGCGGCCGACATCTACGGCCACTTGTGGATCACGTTGATCGAAACGTTGCTGGCCTTCGGCATTGGCACCGTGTTCGGCCTCGCCATGGGCCTGTGGCTTGCGCTCAGCCCGATGGCCGCGGCCATCCTCGACCCCTACATCAAGGCGGCCAACTCGATGCCGCGCGTGATCTTGGCACCGATCTTCGCGGTGTGGTTCGGGCTGGGTGTGGCGAGCAAGGTCGCGCTCGGCGTCACGCTGGTGTTTTTCATCGTTTTCTTCAACGTCTATCAGGGCGTCAAGGAAGTGAGCCCTATCGTGCTCGCCAATGCGCGCATGCTCGGCGCCAACCGCCAGCAACTGCTGCGGCACGTGTACCTGCCCAGCGCGACGAGCTGGGTCTTCAGCTCGCTGCACACCTCGGTGGGTCTGGCCTTCGTCGGCGCGGTGGTGGGCGAATACCTCGGCTCGTCCAGCGGCGTCGGCTACCTGATCCTGCAGGCCGAGGGCAGTTTCGACATCAATACCGTGATGGCGGGCATCCTGGTGTTGACCGCGTTCGCGCTGGTGCTCGACGAGGTGGTCGGCTGGGTCGAGCGGCGGCTGATGAAGTGGCAGCCGCGCGCGGGGGAAACGGAAAAGCTTTGAGCGCTGCCGCTGCCGCGATTCGCAAGGAGCAGCCGATCGATCGGCTGGCGCGCCGCCGCAAGATGCGGCTGCGCATGCTGAAGATGGTGGCGGGCAGCTATGCGGTCGACACGCTGCTGCTGGCCGCACTCGTATACGCCGGCACGGTCGGCTGGAATGTGCCGCTCGCTTACGCGCTGGCCACCGGCGGCGCCTTGGCCGGCTTCTACATGGCGTTCAGTTCGGGGTGGAGCGAGCGCTTCGCCGACCACTACCTGACGCTGATGCAGATGTTCGCGCACTCGGCCATCTGCGTCGGCTTCACGCTCGCGGTGCCGGAAGTGGGCGTGCTGGTGATGACGGTGGTGTTCTGCATCGGCGCCTTCTGTGCCTTGCGGCCGAGCACGCGCGAAGTGCTGCTCGGCGCGTTGGCGACCTCGGTCGCGCTGGGCATCGTCATCGTGACCGTGGGCCACCGGCTGAGCTTGCCGTCGACAACGCTCGCCGAGCGCATCGTCTCGGCGCTGTGGATCACGCTGATGTTCGGCCGCTGCACCATCGTCGGTCTGTACGGCGCGCGCATGCGCCTCGCGATGCTCGAAAGCCGGCGGGAGCTGACACGTGCCTATGAAGCGATGGAGCGGCTCGCGAGCCGGGACGAGCTCACCGGCGCGTTGAACCGGCGCGCTGTGATGGAGCTGATCGAGGCCGAGCAGCGGCGACTGGAGCGCCAGGGGCCACCGTATTGCGTTGCGCTGCTCGACCTCGACTACTTCAAGCGCGTCAACGACGTCTATGGCCACCTGGCCGGCGACGATGTGCTGCGCGCGTTCACCTTCAAGGTGGCTCACGACATGCGCGCGGTCGACCGGCTCGGCCGCTGGGGCGGGGAAGAGTTCCTGCTGTTCCTGCACGGCGTCGGCGAGGAACGCGAAGCGCACGCCGCGCTCGAGCGCATTCGCGTGGTGGTGGCGTCCCACCGCTGGGACTCGGTCGTGCCTGGGCTGACCGTGACGGTGTCGATCGGCGCAGCGCTCGCGCGGCCCGGCGAAACGGTGGAGCAACTGCTCGCGCGGGCCGACCGGGCGCTGTACCGGGCCAAGGGCGAGGGACGCAACCGCACCGTGATGGCGGTGAGCTGAGCCCGGCGACGACGGCCGGGCCAGCAGGAATATCGCTTGCTGCGGCTGGCGGGAGCAGAACCGCCCAGGAGACTTCATGAGCAGCAAGATCGCCCCCAGCGCAGACCGCGTCGCCCGGCATACCGGGGAAAGCGCCAATGAGCGCATCCGGCGCCGCACCGAAGCCCACATCGCCTATGCCGCACAGCAGGGGCCGCAGTACATCGAGCAGCGGCTGCAGGAACTCGACCGCGAATGGGACGTCGAGCGCTGTCTGGAGACCGGCGCGGCATCGCTGAGCCTGACCGGCATGGCACTGGGCGCGACCGTCAATCGCAAGTGGTTCCTGCTGCCTGCGGCCGTCGCGGGTTTCCTGATGCAGCACGCCCTGCAGGGATGGTGCCCGCCGCTGCCGATGCTGCGCCGCCTGGGGGTCAGGACGGCCGACGAGATCAACCGTGAGCGCTATGCATTGAAGGTGCTGCGCGGCGACTTTGCCGAGGTGGCATCCACGGACATGAACCGCAGCGTGACCGAGGTGATCAGCGCGACAAGACACTGACCCGCGACCGCCTTCGGCCGCCCCCCGACGGGCGCCGGCAGACCGGCAGAGCCGGATCCAAGGCGCCGCTCGAGAAAGGCGGTGTACGTCAGAGGCGCGAGAGACGCTGGCCGCGGCTTTCGCGGCCGTGCGCGGGGCGGCGTGTGCCGTCGGGGGCAAGGCCCCGCGGCATCGCGCTGGGCAGCGTGTAGAGCAGGTGGTCGAAGCGGTCGACGATGCAGGCGGTGCCGAGTTCGAGCGGCGGCCGCGCGGCCGACCAGTATTCGAGGCGGGTCGGCGCCCCGGCCTGTGCGGCCGCGCCGATGGTGTGCAGCCTCCCGGTCGACACCGACAGCAGCGTTGCACCATACAGACGCAGGCCGCGTGTACTGCGCACCATGCCGTGCTTCACGGTGTGCTCGAAATGGCGCATGAATGCCCCGGCCGCCGCCGGCCCCTGGGCGCAGGCCGCCTTGCCGAGTTGATGCAGGTATTCGGCGAAGACCGGCTGCGCCAGCATCGGCACATGACCGAACAGGTCGTGGAACAGGTCGGCATCGACCACACCGTTCAGTTCGCTGCGGTGACGCATCCAGTCGCTGACCGGGAAGGTGCGCTGCGCGAGATACTCGAAGAAGGCCATCGGTGGGCTCGGCGCCTCCACCGGCATCACCTGCCACGCGGTCGCGGCGCGCAGGCGCTGGTTCAGCAAACGCAGATCGGGGAAGGGGTCGCTGCGGATGTCGAGCACCCACAGGCCTTTCATGAAGTCGTTGCAGGCGATGTGCTCGAGCGCCTTGATCTGCCGCTCATAGAGGCCGGTCCACAGCGCGTAGTGCTCGATCGAGCGGGGCAGACGCTGCGTGTCCCGGGGCCCGGTGGCAGGGCGTTTCGGCGCGCGGGTCGTGACGGGTGCAAGGGCCATGGGGTCTCCGCTGACGGTACGAAGCGTAGGGCGGATGTCGCAGCCCGGTTTGCAAGAACCGGGCCCTCAGTGGTGGCGGGCACCGGCTTGCGCGGCATGGCGGTCGATGCATCTGGCGAGTTCGATGTCCAGCATCGACAGCCCGCCCGCGTCGTGTGTCGTCAACACGACCTCCACGCGGTTCCAGACATTGGCCCATTCGGGGTGGTGGTTCATCCGCTCGGCGGCCAGCGCGACGCGGCTCATGAAGCTCCACGCAGCGCCGAAGTCTTCGAACTCGAAAACCTTGCGGACCGCGTCGCGCGGCGGGCAGGGAGCCCAGCCGGCCAGCGTGGGCAGCAACTCGGCGCGCTGCGCGGCGGACAGTGGCAACACGGGGTGGGTCATGCCGCCCTCAGACGATGCGGCAGGCGCGTTCGAACGGCAGCCGCGGGTGCCGCGGGTGCAACCGGCCGCGGTCGCCATGGCCCAGATTGCACAGGAAGTTGCTGCGCACCGACGTGCCCTTGAAGTACAGCGCGTCGACGGCGGCCGCGTCGAAGCCCGACATCGGCCCGCAGTCCAGCCCCACGGCGCGCGCGGCCAGGATGAAGTAGCCCCCCTGCAGGCTGCCGTTGCGAAACGCCGTGGTGCGCGCGTGCTCGGCGTCGTCGAACCAGCCGGCCGCGCCCGGCTCGTGCGGGAACAGCGTCGGCAGCTCGCGTGCGAACTCGAGGTCGTAGCCGATCACGGCAGTCACCGGTGCGGCCAGCGTCTTGGCGCGGTTGCCTTCGTCGAGCGCCGGCAGCAGGCGGGTTTTCTCGGCGGCGGAGGCGATGAAGACGATGCGCGCCGGGCTGCTGTTGGCCGACGTCGGCCCCAGGCTCATCAAGCGGTACAGCCGCTGCAGCAGTTCGTCGGCCACCGGACGGTCCTGCCAGTGGCTGAACGTCCGCCCTTCGAGAAACAGGCGTGAAATCGGGTCGTCGTCGTGTGCGGGCGTCGGCATGAGAGTCCTTGACGTGGCGAGATGCCGCCGCGATGGCGGCCTCGCGATCGGTCAAGACTGTAGGCCCCGGGACGCGCAGTTTTCTTGTGAACTGGTGCGAGAAAGTGCCTGCGGGCGCATCACACGTGCGTTGCAGACCGTTGTGAAGCAAGGAAACGCATTGAATGCGGGTTGTCCCGCATCAAACCAGCGTGACCGGCGATCCCGATTGCAGCGACCGGGTCAGCGCCTGGGCGATGCGCGTCGCCTCGGTGGCGTCGTGCAACGTCAGGGGGGCCTGCCGCTCGCCGCGGCACGCGTCGACGAAGGCCTGCATCTCGCGCTCGAAGGCTTGCGAGAAGCGCTCGAAGAAGTCGCCCACCGACTGCTGCCGCACGCCGTGGGCGTCGCTGACCACCACGTGGTCGCGCGCTGCGCCGACGCCCACGGTCAGCTTGCCGGCGGTGCCGATCACTTCGGTGCTCGGCTCGTGGCCGTGGGCAAAGGTGCGCGAGGCGTAGAACACCGCCCGCGCGCCGCCCTCGAACTCGACGATGCCCAGACCGTTGTCGATGTCGCCGATGGGTGCCAGGTCTTCGTGCACCGCGATCGTGCCGCTCGCGAACGCCCGGGTCGCACGCGGGTTGCCGAGCATCCAGCGCGCGAGGTCGATGTCGTGCACGCTGCAGTCCATGAACAGGCCGCCCGAGGTCGGCGCGAAGCGCACGAAGAAGCCGCTCGGGTCGAGCTGGTCGCAGGTCTGCGACCGCACCAGAAACGGCCGGCCCAGTGCTCCCGAGGCGAGGTGGGCGTGTGCCTGCACGTAACTCGGGTCGAAGCGGCGCACGAAGCCCACCATCGCGACGAGTTGCGGGTGCCGCGCGGCGACCGCCTCGATCTGCTCGCAAGCGGCGGCGTCGAGCGCGAGTGGCTTCTCGACGAACACGTGCTTGCCGGCTTCGAGCGCCGTGATGGCCTGCGCGGCATGCAGCGAGGTCGGCGTGACCAGCACCACCGCATCGAGCTTGGCGTCGCGAACGAAGCGGTCGAGGTCTTCATGCAGTGCGGTGATGCCGAGCTTGTCACGGGCCCAGGCGAGTTCGCTGGCGACGGGGCTGCAGGCCGCCACCAGCCGGCAGTGCCGGGTGCGGAAGGCCAGGGTCTCGGCATGCCGGCGTCCGAGCCGGCCCAACCCCGCGATGCCGATACGCAGGGGCGCGGCCGCGCTCATTGCAACGTGACGGGCTGGCCGGTGCGCAAGGACTCGGCGGCAGCGTCGGCCAGCACTTGTGCGGCGACACCGTCCTGAACCGTGGTGCGGAAGGGCCTGCCGTTTTGCAACTGCTCGAAGAAGTGCACCACCTCCAGCCGATACGCCTCGCGGTAGCGCTGCAGGAAGAAGTGCTCCGGGTTGTCGACGCGGGTGCCGGCCGCCGTGGCCTGCGTCACCTCGCTCGGCCGGTGGTTGCCGCATGCCAGCAAGCCTTTGCTGCCCAGCACCTCGAAGCGCTGGTCATAGCCATAGGCGGCCCGGCGCGACGTGTTGATCTGGCACAGCCGGCCGCTGCGCGTGCGGATCGTCACCGCGGTGCTGTCGATGTCGCCGGCCTCGCCGATGGCCGGGTCGGTCAGGCACGATCCGGTGGCCGACAGCCACGCGGCTTCGTCATTCCCGTCGCCGGTGAGGATCCAGCGGAACACGTCGAAGTCGTGGATCAGCATGTCGCGGAAGATGCCGCCGGACTGCCGGATGTAGTCCACCGGCGGCGCGCCCGGGTCGCGGCTGGTGATCACGAGCATCTCGGGCTCGCCGATGTCGCCGCGGTCGAGCCGCTGCCGGGCTTCGTTGAAGGTGGGGTCGAAGCGGCGCTGGAAACCGATCATGCAGGCCACGCCGGCTCCGGCCACGGCGCGCGCGCAGGCCTGCGCGCGTTCGACCGACAGGTCGACCGGCTTCTCGCAAAAGATGGCCTTGCGTGCCGCGGCGGCACGGCCGATGAGGTCGCTGTGCGTGGTGGTGGGCGATGCGATGACGACGGCATCGATGCTCGCGTCGGCGAACACGGCGTCGAGGCTCGGCGCGACCTGCGCGCCCAGCGGGGCGGCAAGCTGGCGTGCGGCGTCGACCATCGGGTCGCTGATCAGCGCGAGCTGCACGCCCGGCAGGGCGGCCAGGTTGGTGGCATGGATGCGGCCGATGCGGCCGGCTCCGAACAGGGCGACACGTTTCATGCAAGCTCCGAAGAGGGGCGTGAAGAGGTGGGCTGGTAGTCCAGCTCCAGGTGATAGGCCAGCGCGATGAACAGGCTCTGCGCCAGGCACATGGTGTTGGTCAGCGAGCGGAAACCGAAGGTGCTGCTTTCGTGGACCAGCAGCGCGGCAGCGGCATCGCGCGCCAGCGGGCTCATGCGGCTGTCGGTGATGGCGATGAGCTTGCAGCCGCGCTGCACGGCCATCTGCGCGGTCAGCTGGGTTTCTTCGGCATAGGGCGCGAACGACACCGCGATCATCACGTCGCCGCGCTGCAGACCGCGCAACTGGCCCTCGTGCATGCTGCCCAGCCCGGCGAGGTGCTGGATCTGCTTGTCGGTGTGCTGCAAGGCATAGGCCAGGTAGGCCGCCACCGCGAACGAGCGGCGCGTGCCCAGGATCCACACGGTCTTGGCCCCGGCCAGCAGGTCGACCGCCTCGGCGAAGGTGCTGCCGTGCAGGTCGCGCTGCAGCTCCTGCATGCCGGCGATGCTGCCGCCGATGAACTCGTGGGCGATGTCGGCGCTCGACAGGCGGCCCTGCGCGCTTTCGATCACTTCGCGGATGCGCGCCTGGTAGTTGCGGCTCGGCGCGATCTGCTGGGTGATGCCCTCGCGGAAGATCCGCTGCATCTCGGAGTAGCCGGAAAAGCCGAAGTGCTTGCAAAAGCGGATCACCGCCGACGGCTGCACGCCGCAACGCTCGGCGACGTCCTGGATGCGGTCGAGCGCGACATGGTCGCGGTGCTGTTCGATGTAGCGGGCGATCAGCTTCAGTTGCCTGCTCAGCGAGTCGAACTCGCGCGTGATCTGCTTCAGCAGCCGGTCGACGCTCATGCGGGGTGCGGGGGAGGGGCTCACGTTCTTCGGTCTCGCGGGCAGTGTCGCCATGGCACGCACTATAGCGGGGCCGTGTGAAAAATAGAAAAAAAATTCACCGGGTAATCACCAAGCGAAAAACAATTCTGCGCTTCCTAGAATCGTTGCCTGGTACAGCGGCGCTCCGGTCCCTTGCGGCAATGAAAGCGAAAACACGCTTTCAGGCAAAGGATTTGAGGGGCGCTGTACGGGCGGCGCACCGGGCATCGACGCATCGCCATCCTTGGAGACAAACCGCACCAACAGGAGGTGTAGCGATGGACCTGAAGACTTCCGGCCGGCTGCTCAAGGCACTGGCGATGAGCGCGCTGCTGGCGGCCGGCGCCGCGCAGGCGCAGGGCAAGTACGTGCTGATCAGCCACGCGCCGGACTCGGACTCGTGGTGGAACACCATCAAGAACTCGATCAAGCAGGCCGGCGACGACTTCGGCGTGCAGGTCGACTACCGCAACCCGCCTTCGGGCGACCTGGCCGACATGGCGCGCCTGATCGAGCAGGCCGCGGCCGCGGGCTATGACGGCGTCATCACCACCATTGCCGACTACGACGTGCTGCAAGGCGCGATGGCCCGGGTGACGGCGAAGAAGATCCCGCTGATCACCATCAACTCCGGCACCACCGAGCAATCGGAAAAGCTGGGCGCGGTGATGCACGTCGGCCAGCCCGAATACGACGCCGGCAAGGGCGCCGGCGAGCGTGCCAGGGCGGCCGGTGTCAAGAGCTTCCTGTGCGTCAACCACTACGCGACCAACCCGGCCTCGTTCGAGCGCTGCCGGGGGTTTGCCGAAGCACTGGGTGTCGACTACAAGAAGGCGACGCTCGACACCGGAGACGACCCGACCACGGTCGAATCGAAGGTGGCGGCCTATCTGCGCCAGAACCCGGACACCGACGCCGTGCTGGCCCTCGGGCCCAACTCGGCCCACCCGACGCTGAAGGCGCTGGAGAAAGCCGGCAAGGCGGGCAAGATCTACATGGCCACCTTCGACCTGTCGGACGAGATCTCGCGCGGCATCAGGAACGGCAGCGTGAAGTTCGCGATCGACCAGCAGCCTTATCTGCAGGGCTACGTGCCGGTCGCGGTGCTGTCGCTGATGAAGAGCAAGGGCAGCACCGACATCGTCTCGGTATCGAGCGAACTGAAGGCCCACCCGAAGATGGCGGCGCGACTGCGCGAGTACGGACTGGAGCCGGTGTATGGCGCGCGGCACATCAGCTCGGGGCCGGGGTTCGTCACCAAGGACAACCTGGGCAAGGTCGAGAAGTATGCGGGGCAATTCAGGTGACCACCCCCTACCGGCTTCGCCGGCCCCCTCAAGGGGACGCCACCGGCGGACCGGCGGAGCCGGATCCGCGGTGGCCGCGCGCTCGGCCGGGGCGGGCGCCGGCCGCGGGGTGCGCAGATGGCCCTGCATGAGGAGACAACCATGAGCAGCGCCCCTGTGGGCACGGCGGGTGCATTGCCCGTGCAGGCCGCCGCTTCAGGCGACGAGCGCTTGCGTGAGATCGGCGCCGTGCGCCGCTTCCTGGCGCGGCCGGAGTTCGGGTCCATTTCCGGGGCCGTGCTGGTGTTCCTGCTGTTCGGCGCCGTGGCCGGCGACTCGGGCATGTTCAGCGCCGAAGGCATCGTCAACTGGGCCACGGTGGCGGCCTTTCTCGGCATCATCGCGGTGGGGGCGGCGCTGCTGATGATCGGCGGCGAGTTCGATCTGTCGATCGGCTCGATGATCGGCTTCGCCGGCATGATGGTGGCGATACCCGCGCTCTACTGGGGCTGGCCGCTGTGGCTGGCGGTGCCGTTCGCTTTCGTGCTGGCGGGGCTGCTCGGTGCGTTCAACGGCTACATCGTGGTGCGCACCGGGCTGCCGTCGTTCATCGTGACGCTGGCCTTCTATTTCATCCTGCGCGGCATGGCGCTCGCGTTGTCGACGCTGCTGACCGGCAAGACCATCATCAGTGCCAACGAAGGCGCGTCGCTGCGCGAGCTGGCCGCGGCCGACCCGGTGTTCAGCACCCTTTTCACCGGCCATGTGCTGACGGGCCTGTTCAACCAGTTGGCGCAGTGGGGGTGGATCCACGCCGGCAGCGACGGCGCCGCGCTGGCGGTCGGCGTGCCCAAGGTGGTCGCCTGGTGGCTGGGCCTCACGGCGGTGGGGGCCTTCCTGCTGGCACGCACACGCTTCGGCAACTGGATCATGGCGACCGGCGGTGACGCGAATGCGGCCAAGAACACCGGCATCCCGGTGGCGCGCGTGAAGATCGGGCTGTTCATGCTCTCGGCCCTGTGCGCCACGCTGTTCGCGGTGCTGCAGGTGGCCGATGCCGGCTCCGCTGCGGCCGATCGCGGGCTGCAGAAGGAGTTCGAAGCCATCATCGCCGCGGTGATCGGCGGCTGCCTGCTGACCGGGGGCTACGGCTCGGTGCTGGGGGCGGCGCTCGGCGCGCTGATCTTCGGCGTGGTGCAGATCGGCATCGGCTACACCAGCATCGACAACAACTGGTACCGCGTGTTCCTGGGCGGCATGCTGCTGGCGGCGGTGCTGTTCAACAACTACGTCCGCCGGCGCGTGGCGCTGGGCAGGCGATGAGGACAGGGACCACCCCCTGCGGCCTTGGGCACGGGCGAGCCTGAATCGACATGAGCGACTACATCCTGCAACTCGAGCACATCAGCAAGTTCTTCGGCTCGGTCATTGCGCTGAACGGCGTGACGCTGCGGCTGAAGCAGGGCGAGGTCCACTGCCTGCTCGGCGACAACGGCGCCGGCAAGTCCACGCTGATCAAGACGCTCGCCGGCGTGCACCGCCCGGACCAGGGCGAATACCGGGTCGATGGCCAGCCGGTGGTCTTCGCTTCGCCGCGCGACGCGCTGGACCGCGGCATCGCCACCGTCTACCAGGACCTGGCCTTGGTGCCGCTGATGAGCGTCGCGCGCAACTTCTACATGGGCCGCGAACCGCAGAAGAAGCTGTTCGGCGTCCTTCCCGTGATGGACCATGCACTGGCCGGCCGCACGGCGTGCGACAAGCTGGCCGAGATGGGCATCCGGGTGCGCGACCCGGAGCAGATGGTCGGCACGCTGTCGGGCGGCGAAAAGCAATGCCTGGCGATCGCGCGCGCGATCCACTTCGGCGCGCGCGTGCTGATCCTCGACGAGCCGACCGCGGCGCTCGGCGTCAAGCAGAGCTTCAACGTGCTCCGGTTGATCCACAAGGCACGCGAGCGCGGCATCTCGGTGATCTTCATCACCCACAACGTCAACCACGCCTACCCGGTCGGCGACCGTTTCACGCTGCTGAACCGCGGCAAGTCGATGGGCACCTACGCCAAGGCCGAGGTCTCGAAGGACGAGGTGCTCGACATGATGGCCGGCGGCGCCGAGATGCAGAAACTGATGGCTGAACTCGAAGGCGTGACGATCTGAGCATGAGCACACTCGACTTCCCCGCCGGCCGCCGCTACGACCTGGCCTGCCTGGGCCGCCTGGCGGTCGACCTCTACGCGCAACAGATCGGCTGCAGCCTGGAAGACGCCACCAGCTTCGCCAAGTACCTGGGCGGGTCGTCGGCCAACGTCGCCTTCGGCACGGCCCGGCTCGGCCTCAGGAGCGCGATGATCTCGCGTGTCGGCAACGAGCAGATGGGCCGCTTTCTGGTGGAGACGCTGCAGCGCGAAGGCTGCGACACCTCGCAGGTGCAGGTCGATGCCGAACGGCTCACCGCGCTGGTGCTGCTGGGCCTGAAGGACCGCGACACCTTTCCGCTGCTGTTCTACCGCGAGAACTGCGCCGACATGGCGATCGACGCGGCGCTGATCGACGAGAGCTTCATTGCGCAGTGCCGTGCGCTGGCCATGACCGGCACGCACCTGAGCACGCCCGGCACGCGGCGCGCCGCCACCACCGCCCTGCATCACGCGCGCCAGCACGGCGTGGTGCGCGTGCTCGACATCGACTACCGCCCGGTGCTGTGGGGGCTGACGCCGCGCGGCGAAGGCGAGAACCGCTACGTGCCCGATGCCGACGTGACGCTGCAGTTGCAGCGGGTGCTCGGGCAGTTCGACCTGGTGGTGGGCACCGAAGAGGAGTTCCTGATTGCCGGCGGGGTGCCCGGCGATCTCGTCGCTTCGTTGAAGTCGGTGCGCGACGTCAGCCCGGCGGTGCTGGTCGTCAAGCGCGGCGCGCTGGGCTGCTGCGTCATCGACGGCGAAATTCCGGCCCGCATCGACGACGCACCCCAGTATGCGGGCGAGCGTGTCGAGGTGCTCAATGTGCTCGGCGCGGGCGATGCGTTCCTGTCCGGCCTGCTGTGCGGGCTGCTGGAGGGTCGTGACTGGGAGGCGTCGGCCCGCATAGCCAATGCTTGCGGTGCGCTGGTCGTCTCGCGCCACGGCTGTGCGCCGGCCATGCCGACGCGTGCCGAACTGGCGCACTGGTTCTCGGGCCGCCACACGACGACCCGGGTGGCGGCCGACGCGCAGCTCGCGCATCTGCACCGCGTGACGGTACCGCGCAAGGCCTGGGCCGACTTGTGCGTGATGGCCTTCGACCACCGCATGCAGTTCTTCGACCTGGCGCGCGAGGCGGGTGCCGAGGAGTCGCGCATTCCCCCGCTCAAGCGCCTGCTGGTCCGCGCCGTCGAGACGGTGGCCGCCAGCCGCGACCTGCGCGGCCGTATCGGCCTGCTGGTCGACGCGCACTACGGCGAGGATGCGCTGCACGCTGCCACCGGCCGCGGCTGGTGGGTGGGCCGCCCGGTCGAGCTGCCGGGCTCGCGACCGCTGCGCTTCGACGGCACCGATTCCATTGCCAGCCAGTTGCTGCACTGGCCGCAAGAGCAGGTGGTGAAGTGCCTGGTGCATTACCACCCCGATGACCCGCCGCTGCTGCGGCTGGAGCAGGAGGCCCAGTTGCGCACGCTGTGGGAGGCCACGCGCGAGAGCGGCCACGAGTTGCTGGTCGAAGTGATTCCGCCGCGCGGCCTCGGCCTGGCGCCCGACGAAGCGGTGCTGCGGTCCATCACCCGCTTGTACAACCTGGGCTTCAAGCCGGAATGGTGGAAGCTGGCTCCGATGACGCGCGTTGGATGGGACGCACTGCATGCGCTGGTGCAGCAACGCGACCCGCACTGCCGCGGCGCCGTGATCCTGGGCCTCAACCAGCCGCTGAGCGACCTGGTGCAGGGCTTTGCGCAGGCGCACAGCCCGCTGGTGCGCGGGTTCATGGTCGGCCGCACGCTGTGGGCGGAACCCAGCCTGCGCTGGCTGCGCGGCGCCAGCAGCGACGACGAACTCGTCGCGGCGGTGGCCGGCAACTTCGGCCAGCTGGTGAGCGCCTGGAACGCCCGTCACGAGACCTCGCCCGAAGCCGCCCGAGGAGCATGCCGCGCATGAAGACCGTGAGACTCACCTTGGCCCAGGCGCTGGTGCGCCACCTCGCCGCGCTTCGCATCGAGGCGGCGGACGGGTCGCTCGTGCCGTACTTCGGCGGCGTGTTCGGCATCTTCGGCCACGGCAACGTGGCCGCCCTGGGCGAGGCGCTGTGGGCCGAGCGCGACCGGCTGCCGACCTACCGTGCGCACAACGAGCAAGGCATGGCCCATGCCGCCATCGCGTACGCCAAGGCCCACCTGCGGCAGCGTGCGATGGCCGTCACCTCGTCGATCGGGCCCGGCGCGACCAATCTCGTCACCGCCGCGGCGCTGGCGCACGTGAACCGCCTGCCGGTGCTGCTGCTGCCGGGCGACGTGTTCGCGTCGCGTGCGCCCGACCCGGTGCTGCAGCAGCTCGAAGACTTTCATCACGGCGACGTGTCGGTCAATGACTGCTTCCGCCCCGTGACGCGCTACTTCGACCGCCTGTTGCGTCCCGAGCAGCTGCTGACCGCACTGCCGCGCGCCGTGCAGATGATGACCGACCCCGCATGGTGCGGCCCGGTGTGCCTGGCGCTGCCGCAGGACGTGCAGGCGCAGGCTTTCGATTGCCCCGAGGACTTCCTGCAGCCCGAGCCGATCCGCCGGCGCCGCCCCGAACCGGACGCGCCGGAACTGAGGCGTGCTGCCGCGCTGCTGCAGTCGGCGCGCCGCCCGCTGCTGGTGGCCGGCGGCGGCGTGCTCTACAGCCAGGCCGGCGACGCGCTGCGCGTCTTCTGCGAACGCCACGGCGTGCCCGTCGGCGAGACACAGGCGGGCAAGAGCAGCCTGGCGTGGGACCACCCACTCAACCTCGGGGCCATCGGCGTCACTGGCTCGCCCGCCGCGAACACGATGGCGCGCGAGGCCGATCTCGTGGTCGCCGTCGGCTCGCGCCTGCAGGACTTCACCACCGGGTCGCACACGCTGTTCCCTCACGCGAAGCTGCTGAGCCTGAACGTGCAGGCCTTCGATGCGGCCAAGTGGCGCGGGCAGTCATTGGTGGCCGACGCCCGGGTGGGGCTGGAGCGTCTGTCGTCATCGTGCGCGGACTGGCGTGCCGACGCCGCCTGGACGAGCCAAGCCCAGGCGCTGGCGACGCGCTGGCGCGACCGCGTCACCGAGTTGACCACCGCCGTTCCGCGCGAGGCGCTGCCGTACGACGCCGAGGTGATCGGCGCGGTGCGCGACTCGAGCGCGGATTCGCCACGGCACGACGTCGTGGTCTGCGCCGCCGGTACGCTGCCGGCCGAATTGCACAAGCTGTGGCGGGCGGCGGCCCCGGGCAACTACCACGTGGAATACGGCTACTCGTGCATGGGCTACGAGATCGCCGGCGGCCTGGGCGTGAAGATGGCGCGGCCCGAGCAGGAGGTGATCGTGATGGTGGGCGACGGCTCTTACCTGATGATGAACTCCGAGATCGCCACGTCCGTCCTGCTGGGGCGCAAGCTCATCATCGTCGTGCTCGACAACCGCGGCTACGGCTGCATCCACCGGCTGCAGCGTGCCAGCGGCAGCCCGCGCTTCAACAACCTGCTGGCCGACTGTGCGCCTGAAGGCGGCATGGACATACCGGTGGATTTCGCGCTGCATGCGCGCAGCCTGGGCGCGCTGGCCGAGCACGTGGACGGCATCGAGGCGCTGAAGAGTGCGATGCGGCGCGCCCGCGCCGCCGCACGCACCACCGTGCTGGTCATCGACACCACGCCCGAGCGCACCACCGACGACGGCGGCTGCTGGTGGGAGGTCGGCATCCCGGAAGTGTCCGGGCGCGAAGAGGTGAACGCCGCACACGCGCAGTACATCGAGAACAAGCGATCGCAACGCCCCTGAGCCATGACGACACCCTGGAACGTCCGTATCGGCATCAACCCCATCTCGTGGAGCAACGACGACCTGCCTGCGCTCGGCGGCGACACGCCGCTGGACACCGCATTGAGCGAAGGTGCCGAGATCGGCTATGAAGGTTTCGAGCTCGGCAACAAGTTTCCGCAGGACCCGCAGGCGCTGAGGGCCAAGCTGGCGGAGTTCGGTGTCGCGTGCGTGTCGGGCTGGTATTCCGGTCGCCTGGCCGAAGGCGCGCTCGACGACGAGGTCGCCGCGTGTGTGAAGCACATGAGCAAGCTGCAGGCGCAAGGCTGCCGGGTGGTGGTGTACGGCGAGGTGGCCGGCTCGATCCAGGGCAGCGCAGTGCCGCTGTTCAAGCGGCCGCGCTTCATGGGCGATGCGCCATGGCAGGGCTATGCACAACGCCTCAATGCCTTCGGGGCGCACTTGCGGCAGACCTACGGCCTCACGCTCGCGTACCACCACCACATGGGCGCGTACGTCGAGTCGCCACAAGACGTCGACCGCCTGATGGCCGAGACAGACGACAACGTCGGCCTGCTGTTCGACACCGGCCACGCTTACTTCGGCGGCGCCGCCGACCCGGTGGCGCTGCTGCGCAAGCACGTGAAGCGTGTCGTGCACGTGCACTGCAAGGACGTGCGCGCCGATGTGGTCGCCATGGCGCGCAACCGGGGATGGAGTTTTCTCGACGCCGTGCTCAACGGCGCTTTCACCGTGCCCGGCGACGGTGCCATCGACTTCGCGGCGGTGCTCGATACGCTGCATGCCGCCGGCTATGAAGGCTGGCTGGTGGTCGAGGCCGAACAGGACCCGGCGGTCGCGCCGGCGAAGGTCTATGCCAGGAAGGGCCACGACACCTTGCGCGCCCTCGTGGCGGCCATGACTTCGTAAACCGGACTCGAGCCCGCCCTTCGTCCCTCCACCCAGGACCACCATGCCCCTCCTCGTCAAAGCCCAGGCCACCGGCCGCGACATCGTCGCAGTCACTCCCGAGTCCGCCGGCTGGCAGCATGTCGGCTTCCGCGCCGTGCGCCTGGGCGGTGGCGAAACCGAGACCCTGCACACCGGCGAGCGCGAACTGTGCGTGGTGGTGCTTCGCGGTACCGTCGACGTGGATACCGGCGCCCAGCGCTTCGAGGCGCTGGGCACGCGCAACAGTGTTTTCGAGCCGGTCGCGCCGGCTGCCGTCTACGTGCGCCCCGGCGAGCCCGTGCGCATCACGGCCACAGGCGATGCGGAAGTGGCGCTGTGCACGGCGCCCGCTTCCGGCCGGCATCCCACCCGCAAGCTCGACCCCGGCCGCATGAAGCGCAGCACGCGCGGTCAGGGCAGCAACACCCGCTACATCTGCGACATCCTTCCCGAGACCGACCCGGGTGCCGAACACCTGTTGGTGGTGGAGGTGGTCACCCCCGCCGGCCATTCGTCGAGCTACCCGCCGCACAAGCACGACACCGAGGCCGCTCCGGGCGAAACCCGGCTGGAGGAGACCTACTACCACCGGCTGAACCCGCCCCAGGGCTTTGCTTTCCAGCGCGTGTACACCGATGACCGCAGCCTCGATGAATCGATGGCGGTCGAGAACCACGACGTGGTGATGGTGCCGCGTGGCTACCACCCCTGCGTGGCACCGCATGGGTACGACCTGTACTACCTCAATGTGATGGCGGGGCCGGGGCGGCGGTGGTGCTTCCGGAACGACCCGGTGCATGAGTGGATGTTGAAGTGAGCAGGTGGGTTGACGCACACTCCTGACTGGCGCAAGCACGGCCGTGAATGGGCGACTGTCGGCGCTTCCCGTCATTCCGAGACAAAGCATTTTCCGTGCGGAGCGGGCGCTATGCTCTCCCTTCTTCTTGGCGACCCATCGACGCTCGCCGACTTCATGTGCCAGGCAGGCGGAGGACCCCATGCCAACCCCCGAAACACCGCGGCGCTTCATCGCGCGCGTGGAGCAGAACGCCCATGCGGAAGCGGTGGAAGAGTTCTACGCCGAGGACTCGACCCTGCGCGAGAACCAGTCCGAGCCGCGCGTCGGCCGGGAGCTGCACATCGCCAATGAGCGCAAGGCAACGACGCACGATGACGCCCACTGAAGTCGAGCACTATCTGCACGAGCACATCCCTCTGTCTGGGTCGATGCGGGTGTCGGTCCTTGCCGTCGCGCCCGAGCGAGTCGTGTTGAGCGCCCCGCTGGCCCCCAACATCAACCACCGCGAGACGGTCTTCGGCGGCAGCGCGTCGGCGCTGGCGATCCTTGCGGCCTGGTCGCTGCTGCATGCACGCCTGTCGGCCGAAGGCGTCAAGACCCGCCTGGTGATCCAGCGCAACAGCATGGAATACCTGGGCCCCATCCCGGGGGCCTTCACCGCGCGGGCGTCGCTCGAAGCGCCCACGCAATGGCCGTTGTTCAAGCGCATGCTGGACCGCAAGGGCAAGGCGCGAGTGGCCGTCACGGCGGTGCTGGAACATGAAGGCGATCTCGTCGGGCGGTTTGCGGGCGAGTTCGTCGCCCTCGGCACCTGAGCCGACCGCGGCGGCATCGAAGGCCGACGGCGAACATCTGATGGATCCGGCGCATGACGCGGATGCCGGATGGCGAGCGCGACGTGCCGGCGTGCTGGCGCTGTGGCTGGCCATGGCGCCCGTGGCCGGCTGGTGCGGCGAGAGGCAAGGAGAACAGGTGAACGCACAAGCAACGGCGGGGCTGACCCACGCCCGGCTCGACCGCGTCAAGCGGCTCATCCTGCAAGCGGGCGCTCGCTGCACCTACTCCAGCAAGTACAACCACAACCCCTGCCTGCAAATCGCCGGGTTCCATCTCTATCTCAACCCCGACCCGGGTCCGGACGGCCATCCCCAGTGGAACCTCGACAGCGACCCTGCCATCGGCGACTTCCACACGCTGGTGGTGCGTCGTCGATCGGGCGAGGACGGCTGGGGCAGCGTGCAGTTCATGCCCGGCCGGGACCTCGTCGTCTCGTCGTTCGGCGAGCCGTCCGCCGAGGCTGCGGCTCGGGCCCGCGGCCTGCTGGAAGCGGCGGTGGCGGCCGTGCTGAACGCGGCCACAGAGCCCGGCGAAGCGCCCGCGCCAAACGTCGAACCATGAACTGGTTCATGAAGCTGCCAAAGATGTAACTGAAGCGGCGCGACCGTGCAGTTGTGCCGTTGTCGCTGCGCACGCCGCTTCGTACCATGGCCGCTCATCTCAAGGAAGCCGGTCGATGGCGCGATCGGCTGCGTAGCGCACTCATGCCGAGAAGGAGCGATAGCACCATGGACCCTCTAGCCGCCACCCGGGTAGCCGACCTGGTTTCGGCCGTCGAACAAGGTGACGCGGAGTACATCGACAGGATGCTGGCGTTGCAGGTGCAGGTCGATGAGCCCGACGTGTTGACAGGCAACAGCGCGCTGCATGCCGCAGTGCTCTACCACCTTGAGCTGTTGCCGGCCTTGCTGAAGCACGCCGCGAACCCCGACGCGCTGGACGTGGGAGGCGCCACTCCGCTGTCCTGCGTTCTCCATGAACTGGGTGAAGGGCCGGTCGGCGCGCGCCGCCAACAACTGGTGGAGGCGGCCGCTCACTTGCTGCATGCCGGCGCCGACCCACGCGCCGGTGCGAGCGATCAGTCGGCGCTGGAGCTGGCCCGCCTCTACGAGCTGCCCGACGTCGAGGCGCTGCTGGTCAACGCGGGTGCGGCGGTGACGCAGTAGCCGGCCGGGGCGCGTGCCGGAGGCGCCCGTCGATAATGGCGGCCTGTTCAAAACAACGCCACGAGGGACACATGGCTTTGATCGTCAGGAAACTCTTGTCATGCGTGCTCCTGCTCGGCTGCACGCTCGCCATCGCCGCCAGCAATGAGCAGGACGTCGCGCGCTACATCGACATCTTCAAGGGCAACGATGCAGCGCGACACAACGACGCGGTGGAGTCGCTTGCCTGGATGGGATTGTCCGACGCCAGGTTGTTCGACGTGATCGAGCAGAGGCTGCTCGCGGAGCACGAGGCAGTCGTTCGGGATCGCGACGAGAAGAACCGTGTCGCCCGCTACATCCGGGCGCTGGGCTTTTCCGGCGACCCCAAATACCTGCCGACGATCAGTCGTTTTGTCGGTGACCGCACCTACGACCGCTATGCCCGCACGGCGTTGCAGGACCATCCCAACTACTCGCGCTGGAATTCGATCATTTCCAATCGCGGTACCTACGACCCCGCGCTGAGCGATGAAGCCAATCGCGTGATCAACATGCTGCGCGCCGATGATTTCCTGCTCAAGCGCATCGGCGCCAAGCGGGTCTACTTCAAGAACCGGGAGCCGCAGGTGCTTGCGGTGCTCGAGGCGCAGCTGCTTGCCAGCTACACGATCCAGGACAAGGACGCCAGCGATGCCATCGCCTGGATGGCGAAAGCGCTCGGAGAAACCGGAGACCAACGCTACATCCCGCTGCTGCAGCAGGCGAGCCATGCCCCGGATGGGCGCGTGGCCCGCTATGCCAACGAGGCGCTGCGCAAGCTCAAGCCATAGCCCTTCGGGGATCACCCGGCGGGTTGCGCCGCCTTCCCGGTGACGCCGAGCAGCTCGCTGATCTGCTCGTCCTTCTGGCGCCACATCTCGTTGACCCAGCGGCGGAAGGCGACGCGCTCGCGCGGGTCCGTCACGTAGTCGGTCTGCAGCAGCCGCTCCGGCACCGGCACGCTGCGCACGCGCACCACCACGCGCGGGACCCGGCCGCACAGGAACTGCCAGAACGTCGGGGCGCCCTCGGGGTAGACGATGGTCACGTCGAGGATGGCGGTGAAGCGTTCGCCCAGCGTGTTGAGCGCGAGCGCGATGCCGCCCACCTTGGGCTTGAGCAGATGTTTGTACGGCGAGTGCTGCTGGCGTTGCTTGGCCGGCGAAAAGCGCGTGCCTTCCAGGAAGTTCATCACGCTGGTCGGCTGGTTCGCGAACTTGCGGCAGGCCTTGCGCGCGGTCTCCAGGTCCTTGCCACGCATCTCGGGGTGCTTCTGCAGGTAATCCTCGCTGTGGCGGCGCATGAACGGGAAGTCGAGCGCCCACCATGCCAGCCCCATGAAGGGCACCCACATCAGCTCGCGCTTGAGGAAGAACTTCAGCAGCGGGATGCGGCGGTTGAACACGCGCTGCAGCACCAGCACGTCGACCCAGCTCTGGTGGTTGGCGTTGACGAGATACCAGTGCTTGCGCTCCAGCGCCTCCAGCCCCTGCACGTCCCAGCTCGTTCGCTGGGTCAGCGCCATCCAGGCATTGTTGCCCGCGATCCACGACTCGGCGATGGACAGCAGGGCGGACGTCAGGACGCGCCGGATGCCGGCAATGGGCAGCAGCAGCTTCAGCACGGCCAATACGAGCAGCGGGGGGACCCACAGCAGGGTGTTGAGCACCAGCAGCACGGAGGCGCAGGCGCCGACGATCGGGGCGAACAAGGATTTGAGCATGCTGCGATTGTCGCCGCCCGCGGCCGCAGCCTGGCGCGCCGACGTCGATGCGGCGCAAGCGCCCGCGGGTCAGGGCGCGCCGACAGCCGCCGGCTGCACCGCCTGCAGCAGTGCCGGCAGCACGAATCGGTTGCCGTATTCGCTCAGGTGGTCGTCGTCGAAGTAAAGCGGGCGCCCTTGCAGTTCCGCATGGCACAGCCCGTCCTCGCACAGGTAGCGGCTCGGATCCACGGTGCGGGCGCCGCAGCGCCGTCCGGCGTCTTGGAGCGCCTGCGCCACCACCCGGTTCTTGCGCTGGTGCTCGTCCAGCGCCACGCCGTAGTCGGTGCGCCGCACCTCGCGCAGCCGGTCGCGTGCCAGCGTGCGTGGCACGTTGAAGCCCATTTCGGGGATCGGGCCGACCAGATAGAGCGGTCCCTTCTTGGCGTACTCGCACACCGAAGCCACCAGCCGCTCGGCATACTGGCGTTCGCGCTGCTCGGGCGGCAGGGCGCCGAAGCCGTCGCGCCCGTCCAGCCGCACCTGGGCCGCACGGTCGTAGAGATAGTTGGACCAGCGGCCGACCAGTACCACGGTGACCGGCGTCTTGCGTTCGTCCAGCCACCGGTGCACGTTGCGGTAGAAGCCCGCACAGTCCGACTCGACGCCGTGGTCGAACTGCACGCCGCGGATCGGCGGGCACGACGTGGCGCCGAAGAAATGGCCGCTGCGCCCGGATTGTTGCAACGCCGCCTCCATCGCGCCGAACAGCGCGCCGGCATGGCTGTCGCCGATCAGCACGACCTCGGGTTCACCGGACGACGGCGCCTGGCCCATTGCGCAGCCGCGCACCTGTTCGAGTGGCCAGCCGGTGCGCAGGCATTCGCGCCAGCGCGGGTGCATGTTGCGGCTTTCGGCGGCGGCGGTGGTCACATCGGGCGGCACACGGCTCGGCACGCCGTCCTGCCACATCAGCAGCAGCGCCATGACCGCTACGGCACCGCCGCCGGCCGCATGCACACCCACGGCGCGCCACCGCGGCAGGCGCAACATGCCCTGGCGCACCGGCTGCTCGACCCAGCGGTACGAGGCCCAGCCGAGCAGCCAAGAGGCGAGCAGGCCGGCCGCCACCCAGGCGGGCTGGTGCTCCGCGTCCAGGTAGGCGAGCAGCACCACCACGGGCCAGTGCCACAGGTAGATGGAGTACGACGCATTGCCCAGGTGCTGGGCCACGCGCGTGCCGGTCAGCCACGAGCCCTGACGCTGCGCGAGCATGATCATCACGGCGCCGGCCACGGGCAGCACGGCGAGCGAGCCGGGCCAGGGCACGCCGGGGTCGAGTGCGAGCACGCTGCCGACGATCAGCACGGCGCCCAGCCCTTCGAGCAGGCGCGCCGGCAGCGGCGAACGCCATGGCAGGTGGGGCTGCAGCAGGTAGACGCAGCCGCCGGCCAGCATCTCCCAGGCGCGCGACGGCAGCCAGAAGAAGGCGCGGATCGGCTGCGACCCGACCCACGCCATCGACAGCGCGAGCGACAGCAGCAGCATGGCGACCAGGGCGACGGCTACCACGGCCGGCCGCAGCGACAAGCGTCGCAGCAGCATCAGGCCCACGGGATAGAGGCAGTAGAACTGCCATTCGACCGACAGCGACCAGGTGTGCAACAGCCACTTGTCATGCGCGCCGGCGTCAAAGTACCCCGACTCGCGCGCGTAGACCATGTTGGAGAAGAAACCCACCGACGAGCCGGCATGTCGCGCCAGCGCGGTGTAGTCGCCCGGCGTCAGCCAGAACCAGCCGAATGCGAGCAGTGCAATGCAGACGACGACCAGCGCCGGCACGATGCGACGGGCGCGCGCCAGGTAGAACGACAGCAGCGAGAAGCGGCCGGCGTGCATCTGGCCGAGGATCAGCGCCGTCATCAGGTAGCCGGAGATGACGAAAAACACGTCGACGCCGACGAAGCCACCCTGCGCGAACGGCAGGCCGAAGTGGTAGAGCACGACGGCCACGACGGCGTAGGCGCGCAGCCCGTTGAGGTCCTGGCGGAATTCCATACTGCTGATCCCTGGGCGTTGGCACCGCCTGATCGCCGGCGGCGGCCTTTGTTGTGTGCTGCGGCCCGGCCATCGGGCGTCGACAGAGGCCGGCGTGCAGCCTTCCGCGATTGTTCTCGACCCAGAGGACGGGACCGTGGTGTGCGGCTGCAACACATATCGCCAAAGGCAACGAGGCGCACCGTCGTGGCGCGCCTCGCACCGACCCGGTGGCCGGGGTCAGGCCGGCGCGCTGGCCGCGGCGACACCCGCCAGCGGCGGCGGGCCAGGCATCTGGACGCGTGCCTGCAAGCCGGCGGCGAAAGCGAGCGGCGTGCGGTCTTCGAGCCGCGGGCCGATCACCTGCAGGCCGATCGGCAGGCCGTCACGGTCGAGTCCGACCGGCACCGTGGTCACCGGCAGACCGGCCGGCTGCGAGATGCCCGCCCAGCACGACAGCGAGCCGTACGGCAGCGTCTGGCCATCCACGTCGATCGACCGCTGCTCCATCGGCCGGTCGTCGTGCACGAAGGCCGTCACCGGCGCCGCGGGGCACAGCACCACATCCCATTCGACGAAGGTGCGATGCCACGCGGCGGCCAGCTGCGCCCGGTGCCGGTCGAGCCAGACCCAGTCGCGGTGGCTCATCGCCAGCCCGCGCGTCGTCGCGTCGCCGCTGTCGGCGCGACGGACTGCCTCGCGGTATCGGTCCTCCGGCATGTCGGCGCCGATGAAGGACATCAGCAAGCCCTGGAAGGTGCGCGACAGGTCGGCCAGGTCCGGCACGGCCCGCAGATCGCGGCTCACACGGCAGCCCTCGGCCTGCAGGGCCTGGGCCACGCGGTCGACGGCCTGCGTGATGTCGCGCGCGGTGGGATACAGCGGGTGCGTGTCCAGCACCAGCACGCGGTGCTCGCGCCACACACGATGGCGCGGGGGCGGCAGGGCCAGCCGCCAGGCGACGGCATCGGCGGCGTCCGGGCCGGCGACCACGCCGAGGGCCAGCGACAGGTCTTCGGCACTGCGGGCGATCGGGCCGGCCGTCGCCAGATCGATCACGGGCACCAGCGGAGACCGGGGCGCCGTGGGCGGTGCGGAGCCTCGCAGGGGCACCAGCCCGTGGCTCGGGCGGTGCGAGCAGACGCCGCAGAAGGCGGCCGGCAGCCGCAGCGAGCCGGCGAGGTCGCTGCCGATATCGAGGGCGCTCAAGCGGGCTGCGATCGCGGCAGCGCCGCCGCCCGACGACCCGCCGGGCGTGCGCTGCGGGTTCCATGGGTTGCTCGTGGTGCCGTACACGGGGTTGCTGCTCTGCCAGTCGGCCAGCATCGTCGCGATGTTGGTCTTGCCGAGCAGCACGGCCCCGGCGGCCCGCAGCCGCTGCACCACCACCGCATCGGCAGCGGCCGCTGCATGCGCGCCGGGCAGACCCCAGGTGGTGGGCAGGCCGGCCACGTCGAAGCACTCCTTCACGGTGACCGGCAAACCCAGCAGCGGGGCGTCTTCGCCTGCCGCGCGCCGGGCATCGGCGGCGCGGGCATCGCGGCGCGCGCGCTCGAAGTCGCGCACGACCACCGCGTTCAGCGAGGCGCCGGCCTCGATGCGCGCGATCGCGTCGTCGACCAGTGCGGCCGAGGTGGTGCGGTGCTGCCGCAGCGCGGCGAGCTGTTGTCCGGCGGTGGGACCGTTGCTCATGGAGTTCGCTCCTTGTATCGTGTGGACGCCCGGACTCTAGAGAGGCGCCGACCGCCTCGCTTGATCGTATTTGCGGTCCACCGCTGCTGCACCGAACCGATGTCCCTGACCCGCCGCGCGATCTGGAAGATCGAGCGCCACCTCCATGGCGAACTGACGCTCGGCGGCCTGGCCGCCGAGTTCAACGTGTCGCCGTACCACCTGTCGCATGCCTTCGCCGAGACGGCCGGCCGGCCCCTGACCACGTATTTGCGGGCACGCCGGCTGACCCAGGCCGCCGAGGCGCTGGCCACAGGGGCCCCCGACATCCTGGCACTCGCGCTCGCCAGCGGCTACGGCTCGCACGAGGCGTTCACGCGTGCGTTCAAGGCGCGTTTCGGCCTGACGCCGGAGGCCTTGCGCAGGCGGGGCTCCATCGAGGGCCTTGCGATCGAGCCGCCGCTGGACCTGGGCCCGGTGCGGAGCGAATCGCTGGCGCCCCCGGGGCTGCACGAGGCACCGCCGCAATGGTTCGTCGGGATGGTGGGACGCTTTTCGCTCGGCGAGCTGCAGGCCATCCCGGCCCTGTGGCAACGGTTCTCGCAGCAGTGGCAGTGCATCGAGGGGGGTGTCGACCGGGTGCCGCTGGGCTACGGCGGGCCGATCGACGAGGAGGGCCGATTCGAATACGGCTGTGTCGTTCAGGTGCTGCCGCAGGCGACCACGCCGCGGGGCTTCGAGCGGCGCCGCCAGCCGGCTGCACGCTATGCGGTGTTCCACCACACCGGGCACGTGACCACGCTGCGCGGCAGCTACCGCGCGATACTCGACGAGGCGCTGCCGTCGCTGGGCCTCACGCGCGCGCCGCTGGCCTGCCTGGAGCGGCACCGGGCGAGCTTTGATCCGGCCACCGGCGAGGGCGGCGTCGACTTGTGGATACCCGTCGATGCCGAGCCGCGCGGCAGCGCTGCCGGCGGCGCGCCGCTTCAGCGTGGATCGGTGATGCGGTAGTGTCCGGTGATCCGGTAGGCGAACAGCCCGCCTTCCTCGCGGGTGCCGGCGCCGATGTTGTGGATGATCATCGGCTCGCCCTGTGCGGTCTTGCGATCGGACACGATGCCGATGTGCGGCGTGTTGCGCCCCAGGTCCCAGGTGACGATGTCGCCCGGACGGTAGGCGGCGGCGCTGCGCGAGACCGGCAGCGCCTGGCCGCGGCGCTTGAAGAAGGTCATCAGGTTGGGCACGCGGCGGTGGTCGATGTTGCGGTCCGGGCGGCTCAGGCCCCATTGTCTGGGGTAGGCGCCGAAGTGCGCGCGCATGTCTTCGTGCACTTCCTTTTGCAGGTCGATGCGCTGCGCGCGAAGTGCCCGGATCACGACGTCGGTGCAGACGCCGGTCTCGCGCGGGACATCGCCGCCGGGGTAGGCCAGGCGCTGGTAGCGCGGATCGTAGCCCAGCGTGACGCCGACCTGCTCGCGGGCCGAGCGCACCAGCTGGGTCGCGTCGACCGACCGCGGTGCGGCGCTGGCCGCGTCCGCGACGGACGCCAGCAGCAGGGCGGCCAGCAGCTGCCGGCGGGTGAGGGGGGTGTGCATGCGCGACCTCTCCTGGTGTGGGTGTGCGCGCAGCATACGGCCGCCGGCAGCCGCAGGGAACGGCGTGAATGGGCGTTCAGGGCCGCCAAGGACCCGGTTCAGGCCTTGGCCGTCGCCGGCGCCAGCCGGAACCGAGCCAGCATTTCGATCAGGCGTTGCGCCTGCTGGCGCGAGGATGCGGAGGCCGCGGCCGTCTGTTCAACCAGTGCCGCGTTGCGCTGGGTCATGTCGTCGAGCTGGCGCATTGCGGCTGCGGTTTCCGACAGCGCGGTAATCGTGTCGCCGGTCGTGCGCGCGATGGTGGCGACTTCCTGGGTCAGGTGGTCGATGCCATCGGCCAGCCCGCCGACACGTTGCGCCGCGGCGTCGGCGCGGCCCATCGCTTCGGCCAGCGAGCCTTCGGTGCGCAGCGCCAGCTCACGGATCGTGCCGGCCGCCTGGTTGGTGCCCTGGGACAGCTGCCGCACCTCCTGCGCGACGACAGCAAAACCGCGGCCCGCTTCGCCCGCCCGCGCGGCCTCGATCGCTGCATTGATCGCGAGCAGGTTGGTCTGCCACGCCAGCGCTTCGACGGTGTCGACCACCTTGCGGATGTCGCCGGCGCAACTGGCGGCCTGCGCCACCGACGCCACCGCGCCCTGCACGGTGGCGCGGGCCTGCTCGGCGTGCTGGCGCACCTGTTGTGCGTCGTCGGCGCACCGCCCGGCGCGCAGCGCCGAGTCCTGCGAGCCTTGCACCATCGCGTCGGTGGTGGCCTTGGTCTGCTCGACGGCGGCGGCCTGCTGCTCGGTGCGCGCAGACAGGTCGTGGGCGCCGGCGGCGATCTGCACCGACGCCTGCGTGACGTGTTCGCTGCTGCCGCGGATCTCGTCGACCATGGCGCCGAGCGAGCGGCGCATGGTCTCCAGCGAGACGACGACGCTGTGCCGATGCGCGCGCGCGGTGGGCACGCTGACGTCGAGCTGGCCGGACGCGATGGCGTCGGCCACCTGACGCACGACCGAGGGCTCGGCGCCGAGCTGCCGCCACATCGTGCGCGACGCAAGTGCGAACACTGCGGCCAGCGCGGCGGCACACACCAGCGCGACCAGCAGGCCCAGGCGCTGCGAGTGCTCGGCGGTCGAGCGCATGCCGGCCGCCGTCTGTGCCGCGAAGGCGTTGCCCAGCGCGACGGTCTGGTCGACCCCGGCACGGTGTGCCAGATACAGCGCATGCAGTTCGGGCAGGGCCGTCTTCACGCCTTCGGCCTGGCCGGCCTTCAGCTCGGTGAGGTGGCGGCTCTCGAGGCGTTGCCAGAACGCTTGGGCCGCCTGGTGCTGGGCACCGAGCAGCGACTTCTCGAGCCCGCGGGCGTCGGTCGCCTGCCAGTACGCGACCCGCGCGTCGTACTCGGTACGCAGGCGCGCCAGCTCGGCGGCGGCGCGCGCCGGCTCCATCGTGCCCTCGGCGGTCTGGCTCAGCACCAGGCGCGCCTCGATGATGTACATCGGCGGCGGCAAGATGTCGGCGATCAGGTCCTTCGCCATGCCCATGTCGTCGGCCGCCGAAACGATGTCCTGCTTGGACAACGCGGCCGAGACGCTGAGGTAGCTCACCGACAGCAGGGAACCTGCAAACAGGATCGCCAGCCAGATGCGAACCGAACGTGTCCAACGCATGCCATGCTCCTGAGCCCTGCAAAGGCAGCGCCCGCTACTCGGCTATCGGCAGCGCAGGCCGGCGCTGGATCACCCTGAAGAGGGGGGTGGGTCAATACGGAGGCGGAAGGATCAGCCGGCGTAACGGTGCGCCGGCAGCCCCCGCGCGTCGGTCTCGACCGAGAACAGCGCGCCCGCCAGCGGCTGCGCCTTCAACTGCGCCTCGCCCAGCTTGAAGCGTGCGCTGGTGATGAACAGCGTCGACAGCTCGGGGCCGCCGAAGGCGACGTTGGTGATGTGGTCGGTCGGCAGCGGCACGCGCAGCAGTTCTGCACCGTCGTGCGGGTCGTGGCAGGTGACGCAGGCGGCGCCCCAGTGGGCGATCCACAGCCGCCCGGCGGCATCGGTGGTCATGCCGTCGGGGTAGCCGTCGCCGGGCGCGAAGCGCAGCCACAGGCGCGCGTTCGACAGCTCGCCGCTGGCCGGATCGACGTCGAAGGCGTGGATGCGGTTGCGTGCGGTGTCGTTGACGAAGATCGTGCGGCCGTCCAACGACCACGTGGGGCCGTTGGTGACCGGGAAGCCGGCATCGAGCACGCGCGTGCAGCGACCATTGGGCTCGTAGCGATACAACGCGCCGGTCGGCGCCTCGCCGCCGTAGTCCATCGTGCCGCCCCAGAAGCGGCCTTGCGCGTCGCATTTGCCGTCGTTGAAGCGGTTGCCGGTGCGCTCGGGCTCGGGTTCGTGCAGCCGCTGCAGGCGGCCGTGGCCTTCGACCGCGTCCGGGTCGAAGAAGGCGAAGCCGCGCCGCAGCGTGACGATCAGCCCGGGCTCGTCGGCCCGCTCGGCGACCGCCGAGATCGTGTCGTCGAAGCGCCAGGTCTCGCGCTGCCCGGTGGCGGGGGTGTAGCGGTACAGCAGCTGCCCGAGGATGTCGACCCAGTACAGCGCCTGCTTGCGTTCGGACCAGCAGGTGCCTTCTCCGAGCACCGCGCCCGCGGGCCAGACGGCGAGGATGTCGCTGAGCAGTTCGGGGGCCGGTGTGTGCGCCATGAGGTTCCTCTGCGAAAGCAGGGTTCAGTATTTCACTTCCGGGCGGCTACGGCCGTGCAATGCCGGACGAAGGGCCGAACGGTCCCCGGTGCGGTGCGGCCTGCGAGACCGCCGAAGGTGCTTCGCGGGCGGGCCCTCAATGCGAATCACGGGGAATGCCGGCCCCACTGCCACCGACCAGGAAGTCCAGGTCCGCGCCCAGGTGGGCCTGCTGCACATGGTCGACATACAGTTTGTACCAGCCGCGCTTCGGCGGCTCGGGCGGCAGCCAGTCGACACGGCGACGTGCCAGCTCCTCGTCTGTCACGTCGAGATGCAGCCGGCGTGCCGCGACGTCCAGTTCGATCATGTCGCCATTGCGCACCAGCGCCAGCGGTCCGCCGGCGGCCGCTTCGGGCGAGGTGTGCAGCACCACGGTGCCGTAGGCCGTGCCGCTCATGCGCGCGTCCGAGATGCGCACCATGTCGGTGATGCCCTTGCGCAAGACCTTGGGCGGCAGCGGCATGTTGCCGACCTCGGCCATGCCCGGGTAGCCGCGCGGGCCGCAGTTCTTCAGCACCAGCATGCAGGTCTCGTCGACGTCGAGCGACTCGTCGTCGATGCGGGCGTGGAAGTCCTCGATGCTCTCGAACACCACGGCGCGGCCGCGGTGCTTCAGCAGATGCGCCGAAGCGGCCGACGGCTTGATGACGGCGCCGTCGGGCGCCAGGTTGCCGCGCAGCACCGCGATGCCGGCCGCCGGCTTGAACGGCTCGGCGTAGGGTCGGATCACCTCGCGGTTCCAGCATGGCGCCGCGGCGATGTTCTCGCCCTGCATCTTGCCGTTGACGGTGAGGGCGCCCGGGTGCAGCAGGTGCTGGATTTCGCGCATCACCGCGGGCAGCCCCCCGGCGTAGAAAAAGTCTTCCATCAGGAAGCGGCCCGAGGGTTGCAGGTCGACCAGGCAAGGCACTTCAGCGCCCAGGCGGTCCCAGTCGTCGAGCGACAGCGGCACGCCGATGCGCCCGGCCAGTGCGAGCAGGTGGATCACCGCGTTGGTCGAGCCGCCGATCGCGGCGTTGGTACGGATGGCATTCTCGAAGGCCTCGCGCGTGAGGATCTGCGACATGCGCAGGTCTTCCTTCACCATCTCGACGATGCGCCGGCCGGTCAACTGCGCCAGCCGGTTGCGACGCGTGTCGGCGGCAGGAATGGCGGCGTTCTCCGGCAGCGACATGCCCAGCGCCTCGACCATCGATGCCATCGTCGACGCGGTGCCCATGGTCATGCAGCTGCCCTTGGAGCGGTGCATGCAGCTCTCGGCCTGCGTGAACTCGTCCATCGTCATCTCGCCGGCACGTACCATCTCGCTCATCTGCCACACGCCGGTGCCCGAGCCGATGTCCTTGCCGCGGAACTTGCCGTTCAGCATCGGCCCGCCCGACAGGCCGATGGTCGGCAGGTCGCAGCTGGCCGCCCCCATCATCAGCGCCGGCGTGGTCTTGTCGCAGCCCATCAGCAGCACCACGCCGTCGATCGGGTTGCCGCGGATGGACTCTTCGACGTCCATGCTGGCGAGATTGCGAAACAGCATCGCGGTCGGCCGCAGCTGCGTTTCGCCGAGCGACATGACCGGGAACTCCAACGGAAAGCCGCCGGCCTCGTAGACGCCGCGCTTGACGAACTCGGCCAGCTCGCGGAAATGGCCGTTGCAAGGCGTCAGCTCGCTCCAGGTATTGCAGATGCCGATCACCGGCCGGCCGTCGAGCAGGTCGTGCGGGTAGCCCTGGTTCTTGATCCAGCTGCGGTGCACGAAGCCGTCGCGGTCCTGCCGCCCGAACCAGGCGTGGCTGCGGCGAAACGGCTTCTTCTTCGATTCGTTGCTGTTGTCGTCCATGCGGCGCGTCTTTCTTCATCGAGGCTCTTGACGCGAGGCATCGTATCGCTGCACATTGATATTGGAAAAATAAAAAGAACGCCTTCATTGATATCTAAATTCATATGTCACATGCCTTTCAGGAGACTTCCTTGGACAGCACTTCCCCCGAGGCCGTCGCGGCCCGCTACCCCAGCCTGAACGGCCGGCCGGTGTTCGTCACCGGCGGCGGCAGCGGTATCGGCGCCGCCATCGTGGCGGCCTTCGCACGCCAGGGCGCACCGGTGGCCTTCGTCGACGTGGCCGAGGCCGCCAGCGCCGCATTGGCGCGGCAGCTCGAAGGCGAGGGCCACCGCGTGTGGTGGCGCGTGTGCGACGTGCGCGACGTGGCCGCATTGCAGGCCGCGGTGCGTGATGCCGCCGCAGAGTTCGGCGACTTCCATGCGCTGGTCAACAACGTCGCCAGCGACGACCGGCACACGCTGGAGTCGGTGACGCCCGAGTACTGGGACGAGCGCATGGCGATCAACCAGCGCCCGGCGTTCTTCGCGATCCAGGCGGTGGTGCCCGGGATGCGGCGGCGCGGCGGCGGCGCCATCGTCAACCTCGGCTCCACCGGCTGGCAGACCAAGGCAGGGGCCTATCCCTGCTACGCCATCGCGAAGTCGTCGGTGGACGGGTTGACGCGCGGGCTGGCGGTGCCGTTGGGGCGCGATCGCATCCGCGTCAACACGGTATCGCCGGGGTGGGTGATGACCGAGCGGCAGGTGACGTTGTGGCTCACGCCCGAAGGCGAGCGGGAGCTGGAACGGAATCAGTGCCTGCCGGATCGCCTGGCGGGGGAGGACGTGGCGAACATGGTGTTGTTCCTCGCGGCGGACGAGGGAAGGATGTGTACGGCGCAGGAGTTCAAGGTGGATGCCGGCTGGAGTTGAGGGCCAGCCGCAAGGCGCGGCAGCGGGCGCCTAACCTTCCGCCAGCCGGACGCCGTAGACGGAAACCGCCGCATTGCGCACGGCCCGCAGCATCACTTTCGCCGCCGGTGACAACAACCGGTCCGTGCGGGTGATCAACCCGAACGCATCCATCTTGCACGGCAGCGCGATCGGCAGCACCGTCACCAGCCCGTGCTCGGCGTAATAGCGCCCGACATCGGCTGCCACGACCGCCACCATGTCGCTCTGCTGCAGCATCTTGGTCACGAACAGCAGTGCCTGGCTCTCGACCAGGTTGATCGGTGCCTCCAGCCCTTCCTCCTGGAACATCAGCTCGAAGCGATGCCGCAGCACGCTGCCGGTGGGCGGCACGATCCAGCCGGTGTGGACCAGGTCGCGCAGGCCCAGCCGGGCGACGCCGAGCAGCGGGTGACCGGGGCGCACCATCGCGCACACCGGCTCCTCGGCGAGCGCGTCGTAGCGCAGGCCGCTCTTGTCGTGACGCTCGAACAGGCGGCCCACCACCAGGTCGAGCTTGCCCTGGGCCAGCCGTTCCATCAGCACGTCGCTGCTCTCGATCGCCACCGACACGTTCAGGTTGGGATGCTCCTGCTTGACCTGCGCCACGGCGGCCGGCAGCAGCGCCATGCCGGGCGCGGTGATGGCGCCGACGCTGACCTGGCCGAAGCGGCCGGCCTTCAAGGCCTCGATCTCGTCGTGCGCCTGGGACAGGTTCGCCAGTGCCATGCGGGCGTGGCGGATCATCGTCTCGCCGTACCAGGTGGGCCGCATGCCGCGCGGCAGCCGCTGGAACAGCTCGACGCCCAGCATCTCCTCCAGGTCCTTCAGCAGCTTGGATGCGGCTGGCTGCGTCATGTTGAGCACCTGCGCGGCGCGATGGATGTTGCCCTCTTCCTCCAGCGCGATCAGCAGCAGCAGCTGCCGGGTCTTCAGGCGGGCGCGGATGAACCAGTGGGTGTAGTTGGTCATGAGGCAGGTGGTTCAGGAGATATCCAAAATCGTATATCGGTCCACGCTGAAAAACTATTAGAAAGTTATCGGTCCCCTCCTTACGATGCGTCAACCACAAAAGAGCGCGGCCTGCACGGCCGCGCCAAGACGGAGACGAGATGCGACTGATCCAGTACCGCGATGTCCAGGGCCGCCTGCAGGTCGGCGTGGTCAGCGCCGATGGCCAGCAGGTGCACCGGGTGGCGGGCGCCGAATCGACCTACGCGCTGGCGCGGGCCGCGATCGAAGCGCGCACCACGCTCGAAACGCTGGTCCTGCCGCGGCTGGAAGAGGCCTTGCCGTACCCGGTGCTGCTGGATGAGCAGCGCTTGCTGTCGCCGCTCACCCATCCCGACCCGGCCCACTGCCTGGTGACCGGCACCGGCCTGACCCACCTCGGCAGCGCGGCCACGCGCGACGCCATGCACCAGAAGGTGGCCGGCGACGAAGCCGCGCTGTCCGACTCGATGCGCATGTTCAAGTGGGGCCTCGAAGGCGGGCGTCCGGCCGCCGGCACACCGGGCGTGCAGCCGGAATGGTTCTACAAGGGCGATGGCAGCATCGTCACGCCGCCCGGCGCGCCGCTGGTGTCGCCCGCATTCGCGCTCGATGCCGGCGAAGAACCGGAGCTGGTGGGGCTGTACCTGATCGGCCCGGACGGCACGCCGCACCGCCTCGGCTTCGCGCTCGGCAACGAGTTCTCCGACCATGTGACCGAGCGGCAGAACTACCTCTATCTCGCGCATTCGAAGCTGCGCGCCTGCGCCGTGGGGCCCGAGCTGCGCACCGGCGCGCTGCCGGCCGACCTGCAGGGCGAAAGCCGCATCCGGCGCGGCGGCGAGATCGTCTGGCGCAAGCCTTTCGCCACCGGCGAGGCCAACATGTGCCACACGATCGAGAACCTGGAATACCACCACTTCAAGTACGCGCAGCACCGCCGCCCGGGCGACGTGCACCTGCACTTCTTCGGCACCGCCACGCTGAGCTTCGCCGACGGCGTGCGGCTGCAGCCGGGCGACCGGTTCGAGATCGAGCAGCCGGCGCTCGGCGCGCCGCTCGTGAACCCGCTGGTGGTCGACGAGCGCCGCTTCGCGGCGGGTGGCGTGCGCGCGCTGTAAGGACGGCAACGATGGCGCAGCTCTTCAAGCACTACATCAACGGCCGCTGGGAAACCGGCGTGACCATCGGCGTCAGCGAGAACCCGTCGGACCTGGCCGACGTGGTGGGCGAGTTCGCGCGGGCCGACGCCAACCAGACCGAGCAGGCCCTGCGCGCCGCCGCCGATGCCCGCGGCGCCTGGGCCGACAGCACGCCTCAGCGGCGCTTCGAGGTGCTGGATGCGATTGGCAGCGAGCTGATCGCGCGCAAGGAGGAACTCGGCAAGCTGCTGGCCCGCGAAGAGGGCAAGACGCTGCCTGAAGCGATCGCCGAGGCGACGCGTGCCGGCATGATCTTCAAGTTCTTCGCCGGTGAAGCCCTGCGGCTGCGCGGCGACCGGCTGCCTTCGGTACGGCCCGGCGTGGACGTCGAAGTCACGCGCGAGCCGGTCGGTGTCGTCGCGCTGATCGCGCCGTGGAACTTCCCGCTCGCAATTCCGGCGTGGAAGATCGCCCCCGCACTTGCCTGGGGCAACAGCGTCGTGTTCAAGCCGGCCGAGCTGGTGCCTGCCTGCGCCTTTGCGCTGGCCGAGATCATCGCCCGCTCGGGGCTGCCGGCCGGTGTGTTCAACCTCGTGATGGGCAGCGGCCGCATGGTGGGCCAGACGCTGGTCGACAGCCCGCTGGTGGACGCCATCAGCTTCACCGGCTCGGTGCCGGTGGGCGAGGGTATCCTGGCCGCGGCAAGCGCGCGCCGCGCCAAGGTGCAGCTCGAGATGGGCGGCAAGAACCCGCTGATCGTGCTGGCCGACGCGGACATGGACCAGGCCGTCGAGTGCGCGGTGCAAGGCGCGTACTTCTCCACCGGCCAGCGTTGCACCGCGTCCAGCCGCCTGATCGTCGAGGCGCCCGTGCACCAGGCCTTCGTCGACCGGCTGCGCGAGCGGGTGCGCAAGCTGAAGGTCGATCACGCACTGAAGCGCGGCACCGAGATCGGGCCGGTGGTCGATGCGCGCCAGCTCGAGACGGTGCGCGGTTATATCGACATCGGGCGCAGCGAAGGGGCCGAGTTGCTGTGCGGCGGCGAACTGATCGAGCGCGAGACACGCGGCCACTACCTGGCACCGGCGCTGTTCCTGGCCCAGCCTCAGCACCGCATCGCCCGCGAGGAGATCTTCGGCCCGGTGGCCTGCGTGCTGCGCGCCGACGACGCCGAGCATGCGCTGGCCCTGGCCAACGACACGCCGTTCGGCCTGTGCGCAGGCGTGTGCACGCGCTCGCTGAAGCAGGCCTCGCATTTCAAGCGGCAACTGCAGGCCGGCATGGTGATGGTGAACCTGCCCACCGCCGGCGTCGACCCGCATGTGCCGTTCGGCGGACGCAAGGGCTCGAGCTACGGCCCGCGCGAGCAGGGTGCCTACGCGGCGGAGTTCTACACCACCGTCAAGACCGCCTACACGCTGGCATGACCCACACCCTGCGCACTCCCCGCCCCCGCTTCAGGGGGCGCTTCCAGCGGGCCGGCGAAACCGGATCCGCGGTCGCCACTCGCCTCTGCCAGGTTCGTGCCAACGCAGGAGCGTCCGGCGTGCAGATCTGAATTTTCAACCCGGCCGAGCTGACCTGGGCAAGGCTGATCCATCAGAGCACAAGAGGAGACAGGCAATGAATGCACAAAGACGTCACGTGATCGCCGGGATGGCCGCGGCTGCAATGGCCGGGGGCTTGCCGCTGGGGGCCTTCGCACAGAAGAAGGTCGTGCTCGGCTTCAGCCAGATCGGCGCCGAGTCGGAATGGCGGACCGCCAATACCGAGTCGATCAAGTCGGCCGCCAAGGAGCACGGCATCGAGCTGAAGTTCTCCGACGCACAGCAGAAGCAGGAGAACCAGATCAAGGCGATCCGCTCCTTCATCGCACAGCGCGTCGACGTGATCGCGTTCTCGCCGGTGGTCGAGAGCGGCTGGGAGACCGTGCTGCGCGAGGCCAAGGCGGCGAAGATACCGGTGATCCTGACCGACCGTGCCGTCAACGTGAAGGACGACTCGCTCTGGGTCAGTTTCATGGGCTCCGACTTCCTCGAAGAAGGCCGCAAGGCCGGCCGCTGGCTGACCGAGAAAATGAAGGACGTGAAGGGCGAGGTCCACATCGTCGAGCTGCAGGGCACCGTAGGCTCGGCCCCGGCGATCGACCGCAAGCGCGGTTTCGAGGAGATCATCAAGGCCGACCCGAAGTTCAAGATCATCCGCTCGCAGACGGGCGACTTCACGCGTGCCAAAGGCAAGGAGGTGATGGAAGCCTTCTTGAAGGCTGAAGGCAAGAAAATCAACGTGCTCTATGCGCACAACGACGACATGGCGATCGGTGCCATCCAGGCCATCGAGGAGGCCGGGCTGAAGCCGGCGAAAGACATCGTCATCATCTCGATCGACGCGGTGAAGGGCGCATTCGAGGCCATGATGGCCGGCAAGCTGAACGTGACGGTCGAGTGCAGCCCGCTGCTCGGGCCGCAGCTGATGCAGGCGGTGAAAGACCTGAAGGCCGGCAAGACCCTGCCCAAGCGCATCGTGACCGAGGAAGGGATCTTCCCGATGGAGGTCGCGGCCAAGGAATTTCCCAAACGGAAGTACTAGACCCCCCTACGCGCTGCGCGCGCCCCCCGAGGGGGCGCCACCGGTGGACCGGCGGAGCCGGATCCACGGTGGCACTCGAGAAAGACGGGAGGCGCAGTGGTGCTGAAACGGGGACGGTGTGACGCAAGCTTTGCAGGCACTTTGGGGCCATTCAGAGGATCACGGAGACAAACGATGAAAACACTGTTCAAGACACTCGTCGCGGGGCTTGCGTTCGGTGTGGCGGCGCTGATGCAGCCGGCCGCGGCGCAGGGCAAGGGCACGGTCGGTATCGCGATGCCGACCAAGTCGTCGTCGCGCTGGATCGCCGATGGCGAATACATGGTGCGCTACTTCAAGGAACGGGGCTACGCCACCGACCTGCAGTACGCCGAAGACGACATCCCCAACCAGCTGGCGCAGATCGAGAACATGATCACCAAGGGCGTGAAGGTGCTGGTGATCGCGGCCATCGACGGCACCACGCTGTCGAACGCGCTGCAGAAGGCAGCCGACAAGGGTGTCAAGGTGGTGGCCTATGACCGGCTCATCCGCGGCTCGAAGCATGTCGACTACTACACCACCTTCGACAACTTCCAGGTCGGCGTGCTGCAGGCCGGCTCCATCGTCGACAAGCTGGGCCTCAAGCAGGGCAAGGGGCCGTTCAACATCGAGCTGTTCGGCGGCTCGCCGGACGACAACAACGCCTACTTCTTCTACGACGGTGCGATGTCGGTGCTCAAACCCTACATCGACAGCGGCAAGCTGGTGGTGCGCAGCAAGCAGATGGGCATGGACAAGGTCGGCACGCTGCGCTGGGACGGCTCGGTGGCGCAGGCGCGCATGGACAACCTGCTGTCGGCCTACTACGGCAAGGCCCGCGTCGACGCGGTGCTGTCGCCGTACGACGGCTTGTCGATCGGCATCCTGTCGTCGCTGCGCGGTGTGGGCTACGGCTCGCCCGAACAGCCGATGCCGGTGATCACCGGGCAGGACGCCGAGATCCCGTCGGTCAAGGCCATCGTGCGCGGCGACCAGACCTCCACGGTGTTCAAGGACACCCGCAACCTGGCCAAGGTGACGGTCGACCTTGTGGACGCCGTGCTGGCCGGCAAGCAGCCGACCATCAACGACACCAAGACCTACAACAACGGGATCAAGGTGGTGCCGTCCTTCCTGCTCAAGCCGGTCGCGGTCGATGCCTCCAACTGGAAGGAAGTGCTCGTCACCAGCGGCTACTACAAGGAAAACCAGATCAAATGAAAACGGCGGTTGCCCCCGACGCTTCGACAGCACCGGCACGCGACGCGCCGGTGCTGCTGGAGATGCGTGGCATCCGCAAGACCTTCCCCGGCGTGGTCGCGCTCGACCATGTCAACCTGAAGGTGCGCGCCGGCGAGATCCATGCGCTGGTCGGCGAGAACGGCGCCGGCAAGTCCACGCTGATGAAGGTGCTCAGCGGCGTGTACCCGCACGGCAGCTACGAGGGCAGCATCGTCTTCGACGGGCAGGAACGGCGTTTCGGCGGCATTGCCGACAGCGAGGCGGCGGGCGTCATCATCATCCACCAGGAACTCGCGCTGGTGCCACTGCTGTCGATCACCGAGAATGTGTTTCTCGGCAACGAGCAGGCGCGCCACGGTGTCATCGACGCGGTGACGGCATACCGCAAGACGCAGGACCTGCTCGCCAAGGTCGGCCTGAAGGAATCGCCGCGCACCCTGGTCACGCACCTGGGCGTGGGTCAGCAGCAACTGGTGGAGATCGCCAAGGCGCTGGCCAAGCGCGTCAAGCTGCTGATCCTCGACGAGCCGACCGCCAGTCTGAACGAAGGCGACAGCCACGCGCTGTTGTCGCTGCTGCTGGAATTCAAGCAACAAGGCATCACATCGATCCTGATCTCGCACAAGCTCAACGAGATCTCGCGTGTGGCCGACGCGATCACCGTGCTGCGCGACGGCAGCACCGTGCAGACGCTCGACTGCATGCACGGCGGCGAGCGGGTGCCGGTGAGTGAAGACGTGGTGATCCGCCACATGGTGGGCCGCGCGCTGACCGACCGCTACCCGCCGCGCACGCCGAGCATCGGCGAGACGGTGTTCGAGCTGCGCGACTGGCGCGTGCACCACCCGGTGCATGCCGGGCGCGAGGTGGTCAAGGGCGTGAACCTGCAGGTGCGGCGCGGCGAGATCCTCGGCATCGCGGGCCTGATGGGTGCCGGACGCACGGAGCTGGCGATGAGCGTGTTCGGCCGCTCGTGGGGCCGGCGCATCAGCGGGCAGGCGCTGATGCACGGCCGGCCGGTCGACCTGAGCAACGTGCAGCGGGCGATCGACGCCGGCATCGCCTACGTGACCGAGGACCGCAAGGGCCTCGGCCTGGTGCTGGAAGACGACATCCGCCACAACGTCAGCCTGGCGCACCTGCCCGGCGTGTCGCGCCGCGGCGTGATCGACCCGGCGCGCGAGCATGCGGTGGCGAGCGACTTCCGGCGCCAGCTGAACATCCGCTGCGCCGGCACCACGCAGAAGGTCGTCAACCTGTCGGGGGGCAACCAGCAGAAGGTGGTGCTGGCGAAATGGCTGTTCGGCCGGCCGGAAGTGCTGATCCTCGACGAGCCGACGCGCGGCATCGACGTCGGCGCCAAGTATGAGATCTACTCCATCATGGCGGCGTTGGCCGCCGAGGGCAAATGCATCGTGATGATCTCGTCCGAGATGCCTGAACTGCTGGGCATGTGCGACCGGCTCTACGTGATGAACGAGGGTCGCTTCGTCGCCGAGCTCGACCGCTCGGAAGCCTCGCAGGAGGCCATCATGCGCGCCATCATGAAAGCCGGTCATGAGTGAACAAGCGATCGCCGAAGCCACCTCCGGGCCACCGGCCAAGTCGTATGCCGGCTTCCTGAAGCACAACATGCGCGAGTACGGCATGCTGCTGTCGCTCGTCGTGATCATGATCTTCTTCCAGGTCATGACCGACGGCACGCTGATGCAGCCGCTCAACCTGACCAACCTGGTGCTGCAGAACAGCTACATCGTCATCATGGCGCTGGGCATGCTGCTGGTGATCGTCTCCGGGCACATCGACCTGTCGGTCGGCTCGGTGTGCGGCTTCGTCGGCGCGCTGGCTGCGGTGCTGATGGTGCGCTACGAGATGCATTTCGTGCCGGCCTCACTGCTGTGCCTGGCGGCCGGGGCCGTCATCGGTGGCATCCAGGGCAGCTTTGTCGCTTTCCTGAAGATCCCGTCCTTCATCGTCACGCTGGCCGGCATGCTGGTGTTCAAGGGGCTGGCGCTCGCCGTGCTGCAGGGCCAGTCGCTCGGGCCCTTCCCCGACACCTTCCAGCGCTTGAGCTCGGGCTTCGTTCCCGACCCGCTCGGCGGCGAAAGCCTGCGGCTCGGTTCGCTGCTGCTGGGTGTGGCGGTGGCGGCCGCGATGGTGTGGAGCCGCCTGCGCGAGCGGCGCGTGCACCTGCAACACGGCATGGAGGAGGAGCCGTCGGCCTTCTTCCTGCTGAAGACCGCGGTGTTCGCCGCGACCATCGTGTTCCTGTGCTACCTGCTGGCGTCGTACCGCGGTCTGCCCAATGTGCTGATCGTGATGTTCGCGCTGATGCTGGCCTATGACTTCGTCACGCAGCGCACCACGTTGGGCCGGCGGGTCTATGCGCTCGGCGGCAACGAAAAGGCGGCGCGGCTGTCGGGCATCAAGACCGAGCGGCTCACCTTTCTCGCCTTCGTCAACATGGGCGCACTCGCCGCGCTGGCCGGCCTGGTGTTCGCCGCGCGGCTGAACACCGCCACGCCCAAGGCCGGCCTGGGCTTCGAGCTCGACGTGATCGCGGCCTGCTTCATCGGCGGCGCGTCGGCCTCGGGCGGCGTCGGCAAGGTGATGGGAGCGGTGATCGGCGCCTTCGTGATGGGCGTGATGAACAACGGCATGTCCATCCTCGGCATCGGCATCGACTACCAGCAGGTCATCAAGGGCCTGGTGCTGCTGGCCGCCGTGTGCGTGGACGTCTACAACAAGAACAAGCAGTGAACACCGATTTCCCGATCGTGCTCGAACTCACCGGCATCTGCAAACGCTTCACCGGCGTGCAGGCGCTGCAGGACGTGAGCCTGCGCCTGCGTGCCGGCGAGGTGCATGCGCTGATGGGACAGAACGGCGCCGGCAAGTCGACCTTGATCAAGGTGCTCACGGGCGTGCATGCGCCCGATGCCGGCACGGTGACGCTGGCGGGCCGCGAGATCCGCGCGGCCTCGCCGCAGGACGCACAGCGCCTGGGCATCAGCACGGTCTACCAGGAGGTGAACCTGTGCCCCAATCTTTCGGTGGCGGAGAACATTTTCGCCGGCCGCTACCCACGTACAGGGTGGCAGGGCGGCTGGCGCATCGACTGGGCGCGCATGCAGCGCGAGGCCGCGGCGCTGCTGGCACGACTGGACCTGCACATCGACGTGACGCGGTTGCTGGCAGGCTACTCGGTGGCGGTGCAGCAGATGGTGGCGATCGCCCGCGCGCTGAGCATCCAGGCCCGGGTGCTGGTGCTCGACGAACCCACCTCCAGCCTGGACGAGAGCGAAGTGCAGCGCCTGTTTGCCGTGTTGCGGCGGCTGCGTGGCGAGGGCCTCGCCATCCTGTTCGTCACGCACTTCCTCGACGAGGTGTATGCCATCTCGGACCGCATCACCGTGCTGCGCAACGGCCGTTTCGTCGGCGAGTACCGCGCCGGCGAGCTGGACCGCGGCGCCCTGATCACCGCGATGGTGGGGCGCGAACTCGCGCCTGCCGCGCAGGCCGTGCGGCAGCCGCAGGCGGCCGTGTCGGACCGCACCGTGCTGCTCGAAGCGCGCGGGCTGGCGCGCAAGGGCCAGCTGCACCCGATCGACCTGCAGATCCGCTGCGGCGAGGTCGTCGGGCTGGCCGGGCTGCTCGGCTCGGGCCGCACCGAGCTGGCGCGCCTGCTGTTCGGGCTCGACGCGGCCGATGCCGGCGAGCTGCGCTTGAACGATCGCGTCGTCCACCTCGATCACCCGGCCCAGGCGATCCGGCATGGCATGGGCCTGTGCCCGGAAGACCGCAAGAGCGACGGCATCGTCGGCGAGCTGTCGGTGCGCGAGAACATCGCGCTGGCGCTGCAGGCGCGCCTGGGCGTGCGCCGCACCTTGAGCCGCCGGCGCCAGCAGGAACTGGCCGAGCGCTTCATCGGCGCGCTGGGCATCCGCACGGCCGACGCCGAGACGCCGATCGCGCAGCTGTCCGGCGGTAACCAGCAGAAGGCCTTGCTGGCGCGCTGGCTGGCGACGCAACCGGCGCTGCTGATCCTCGACGAACCCACCCGCGGCATCGACGTGGCCGCCAAGCAGGAAATCATGGACCAGATCCTGCGGCTTGCGCAGGACGGCATGGCGGTGTTGTTCATCTCGTCCGAGCTGGACGAAGTGGTGCGCGTGTCCGATCGCATCGTCGTGCTGCGCGACCGCCGCAAGGTCGGCGACCTGCCGGCCGGCACCAGCGAGGCGGCGATCTGCGACCTCATCGCAGCAGGGGCATGACGATGCATGACGTGCTGAAGCGGGCGATGACCCATCGACTGTTCTGGCCGCTGGTCACGCTGGCCCTGCTGCTGGCCGCCAACGCGGTGCTCAACCCTGGCTTCCTGAGGCTGCAGTGGCGCGACGGCCACCTCTACGGCAGCCTGATCGACATCCTCAACCGTGCGGCGCCGCTGATGCTGGTGGCTGTCGGCATGACCTTGGTGGTCGCGACGCGGGGCATCGACATCTCGGTGGGCGCCACCGTCGCGATCAGCGCCGCGGTGGCGGCCTTGATGATCGGCGGGCAGCTGGTCATCGTCGACGGCGTGCCCACCCACGTGAGCCGCTTCCCGATGTGGGCGGCGATCGGGGCGGCGCTGGCCGTGGGGGCCGCAGCCGGCCTGTGGAACGGCCTGCTCGTCGCCAAGGTGGGGATGCAGCCCATCATCGCGACGCTGATCCTGATGGTGGCCGGACGCGGTATTGCGCAGTTGCTGACCAACGGCCAGATCATCACGATCTACTACGCGCCGTATTTCTTCATCGGCAACGGCTACCTGCTCGGGCTGCCGTTTGCGCTGTTCATCGCCGCGGCGGTGTGGGCGGTGCTGCACGTCGCGCTGACACGCACGGCGCTCGGGCTCTTCATCCAGGCCATCGGCATCAACCCGCAGGCGGCGCGCGTGGCCGGAGTGCGATCGCGCCTGATCACCGTCGGGGCCTATGTGTTCTGCGGCGTGGCGGCGGCGATGGCGGGCCTGCTGATCAGCTCCAACGTCAAGAGCGCGGACGGCAACAACGCCGGGTTGTTGCTGGAGCTCGACGCGATCCTGGCGGTGACGCTCGGCGGGACCTTGCTGAACGGGGGACGTTTCAGCCTGGCGGGGAGCGTGATCGGCGCATTGATCATCCAGACGCTGACGTCGACGATCTACTCGATCGGCGTGCCGCCGGAGGTGAACCTCGTCGTGAAGGCCGCGGTGGTGTTCGTGGTGATGTTGTTGCAGTCGGCGGAGTTTCGGGCGGCCATCCGGCGCTGGGTGGTGCGGCCGGCGGCGGGTGCGGAACGGGGGTGGCCGTGTTGAATGACAGCGCTTTCGCCCGCCAGGGGCTACACGACACAGCGAGCAACCAGTGATGAGCGCACTCCCCGCACCAGCCGGCACCGAGGTGCAGATGCCCGCCACGGCGCGCCTGCGTCTGGCCCCCCAGCACGTCCCCGTGGCCGCGACGATCATGCTCTTCGTTGCGATGGCCACCTTCGGCTCCATCACCTACGACGGCTTCTTCTCGCCGCAGGTCTTCCTCAACCTGCTGATCGACAACGCCTTCCTGTGCATCGTCGCCGTCGGCATGACCTTCGTGATCCTCGCCGGCGGCATCGACCTCTCGGTCGGCTCGGTGATCGCGCTCACCACGATGATCTCGGCGTCGTTGGTCGAGCAGCACGGCTGGCCGCCCATCGTCGTGATCCCGCTGGTGCTCACGCTCGGTGCCGGCTTCGGCGCCACGATGGGCCTGCTGATCCAGCGTTTCCGGCTGCAGCCGTTCATCGTCACGCTGGCGGGCATGTTCCTGGCGCGTGGCCTGTGCTACCTGATCAGCATCGACTCGATCAGCATCACCCATGAGTTCTATGCGGCGGCCGGCCAGTGGCGCCTGCCGGTGTGGGGCGAGGAAGCCTCGCTGTCGCTCAGCGCACTGCTCGCATTGGCGGTCGTCGCCATCGCGGCCTTCGTTGCGCACGGCACGCAGTTCGGACGCACCGTCTATGCGATCGGCGGCAACGAACATTCGGCGATGCTGATGGGGCTGCCGGTCGCGCGCACCACCGTGCAGGTCTATCTGCTCAGCGGCTTGTGCTCGGCCCTCGCCGGCGTGGTGTTCACCTTCTACATGCAGTCCGGCTACGGCCTGCACGCGATGGGGCTGGAGCTGGATGCGATCGCAGCGGTCGTCATCGGCGGCACGCTGCTCAGCGGCGGTGTCGGCTATGTGCTGGGCACGCTGTTCGGCGTGCTGATCCTCGGCATGATCCAGACCCTCATCATGTTCGACGGCTCGTTGAGTTCGTGGTGGACGCGCATCGTCATCGGCGCCTTGCTGTTCGTCTTCTGCCTGCTGCAGCGCCTGTTCGAGACCGGCCGGAGGACCGCGGCATGAGCTCCCCTGCCTCGCACTGGGTCGGCATCGACTGGGGCACGACGCACCGGCGGGCCTGGTATTTCGGCGGCGACGAGCAGGTCGTGCGGCACGCGGACGACCAGGGCGTGCTGGCCTGCGCGACGCATTTCGCCGACTCGCTGTGCGGGCTGTTGCAGCGGCTTTCGGCACCGGCCGACAGCACCGTCGTGATGGCGGGCATGGTGGGCAGCGCCACCGGCTGGCAGGAGGTGCCCTACCTCGACGCGGCGAACCCGATCACGGCCTGGTCGCGCCAGCTCGTCGCCATCGACGGCGCCGAGCGGTGGTTCATCGTGCCGGGCTGCTGCTGGCAACGCGGCGACGAAGTCGACGTGATGCGAGGCGAGGAAACGCAGTTGCTCGGCGCCTGGATGCTGGCGCCGCACGATGGCTGGTACGTGCTGCCGGGCACGCACAGCAAATGGGTGGAGTTGCGCGGCGGACGGGTCGTGCAGTTGCGCACGTGCATGAGCGGCGAGCTGTTTGCCTTGCTGTCGAGCCATGGCACGCTGGCGCCGCTGATGCAGCCGACGACCGGCGGCGACCCGCTGTCGCATCCACGGGCCTTCGAGCAAGGCGTGCAGGCGGCGCAAAGGCGCGCGCTGAGCCGCGAGCTGTTCGGCTGCCGCGCTCGGGTGGTCACCGGCCGCCTGCCGCGCGACGAGGCCGGCGCCTATCTCAGCGGCCTGTTGCTGGGCGCCGAATGGCACGAAGCGCTCGCCAACGGGCTGCCGCGCGACGCCGTCGTGCGCTTGATCGGCAGCCCCGTGTTGGCTCGCCTGCATGCCCATTGCGCGCAGATGCTGGGGCCGACCACCGTCACGCTGGACATCGATGCCGTGCAGACGGCTGCCTGGCATGCCCTGGGTGCCTGTTCCACGGAGGCGCTCGCATGAACGACACCGCTGCACCGACCACGCCTTCGCCGCCGCTGGTGGCGATCCTGCGCGGGCTGGAACCTCGGCACGCCGCCGAGGCGGCCGGGGTGCTGCTCGACGCCGGCTTTCGCGCGCTGGAGGTGCCGCTGAACCGGCCGGGCGCGCTCGAATGCATCGAGGCCATCGTGCGGCACGTACCACCGCACACCCTGGTCGGTGCAGGCACCGTCATGGACGCCGCGCAGGTGGACGCCGTGCGCGCAGCCGGCGCTCGCTTGATCGTCATGCCGCACACCGACGTCGAGGTGATCCGGCACGCACGACAACAAGGCCTGTTCGTCGCGCCCGGCGTGTTCACTGCCAGCGAAGCCTTCGCGGCGCTGAAGGCAGGGGCTCATGCGCTCAAGCTGTTCCCGGCCGAGGTGCTGGGAACCGCCGGCCTGGCGGCCCTGCGCACGGTGCTGCCGGCCGGCACGGCGCTGTGGCCGGTGGGCGGCATCACGCCGCCGGCGATGGCCGCATGGCGGCGCGCCGGCGCCACCGGGTTCGGCCTCGGCGGCGCGCTGTTCCAGCCGGGCATGGACCTGCAGGCGCTGCGCTCGCACGCGCTGGCGTTCGTCGACGCGTGGCACGCGTCGTCGCCCTGAAAGACCGCGAGCCCTTCGAATTTCTACAAGACCGGCCCGGTCGCGCACGGTACGCTGACCGCGCGCCGTTACGGCGAAGGAGCACGGTCATGTCCACCATACGAGAAGTGTTTCCCTACCTGCGCGTGCGGGGCGCGGAGCAGGCCATTGCGTTCTATACGCAGGCCTTCGGCGCGCGAGAGCTGTTCCGGCTCACCGAACCCGGCGGGCGCATCGGTCACGCCGAGCTCGAGCTCGGCCCGATCACGCTGCTGCTGTGCGACGAGTACCCCGAATGCAATGCGGTGGGACCGCAGTCGCTCGGCGGCGTCGCCAGTTCGCTGCACCTGCACGTCGACGATGCGGACGCGTTCGCCGCCCACGCGGTCGGGGCGGGCGCGACGATGGTGCGCGAACCCAAGGACGAGTTCTACGGCGAGCGCTCCTGCCTGATCCGCGACCCGTTCGGCCACGAGTGGCTGATCGGCCACTCGATCGAGGACGTTACACCGCAGGAGATGCAGCGCCGCTATGACGCCTTGCTCGGATCGTGATGGGCGGTCGGTCAGGTGAGACGGTAGACGTCGAGCACCACGCGGCGGGCCTCGCGCGCGCCGCTGGCGATCGCGATGGTGCGGTTCAGGTGCGCCCACCGGGACGCCCCGGCCTGGAAGCGCATCACGGTGCGGAAGTAGTAGCGCTCGCGCGGGACCGCCTCGCCGCGCGCCAGCTGGTGCATCACGTCGGCCTCGGCGTGGCGCATGCCGGTGCTGGTCACTTCGACCAGTGCGCCGTCGTCGGTGCGAATCACATAGTGCGCCGCGATGTCCAGCACGCCGTCGGCGCGCTGCATCTGCCAGTCGACGCCACCGGTGACGATGTGCCCGTTCAGCTCCGGCCCCTCGACGATGCCGCCGCCCAGCGGCACGAAACGCCGCTCGCCATACGGCGCGGCGCCGAGCGAGACGACGTCTTCGACGTCGCAGCGGATGCGGGTCATCGGCAGCAGCAGGGGGGCGGGAGGCAGCGTGGGTGTCATGGCGTCGGTGCTGGTCTGCACGGATGGACAGCGAGGCGCGCGGCCGTAGCATGCGCGTTGGATGACGTGACCATAGAGGCGCCACGCGCCGCAGCGCGTCATCCGAGAAGATGACGGGCCGCCTGCACGACCCCACCACGATGAACCTCTGGCCGACGTCCCTGTCTACACCGCTGCGTGCCTCGCAGGCGGCGCTCGCCGCGCTGATCGAAGGCATCGGTGCGGACGGTTTCGCCGAGCGCGGGCTGTGCGGGCTCAACCAGGGGCTGCAGGCCGCGTCGTGGTCGGTGTACCAGGTGTGGCGCGACCGGCCCCCGGTGCTGCATCTGTCGTCCAGCTTGGGCGTGGCCGACACCACGCGCGACTGCTTCGGCGCCTATCGCGACGGCCTGTACCTGCGCGACTGCAGCTTCGACCCGTTGCAGCGGGTCGCCCCCGGCCATGCCGCTGTGCTGCACATGGATGCCGAAGACGCGCCGAACAGCGAGCACCGCGAACGCATCTACCGCCGCCATCAGGTCATCGAGCGCTTGTCGGTGGCACAGCGCGAGGCCGACGGTTCGCTGCTCGCGGTCAACCTGTACCGCCATGCGCACCAGCGCCGCTACTCGGGCGACGAGCTCGACACCTTCGGTGCGATGGCCGCCCCGCTGCTGGCGTCGGTGCGCCGCCACATCGCACTGCGGGGCGAGGCGGCGGCTCCTGCGTGCGATGCGCGCGAGGCGATGGCCCGCGCCTGCCCGGCACTGACGCCGCGCGAACTCGACGTCTGCCAGCGCCTGCTGAAAGGCTGGAGCTACGATGGCGTTGCCGCCGACATGGGCCTGAGCGTCGCGACGGTCAAGACCTACCGGGCACGCGCGTTCGAGCGGCTGGGCCTGCACTTCCGCAGCGAGCTGTTCGCTCGTTTCGGCGGCACGAGCCGGCCGTCCTGAGCCACCGCGGCTTCATCGGGGGCGGCTGTCAGCCTTTCGGTTGACACGTGCCGCGCCCGGCGCGCGCCACACTGCGCCGCATCGACCCCGGCCCACGGGGTGCTTCGAGGAGACCCGCCATGTTGGCTCATGTTCGCCGCGCATTGCTCGCAGCTGCCTGGCTGTCGGCGCTGCCCGCGCTGTTGCCGTCCGCCGTTCAGGCGCAGTCCTATCCGGAGCGTGCCATACGCCTGACGGTGGGCTTTCCCCCGGGCAGCGGTCCCGACGTGGTGGCGCGCCTGGTCGGGCAGCAGCTGGCCGAGAACCTGAAGCAGACCGTGGTGGTGGACAACCGGGCCGGTGCCGGCGGCCAGATCGCGGCGAACGCGGTGGCGAAAAGCCTGCCAGACGGCTACAGCCTGCTGCTGGCCGAAGTCGGCTCGATCAGCATCGCGCCGCCGGCCTTCAGCAAGCTGCCGTACGACCCGGCCAAGGAACTGCAGGTGCTGACCGAGGTCGTGCGTTCGGACTTCCTGCTGGTGGTGCCGGCCGCCTCGCCGCATCGCACCGTGGCCGACTTTCTGAACGCGCACCGTGGCAGCCGCGAACGCGTGAACTTCGCCACCTTCGGTGCCGGCACGCCGGGCCACTTCGGCGCGGAACTGCTGGGCACTGCGGGCGGCTTCCCGGTCGAGCCGATCCACTACCGCAGCACCGGAGACGCGGTCTCCGCCATCGCGAAGGGCGAGGTGGCGGGTGCCTTCGTGTCGACCGCACTCGGTGCGGCACAGGTCAAGGGCGGCACGATGCGCGCATTGGCCAGCACCGCCGCTGCCCGGGTGCCGCAACTGCCCGAAGTGCCGACCTTCATCGAGTCCCACGTGCGCGGCATCGACGTGTCGGCCTGGTTCGCGTTTTTCGTGCCGGCCGGCACACCGGCGTCGGTGGCCGAGCTGCTGGCTCGGCAGCTGGTGGCCGCCGTGCAGGCCGACGACGTCAAGCGCAAGCTCACGGAGGCCGGCTTCAGCGTCACCGGTACCTCGCCTGTGCAGGCGCAGCAGATGGTGCGGGCCGAGGCCGAGCGATGGGCCGGCATCGTGCGCAAGACAGGGTTCAAGGGCGACTGAACGTCGAGGGCCGGCTCAGCGGCCGGTCCACTTGCGGCGCGCGGCGGGCTGCAGCTGCTCGTGGTGCGCTTCGACCCAGCGGTCGACCGCCAGCAACGTCTCGCTCAGCGAGCGGCCCAGCACCGTGAGCTGGTATTCGACATGCGGCGCCGCGGTGCCGTGGTCGTGCCGCTGCACCAGGCGGTTGTCTTCCAGCTCGCGCAGCGTCTGCGTCAGCATCTTCTGCGACACCCCGCCGACGCGCCGCTTCAGTTCGTGGTTGCGCAGCGGGCCGTCGCGCAGCGCTGGCAGGATCAGCAGCGCCCATTTGTTGGCAATCAGTTCGAGCACGCGCCGCGACGGGCACGCCGCGTTGAACACATCGGCGGCGGCCGTGCTGGCGGGGGCGGGATTTTCCATGGTTACCGGCAGGTGCCTACTGTTCGCGCAGGGCGGCGCTTTCCATCATCGCGGTTCGTGCAACACGACGGAAGGGATGTCGATGTCGAGCTGGATGTGGTTGGGCGCCGCCGGAGCGGTGGAAGTGTTGATGGCCGTCGCGCTGAAGCGGTCGGAATCGTGGACGCGGCTGCTGCCGTCGGTGGTCGGGCTGGCCGCGGCGCTGCTCAGCATCTTCCTGCTGACGCTGGCCTTGAAGCGGCTGCCGCTCGGCACCGCGTATGCGGTGTGGACCGCCATCGGAGCGGTCGGCGTGGCGCTGGTGGGGGTGGCGGCCTTCGGCGAGAGCCTGTCGCCGTGGCGGCTGGCCTGCATCGGCCTGGTGGTGGCGGGCACCGTCGGGCTGCGCGTGCTGGAAGGCTGAGACGATCATGACGACGATTCTGCACATGGCCGCGTCGCCCGTGGCCGCGGCTTCGCGGACCCGCAGCGTGGCGCAGCATTTGATCGAGAGCTACCTGGCCCGCCACCCCGGTGCGCAGCTGGACACGGTGGACGTGTGGCAGCTGGAGCTGCCGCATTTCGACGCGCAGATGGTGGCGGCCAAGTTCGCGGTGCTGCGCAGCACCGAAGCCAGCGCGCAGCAGCGTGCCCTGTGGGTCCGCGCGGTGGCGCTGGCGCGGCGGTTCAATGCTGCAGACCGCTACGTGTTCAGCGTGCCGATGTGGAACTTCGGGCTGCCCTACCGGCTGAAGCATTTCATCGACATCGTCACGCTGCCGGGCGAGAACTGGCGCTGGTCGCGCGAGCGCGGGTACGAAGGTCTGCTGCAGGGCAAGCGGGCGGTGGTGGTGTATTCGAGTGCCGGGGCGCACCCGTTGCAGGTCGACCCGGCAGGGCCCGACCACCAGAAAGGGCAGATGCGGGCGTGGCTGGCGTTCCTGGGCATCACCGACGTGCACGAGGTCAACGTGGCGCCGACGTTGGCGGAGCCCGAGGCGGTGGAGCGCACGGTGGCGCAGGCACGCGCTGAGGCGCAGGTGCTGGCGGCTTCGCTGTAGTAGCGCGCTGGTCGAACCCGTGGCTCAACAGGAAGAGCGGGCCACGGAAGTCAAGCTTCCATGGCCCGCCCAGCCCCTCCAGGAGGAGAGGCGCATCGACGCAGATCCGGCTCAGCCCTCGGAACGCAGTACCGTCACTCGCCCTCGGGTCGATAACTCCTCCGTGATGACCCAACGGGTGTCACGGAAGTAGCGGGTTCCGAGCAGGGCCTCTGACAGGATCACCTCCAGCACGGATTCCGGAGTGATCAGGACCATCGCACGGACTCGCTTGTCCCGCGCGTTGGTCACCGTCTGGCACGCCAGGAAGGCCTCGGAGAGGCCTGCCATGATGCGCCTGACGAACCGCTGCTGCGTCTCGCCGCCTGCGGGCACCTGCTCGTCGGTGGACGAGCCGAAGCCCGGCCACCGAGCTTTGAAGGTGCGCAGGCTGACCGGCTTGATCCGGTCGATCGACTCCCGGGAGGCGAGCAGACCGAGCCCATGCATGGCCCAGCTGACAGCGGACTCTCCGTCCGGCCCGTAGGCCGTGACCCAGGGCACGCCCTCTTCATCGCCGAGCAGGCCCACACCGTTGAAGAACGGCTGCAGTGCCTGACCCAACGCGAAGGACTCAAAGAGCGCGGGTTGTGCCTCGGGGGGCGGAAGAAACACCGGCTGCCGAGCCAGCGCCAGATAGGTCGGACATGCTTCTTCGCCGGAATACCTTCCGACGAACGACTGCATTGACACGCTTGCTTGCTCCCTTCGAGCCGAGCACGAACTTTCATCGACTGCCGTTCGAGGCGAAGCACACCTCGGGCGACAGCACCGGGTATAGGGCGCCCACACCGGCTGGCAAGGCATCGCGGGCAGCGACGGCTGCGTTCGTGTGCGAAACGCGCCCACGCAGGAACTGCGGTGCCGAGATGATTGCAATGCCGTGACATGCTGCGCCGCACAGCAGTGCACGAGTGTTCGCGCCTCGCCAGACATACGAGATCTCGTCGTTGACGCCCCCTGGTGCGGCACCTAGGATGATTTGGGCGCCGGTGATTCGAAGGAGGCTGGCATTGCACCAGTGCCGGCGCCGCAGAACTACTGGAGGTCTCGCTTGACAGAGGTCGATGTCGAAATCGATGGCGACGAAGCCATCGACTCGGGTTTCGGAAAACTCAACGAACGCAATGCACCCGGTCGGCAGGCCGTGTTTCTCTACGAAGAGCAGGATCTCAGCATCTCGCCGATGCACGACGCGCCGTTCCGGCTGCCGAGCCTGCTGACGAAGCTGCAGGCGATGGCCCATGCCGACGACCGCGTGCGGGTTGTGCGGCACGTGCTGGGCGGCTTGGGGTTCGACTGGATGGTCTACGGCACCGTGGCGCGCGAGCGGCAGTCGCTGTACCCGCGCGCGTTCCTGGCCACCTATGCCAACCGCTCGCTGCTGCACCGCTATTTCAGCCGGCGCCATCACGACGTCGACCCGTTCTTCCAGGGCGATGCGTCGACCACGCTGCCCAATGCATGGACCGTCGATGAACTCGCCGAACACCGCTCGCTGCGCAATCGCCGCGGCATGGCCTACCTGTCCGACCTGGCCAAGAGCGGCATCGTCTCGGGCCTGTCATTCGACGTGCCGGGCTCGCACCAGCACAACGAGCGCGCCATCATCAGCCTGCTGTCGTGCCGGCGCGGCAACGACGTCATCGACGACAGCGTGATGCAGGGGGCGTTGAGCCTGGCCTGCTGCATGCACCACCTGCTGGCCTACCGCGCGCTGGTGCGCCGGCGCACCACACCGTCGTCGAGGCAGATCCTCTCGCCGCGCCAGCTCGAGATCCTCGACCTGCTCGCCCTGGGCAACAGCGACCGCCGCATCGCCGAGCAGCTGGGGCTGACCGGCTACGCGATCGACTACCACATGCGGCAGCTGCGGCGGCACTTCGGCGTGCAGAACCGGCTGCAATTGATCAACGCAGCCAGCGCAGCGTCGATCTGCCCGCCGCAGCGGTTCACCTGACCCTGCGCTCGCGACGAAAGGGCTTGCAGCGGCGGTTCGCCGGCCTATACCCCTTGTCCCATGCAACGGCGCGTTGCGCCCGCGTGTGGGTGTCAGTCAGTTCGACACGGAACAAGGAGGAGCCTTGTCAGAGGCGCAAGTCCAACGGCACGCGAAAGTGCTGCTGATCCCGGTGCCCGCATCGATCGAAGATCGGGGCGGCGTACCGGGCCTGCTGCAGGTCCACATGCCGGCCGAGGCACGGCACGAATTCACCCGGGGCATCGCCCCCGGTGTGGTCGCGCAGATGCACGAGGCCGGCGCGAGCCCGCAGCAGGTACGCTGGGTCATCGGACAGGACCCGTCCGCGCAATGGGCCGTCGACACGCTCGCACAAGCGGGTGTGGAGATGCCGCGCCGCCGCGACGGCGAGCCCCTGTCGCGCATGTGCCAGCTGCCGCAGTGGCGCTCGCGCGGGTGGGGTCTGCTGACCGGCCAGCACAGGCACCACGGTCTCACGACCGAGCAGCTCGACCTGCTCGGAAGGGAATCCGACGGAGCCTTTGCCGCGCGCATCGAAGCCGGCGTCCACGTCTGGCGGTACGCCATGCATCAGTGGCCTGTGCCGCTGAGCGTGATCCTCGCCGACGAACCGGTGCTGGAGCGCGTCGTGGAGTTGCTCACCGGGCGACCGAGCGACGTGGTCCGCTGGGGCGACCTCCTCAACGCGAGAAGGGCCGAAACGTTCGCCGGGTCACCGGTGCGCGTCGAGGCGCTGCCCGCGTTGCGCGAGGTGCAGGTGTAGCCGACGGCGACGATCGTGTCGCGGTAGGCTGCATCGTCCTTGATTGACAGAGGAAGTGCAGGGGCGAGTCCTCTGCGCTTCGGAGGCCGGCGTCCCCACGGACGCCGGCCTCGCTCTTTTGGCGCTTCGCCGAATCTCGGGGCAGCGATGAGAGGTGCGACGCAAAGAGCGGCTTGTCCGCGGCAATGCCGGGTTGGCGTCTCTGCGCCGCGTGTTCGCTGCCGCCTTGCACTCTGCCCGTAGCGGCCTATACCTGCGGGTCCAGGCCCCGGCGCCATGCGCCGGGGCCTGGATGTCAATCGACCGACACGAAACAAGGAGGAGTCTTGCCTGACGCCGAAGAAAGGCGGGCGTGGGTGCTGTTGATCCCGCTACCCCCCTCGCTCGAAGAGCAGCGGGGGGTGCGGGGGCCGCTGCACCCGACCCTGCCGCCTGAGGCACGGCACGAGTTCGTCGATGTCGTTGCACCGGGCATGATGGCGCTGATGTCGACCGTCGAGGTGCGTCCCGAGCAGGCGCGCTGGTTCACCTCGCACCTGCCGTACGCAGACGGGGCCATCAGCGCTCTCGCCCAGGCGGGGGTGCACCCGCCGACCGGGCCCGCCGGCGAGGGCCTGCCGCCCTTGTGCCGGCTGCCGCAATGGCAGCCGCGCGGGTGGGGTGTCCTCACCGGGCACTCGGGTCTGTCCGGCCTGGCCGAGGCAGACTTGCCGGCGCTCGGCCGGGAGTCCGGCGACGCGTTCGCGGACCGGGTCAGCGCCGGTGTCGACGCCTTCACGTTCGCCCTGCACACCTGGCGGGTTCCGCTGGGTGTGATCCTGGTCGACGAGGAGGTGATGGACCACATCGTGGCCCATCTCGACGCCGAGGTGTCCGGAATGCCCCGCTGGAGCGACCTGCTGGCCGAAAGGAAGCAGGAAGCATCCACGGGCGCGCGGCGTGGCCGCACCCCGTGGCCGGCGTTGCGGGAGGTGGTGTTGTAGCGTGCCCGGACCGGAAGGTCCAGGTGCGCGCGTGCACCACTGATTGACAGAGGGAGTGCGGGGCAGGTCCCTTGCGCTCCGGAGGCCGGTGTCCGCACGGACACCGGCCTCGCTCTATTTGCCGGCGTCGGTACAGGCTGCGTCAAGTCACGACAGCTGCAGCGGGGTTGCCAGGCGCGGGCAACGCCCTAGATCCGTATCGCCTCGTCGAAGCGCTGAGTGCCGACGCGAGGATGTCGATCGAACCTCATCGAATACCGATACGGAGCCCCGGGAGGACCCGTGCAAGAGCCGTACTCGCGCACGCTGCCGACAGTGATGATTCCCTTGCCCCCCTCGATCGAGGAGGCCGAGGGAGTGATCGATCCCTTGTCGCCGACGCTGCTGCCGGCAGCCTTCAACGAACTGGCAGCCTGCCTCAGGCCCGGCCTGGAGCAAATGCGCATCGACGCAGGGGTGGAACCGCAGGACCTGCACTGGTTTCTGCCGAACACCTGGCTGGCGCGCAAGACCCTGGAATGCACTGCCGGCATGACGCCCGAGCAGCCGCAATGGCTGCTGCCGCTGTGGCAGCCGCGCGGCTTCGGGCTGCTGACCGGCAAGCCCAAACCGCAAGGCGACGTCGAGTGCATCGGTCGCGAGCCGAACGCCCAGTACCTGGAACGGCTGGCGACCGGCGTCGAGGCCTTCAGGGAAGCGGCGCACCGATGGCGCATCGGCATGGCCGTGATCCTCGCCGATCACGACTCGCTGGCGTTCATCCACGAGACCGTCACCAGAGGCGAGCCGTACTCCAATGTGACCTGGTCCCGCCTGCTCGTCGAGCGGCGCGCGGAAGCCAGGTTCGCGCCGGAGCCCGGCTCCAATCCCTGGCTGGTGTCGGTGCCGGTGGCGGTGTAGGCGTGTCTCGGCACGCCGCAGATTGACAGCGGGAGTGCGGGGCTCGTCTCGCGCGCTCCGGAAGCCGGTGTCCATGGACACCGGCTTCGCTTTTCCTGCCCGGCGGCCGCGTGCCGACGCGCCGATGCGTGACGTGTCATCGCCACATCCTGCAGACGCATTCGCCTTGGCGCCCTTGTGCATCCCCGGCTTCGCCCTACAACGTACCCGTCCTCCTGGCCCGCTCCGCCGATGCGGAAACGGCCTCGAGGATGCAGTGCACGAAACGCGGGAATCCGTTCCCGTGCCATCCAGGAAAACCGACCCCATTCCTGTCATGACCGTCGTGTCATGCTGGAAGAGGTGATCTCCATGGCAGAAAAAGATCCGTACAAGGACCCGAAGTACCGGAAAGCCCAGGACAAGGCGTACGAAACCGGCAACCCGGACGACCACCGTGAAGCCATGAAGCGGCTGTACGACGCCGGCGGCCCGAAGCTGTACGCCGATCCGGTGGCGGACGGCGGCGGCAGCGGCGCCGGCGGCATCGACCTGCTCATGACGATGTGCCTCGTCGGCGTGGCGTCTGCCATCGCCGGCGCGGTGGTGTCTGTCGCTCGCGGCCGGCTCCGCTCGCGCCGATGAGCGACATGCAGAGCCGGCAGGGTCGGGACGACCTGCCGGATGTGCTCGCCGTGGCCGCCATCCTGGCATACCGGAGGGCGATGTACCCCGTCTACCGGGCGCTCCGGCTGACCGGACAGCGCAGCGCGTGCAAGCTCCATCCGTCCTGTTCGCACTACGGCGAGCAGGCCGTGCGGGTGCACGGGCTGCGCAAGGCATTCGTCATGACGTCCGCCCGGCTCAGGCGTTGCGGTCTCACCGACCGCATCGACGACCCGGTGCCGGCCCCGCCCTACTTCCCCACCCGGGTGGAGCAGGTCGAGGCCGGCAAGGCGCTCGCCATCATCACTGCCGTCGTGGCGGCAGGCGTCTGGGTGGGTGACCGGATCGGGTGGCGGATCCACTGATCGCCAATGGTTAGGAGGCAATGAGCACTGGGGAAGGGTGTCCTCTCGCAAGAGAGGGCACCCTTCGCTTTTTGGGGGCCGAGCGGTTTGCGGGAACGCTGCGGCGGCAGCGCGGCGGCATGGCGGTGTGGCGGCCTCAGGCAGGCGAACTGCCGGCCTGTTCGGGTTCGACCCGCTCCGGGCGGTGAGGCGGTTTCAAGGCGGCGGGCGTCTTGTCGCCTGGCTCGTGCACGGGTGGCACGTCGGGCCTGCGCAGGTGCGCAGGACGGGGCGGGCCCGTCAGCTCCGGGCGGGCAGGGGCTCCCGCCGGCTTGGCTTTCGGAGGGTCGGCCGCGGCCCCGTTGGATGCCCGGGGTCCTCCAGGCTGCGGCGCGTTCGGCTTGGCCTTGGCCTGCTGCGGCTCGGGCTGCTTTGCCACGGCCGGCTTGGGGTTGTGCGGCGTTGGCCCGGGAGCCTGTTTCTGGGCCTGTTCAGAAGTCTTCGGCGCGGAAGCCTGCTTCTGCGCCTGCTGCTTCTGTGGTGCCTGGGCCTGCTTCTGTTGCGGCGCCTTGGGTGGCTGCTGCTGCGGCTTCTGCTGTGCGGGCGCTTGCGCCTGTTTCTGCGGTGGCGGTTTCTGTTGCGGCTGGGCGGCTGCCTTCGGTGGCGACGGCGGCGGGGCGGGCGGCACGGCAGCGGCTGCAGCAGGCGACGGAGCGTCCGCCCCACGGGGGGCTGCGGAGGCAGCAGGCGCCGGCGCCTCCGACGACACCGGTGGGTCCTGGGCCACCTCGGGTGTCGCGGCTTTGGCGGGCGCCGGAACGGTCACGGGCACGACCGCGGGTGCAGCGTTCTTCTGTGCCGGCAAGCTCGGCGCTTGCACAGGTGCGGCAGCGGCCACCGCCGGCGCCGGCAAGGCAGCAGGCGGGCCGGCCACCGGAGCGGGCGCTTTTGCAGGGGCGGGCGCAGGCGCCGGACTCCGTGCCGCGGGGGCCTGCGCGCCAGCCTCCATGGCGGCCGGCGCCGCCTTCGTCGCAGCCGGCGCTGCCTCAGGCACCTTGTCCTTGGGCCGCTGGTACAGCACCCGCTTGGTATCGGCCGGCACATAGCAGGTGTACAGCACCGACGCCAGCCGCTCCGGTGCGAACAGCACGCCCACGCGCGGCGACAGGCTCAGCATCTCGTTCTGCGTCACGATCGGCACCTCGAGGTCGTACAGCATGCGCTTGTTCTCGTACGCCTCGCCGCCGAAGCGGTTGTACTCGACGGTGGCCGACTTGGTCGCGCGCACGATCTTCGTGCCCGACAGCAGACTGGCCCACTCGGCGGTGTCCGGGTCCGATGCGCGGTACAGCAGCTTGATCTGGCAGTTGACGATCACGCCTGATTCCAGCGCCTGCACGTTCAGCGAGCGGTCCTCGGGGCCGCGCAGATCCTGGATCGACTGGTGCAGCAGGATCATGTTGACGTTGAAGCCCGCAATGGTCGCCAGCGCGTCGCTGACCTCCTGCGAGATCATGAACTTCAGCTCGTCGATCGCCAGCGTCAGGTGGTGCTTGCGCTCCGGGCCCAGGCGGCGGGCCTCCTGGATCACCTCGGAGATGAACACCTGCGTGGCGCGCTTGATGGTGCTGTCGTCGAGCGAGCCGCGCACGTAGATGCTGGCGCCCGACTTCAAAGCGTCGCCGATCTTGTTGCCGCCGCCCTTCTTCGGGTTCAGCGACGGCAGCATGCTGAATTCCACCAGTCCGTCGTACAGCCGGTTGGCCGAGTCCTTCAGCGGCTTGCCGTCCTCGCCCGGTTGGTCCAGCGTTGCCCGCAGGCCGGCAATGCTGGTGCCCGAGCGCGGCATGATGGTGTCGAGGATGGCGCGCTCCTTCGACTTGTAGAAGTCGGAGCCGTCGCCGGTGTTGTTGAGGCCGAAGCAGTTGACGATGCGGGCGCGCCGGTCGCGCACGCTGCCGCCCTCGAACGGGGCCCAGCGCGTGTCCTCGCCGTTCAAGTCGATGTAGATGAAGCGGCGGCCGGCACGCTCGCAGGCCTCGGCCATGATGTAGGGCATGAAGGCGTCGGCCTTGGGGTCGATGTAGACCACGCTGTTGCCTTGCGCGATGGCCTGCTCCAGCATCACGCCGAGCAGCACGCCCTTGCCGAAGCGGGTCGGGCCGACCACCTGCGTGTGCGTCGCCTTGAACAAGGCCGCCGGCAAATAGCTCGGCTTGCCGTCCACGTCCAGCCCCAGAAAGATCTGCTCGGGCTTGTAGTACTGGCGGGGCTTGAAGTCGCGCGTCTTGAGCTTGCCCATCTCGACACGCATGTCGCTTTGCTTGTGGTCTTCCTGGCGCACGATGATGCGCTGCACCAGCTGCGACAGCCGCGGTGTCAGGTAGCGCGCCGCGATCACCCGCCACGCCAGTCCGCCGACCACGCCGGCGGCCAGCAGCCAGCCCCAGGTTGCGGCCTGGTGCGACAGGTAGCGGAAGAACCAGTCGTGCCCCTGTCCGGCATCGGAGCCGAGCGCGGCCACCGAAGCGAAGTACATCGCCGGCCAGTACAGCAGCACCAGCACCACCAGCGAATACACGGCCAGGTTGCGCAGGCCGATCTTCAACAGGTCGTACAGGCCGTACTCGGTCTCCTTCGCCGGCGGCACCCGCAGCGGCAGGATGTTCAGCAGCGACAGCGTCGTCAGTGCCGCAGCGGTCCACAGCCACCACCACGGGTCGGACCAGCGCATCGCGGCGACGACCCCGCGCGTCACCATGGCGTTCATCGAGTCGAGAGCTTCCATCGTTGTCGTCCGTGCCGGGCCCGCGCGGGCCGGCTCAATGGGTGCGGGTGTAGTGCATGCGGTGCGTCGACGGGTCGGCCACCTGCTCGTGGCGGCCCTCGGCATAGTTCCATCGCCACAGCAGGCGGAACTCGCCGTTGGCCAGCTCGGCGATCTCGACGATGCGGCGGCCGTGGTGCGGCGTCTTCTGCGCGTGCAGGATCACGTCGAGGTTGTTGCGCACCTGGCGCTGCACGTGTTCGTAGGGAATCGCGCTGAAGCCGGACGCTGCCAGGTTGGTCAGGCGGTCGATGGTGTCGAGCGCGTTGTTGGCGTGAATGGTCGACAGAATGCCGGAGTGGCCGGTGTTGGCGGCCGTCAACAAGGCTTCGGCCGCGGGTCCGTCGCGCACCTCGCCGATGATCAGGCGCTGAGGTTCCATGCGCAGCGCGTTCTTGACCAGCCGGCTCATGGTCAGCGGCTCCACGTCCTTCGCGAATCGGTGCGGGGCTTCCAGCGCCACCCAGTGCGAGCCGTTGATCTGCAGCTCGGCGGTGTCCTCGATGCTGACGATGCGGTCGTCGTCCGGAATGAAGTTGCTCACCGCGTTGAGCAGCGTGGTCTTGCCGCTGCCGGTGCCGCCCGAGACCACCATGTTGAAGCGGTTCAGCATCGCCAGGCGCAGGTAGTCGTGCATGGCCTGGTCGAAGGCGCCGGCCTTCAGCAGCGCGTCGGCCGTGAAACGCGTCTTCGGGAACAGGCGCACCGTCATGTTGCTGCCGGCCACGCCGGTGGGCGCCAGCACCGCGTTGATGCGCGAGCCGTCGTCGAGCCGCGCGTCGAGCAGCGGGCGGTCCACCGCGTGCACTTCCTGGCCCAGCGCGTTGGCGATCTGCTCGATCGCCGTGACGAAGTGGAACTCGCTGTTCCAGCGTGCATCGACACGCTCGAACTCGCCGAAACGCATGATGTAGACGCTGTCGTAGCGGTTGACGAAGATGCCCGTGACGCCCTCTTGCCGGAAGTAGGGGGCGATCGGCGTCAGGTAGTGACGCACCAGCTCCCACTGCAGCTTGATGGCGGTCTGGGCTTCCTGGGTCTGTGAATCGGCGCTGGCACTCATGGGGTTACCGGATGCGGGCGATTTCCTGTTTCAGGGCGTCGACGTTGGCGACGTGGCGCGCCAGCGCCGCACGGGTCTGCTGCCGGCTGGCGTCGTCGGCGCCGGCACGTTCCAGCTGCGTCTTGACCCGGGTGGCCGTGTCGAGCTCCTTGCGCAGCTCGGCCTCCAGGATCTCGCGCCGCTGGTCATCGCGATGGCGCTGCACCTGCGGCGCCACGCGGTGTTCGCCGACCGGCTCGCCGGCGGCGGGCGCAGCAGCAGCGGTGGGGCGCGCGGCAGGAGCGCGCGCAGCATGCTCCGTTGGAGTGGCGCTGCGCGCGGGCTGGCGCATCGGTTGATCGAGCGCGGAACGCCGGGGTTTCATCGGCTGGCAACCGCGCTGCCGGGCATCCTCGGCATCGAGCAGGTTGGTCACCACGGCAGCGTCGCCGCCGGGCACCGGCGGGCAGCGGTACATCTCGGCGTGCACGCCCGCCGGCACCAGCGCCGCCATGGCAAGCAGGCACACGCGCTTCAACGCCACACCATGTCTCCTTGGGCGTTGAGGTCGGTCATGAAGGCCGCCACGCCATGCAGGGCCACGACCAGCACACCGGCGACGCCGAAACTCCATTGCAGCGGCACGCGCCGGTGCGTGCGATCGCGCTGGCGGCGGCAGGCCGGTGCGACGGCCAGGCACAGCAGGGCCGTCATCGGCAGCGCACCCATCGGGATCAACGGCCCGTGGCCGGCCAGCGCCAGCAGCAGGCACCACAGCAGCAACACCCCGTTCAGCGGTATGGCGTAGGCCAGTGCGCCGCGGTGCGGCGGCACCTGGAAGGCGGTCTCGTCCAGCACCTGCGTGACGCGGTACAGCGCCAGCACCGATGGGCCGCTCATCAGCCACGACAGCCAGGGAGGCGCCAGCACCGAGGTGGCCAGCACCGGCGAGCAGGTGATCAGGTAGGGCAGCAGCGAGCAGCGCAGCTGGGCGTGCGCATAGTCGCCTTCGGAGAAGCGCCGCACGGTCTCGCGCAGGCGCCCCAGCCAGGTGGTGGGCTGCGGCGCGGCCGGCGCCCCGAGGTCGACGTCGACCTGACCCGGCGGCAGGGTGTCCGGGAAGTCGTCGGCGAGGCTCGGTGCGGGCGCGTTCATCGCGGGCTCATCGCCGTCGAGAACTCGTCGATCGGGGCCCATGGCTTCAGGTACATCTCGTCGTCGAGGAACACGTTCATCGGCGTGCCGGGCTTCAGGGTGATGGTCGGCACCAGATTGAGATAGCGCGCTGCGATGCGCTTGCCGATGTCGGACAGGCCCGACGCGATCTCGGCGCCGGCGGAGCGCCCGCCGCTGATGATGCCCGCCGCGGCCACCGCCGGGTCGCGGTCGGCGCGGCGGGCCGCTTCGGCCGCCCCCAGGCCGCCGATCACGCCGTAGGCCACCACGCCGCCCAGCATCGCCAGGAAATGCCGGTTCACGTCGCCTTCGATCGCGGCCACGCCACCGGCATCCAGCATGGAGCTGCGCGACAGATCGATGCGTGCGCCGTTCGGCAGCACCAGCCACTGGGCTGTCAGTGCCATGCGCTCGTTGATCGCCTCGTTGACCGGTTTCGGTTTCACCGAGGTGCCCAGCACGCGCGTGCCCTTGGGAATCAGGATCACGTCCTGGTCGATGTCGTAGATGTCGCGCGTGATCATTGCGCGCCAGCGGCCTTCCCAGTCGGAGTTGACCTCCATGTCGAGCACGGCCGACATCACCGAGCCCACCGGCACCAGGTACTCGCCGGGGCGGGGGCCTTCACCCTGCTCGCGGCGCATGCTGGCCGACTGACCGACCACTGCCGAGGCGGCACTGGAACCGCGCAAATCGCGCGCGAACTGCACCGCGTTGCCGCCGGCGCCCCGGCCGAGGTCGTTGGCCGCATCGGCGACCGTCGAGACGTAGCCCCCCGCGCCGCCGCCGCCTTTCGCGCGGTCCAGCGCCTGCCGCAGCCGCGCCAGCGTCGATTCGGCGCTCGGCGCACCATCGGCCCCGGCCTGTGCGGCAGCCGGCTTGCCGTTGGCTGCGCGTGCCGGTGCCACGGCCATCGACTTGCCGGTGCCGGCGTCGTCCTTGGGCTCGCGGCCTTCGATCACCATGTCCTTGGAGCTCACTGCAGCCAACGCGCGCTTGAGGTCCTCCAGACGGGCCTCGTCGCGTGCTTCCTCCTCGGGTGTGCGCTCGCGCGGCGGCGGCGGGGCATCGAACGAGGCCCGCACCTCCGGCTCGCCCCGGTTCTTCTGCTCGGCCAGCCGGCGCTGACGCTCGGCTTCCAGTCGCGCGGCCTCGAGCCGCTGCCTTTCCTCGAAGTCGACGAACGGATCCTGTGGCACCGGCGCGTTGGCCGTCTCCTTGGCCGGTGCGGGGGCCGGGGCCGAGGCGCTGATCAGCGAGTCGACCAGCAGGCCGCCGAGCACCAGCCCGCCGAGCGCCGCTGCCACCAGCACCGCGCGTTTGCCGTGCGGCGAGGCCTGCTCGTCCGGCTGTCCCGGACCGTCGGCCTCGTTGGCGTACTTCGAGATTGTGGAGTCGGGCCCGGGGTTGGTGCCGGGCGCGTCGTCGTCGCGGTTCATGAGCCGCTCCCTTCCTGCGCGCGCATGATCGTCATCGTCTGCTCACCCGCACGCAGTGTGAACTTCGGGAAGATGCCGCTGATCTGGTAGGTGCGCGTCGGTCCGTCGTAGCCGTACTCGAGCAGCATGGCACGGCCGTCGATCTCGGCCATGATGGTCAGCAACCCCTGAGAGCCGGACTTCATGCGCACGAAGGTGAAGCGTCCGTCGTCGTATACCGATTCGACCTCGCCGCCGTTCCAACGCGAGAAAGCCCCGGTCTCCCAGGTGTACTGGCTGTACAGCTTCTTGCGGTACGCCTTCAGGTTCTCGCGCAACTGGCGGTCGAGGTTGGCATTGCGCTCGCGCAGGCTGGCCAGCTCGCGCGACATCGCGGCCGTGCCCTCGGGCGAATACTGCGCGGCCTTGGCCCAGGCATTGCGCGAGATGAGGCCACCGCCTTCGCCGTTGATGTACACGCAGTGCGAGATCTCCAGGTTCTCAGGCACCCGGGTGACCAGGAATTCGTACGCGTTGCCGCTCTGGCCGATCGCGGAGATGGTCGTCGAGCGCGCTTCGGTGGAGCGGCTGGTGGGCTTGATGAAGATGCGGTTGTTGATCCAGTCCAGCGCCCACAGCTCCTTGTCGCCCATGATCACGTCGATGCCGTTCTCGGGCAGGGCGACGTGGATCTGCTTGTACGGCTGGGCCTGCAGCCGGATGATGTCGCCCGGCTTCCATTCGATGTTGCGGCAGCTGAGCGCCGGCTCACGCTCGCGCGCCTGGTTGACGGCGCGCGCCTGCACGGTCTGCGCGCGCGCCACCCTCACCGGTTGGGCTTTTGCGCTGTTGCGCGGGGCGGGCACCATCTGCAGGTCGACGCCCCCCGCCGGCGGCGGGTTCTCGTCGAACGGCACCTGCTGGGCATGGGCGGCCGGCAGCGCCAGCAGCGTGGCGAGCAGGGCGGTGGCTGCGCGGTCCCTCCGGGTGCGTGCAGCGGTCGTCAGCGTAGAGGTTTTCATCGAGATCTATGACTCCATCGATGGCCCGCAGGCCGGGTCGCATTGCCTTGTGTGTCGCTCAGTCTTCCATCGACACCGGGGTCGGGTCTTCCTTGAGGTCGAGAGAGAGGATTTCCAACCCGAGCGGGTTGGCCACGAGCGCTGCCTTGTTGGCCGCGATCTCGTCCTTGCCCTTGATGCGCCAGCTGATCTGCACGATGGCGTTGCGCCGGTCGGCGATCGAGCCGTCGGGCTTGCGCTCGGTGAAGGTGGTGAACACCATGCTGTCGTACAGCACCGAGTCGCTGCGCTCGGGAATGCGCAGCGGCGTGCGCGTGCGGTGCTGCACCACGCGCACCTTCACCTCGCGCTCCAGGCAGCGCCTCTTGCATTCGATCAGCTCGGCGGCCACGCGCGCGGCGTTGTAGTCTTCCTTGCCGAGGAACTGTGCTGCCAGCTGCGGCGACAGGAAGTAGCCGACGAACATGTAGTCGTTGGTGATCGTGGCGGCGCTCTTGCGGTAGCGCTTCTGCACGAACTCGCTGAGCTTGGATTCCAGCGTGGCCTGGAAGAACTCGGCCGGCCGCACCTGGTCGGCGAATTCGACCGTGTAGGCGCCCGACGGGTCGAGCTTGACCCACGCCACGCGCACGTTGTTGGCGAAGCGAGCGTCGGCGGCATACCAGCCGAACGCGGCCAGCATCGTGATGCAGCCCAGCATCATGAAGGCCATGAACCAGCGCGCACGGTCCGCCGTCACCGCCGCCATCACGTCGTAGCGCGAATGGGCGCGCACTTTCTTGATGACGGCCTCGGGCACCATGCCTTCGTCGCCGTTCAGCGAGGTCCCGGTGGGCGCGGCCTTGCCTTTGTTGGCGGCGCGGCGCAAGGCGCTGATCGCTTGCGTGGCGGCATCGCTGGCGCTGGACTTGGTCAACAGGGACATCGGGGGCTTTCGCAGGTTGCTCGGCGGCGGCAGCCGCGCCCGGCACGCCCGAGGGCGCGACACGGCGGGGCCAGGTCGTGGCGATCTACGCAATGACGGTGCCACCGGCTGCGGAGCGGCGCGGCTGCGTCGCGGCACAACGAAAATCGCGAGACGAATCAAGAACTTGGGAGTGGTGAGTGGCCGCCGGGGGGCGGTCCTGCAGCAAAGCATCGGTGTGCGGCTTCTCGCACGCGGCGCAGCCGGTGCGGCGGGTCGCCGCACTGAGGACGGCAGGAAGGACGGAAGGGGAGTCGACGCATCGCACGTCGACTCCCCGTCCGGGCTCCGTCAGCTCTCAGCCGCACGCATTCGCGCGGCCCTGAGCATCATCGAGTAGGTGATGCGGTCGGTCTGGTATCGCTCCAGCATTCGTGCGGTCCAGTCCCTGTTCGACTCCTGGTGGGGGAACAGGGATCGGCTCGTTTCCAGCAGATACCGGTGCCGGTCATACAGGTTCACCTGGAAGGTGAGGTACTGCACGGTGGCGTCACGGTCCGGCTCGACGCCCGCACCGTCGGACGGTGAGGGCAGAAGAACCTTCCCGCCCAGCCCCTGCTGCTCGAGGTGTAGCAGCAGGGTCAGCAGCGGCCCCTTGTGCATGCCGAGCGACGACAGGTCGGCGTCCGCGAGGAGCGCCTGCCCGAGGTCGTCGGGATCGGCAGATTGCAGGATGCGATACGTCTCGGTGTCGACGCCCTGCACGCGAGTGGCGAGAATCATCGACCTCACCGCCTCGACGTGCCGTGACGGGACCCCACGGTCGCGCAGGTTGGCGACGGCCAGTAACGCACTCAAGCGCTCGTGGCCCTTGCCCTGCACCTGGTCGTGCATCCAGCCTGCGTACCGCGCCAGAGGGACGGTTTCCGGGCGGACCCGGCCCGCCTCCACCAGGCGTTCGGCGAGCGAGGCGGCTGCCTCGCCCACGTCGCGCCCATGGCTGGCGTTGTGGTACGCATAGCACTGGACAAACCGGTCGACCGTGCCGAACCGGTCCTCCAGGGACTGCTGAGCCTGCGGAAGAAGCTCTTCGATGGCGTTTTTCAACGCGGCTAACTGCAAGAGGATGCTTCTTTCTTTGCTGGGCACTTCGCCGAAGCGGTGCCAAACCGATTGCGTCCTTCGATGGACGGAAACTGCTCGCGGGACTTCCCGGGAGCAGCAGGGGGTCTAGCGCTGGAGGCGACGCTGTCAAGGGCACACGCAGCCGTTGACAACGAGGTGCCGGCGCCTACAACCACCGGCGGTGGCTTGCACGGGATTCCCCGCTGCGTGCTGCCTCGTGAATCGAAAGGTCCGATCCACGGCGCGGTCTCCGATCGCGCCGTCTACAGAAAGGTGGAACCCACGCAATGGAAAGACGAGTCCCTGGCGAAAGCCTGGGCCTGCAGCGCCAGATGGGCGCTGTTCGGCTCAAGGAGGTTCGGCACGAACTGGTGGTGCCGCCTGTGTCCGGCGAACGGACCCAGGAAGCGCTGCTGTTCGCGCAGGACGTCCTGACCGGATACCTGATCCTGGCGGCAGAGGACCTGTCGGGTGCGATCAGCCTGCGACTGCAGGAGCACCTGAGCCTCTACGCCGCGGTCAGCCCGGTCGGTTTCCTCCAGGCGCGCGACCCGCAGCACCCTGAAGACGGGGACGAACTCCTCGGCGACGGGTGGTACACGGTCGGTCTTGCCGTGCCGTTCGCCGTAGCCGGAGATGAAGAGCCCAAGCTCTACTACTACGGCACGCCGAACGTCCACTTGGACAAGGTGAAGGCGCTGCACGCCGAGTTCGCCGCCAGCTACCCGGGCATCGCCCGTACGCCGGTGATGAACCAGATCCTGCCGGGCGGGATGGACGCGAACGTCTGGTCGCAATTCCATCCGGTAACGCCTGCGTGACGTGAAGTCATCGCAGGGGCTGGCAGGACCGTCAGGGCCGCGCTGACCACCGATCCGTCGTTCGGCGGTTCGCGATGAAGCCTGGCCTCCGCTGAGGCCGGGCGATGCGGTGGAAGGCGGAGTCGTTGCGAAACGACTCCGCCTTTCTTCCTGCGCATGGCGCGCAGACGGGGTCCAGCCGGATATCTCGACGGAACAAACACGCGTCTCGGGGTCGGGCGAGGGGGAAAGCGGTCATGCCGCGGTGCGCGGCTGCTTGCACCTCGCAAAGGAGAGCGCGGCGGTCGCAAGACCGCCGCGCCCGACAGAGATGGCCCGTACGGGCCGGGATGTCAGCCCTGGGCCCGCGAACGCCGCAGCCGCTGCCATGCGATGAACATGGCGGCGAGCGCGGCGACCACGATCAGCGAAGTACCCCAGCCCCGCTCGGCGTTGAATCCCGGCAGCCCGCGCAGCGGGTCGAGCAGGTAGCCGACCGGTACCGCGAGGTACATGATGGGACCGTTGAGCGCCGGCGCGCCCAGCCCGTTGGCGGACTGGATGAGCGCCTGCGATGCCGGGTACGACGCGCCGAGGATGGCCGCGCCGATCAACAGCGACACGATGAACACCTTCGGCCAGCCGTACGCGACGACCGACGCGAGCAGCCCCGTAGCGCTGATCGCGAAGCCGCCGGCCGCGAACCGGAACGTGATCTTGACCGTCACCATCGCCGCAGGCAGGCGCGGCGACCGTCCTTCGGCGACGCCGACGACGGCCGTCTCGCGCTCCTGCAACGAACGCTGGATCAACGGCAGGATCCCCAGGAGGAACCAGCCGCCGGCCAGCGCCACCAGCGCCGTCAGCACAGTGCCGACCGGCTGGCCGTAGACCGCCGCGACGACCACGCCTGCGAGCCCGACGGGTGCCGGAATCGCGTTGACCAGGGCTTCGCGCAGCGTGAGCCGGCGCTGGGCCATCTTCGACGCGTCCGGCTCCCTTCGACGTTCCAGGTAGGCCTTGCCGGCCATCAGGATCGCCGTGACGAAGCCCGGGGTGTTGGCGGCCAGGGTGGCCATCCCCACCGGCTCCTTCTGCTGCGTGAGCAGCACGATGCCGCCGAAGATGAGCGCCGTGGCCGTGTAGCCGACCGCCAGCCGGGCGCGGTGCAGCGCCCGGCTGCCCGGCGCCGCCTTGAACCGGAGCCGCTCGACCCAGCCATGCCGGATGGCGTGGCGCAGGATGAGGCCGGACCCGGCCAGGGTGGTGCCGAACGCGATCGTCAGCGGCAGGACCAGGGCCTGGATGAAGGTCTGCAGTGTGCTCGCCCCTTCCAGGTCCATGGCCTCCCGGACCTCACCGACGCCGACGGTGTTGACCGCCTGCGCGACGGCGCCGCCCAGGATGATGAACAGGCCGATCAGGACCAGGCTGTCGGCCCGGCCCAAATTTCGTGGTACTGGAGTCTCTGCCACGGCAGAAACACCTCCTCCGTGTCGTAGTGACTTGCATCTCTGGCGCGTGATCCGTCTCCACCGTGGAGGCGGACCGCGTGCGACGCAGGTATAGGACGCGGGCCCGCCCTGTCAATCGACGCCGGCCTTGACGCCCCGGTGCCGCGCCCTACACCCGTGCGACTGCCATGCAGGGCCCTTCCCACCCGGGACATAGGAACCCTGCGTTGCAGGGTTCTGGGTCATTGCAGCAGGCGCTTCGCGACGCGAAGCGGCACAAGGCACGGGCAAGGCGCCCGTGCTGACCGACACAGGAGAGGAGGCGGTGGTGTCTCACATCGGACACGCACCCCTTTGGTATACCCGGCCGACGGTCGACCGACCGATCACGCTGGTGACGATCGGCGGCGACGGCGACAACGCCCGCCGCAACATCGGCCCCGGCGTGCGCCCGGTCCTCGCCGGGCTGAGGAGCGGCCGCGCGATGTCCCCGGGTTCGTGGGAGATCGCGGCGGACGTCAAGCCGATGAACAGCAAGCAGTACGTCGAATCGCTGGGCGACGAGCAGGGCGGCGCGGCGAGCCGCCTGAACGCGCAGTACGTCACGCTCGACCCCAACGCGCTGGACGGCTCCTACCAGGAGCTGGGCAGCCTGTGCACCCGACGCGACGAGAACCAGATCGTGGTCTGGCTCTCCACCGCGCCGGAGCACTACTGGGACGCCCTGTCGGGGATCCACGCGCACTTCCCCGACGACACGATCGTCATCATCGAGAAGCCGCCGGCGAAGGATCTGACCCGGGCTCGGCGGCTCGTGTCGCACGCGCGCCGGCTGTTCGGCAATCGCTTCTTGCTGCTCGACCACTACTGGGGCAAGCCCGGTGTGATCGAGCTGATGGTCAAGCTGTCCGGGCCGTTCTTCGGAGCGACCTTGCAGTCCGTCACCGAGATGCACGTCATCACGGACGAGAAGCGGCTGGTCACCGGCCGGCACCGCTACTTCGACGGCGTCGGCCTGTTCGGCGACGTGTTCCCGAGCCATCTGCTCAACGTCGCGTCGGCGATCGCGTGCGAGCGCAGCGACGACGCGACCGAGCTGCCGGCGGCGCGGGCGCTGTTCCTCAAGTCGCTGCCGGTGCCCACCCTCGAAGAGGTGGCGCGCAATTCCCGCAGAGGCCAGTACGAGGGCTTCCGGCAGGAGGAGGGCGCCGACCCCCGCTCCGAGGCGGACACTGTGTTCGCACTGCGGCTGACGCTGCCGTCCGATCACCCCCGGCTGCCCGACGTCCCGTGCATCTTCAGCGCGGGCAAGGGCATGCAGGAGAACCGCGGTGTCGTGCGTCTGCGGCTGGCCGATGGGCAGTGGGTCGAGCATGACCTGCAGAAGAGGGTGCGGGGCACGCTCCGCACCCACGGCCTGCTGCTGCTGGCGGCGGCGGCCCACCGCATGGAGTACTTCGTCTCACCGGACGAGGCGCTTCGGGCGATGGAGCTGAACGACGCGGTCCAGCACGCCTGGCGGTCGGGCTGCGTGCCGCTGGAGCCGTACGTCCCCGGACGCATGATCTCCAGCGACTTCGTGCCGCGCCGCGTCTGAGCAAGACCGGTTGCCGCGCCTGAGCCCCTGGCTCGGAAGCGGTGGCCCTCGCAGAACCGATGACCCCGGCAGCGTGTTTGCGCACGCTGCCGGGGTCTTCCTATTTCGACGTCGAGGTGGACAAGCACCGTTGCTGCCCTATAGCCGCAACGGGACCACGTTCCGGCAACTCGCTGAAACATGGACCCCACGCTGCATCAGACGCAGCACCCAAAGGGTGTGGCCGACAGGCCACCTGGCAGAAGGGAAAGTTCGACGATGAAACGATGGTGGCGCAAGGGGGCGGATCCGGGCCCCGCGCAGCAGGCGCTTCCGGCACCGCCGAGCAGCGATCCGCAGGACTACCAGAGGATGCTGCTCGGGCAGCACCTGGAGTACCGCTTCATTCCCGTTCCCGACGAGGGCGACGTGGAAGCTGCTGTGAGGTTCGTGGAAGGGCCGCTGCGAGGGCACTTCCTGCTCTCGTGCATCGACATCTACGGCGACATCTGCGACCGGTTGAGTTCGCTGCTCCAACGCGAGGGGCGGGCTCTGCCGCTGGCGTTCTTCCGCTTCGCCGATGGACAGGACGCACCCATCGTGGGGCTCGTCGTACCGTACGCGACGTTCCGCGAGCCGGGCAAGCCCGACTCGCCCTACCTGTACTGCTACGGAGTTTCGCAGCGGTGGTTCACACAGGAGTGGCGAGACCGGATGCAGGCGTTCGGCTCGGGCGAGCATCGTATCGAGGGTGTCAGGTTCAACGAGTCGCTCCCTGACGAGCGGCACGCCAACGCCTGGACCACGCTGTTCCCGGGTAACCGGGAGAAGTAGGAGCCTCAGAGCGAGCGAGTCCGACCAGGGCATGCCGCGTCCGGTGGTTCGGTCTGCCGCAGCGTGACATGCCCGTCCTCGGCTGAGGGCGGGACGGAGGGCGGGACCGTCGCATGACGGTCCCGCCTTTCCTCCGCCTGGACTCGAAGCAGCAGCTTGACCCCATGCGCGAACGTCCTACACCCTGCACCGGTGGGCGCGCCGGGGATCGTTTCGCGGCGCGCACACCCATGCGATGACGGCGCACGTTCATGACACCGAGAGAAGGGAGCCATTCGCTTGGCCGTGGTGCACAGAGTCGAGATCCTCGGCGCAACGGACCGCGAGGTCCCGCACGAGATCGAACTGGCGCTGGTTCGCCAGATGCTCGAATTCGAAGGCCTGCTGGACCAGGAGCAGGCAACGCGCATCGTCAGGAGCCTCAGGGCCTACCTGATGAGCTACGGACAGGAGGTACACGTCGGCAAGTTGATCCACCAGCTGGGGCCTATCAGGCGCCTGCTGGGACTCGGCGTGCCGTTCAGTGCGGGCAACCGCGACGGGACGGCAAACACGCTGTATTACATCGGCTCCGCCACGGCGCCGCTGGGTGAGGTCGAAAGCATGCGCAAGTCGATGACGGAGTTCTATCCGTCGCTGATCGACCTGCGCGTGAACCAGGCCTTGCCGCCGGATCCGCAGTACCCCAGGCTCTACTGACCCTGGGTCGCAAGAGCGTCGTCACCGCATGAACGTGTCCAAGACGATTTCGTCAACGGACGCAGGCGGGGCAGTCTCCGGACTGCCCCGCTCTTTGCATGGACGCCTCCTTCCGACGCCGTTCAGGCCATCTTGACAGCGCTGCCCAACGGCCTACATCCGACATGCACCTCGGGTTGTCTCGGGGCGCACAGCGTCATCGTGTCACCCCGATTCACCCGAACGATCACACCGGAAGGAAGTGAACGGTCCGTTGACCAGACAGACAGGGAAGATATTCATCGGCGTCATGCGCCATGGCGAGACCCCCGACAACGTGCCTCCCGGGGAGCGCTACACGCGCTACGCGGATGGCAAGGTTCTCACCTCGGAGGGTTTCGTCCTCTCGGGCCACAACGACGTGCTGCTGACCGCCAATGGCGTGCGGCAGTGCATCGAGGGTGGTGGCAACATGGGCCGCTACATGGAAGGCGAAGGGCTTCGTGCCGACGAGCTCTCCGTGCTGTGCAGCGACCTGCCGCGCACCCGGCTGACGCATGCGTACGCCACGCTCGGCATGGGCGGCTTCGGGTCGCTCCTGCCGCCGCCGCTGTACACCCCCAAGCTGTGCGAGCGCAGCGCAGGAGAGTTGCAGGGGTGGTACAGGGACGTCGCCATCAAGCAGTTCCCGGAGGTCAAGAAGGCCTTCAGCGACCACACGTTCCGCTACCCCGGAGGCGAGAGCCTGCGCGGCAGCGGAACGCGAGCGGGCAAGCGCCTGGTTCACCACGCGCTCACGTACGGTCGATCGATCCTGGCGTTCGGGCACCAGTTGTCCAACGCCGGCGCCATCGACTACCTCGAGCGAGGCGAGGTGACCCGCCACGCCTGGCAGTGGAAGGACAGGATGACGAACGCAGGCTTCATCGTCGTCCGGTTCGACCTCGAGACTCGGCGAGGGACGGTGATCTTCCACAGCTGATGTCCCAATGAGGCCAGGCCGCGATGACGGCCCGGCCCCTCGCTGAGGGGCCGGGCAGCGGCGGGAGGGGGCGCAAGCGCAGCTTGCGTCCCCTTCTTCCCACACACCCTCATCACGAGGGCCGACCTGTTGCGCCTTCGCGGCCGCAAGGGTCGATGCCCCGCAAAGCGCCTTGTGACGTTCTGAATCGGCTTCCTACGAAGCCTCGTAGCAGGAACGTCGGGTTTCGTCGCTTCACGCCTGCCTTGTCGAGCGACGGCCGGCAAGGCGTTTGCTTTCCATCCCATGACAGCCCTGTGAAACTGCGCCACGCGGACCGGATCTCAAGTGCCGCAAGGCTTCGCGGTGGTTACGGAGCGGTTCCATGCGCGCGGTGAGGGTCCGGGTATGCGTCTCTTGCATGCCCCTGGGACTTCTCGCAGGCCGACGGACGCACCGCGAAGTCCCATGTTCCTGTTCCCCCGAACAAGGGGGGTCGACACCCGGTATACCGCCCACGGGCGTAACAAGCAGCAAGAACAGAGGGTCCGTAGTGCCGCGCACGCGATTGCGCTACGAGGCCTCGTAGCGGAAGCGTCGAACGAAGTCCGCTACGCTCTGCTCACCATGAAAGTCTTGCTGCTTCACCTCTCAGAAAGCACACGTTCACTGCTCGCAGCACAACTGCGAGCCGAGGGCGCGGACGTCCACTGCCTGTCCAGCGGCGAAGAGCTGCTTGCCGGCGTCGCTGCCGGCGACGCCGGTGTCGCGGTGGTTCATTTATGTGCACCCACCGTGCGTGACGGCATGGCGCTGCTGTCGCAGTGCCGGGCCATCGACGCGCAGTTGCCGGTGATTGCGCTGAGCGAACGCGACGACACCGCCACGGCGGTCGAGGCGGTACGGCGAGGCGCACGCGACGTGTTCGCGCAAGACCGCGTGAACCGGCTGCCCGAGGTGTGCACGCAGGCGGCGCGCGCGCGTGAACTGGTGCTGCACCGGCGCGCATTGCACGCCGCCGAGGGCGACACCGCCGGCGAGCCCGCGGTACACCGGCCCGGTCCGCCCATCCATGAAGTGCTGCGCGGCAACCACCGCGCGATCCGCAAGCTGCGTCAGGCGTTGCTGCGGCTGGCCTCGGTCGACACCGATGTGCTGGTGCGCGCCGAGACCGGCTGTGGCAAGGAAGTGGTGGCGCGCTGTCTGCACGAATTCGGGCCACGTGCCCACAAGCGTTTCGTCGCCATCAACTGCGGCGCGATTCCCGAGAACATCTTCGAGAGCGAGCTGTTCGGGCACGAGCCGGGCGCTTTCACCGGCGCCAACAAGCGCCGCATCGGCAAGCTCGAGTACGCGGCCGGCGGCACGGTGTTCCTCGACGAGATCGAGAGCATGCCGATGGCGATGCAGGTCAAGCTGCTGCGCGCACTGCAGCAGCGCACCATCGAGCGCGTCGGCGGTAATGAGCCGATCCGCCTGACCTGTCGTGTCGTCGCGGCGACCAAGGACGACCTGCTGGAGCTGTCGAAGGCCGGCCGCTTCCGCATGGACCTGTACTACCGCATCAACGTGGTCGAGCTCGGCCTGCCGCCGTTGCGCGAACGTCGCGAAGACATCCCGCTGCTGGCCGAGGCGCTGGCACGCGAGGCCGCCGAGCACCACGGCATGGAGCTGCGAGAGCTGGACGTCGACTTCGTCTGCCGGCTGATGAGCCGTGAATGGCCCGGCAACGTGCGCGAGCTGCGCAACGAAGTCGAGCGCCATGTGCTCGGCATGCCGGAACTCGGCGAAGAGGACGAAGACGACGAGCAGCAACCTTCGTTGCCACAACTGGTCGCCGGGTTCGAGCGCACCGTGATCGAGCAGTGCCTGCGCCGCTGCGGCGGCTCGGTCACACGGGCGTCCGAGGTGCTGCGCGTGCCGCGCAAGACGCTGTACGACAAGCTCACGCGCTTCTGCGTCGACCCGTCGCTGTTCCGCGGGGACGGGCCCATCCCCTACGCACCGCCGGCCGAGACGCCGAGCTACGCGTTCATGCAATGAGACCGCGCGACGCCGCTCGGCGTCGCGTGCCTCCTGCCGGTGCCGCTTGACCGGCCGGCCGACCACCCTATACCTCACGCATCGAGCCGGGCGCGTCGTACGCAAACGGTCCGATCGATCAGTGGGTGGTGCACCGGGCACCACGCCATGAGACCGACGCATCGGAGGTCGCTCGCATGAGCGAAGACAGCCGCAAGCATTTGATCGTCATCACCTGCGGCGAGGCCATCGGAGATCCCGAAGGCCTCATCGGAGGCAGGCGGTCGCATGTGCTGACCGCCACCGGGCGCAGGCAGGCCCTGCTCGCCGGCGTTGAACTGGCGCACTACTGCGAACAGCAGGAAATCCGCCTGGCCGACGCCGTGTGGCTGGCGTCGCCGGTGGCCCGGGCCGTGCAGTCGTTGTGGCAGGTGGTGGCCGGCCTGCGTGAAACAGGGCTGGGGCCGAAGCGCATCGACCCGCGCAGCGAGGACGGCATGTCGGCACTCGATGCCGGCCGGCTGACCGGGCTGCGCCGTGCCGATGTGCTGAAGCTGCACCCTCAGGTGCAGGCCGACGTCGACTACGCGTGGCCGGGCGGCGAGTCGCTGCGGGCCGTGCGTGCGCGATCGACGAGCTGTCTGGAACGGCATCTGCTGGACAACACGGGCAAGGCCTACGTGGTCGTCACGCACCGTGCGGTGTGGACGGCACTGCTGACGCCGAGCGTGTACGACAACCCGGACGAACAGGCATCGGCCCTCGCGCTGGAGCCGAAGTACGCCAGGTTCGCGGCCTTCACCTTCCGCAATCCCAACGGCCTCACCACCGGGCTCGACCTGACACACCTGCCGAGCTGATCCCGGCGGTGCCTGCGCACTGATCGTGCCCGCCCGGCAGGGTTCGGGCGGGCATGGAAAACGCCGCAGGCCTTGCGGCCTGCGGCGTTTCCACCCTGCACGGGTTCGACGAAGCGGTGCGATCAACCGAGTGCCACTTCGCGCGTGACGCCGGCCTCTTCGAGCGCGGTGCGCAACGTCTTGAGCGCGGCTTCCTGCACCTGGCGGATGCGTTCGCGCGTGACGCCGCGCTCGACGCTCAGCTCCTGCAGCGTGCACTCGTCCTGGCCGTCGAGGCCGAAGCGCGCAATGACGATGTCGCGCTGACGTTGCGGCAGCTGCGCCACCAGGTCGCGCAGCAGCGACGCCAGCCGCACCCGGTCGTACTCCTCCGAGAACAGCTCGGACACATCGCGATGCTGCAGGCCGGCATCGTTCATCAACGCATCGGCGTCCTCGTCGTGCAAGGACACCGAGGTGACCAGCGGGGCCTGCGACTCGGGCGCCGTCTCTCCTGCCTCTGCGGCCTGCCCGGCCTCATGCGACTCGCACCACGCCTGCCAGGCCTGGCGCCCGGCGCGCTGCATGGCGCGCAGGGGCGGCCGCACGATGGGCACCTGCGTCGCCAGCGCGGTCTGCAGGTAGTAGCGGATCCACCACGCGGCATAGGTGGAAAACCGCAGCCCGCGCTGAAAATCGAACTTTTCCAGCGCGACCATCATCCCCAGGTTGCCTTCCTCGACCAGATCGAGCAGTTCCAGGCCGCGGTTGCTGAACTTGCGTGCCATCGCGATCACCAGTCCGAGGTGATGGCAGATCAGCGTCTCGCGGGCGCCGTCGACCCCCGCGGCGATGTCGGCCTGCAGTTGCTGCTCCTGTTCGGGCGGCAGCCTGCCGTAGCGCCGGACCTCGCGCAGGTACAGCGTCATCAGGTTGGCTTGTGCGCCGTCGACCGCGCGTGTCGGCGCCTGGTTGGCCGCGGGCTCGGCGCGAGCTTCGAACAGCGGCGCGTCGGCGACCATCCACGCGGGCGCACGCAGCGCCGGCAGCTCGCCGAGCGGCTGCTCGTCGGGCTCTACCTGCAGCGCGAGGGCAGGATCGACCACCGGCATGCCGTCGTCTTGCACCGCCATCCAGCCGGTCAGCGCGGGAGCACCCGCATGCTGCCGGGGGGCAGAGGGGCGGCTTCTGCCCGCAGATCGCGCTCGACCACGCGTGGCGTGCCGGCCGGCGGTGCTACGACCGGCTGTCGCGTGGCGCAGGCGCACAGCACGGCGGCCAGCGCCAGGGGGGCGGCACGCACGGCGCGGCGGCCCACGGCGGAGCAGAGGGATGGGTTCATGTCGGTTCCTGCGGAGTGACGTCGTTAAGAGGCTGTCGAGCGCCGGCAGCGGTCACGGGTGAGCAAAGGCGGCCTGTGTGTCGTCGGCCGGCATGCGCTCGATCGCGATCAGCCGGTCGGTGTGGTCGACGACCAGCCGGTTCTCCTCGCCGATCAACAACAACGCGGCGGCCTCGATGCTCATCACGCCCGCCTTGTGGACGATCTTGGGCAGCGGCCGGCGCAGCACTTCCGCGCTGTAGGCGGCATCCACCGTGTCGGTGGTGAGCCGGTAGTGGGTCGGCTCCAGCAGGTAGTGCAGCGCGTCGCGAACGGTGCCATGACGGGTGTCGAACTCGACCAGCGTGCCGATCTTCAGACGGTTGATCGCCAGCGGCCGGCTCGGTGCCTCGGGCGTGTCTTGCGCAGCACCGGCCTCGGGGGCCGGCTTTGCCGGCGCCGCCGGTGCAGGAGCCTCCGCCGGCGCTGCTGCAGGTGCAGCCGGCGCTTGCGCTTGCGCGTAGGCCTCCTGCCCCAGCAGCAGGGTGCCGGCCAGCCAGGCGCACAGCGCGCCAACGACCAGCCAGCGCAACAACGCCACCAGGGGGTGTGCGCGCGACACGCGGTGAGGATCGAACGCGCGACGCAGGATGGGGGTCAGCCTCATGGAAACTTCCTTCTTGTGTCGAGTGGGGCGATCAGCGCAACTGTCGTGCCATGCGGACGCGGGTTGCACCGGCATCGGAAAAAGCCAGGGTTCACGGGGACTTGGCGGGGTTGCGGCGCTGCAGGTCGCGGTCGGGGGGCGGGCCGACTTGTCCGGGGTGTCGCCCGCCGGTCGGTTGCCGTGTGCGTTGCGCCGCACAGCCAGCGCAGGCATGCGCCTGCTCGAAGGTGTAGGCGGCTCGGCCAGCGCGTCAAGGCATGACAGGCGCGGCGCAACGCGCCGCGCCCGCTTGACACGGCGGGCTTTTGCCCTAGCACCTGCTGTGCGCCAGAACGCTGCGCGCAACACATCGAGGGGTTGCTGCCGCAACCCGGAAGGTAGGTCAGACACATGCCAGTGCAAGGCAAGATGCCGACCCTGGAGGTCGATCGGCTGCCGGCGGTGCCCAACCCGCAAGGCGGGTTGACGCTGCTGCCGGTGGCGCGGGCCCGGATGGCCGAGATCGCGGCGAACAGCCGCGAACTGGGCCGGCAGGGCGACGCCGCCGAGTGGACGTCCCGGTTCGGGGCGTTGCCGCACGACAGCATCGTGCTCGCCGGCACGGTGGAAGGGGAGCTTGCCGTCTTCACGGTGCTGCGCATCGTGAACGACGAGGCAACCCTGAAGCAGGTGTTGCGGCCCGAGGGTGACCTCGGCGCGGCACTCGCCGGCCTGCACATGCCGTGGTCGTTCCCGGTGGCCGTGACCGTGTGGATGGAGGTCTCGCCGAGCTTCCACTTCCAGTGGAACCTCGCGTTCCGCCAGGTCATCACTCAGCACATGCTGAGGGTGGCGAGCGCGCACGGCTGCACCGCCCACGCGATGCGGACCGAGGACCAGGGGCACCCCCAGGAGCTCGTCTCCGCGATCGGCTACCACCTGTTCCCGGCCGAGCCCGACAGCTCGGCCGAACCGGAGCAGGTGCAGGTGGCGTGGCTGCACAACGGCCCAGGCGACGAGTTCCGCCGGCTCGCGTCGCAGCTCGTGCGGCGGGCCGACCGGGGCGAACTGCCGAGGTCGCAGTGGCGGGGTGACCCACGCTACGAGGCCGGCGGCACGCCCACCGAGTGAGCCTGCGGCGTCTGGGGGTGAGCGAGCCTTCGCACGCCCGCAGGCGCAGGGCACCGCTGCATGACTGATGCGGCGCCCTGGCGGCAACAGCGCCGGCTGCACGCGAGGGGCTTCCCTTGCTTGCAGCCGGCGTGCCGTTATCACCCCCTATGCACCGAAGAAGCCGCGCAGATGCAGCCATCAGCGCGGCTTTTTCGTCCGTCCCTGCGACGGGCGCCGGCAGCCGGAGGCCTTGACACGGCAGGCACCTGCCCTAGCACCTGCATTGCGCCAGAACGCTGCGCGCAACACATCGAGGGGTTGCGGTTGCAACCCGGAAAGCAGGTCAGACACATGTCAGTGGATGGCAAGATGCCGACCCTGGAGGTCGAGCCGCTTGCGGCGGATCGCACGTCGAACGGGCTGAGTCTTCAGCAGCCCGTGTTGTCGAACGTGGCGGCGATCGTCGCGAACGACCGCGAGCTCAGCCGGCAGGGCGACATTTCGGTCTGGGCCGACCGGCTCAAGCGGCTGCCCGAGGGAAGCGTCGTGCTCGGCGGCAAGGTCGACGGACGGCTCGCCGTCGTGACGGCCCTGCACATCGTGGCAGACAACGCCACCCTGGAGGCGCTGCTACAGCCCGGAACGGATCTGGACGCGGTGCTCGCCGAACGGCACATGCCGCTGGAGTTTCCGGTGGCTGTGACGCCCTGGATGGCGGTTTCGCAGACCTTTCCCAGCGAGTGGAGCCTGCCGTTGTGCCAGGCCATGGCCCGGCACCTGTTGAGGGTGGCGAGTGCTGCCCGCTGTACCGCCCACGCGATGCGGGTCGAGCGCCAGGGACTTTCCTGGGAGCTGGGGTCCCTGATCGGCTACCACCTGCTCGACGCGGAGCCGCCGGCCGGACAGGTGGCGTGGTTGTACAACGGTCCGAACGAGGGGTTCTACCTTCGTGCGGAGTTGCTCGCGCTGCGCGCCGAGGTGGGTCACCTGCCGAGGTCGCAGTGGCGGGGCGACCCGTCCTACCGCATCGACCACGGGGCACCTCGCGAGTGAGCATGCAGCGTCTGCGGTTGCGCGAGCCTTCGCGCAACCGCAGGCGCAGGATGCCGCTGCGTGACTGAAGCGGCGTCCTCGCGGCAGCAAGCGCCGGGTGCGCGCGAGGGGCTTCCCTC
>NZ_JAMKFE010000018.1 GCF_023721835.1 Caldimonas mangrovi | reverse complement strand
TCGCCTCGGTGCTCCTGCACCATACGCACCGCGCGCTCGCGCACCTCGGGTGAGAACTTGTTCGACTTCTTGTTCATGGCTCCATCCTCTCAGAGAAAAGAGCCTCCTCAAATCCCGGGGCGATTCACAAAACCCGTGCCCCATAGGGCTGCTCAGGGTTGCGAGTGCTACTTCGCGTCTTCAGCAAGCAGTCCCTCTTGATGGGAACCGGCGGCGGGCGCGTAGGACGGCAGCACCTGCGAGACCGGTCGTTCCGGTATACGCGGCATCGACTCATCGAATGACTGCAAGGTGACAGAGACCCTGAATAGCGGTGCCGGCAGCGACGGACCGCAACCGCTGCCTTGCCGTCCTTCCGGCCAACCCCCCCTTCACCGCGCGCACCCTGTCACAAGGCAGCCACCTCCCCCGTCTTGTCGGTGTCATTCCACACCGTCAGAGGAAACATGAAGCCGAGAATCGATTACGCAGCAGCAGCCCCGAAGGCCTACCAGGCCCTCCTGGCCCTGGATGCGCACGTGCGCGCGTGCGGCATCGCGCCGTCGTTGCTCGACCTGGTCAACGTTCGTACGTCGCAGCTCAATGGGTGCTCGCTGTGCATCTACCTGCACACGGCCGAGGCGCGGCAGCGAGGGGAATCCGAAGAGCGCCTCTACCTGTTGAGCGCCTGGCGCGAGTCATCGCTGTACAGCGACCGGGAGCGCGCCGCCCTTGAATGGGCAGAGACGCTGACGCTGGTGTCGCACACGCACGTGCCTGACGAAGTCTATGAACTCGTTCGACCGCATTTCAGCGAGGAAGAACTGGTGAAGCTGACGATCGCCGTCGGCTCCATGAACGCGTTCAACCGGCTGGCCATCAGCATGCGGGCCGTTCACCCGGCCCGCCATACGGCCTGAACAGGCCGAGCCGGTGCCTGTGGCGCCTGCGCCTTTGGCGTGTTCCCTACTGCACCCCAGGGGGTGTGCCCGGGGCCTGCGCCGCGGCGGTGTGGAACTTCAGGGCCACCAGCAGCGCCAGCGCGGCAACGCAGATGCCCGTGGCAATGCTTGCGGTGCTCAAGCCGGCAAGAAAGGCATTCTTGGCCTGCTCGACCAGGCCAGGCGGCAGCTGTGGCGCCACCGACATCGCGGAAGCCAGGCTGTCGGCCACCGTCTTCTGCAGCGCCGGGTCCAAGGTGGCGGGCAGTTGGTCGGCCAGGCGCGCCCGGTACACGGCGGTGGTCAGGCTGCCGAGTGTCGCGATGCCCAGCGCCAACCCGAGTTCCTGAACGGTTTCCGAAATGGCCGAGGCGGCGCCGGCTTTGTCGGCCGGTGCGCTGCCGACCACCAGGTCTGTTCCCAAGGCAGCGATGGTGCCCAGGCCCAGATAAACCAGCGAGAAGGAAGCCGTGGCCAGCGCAATGCCGCAGCCGAACGGGGCCAGTTGCGTCAGCAGGAAGTAGCCGACGACCGAGCACCCCAACGCCGCGGCGATGACGTCCCCGGCCCGCAGGCGCCTGGCCAGCAATGGCGCAGCGATACCGGCGGCCAGCATGGCGAGCGCCGGCGGGCCCATCCACATGCCGGCTGCCAGGGGCGACAGCCCCACCACGAGCTGCAGATACTGCGTCACCAGCAGCATCGTTCCCCCGACGCCTATCAGTCCGATCAGCAGGACGGCCAGGGCAAGCCGCAGGGACCCGTTGGAAAGCAGTGTCAGGTCGACCATGGGGTCTGCCAGCCTGCGCTGCCGCCGAACGAACAGGACCATGGCGGCAGCCCCCAGCACCACCGGTAGGACGGACCCATGCGACAGCCCGTCTTTGGCGGCCTGCTTGACGCCATAGATGATGGGCAGCAACGCAGCCAATGAAAGCGCCACGCTTTGCAGGTCCAGGCGGCCGTGGTGCGGGGCACGGTACTCCGGCAGCAGCAGCGGTGCGCCGGCAAGCACTAGCACCGACACCGGCACCGCCACCAGGAATGCCGCACCCCACCCGTGGTGCTGCAGCAGGGCCCCACCCACCACGGGCCCGGCGGCCATGCCCAGCGCAAACATGGTGGCCCACACGCCGATGGCCAGCGCCCTTTGGCGCGGGTTGACGAACATCGTGGTGATGAGCGCCAAGGTAGAAGGCATCAAGGTGGCGCCCGCGACACCGAGCGCGGCGCGGGCGGCGATCAGCATCGCCGGGGTCGTGGAATAGGCCGCCACCACCGACACGGCACCAAACGACACCGAGCCGATCAGCAGCAGCTTGCGCCGCCCGATGCGGTCGCCGAGCGTGCCCATCGTGACAAGGAAGCCGGCGATCATGAAACCGTAGGCGTCCATGATCCACAGCACTTGTGCACTCGTGGGCCGCAGGTCCACCGCCAAGGCGGGCATGGCCAGGTGCAGAAGGGTCAGGTCCAGGCCCAGCAAGATGGATGGCAGCGCCAGCAGCGCCAGGCCGGCCCACTCGCGCGCGCCTGCCTGCCCCTGGCGGGAAGGGGCGTGGCCATCCATGTTTTCCTCGGCGGAAGGGGTGTCGCAGCGCGCAGTCAACGGTGGGCTCCTGTGGCTATTGGGGTCAGCGGTTGCAGAGCGCCAGATATTCGGAGGAACATCCAGGGCCAACAAGTCAAGGCGTTATCCCATTACTGCCACTGATAGCCATGGTGTCGCGTAGCCCCTCCCGCACGAAGCCGGACCTCGCAGAGTTCCTGAAGCAGAAACGACAGAGACTGACGCCTGCCGACGTCGGCTTGAGCGCCGGCGGGCGGCGACGCACGCCCGGGCTGCGCCGGGAAGAAGTCGCTGCGATGGCCGGTGTCGGGTTGACCTGGTACACCTGGTTCGAGCAAGGGCGCGACATCCAGGTGTCTGAACAGTTCCTGCTGAGCCTGGCGTACGCGCTCAAGCTGGACGACATCGAGTGCAGCCACCTTTTCATGCTGGCTCACAGGCGCCCCCCGCGCCCGGAAGTCCACCCGGGCGCCACGGTCCGGCCGCTGGTTCAGCAGCTGCTCGACGAACTGGGCGCAAGGCCCGCTTATGTGTGCAATCTGTGGTGGGATGTCATCGCATGGAACGAGGCAGCCGATCGGCTGTTCGGCCTTGAAGATGCAGGCCAGAACGCACGCAACCTGCTGCGACGGGTGTTCGCCGACACTCGGTTCCGGCGGCGCATGCCCGCATGGAACGAAGACGCGCGCAAGCTGCTGGCGCAGTTTCGGCATGACTTTGCCGTGGCATCGGACGACCCGGCAATGACGTCGCTGATCGACGAGCTGCGAGCTGCGTCAGCGGAGTTCCGGTATGGGTGGCGGGAGCACCTGGACGGCGATCACGCCCGAGGCATCGGTTCACTTCTTGCGGCAGACGGCACGCCGCTCAGTTTCGAACACGAGTCCCTGGTCGTCGACGAGCACCGTCATTTGCGGTTGGTCATCTACTTTCAGCATCAAGGTCCGCGAGCACCGGCCCTGCAGCAGCTTCGGGCCGGCAGCAAGCTCGAGGTTTAGGAGGCTGGGCGGCAGCAGGGTAGCTGCTGACGGCCGTTGAAGGTTGAGGCAAGTTCCAAGTGGCTCGATGGCGCGAGACGTGACCGCTCTCAGGCGTGTGCCGGCGAGTTCATGACCGGCCCCCCTTCGTGTCGCGGCGCGGAAGCCGTGACGCGGAAGATGGCAACGAGGTTCGACAGGTGCTGAGCCTGCTGATCCAAGCTCGCGGCTGCCGCGGCAGCCTGCTCGACGAGCGCCGCGTTCTGCTGCGTCCGGTCGTCGATGTCGCGAACGGCGCTATTGACCTGCTCGATCGCATCGCGCTGTTGATCCGACGCGTGCGCTATCCCCGCAATGAGCGACTGCACCGACGCGACGCTGTCCAGCGTACCCTGCATGGTTCCGGCGGCCTGGCTGACCAGCGAGTCGCCGCGGGCCACGGCCTGTGCCGACTCCCCGATCAAGACCTTGATTTCCTTGGCCGCGGTTGCACTGCGCTGCGCGAGCGTGCGCACCTCGGCGGCGACGACAGCGAAGCCGCGGCCCTGCTCACCGGCACGGGCGGCCTCGACAGCCGCGTTGAGCGCAAGGATGTTCGTTTGGAACGCAATGCCGTCGATCACCGCGGTGATGTCGGCAACGCGCTGTGAAGCGCCGCGGATCTGTTGCATGGTCTGCTCGACCTGGCCCATGACCTCGCCGGTCTGCGCCGCAACCTCGGTGGCTTTCGAAGTGAGGCCGTTGGCCGATGCAGCGCTCGCTGCGTTGCTGCGTACGATTTCGGTCAGGCCGTCGACCGTGGCGGCCGTTTGCTGCAGCGAGGAGGCCTGCTGCTCGGTGCGCGACGACAGTTCCCTGTTGCCGCTGGCGATCTCCCGGGAGGCCGTCGCGATGGAGCCGACCGATTCGCGCACCTCTTGCACCAGGCGTGCCAAGTGACCTGACATGTGCTGCATCGCTCGCAGCACGGCAGCTGGCTCGTCACGGCCATGCGTTTCGAACCCGATGCTGTCTGACAGATCGCCCTCGGCCACTCGTTGTGCGTACCGTACGGCTTGCGACAGCGGCTGCGTGATCGAACGGGTGAGCCACAGCGCGAAGCCAATGCCAAACAGGATGGCGACGCCGCACAGGACGGCCGCGGCGGTGTTGCGCGAGATCGCATGCTGCCGTGCCTCTTCCAGCGCGGCCTGCTGACTGTGCTGCTGCAACTTGAGCAGAGCGTCCAACTCCAAGACCCACTGCTGCTGCACCGGGGCGAGTTTGTCCAACAGCACCTTCGCTGCGCCTTCGGCATCGAAGGCGTTCGCAAGGTTGAAGGCTTCAGAGACCAGCGGCTCCGCTTGCGAGCGCCAGTTCTGTGCGCGCTCAAGCGCAGCCGTCTCCTCCGCGACAAGCGGGCGGCCCGCCAGGCTGGACTCTGCTCCTCGGTAGGCCCCCAGCCGCGCCCCGAAGGACTCGCGCTCCTTGTTCATCAGGGGCACGTCGGTGAGCAGGGCAATGTTGCGAACGTGAGTGCCCGCCTCCAATACCGACACCCGCATTTCCTGAACGAGTGCCGTCTTTTCACGGCTGCTGACGACCGCTTCGGTGATGCCCACCAGCGTCTGGTGCGAGTTCCATACCCCAAGGGCGGCAAGGGCCGCGGTGATCGAGAACACGCCGGCGAACCCCACCTGCAGTCTCGTGCCGATACGGGCATGCCTGAAGTTCAGCATGGTGTCCTCCGGCCCCGGGTTTCAGCGGTAGACGCCTACGCCGACAACCGCAGGCGCACCGTCCAGTCGCCGCACGTAAGAGGTCTTTTGTTCCACCTTCTTGGTGGTCGGATTGGGCCAGTCGTAGTCTGTCCAGGCGCTGCCCTTGGACTGAGCCGCCGCCAGATACTCCTTGACGAAGGCCTTGCCGTTCTGGTCCTTGAGCTCCATCAGGTTCTTGCCGACGAGGCGCTCGTTGGCGCCGTTGGCCAGCATCACGCCCTCAAAGCTCGTCGCAAAAACGTAAAGATCCTTGTGGGTCCACGTCGGCCGGTCAGTCATGAAGTCCTTGAAGGCTTGCTCGGTGCCTACCTGCTTGGCGTGTGCCACAGCCTTGTCGACCAGCGCCTTCGCTTCGTCTCGGCTGCCTCGTTCCTGGGCGAAAGCCGACATGCTCAGAACGGCGGTGGCAGTTGCGACCAGCGAAAGGAAATGCTTGCGGTTCATGTTTCTCCTCGTTTGGTGGGACCTTCTACTCTTTCGGCGCAAGCCGCCGCGACTTGAGCGCGGCGCAAATTGCGCTGGGAACGAGCTCGTGAGGAAGTCACGAATCGTCAGGGGAGGCTGGGGCCCTACCATCACGACTTGCTTCCTGGGACGCGCTCAAGCATGAACACACCATCGCGGCCAACCGACGCACGGCAGACGGGTCGATCCGCCATCCAGATCGGCGCTCTCGTACCGCTGACACCGCCCGGCTGGGTGCACGCCGGCCGGCACCTGCTCGCCGGGCTCCAACTGGCGGTTCACGAAGTCAATGCCGCCGGCGGTATCGCCGGAAGGCCGCTCGAGCTGGTCGTCCGCGACACCGCCGCTGACCCGCAAAAGGCCGCGGCCGCCATCGATGAACTGGCGGGCCTGGGCGTGGCGGCCGTGGCGGGCGAATACCACAGCGTCGTTGCTCGCGCCGCGGCGGCCAGGGCCGACGCGCTGGGGCTGCCCTTCCTTTGCTCGTCTGCGGTGCTCGACGCGCTGACCGAGCAGCCGACGCCATGGGTGGCGCGGCTGGCGCCGGTGCAGTCACGCGGGTGGCAGATGTATGCGGACTTCCTGCTCGGCCAGGGCCACCGCCGCATCGCGTTGGCCACCCAGCCCAGTGTCTACTGGGCCGCCGGGGCCGGCGTGCTGCGCGACCACGTCGCGCCGCGCGGCGGTACGGTGGTCGAGCTCGACATGCGCGAGCTCACGCCCGCGGCGGTGTGCGACCGGCTGGTGGACGAGCGGGCCACCGCCGTGCTGCTGCTGGTGGGCTACCCCGAGCCGGCGGTGGCCCTCGTGAAGGCCGTGCGCGGCGACCCGCGCCTGGCCGAAATCACCATCGGCGCGCCGGCCGGCCAACCCGAGTTCGCCGAGTGGGCGGCGTGGCTGGGCCGCGACGGCGCTGCCGTTCCGTTCCTGCGCTACCTGCCGCAGCACCTGGGTCCCCTGGGGGACCGGGTGTCAGCGGCCTTGCACGCCAGCCTGGCGGAAGCGCCTTCGTTCGTTGCCTTCGAGGGCTACGACACGGTGGCGGTGCTGGCCGAAGTGCTGCGCGCTCACGACACAGACAGGGAGCGCATTGCCGCCGCCTGGGCCGACGTGGCGGTCGAAGGCACGCGCGGGCCGATCCGGTTTTCCCGCATGCCGGGCATCGGCGTGTGGCAATGGGCGTGGGCGCCCATCCAGGTGGTCGACCGGGACCCGGCCGAGCTGGGCCGTTTCCGGGTGCTGCACGCCGGCTGAAGGGCGCACTCAGCCCGCCTTGGCGTCCAGCTCGAAGGCCGGGGGCTGCCGGCCGTCCACGTCGGTAAAACCGTACTCGCGTGCCAGGTCGCCCACGCGCAGCACCTCGCCGGTACGCGCCATCACGTTCGGGTCGCTGGCCAGTGCCGCCACCGCACGGCCCACATACCGCGGCGATTCGGTGCGCGCCAGTGCCGGGCGCTGCTGCCAGTGGGCCTCGTCGGTCTGGTGGCCGGCCAGCACGAACTCGGTGCGCATCCACCCGGGTGACACGGCCACCGAAGCCACGCCGTGCGGCCGCAGTTCCTGCGCCATGCCGTAGGCCAGGCGTGTCATGGCGGCCTTGGCCAGGTCGTAGAACAGGTTGCCCATCAGGTAGCGGTGCCGGTCCCAGAAGGTGGTGGTGACGATCAGGCCCTGCCGGCGCTGCAGCATCAGCGGTGCGGCCAGGCGGCTGGCCAGCAGGTGGTTGCGCACGCCGCGGTTGAACATGGCGTCCCACGGGTCCATCGGCCGTTCCCAGAACGGGGCCTGGAAGACGCCGTCGAACACCTCGTGGCCGCCCCAGGCGTTGTTCACCAGCAGGTCGAGGCGGCCGTCGTGTGCTTGCGCCACGCGGTCGAACAGGGCCGCCACTTCGTCGTCGCGCGTGTGGTCGCAGCGCACCGCAATGCCGCGGCCGCCGGCGCGCGTCACGTCGTCGGCGGCGTCCTCGATGCTGCCGGGCACGGCCTCCATCTTCGACAAGGCCAGGATCTGCCCGTAGGCCGACGCCGGCTGCGCGCGCGTGCTGCGCCCGGTGACGTAGACGGTCGCGCCAGCGGCGCCCAGTTCAACCGCAATGCCGCGGCCGGCGCCCCGCGTCGCGCCGGTCACGACGGCCACACAGTCCTTCAGTGGTGCCATGGCAGCTCCTGTGGAAGACAAGGGTAGGCACCTTAAACACGGTTCACGCGCCCGTCTTGGAAAAACCCGAAACACCGCGCTATGCCGTGAACTGGCCCGGCGTCAACCCGCAGATGGCGCGGAACTCGTTGACCATGTGGGCCTGGTCGTGAAAGCCCGCGGCGGCGGCCAGCTCGGCCCACGCGGGCGGGTGCGGCTGCCGCAGCAGGCGCACGCAGGCATGGAAGCGCGCCAGCCGGTGCCAGGTTTTCGGGGTGAGGCCCACATGCTCGCGGAACAGCTGCTCCACGCGCCGCTCGCTCACGCCCAGCAGGGCAGCGGCTTCACGCACCGGGCGGCGCGCCTGGCTGCCGCACAGCCCTTGCATCGCCGCATGGGTGCGCCGCTGTTCCGTTGCATCGAGGGTGGGGCGCCCTTCGGCCAGCACCCGCCACAGCACGGCGATGCGCTCCGGCGCCGTGGCCGCCTCCTGCAGGCGTTGCACCAGTTGGCGTGCGGGTGCCGCGGCCACGTCTTCCCATGCATGGCTGCGGCCGGCCAGTTCGTGGGCCGGAATGCCCAGCAGTGCACGCGACGCCCCCGGGCGCAGGGTGAGCGACAGGCCCTGCATGTCGCCGCGGTGCGTCAGCACGACGGCCTGCGCGTCGGGGCCGACCACGCGCACGGTCGGCACATCGCCGCACGCATCGACGATGAGGCGCAAGGCGCCGTCGGGCAGCACCCGCTCGGTGACCTGCGTCCCCTCAGGCAGCCGCTCCTCGTAGGCCATGGCGTTCGCCACGTAGGGCGCCAGCCCGGGCGGCACGGCGAATTCCTGCATCGTGCCCACCGGGACCGTGGTCTCGGGGGCATACAGCGGGTCGTCGGCAAGGCGCAGGAAAAGTCGGTCGGCCATGGGCCCATCTTGCACCGTCGACAGTGCCGGCGCCAAGCCGGCCGCTGCGCAGTGTTTGCGCAGGCGCGGCGACAATGGCCCCATGTCCGAGCCGCTGCACCTGCTGGTCGAAACCAAGATGCCCTATGGCAAGTACAAGGGCACGCCCATCGCCGATCTGCCGGGCAACTACCTGAACTGGTTCGCCCGCGAAGGCTTTCCGGCGGGGCAGTTGGGGCGGCTGCTCGCGCTCATGCACGAAATCGATCACAACGGCCTGACGGACTTGCTGGCGCCGCTGCGCCGCGGCCGGTGAGCACCGCATGAAGGTGCACGTGCGCGAAGACGAAGTCGAGTTCACCGCGATGCGCGCGCAGGGGCCGGGCGGGCAGAACGTGAACAAGGTGTCGAGCGCCGTCCACCTGCGTTTCGACATACGCGCTTCCTCCTTGCCGCCGGACGTGAAGAACAAGCTGCTGGCCTTGCCCGGGCGGCGCGTCAGCAAAGACGGCGTGCTGGTGATCAAAGCCCAGACCGAGCGCAGCCAGGAGCAGAACAAGGCGCTGGCGATGGAACGCCTGCAGCAGATCGTGGACGCCGCGGCGCAGCCCGAGAAGGTGAGGCGGCCGACCAAGCCGACCTACGGCTCGAAGCAGCGCCGCTTGCAAGGCAAGGCGGTGCGCTCGGAGGTGAAAGCGGGGCGGCGCAAGCCGGACGAATGAGGCGCTACCGGCTTCTGCCACACTCCGCGCCCGGAGGGCAAAGTCCATGAGCAGCATGCAAGGCCGCACCACAGTGCGTGCGTCGCCGGTGTCGGCGGCGCTGAAGTTCGAGCGCGGCGTTCGGGCCGACCTGCGTCACCGCCGGTGGGTGCGGTGCCATGTGTTCCTGATCGGGCTCGTCACGTTCGCCGTGTTGTGGGGCACATCGCACACGCTGATGGTGGCCGGCATCGAGTCGATGGCGCTGCGCCACGGCCTGGCGCTCGTGGGTGCGTACGGGGTCTATCTGGGGCTGCTGTGGGTGTGGTGCCGGTGGCTGCTGTCGCGCGACGAAGGCTCGCTCGACTTCGGCGATGCAGGGTTCGACCTGCCTGCGTCATCGGGCGGCGGCGGCGGGCCGGCCGACGTGGCGGCGCTTCGCTCCGGCGGGGGCGGTGACTTCGGGGGCGGCGGTGCTTCGGGCAGCTTCGGCCCGCCCGATGGCGTCGTGGGCGACACGTTGTCGGCGGCCGCAGACGCCGTGGGGGGTGCCGACGAGGGGGTGGTGGTGCTGGTCCCGCTGGCCTTGGTCATCGGGGTGGCGGTGGCGCTGGCCTCGGCACTGGGGTTTGCGGTCTTCGGGCTTTTCGGCGTCGAGGTGCTGCTGGGCGTGGCGGTGGAAATCGCGTTCGCTTCGGCCGGCGGCGCCCTCGCGCTGAAGGCGCAGCGCGAGGGGTGGCTCAACCACGCCGTGCGGCGCACGGTGGGGCCGATGGCCATCGTGCTGACGGCCACCGTGATCACCGGCCTGGCCATCGCTCACTGGCTGCCCGACGCAAAGACGCTGCCGCAGGCGCTGCAGCGGATCTTCTGACCGAAGCGGCCGGGCGGCGTGCCCGGCAATGGCCGCGCTTGCCTGGCGACGGCGCTCGAACTGTCAACTGTCTCAGTTGCTCAACCGACGAGCGACATCAACCATGTTTGCGGGTGGCACCCAGGGCCGCGGGGTTGCAGCCAACGGGTTGTCCGGCCGACACAGCGAACGAGGTGGAGCGCATGGCGAAGATCACCGATGCCTCTGAATGGGAGCTCGTCAAATTTCTGGATGAGACTTTCCAGCCCGACGCCGAAAGCAACGTGACCATCGCGCCCACCGAGAAGATGCGGGACATGGTCGTGTTTGCGAAGCTGGCGCGGTTTCTTTCAGACAACGACCAGATCAAGCAGTACGCGCGCCTGCTCTCCAAGGAGCTGGAAGGCGAGTACAGGAAGCAAGAGAGGCATGTCCACGACGGCGACGCGTATCGGGTGGTCGGGGCCTTTTCTCTGGCGCTCAAGTCTTTCGCGCCGCACTACGGGTTCAGCGGGGAGCTCTACATCCTCAACGGGCAACTCAGTTCCCAGCAGTTCGCAGAAGTCCTCTCGAAGAAGATTCTGATCCGCGACCTTTTCACCCGTCCGCACGGGGAGTTCACTCACACGATTCAATGGCTGCTGCTGGCATATGCCTTCGGCGACAGCATCCCGCAGTACTACGCCAAATCGGTGAAGTACAAATCGGTGAAGAACTTCGACGCACAAGGCGGCCCCAAGCGCATCTACATGTGGAACTTCCTCGTCGATTGTTTCGACGGGGCCGAAGACTACCCGCAGAACATTTTCTGCAAGACGTTCCGGTGTCCCCAGATCTTCACGGAACGTCTCGGCGCGGTGCTGCCCCAGCAAGCATGGCTTGGCGAGTTCATCTCCCGTCGCCGCAACAAGGGGCTGAAAGCAGGGCCCGAGGCCTGGGCAGGGGGCCCCTACGTCGGCGGCCGCACGATAGGGATGAATCAGGCCTATCTCGACCGCACGGTTCCCGACCTGCAAGGCGGCAAACCCATCGCTGCCTACGAGCAAGTTGCGCCCAACGTCTACAAGAAGGCCGTCGTCGAACTGCGGCGCCTTTAGCGCAGGTTCGAACAGCCGGCCACCCGGCGCCCGGGCCCACGCGGGCCGCAGCTTTGCCCAGCAATCGATCAGCGTGCTTGTGCAGACTGCGGCGCGCGCTCGGCAGCGGGCCGGGGTTTGAGCGCCCACACCAGCAGCCCCGCCGAGGCCGCCCACAGCAGCGCCGTCAGGGCGTCCGGCCACGTGGCGCCGCCGGCACGCAGCGCGGCTGCACCGCCGCTGGCCACCAGCGCCAGACGAGCCAGCGACGCACCGGCCAGGCTCGACGAAAGCGCGCCGCTGAAGCGGCCTTCGCGTCCCACATGGCCCATCGCCAGCGCGGCCATGAAGCCGCCCGCGAGCATGGCGGCCCAGGCCATGCCGGCCACCGCCTGCGCCGCGGCCAGCAGGGCCAGCGAGGGCGCCACCGTGCCGCCGACGACGGCGGCGGCGACCAGCGCGGCCGCGGCCACCCATCGCAGCTCGCCCAGGCGCGGCGCCAGCTTCATGGCCGGCCACAGCGCCAGGTTAAAGCTGGCCCAGAACACTGGCAGCCACCACACCAGCGCTTCGGCCGGCACGAAGCGGCGGAACTGCGCCGCCGCGCTGACGCTGGTGTGCAGCTGGAACGCCAGCGCGGCCAGCAGCGCGGCAGCCAGCAGCTGCGGCCACCGCGTGTCCCGCGCGCCCGCCGCAGGCCGCGACGCCGCGGCCGCGGCCGGCGTGCGCTTGCGGCGCGCCGACTGCTCGGCGGCCGCCATCGCCAGCGCCGCGGCACAAACGCCCAGGCTCGCCACGACGAAGGGCAGGCGCGCGTCCTGGCCCTTGAGCACCAGCGCCAACCAGGGGGCCAGCGCGGCCGCCAGGCCCAGCCCCAGCATCGCCAGCGCCACCATGGCCGGCTGGGCCGGCCGGGTGGCATGGCGGCCGATCAGGTTCATGGGGGGCGCTCGCAGCGCCGAAGAGGTCACGGTCCACAGCAGCGTGACGGCGATGAAAAGCGCCGGCGAGCCCTGGGGCGCGAGCACCGGCAACGACACGAAGGCCGCGCCGGACACCAGCGTGGACCCCACCAGCCAGGGCCCCAGCCGCGCGTGCAGGGCCAGCACGCGGTCCGAAGCGACGCCGCAGGCGTAATCGGCCAGCACGAACACCAGCTGGTCGAGCATCAGCAGCAGCATCACCGTCGACGGCTGCAGGCCCGCCTGCTGGGCCAGCGTGGGCAGGAAGACGACATAGACCGTCCAGCTCAGCGCCAGCGTCAGCTGGGCTGCCGCCACGGTCAGGCCCAGCTTGAGCGGGAGTGGGGCAGCGGCGTCAGACATGGCGGTTCAGCATAAGCGATGGTGGCCCGCATGGTGGGTGCATGGGGCCGCTTCAGCCGTGTGCACCGAACTGCTCGAACAGCTCGAGCAGCCTGCTTGCAGCGGGCGAGAGAAAGCCACCCCCCCGGTAGGTCACGACCAGCCGTCGCCGCATTGCCGCGCCCTTCACCGGAACCTCCTTGAGGCCCGGAATACGGGTCTTGCCTTCGAGGTGGTGGCGCGAGATGAAGCTCAGCAGCTCGGTCTGCACGATCAGCGCCGGGAGCGTCAGCAGCATCGTGGTCTCCACCTGCACGCGCGGGCGCGCAAGGCCGAGGCGATCGAACGTATGGTCGAGCCAGTCGCGTGTGGGTGCACCGGGCGGCTGCAGCGCCCACGGGTAGGCCGTCAGGTCCCTGAGGGTTGCGCCCGAGCGAAAGACGGGGTGCTTCGCGCTTGCCGCCACGACGATGGTGTCTTCAGCCAGGGCCTTGGAGATCCAGCCGGCCTCGGCAGCGCTCTCGGTGCCCACCATCAGGTCCAGCTCGCCGGCGAGCAACTGCGGCCTCAAGGAGCCGATCAGTCCGACCACCGTGCGCAACGTCACCGCGGGCGCTTCCTTCAGCAGTTGCCTGGCCACCGCCGGCAGCAGGAACTGCGCGGCTGTCGGCACGATGCCGATCCGCACGTTGCCGACCAGGCCGGCGCCGATCGATTGGAGTTCGCGCTTGGCGTCCTCGACGTCGACGCGCATGCGCTGCGCCCACTTCAACAGCACCTTGCCGGCTTCGGTGAGACGGATGCCGCGGCCGGACCTTTCGAACAGCGCCGTGCCGCAAGCGGCTTCCAGGCGCCGGACGCTGCTCGTCAATGCAGGCTGGGTGCGGTGCAGGCGAGCCGACGCGCGCCCCAGGTGCTGCAGTTCGGCGATGGTCTCGAAGTAGCGCAGGTCTCGCAGATCCATTGCAAAAGTTCCATTGATCGATGGGAAGAAAGTATCGATTGGAATGTACGACTTCCGGAACTGATACTGGGCAGCAGACCCAGCGCCGCAACTGTCACCAGCGAGCGCCCGGGGCATCAAAGGAGACACCATGTCCATGACCCGACAGCTTCTGCTCGCGCTGACCGCCGCCACACTCACCAGCGGTGCCTTTGCGCAATCCTGGCCCACCAAGCCCATCCGCATCGTCGTGCCGTTCCCGCCGGGCGGCGGCACGGACATCATCGCCCGCGAGACCAGCCAGCGTGTCGCCAAGGCCACCGGCTGGACCTTCGTGATCGACAACAAGCCCGGCGCCGGCGGCAACCTGGGCGTCGATTCAGTGGCGAAGTCGCCCGCGGACGGCTACACGATCGTGCTCGGGCAGACGAGCAATCTGGCCATCAGCCCGACGCTGTACCCGAAGCTGCCGTACGACCCGCAGAAGGACCTGGCCCCGATCGTTCTGGTGGCCAATGCGCCGCTGGTCGTGGTCACCAGCATGTCGGCGCCGTACGGAACCCTGGCCGATGCGGTCGACGCAGCCAAGGCCAAGCCGGGCTACATCAACTTCGCTTCCCCTGGCAACGGCACCGTGGCGCATCTGGCGAGCGAGATGTTCCAGAAGGCGGCCGGCGTGAAGATGCAGCACGTGCCGTACAAGGGGGCGGCGCAGGCGATGACCGACGTCGTCAGCGGCACCGTGGAGCTGTACATGTCGTCGGTGCCGACGCTGCTGGGCCAGATCAAGCAGGGCAAGCTGCGGCCGCTGGCCGTCACCTCGACCAAGCGAGTAAAGGACCTGCCTGATGTGCCGACCATCAACGATTCCGGCTACAAGGGTTTCGATGCCGTCACCTGGTTCGGCTTCCTGGCCCCGGCCGGCACGCCGAAGGACGTGGTCGCAAAGTTGAACACCGAGTTCAACAAGGTGCTGAAGGATCCCGAACTCGTCAAGCGACTGAGTGACGAAGGCGCTGACGCGGTGGGCGGCACACCCGAGCAGTTCGCCGCCTTTATCAGCAAAGAGACGCCGCGCTGGGCCAAGGTCGTGAAGGACTCCGGCGCCAGGGTCGACTGACCACTGCCCGCTGCCGGGCCCGGCCCGGCGTGGCCCCCGATCAATCAAGGAGATTTGCATGAGTCAAGCCGCCGCGTTGCCCGACGTGATCCGCGACTTCGAACGGGTCGATGCCGGTGTCGTCGCGCAGGCCGCGCAGTTCGCTTCGTCGGTCCTGGCAGACGTGGCCGGGCGCCGCGGTGCGATGCACGGCCGCATTGCGCCTCTCGCGCCGTCGATGCGCTTCGCCGGCCCGGCGTTGACGGTCGAGGTGCGGCCGGGCGACAACCTGATGATCCATGCCGCGCTGGCGGTGGCGAAGCCGGGCGACGTGATACTCGTGGACGGCAAGGGCGACCTGAACAGCGCCCTGATGGGCGAGATCATGAGCCAGCAGGCGGCTGCCCTCGGTGTGGCCGCCGTCGTGATCGATGGTGCCGTGCGCGACAGCGAGGCGATCCGGGCACTCGGTTTCCCGATGTTCGCAGCGGGGCTCAATCCCAACGGGCCGACCAAGAACGTCGCGGGCCGCCTGAACCACCCGATCTCGATCGGCGGCGTGACGGTGAGGGCTGGGGACCTGGTGGCCGGCGATGCCGACGGCGTGACGGTGATCGAGCGCGAGCAAGCCCTGGCGATGCTGCGGCTGGCGGCGGACAAGGTCGCCGCGGAAACCAGGCGCATGGCCGACATCAAGAGCCGCAGGGCATTGCGCCCGGTCTGGCTCGACGGCGCGCTGCGGGCAGCCGGCGTCATCGGTGAAGGCGAAACGCTGTGAGCGCCGGCAAGCCCGTCTTCCTCGTCACCGGCAACGACCTCGCCGCCGAGGCGCTCGCGCTGCTGGAGAACCACGAAGTGATCTACGCCGGCAGGGCGCCGACCGAGGATGACATCGTTGCGCTGTGCCAGCGCCACGACCCGGTCGCGATCATCGTGCGCTACGGCAAGGTCGGTGCCGCTGCGATGGCCGCCGCACCCAGCCTGAAAGTGGTCTCCAAGCACGGCAGTGGCACCGACACGATCGACCAGACGGCCGCCGCTGCGCGCGGCATCCGGGTCGTCGCAGCTGCGGGTGCCAACGCGGCGGCCGTGGCCGAGCATGCGCTGGCGCTGCTGCTGGCCTGCGCCAAGTCGGTGGTGGTGCAGAACGCGCGCATGCATGCCGGCTACTGGGACAAGGCCACGCACAAGAGCGTCGAGCTCGAAGGCCGCACGGTGGGCCTTGTCGGCTTGGGCGCGATCGGCGTGCGCTTCGCGCGCATGGCCGATGCGATGGGCATGCGTGTGCTGGGATTCGATCCGTACGCGAAAGACCTGCCGGCCTGCATCGAGCGCGTGGACATGGAAACCCTCTGGCGGGAGTCGCACGCGATCTCGCTGCATTGCCCGTTGACGCCGGACAACGCCGGGCTGCTCAATGCGCGGACGCTGGCCGCATGCAGGAGGGGCGTGATCATCGTCAACACCGCCCGTGGCGGCTTGATCGACGAGTCGGCGCTGCTCGCAGCCGTGCGCAGCGGCCAGGTCGGCAGCGCGGGGCTGGACAGCTTTGCCGTCGAGCCGATGGCCGCGTCGCATCCGTTCCACGGCGAGCCGCGCATCACGCTGAGCCCGCACATCGGTGGGGTTACGGCAGACGCCTACGTCAAGATGGGTGTCGAGGCGGCGAAGAACGCGTTGGCTGTCCTGCACCGCTGAAGAGACGATGGCCGCGCCCCTGTCATGGCTTCGGCGGGACCCGGTCGGCGACCGGGACCCTTGACGCCTGTCGGCATGCAACGGGCGGAGGTGAGCACCGCCCTCGCAGCGTGTCAGTAGACCGAGCCGTAGTTGCCGGTCGAGTAGCCCCCCGAAGCCGCGGGCTTGGCCTGCGCGGACGCGGCCGCCTTGCCGCGCACCACGTGCCAGACGCCGCCCGACTTGTCGCCGTTGACGTCGCCGTCCTGGGCGTCGCCGACGAAGTAGTACAGCGGCTGGCCTTCGATGCCCCATTGCATGCCGCCGTCGGTGCGCGCGTGCAGCGTCAGGTTGCCCTTGGCCTGCGCGCCGGCCTTGGCCAGGAAGGGCGGCCAGGCCTTGGCGCAGGCGTCGTAGCAGCGGCTTTCGCCGCCGGCGTCCTTGTCGAAGGTGTACAGCGTGCGGCCGGCCTTGTCGCGCAGGATGCCGTCCTGCTCGGTGGTTTGGGCGGCGGCCAGGCCGGCAGTCAGTGCGGCGGCGGTCAGGGTCAGGGCGGTGAGGATGCGGTTCATGGCGTGTGCTCCTTGAGAGGTTGAAGAGAGCGCCGGCCACCTCGCCGGCACAACGCCACTGTGCGCGCCGACCTGTCCTGTTGTCGTGGGACTGCAGTCCCGCCGTGGGCCCCTGCCGAGGGCGTAGCCGGGACGGATGTCCCGAGCGGCGCTATCTGTGCCGGAGCGCGGGGCGCAGGGTGTGCAGCGCAAGGGCTGCAAGGGCCGCGAAGGCCGCGAACCACACCCAGGTGGCGGGCCGCTCGAAGTCGAACAACGCCCGGTGCAGCAGGCAGGCCAGCAGCACGCCCACGCCCAGCGCTGCGAGCGACTGCTGGGCCGGCCGCTGCACGTAGCGCCTGCGCTCGCGCGCCACGCCCCAAGCCGCCACGCCGGATGCCAGGAAGGGGCCGGCGTAGGCGGCTGCCAGTGCGGGTGTCAGCTTCCAGGGCCAGACGGTCACGGCCAGCCCGGGCCAGGCCAGCAGCACCAGCGCCGCGACCGTGGCCGCCAGTGCCACGCCCTGCCAGGCGCGCGCGGGGTGTTCGGCCGGGGCATTGCTTCCGGTCGGCCGGCGCAGCAAGGCCGTGGCGCCAACGGCCAGCAGGCCCCAGCCTGCCACCCATGCCGAGGCGGTGCTGCCCAGGCCCGAAGGACCGGGCTGCAGCAGCACGCCGGCCGCGCTGGCTGCGCACCAGGCCGCTACGGCTGCCATCGGCATGCGCAGGGCATGAGGGTCGAGCGGGCGCAGCGCCACCAGCAGTTGCAGTGCCAGTGCCAGGTGCATCACGCCCACGCAGCGCGCATGCAGCGCCGGCATGGTCCACGGCAGCACCTGCGACGCCAGCGGCGGCCAGCCGAGGCACAGCACGCCGGTCAGCGCGGCGGCGGCGGCGGCGACCGCGCAGTACCGGCGGCCCCAGGTGTCGTGTTCGGGATAGCCCATGGTCGAGGTGGCGTGTGTGTCGGCCGCAGTGTCGCAGATCGATGTGCATCTGCCTTGGGGCGCCGGTCCCAGCGGCCCTCGCGGCAGAACCCCGTGTGAGAATCGCCGCTGCCATGTCCGAGCCCACCCAGCAGATCCGCTTTGCCCGCAGCCGCGACGGCACCCGCCTGGCTTATGCGGCGTCGGGGACCGGGCCGGTGCTGATCAAGGCCGCCACCTGGTTCTCGCACATCGAGCACGACTGGGACAGCCCCGTCTGGCGGCACATGCTGCACGACCTGTCGGCGCGCTACCGCCTGGTGCGTTTCGACGAGCGCGGTTGCGGCCTCAGCGACTGGCACGTGCCGTCGCTCAGCTTCGACAGCTGGGTCGATGATCTGGAAACGGTGGTCGACGCGCTGGGCACCGAACGTTTTGCGCTGCTGGGCATTTCGCAGGGCGCGGCGGTGGCCATCGCCTACGCCGCGCGCCACCCCGAGCGCGTGAGCCACCTGGTGCTGCATGGCGGCTATGCGCGCGGTCGCCTGGTGCGCGCCAACGGCCCGCAGCAGGTGGAAGAGGCGAACATGATGGTGCGCATGGCCGAGCTCGGCTGGGGCAAGAGCGACCCGTCGTACCGCCAGTTCTTCACCACGCAGTTCATTCCCGGCGGCAAGCCCGAGCAGCACCAGTGGTTCAACGAGCTCAAGCGCATCTCCACCTCGCCCGAGAACGCTGCGGGTTTCATGCGCACCTTTGCCGAGATCGACGTCACCGCGCTGCTGCCGCGCGTGCGCTGCCCCGCGCTGGTGTTGCACAGCACACGTGACGTGCGTGTGCCGTTCGACGAAGGGCGCTACCTGGCCGCGCATCTTCCCAATGCCGAGTTCGTGCCCATCGACAGCGGCAACCATCTGCTGCTGGATCACGAACCCGGCTGGGCGCGCGCCTTGGCGGCCATCGAAGCCTTCCTGCCGCCCACGGCGGCGAGCCAGGGCACCGACGAGCGCATCGCCGGCCTGTCGCCGCGCTTGCTGGGCCTGCTCGACCTGATGGCGCAGGGGCGCGACAACGCCCAGATCGCCGCGGTGCTGGGCCTGGCCGAGAAGACGGTGCGCAATCACATCACGCAACTGTTCGACCGCCTCGAGGTGGAGGGCCGCGCCCAGGCCATCGTGCTGGCGCGCGAGAACGGGCTGGGGCGACGCGCGCCCTGAGGGCAGAGGACCAAGATCGCCCTCGACAGGGGGGCGAGCTGCTCAGGATCGAGAGAGACTCAGGAGCTTGCGAACGCGTCGACGAGGAAGTCGAGAAACACCCGGATCTTCGGCGCCAGGTGCTGGCGCGATGGAAACACCGCATACAGCGTGGTGTCCACGCTGCGCCAGTCGTCCAGCGCCGATTGCAGCCGCCCTGCGCGCAGGTCGTCCTCGACGTAGGGATGCGGTATCAGGCTCAGCCCGTAGCCCTCGCGCAGCGCATCGCGCACCGCCAGGCTCGACGAGACCGAATAGCGGGCTGCCACCGTGACGCGTTCGGTGCGGCCGTCTTTCGAGAAGGCCCATTCGTCCGCATGGCCCGAGAGCGAGAACCGCACGCACTCGTGCCCCTTCAGCTCGGCGGGCGTCGCCGGCGTGCCGCGGGCCTGGAAGTACGACGGCGCGGCGCACAGCACATGCGGCATGACGGCCAGCTTGCGGGCCACCATGCTCGAATCTTCCAGGTGGTCGCTGCCGCGGATGGCCAGGTCGTAGCCTTCGCGCACCAGGTCGACGCGCCGGTCGTCGAGGTGCAGGTCCAGCGCCAGCTCGGGGTAGCGCGACAGGAAGTGCGGAATGCACGTCGACAGCCGGGTGAGCGTCACGGTCATGGGCGCGCTCACGCGCAGGGTGCCGCTCGGCCCGGTCTTGACCGGGCACAGGGCCTGGTCGGCCTCGGCCAGCGCATCGAGGCCGCGCATCACGTGTTCCAGGTAGGTCTTGCCCTCTTCGGTCAGCGACATGCGGCGCGTGGTGCGGTGGACCAGCCGCGCGCCGACGTGCGCTTCCAGTTCGGCCATGTTCTTGCTCACGGCGGCCGGCGACAGGCCCAGCCGTCGCCCGGCCTCGGCGAAGCTTTGCAGCTGGGCCACGTGGCGGAACACTTGCAAGGCGGTATAGCGGTCCATGGCACTGTTCTCTGGTGGTAAAGTATTTCTTTCCCGCCGGGCGGGTTATCAACTGTCGGTGAATTTTCTACCCTACGGGGCTGATTCACCTTCCGTGTGAGCCCATGACCCACCCCACCATCGCGTTGATCGAGCGGCGCGTGTCCGCCAACCGCTTCGACCCGGGCCATACCTTGCCCGACGCCGAGATCGAGGCGCTGGTGCGGCTCGCCACCCGGGCGCCCACGGCCTACAACCTGCAGAACTGGCGCTTCGTCGCGGTGCGCACGGCCGGCGCCAAGGCGCGGCTGCAGCACCTGGCGCACGGCCAGGCCAAGGTGGCGCAGGCGGCCGTCACCTTCATCGTGTGCGGCGTGCTGCCCGAGCCCGCCGAGATCCCGGCACGGCTGTCCGCCTTCGTCGACGCCGGCTTCATGGCGGCAGAAACGGCCGCCGGCTGGCAGGAAGGCGCGCGGGCGCAGTACGCCGACGCCCGGACGGCGCGCGACGAAGCCGTGCGCTCGGCCACGCTGGGCGCCGCCACCCTGATGTATGCGGCCGAAGCGCTGGGGTGCGTGTCGGGCCCGATGGTGGGTTTCGATGCGCAAGGCGTGGCGCACGAGTTCGGGCTGGGGCCGAACGAGGTGCCGGTGATGCTGCTCGCGGTGGGCCGCGCAGCCCCGGGCAACTGGCCGCAAAAGCCGCGGCGGCCGCTGGCCCAGGTGCTGGAGTTTTCATGACCACCCGCACCACCGACCTGCTGCTGACCGCCATCGCGCCCGTCATCTGGGGCAGCACCTACGTCGTCACCACCGAATTCCTGGCGGGGTTTTCGCCGGTCACCGTCGCCATGCTGCGTGCCTTGCCGGCGGGGCTGTTGTTGCTGCTGATCGTGCGGCAACTGCCCACCGGCATCTGGTGGCTGCGCGTCTTCACGCTGGGCGCACTGAACTTCTCCATCTTCCTGAGCATGCTGTTCATTGCCACCTACCGGCTGCCCGGGGGCGTGGCCGCCACGGTGGGGGCAGTGCAGCCTTTGCTGGTGGTGTTCCTGGCCTACCTGCTGCTCGCCAGCCCGATCCGCGCGGGCGCTGTGGTCGCGGCGCTGCTCGGTGCCGGCGGGGTGGCGCTGCTGGTGCTCACGCCCCAGGCCGCGCTCGACCCCATCGGCATCGCGGCAGGGCTGGCCGGTGCCGGCTCGATGGCCTGCGGCACGGTGTTGAGCCGCAAGTGGCAGCCGCCGGTGTCGCTGCTGACGTTCACCGCATGGCAGCTCACGGCCGGCGGCCTGCTGCTGGTGCCGGTGGTGGGGCTGTTGGAGCCGGCCATGCCGGTGCCCACCACGGCCAACCTGCTGGCGCTGGCGTGGCTGGGCCTGATCGGCATGGCGCTGACCTTCCTGTTGTGGCTGCGCGGTATCGTCAGGCTGGAGTCTTCGTTGGTGTCGCCGCTGCTGCTGCTGAGCCCGGTGACGGCCGTGCTGCTGGGCTGGTGGTTCCTGGGGCAGTCGCTTACCGCGATGCAGACAGCCGGCGGCCTGCTGGTGGTGGGCAGCATCTGGTTGGGCCAGTATGCGTACCGGGCCCCCGGGCGCGCACTCAAGACAGCTGCCTGAGCACGAGGATGGAGCGCTCCGAGCGGGAGCGGGAAAGGACACCTGCATGAATCCGGAAGACGTGGTGCAGCGCCAGCTGGTGGCCTACAACGCCAAGGACCTGGAGAGTTTCCTCGCGCAATATGCCGACGACGTCCGGGAGTACCGGCCGCCTGCGAGCGAACCGTTCCTGGAGGGCAAGGCCGCCTTGCGGACGTACTACGGCGGCCAACGCTTCGTTTTGAACGGCCTGCACGCCGAGGTGGTGCAGCGCATGGTGGTCGGTAACAAGGTGGCTGACCACGAACGGATTGCCGGCATCCGCGACACGCCGGTGGAAGGCATTGCGCTGTACGAAGTGACCGACGGCCTGATTCGCAACGTCTGGTTCTACTCCGACGAATAGCCTGCCTTGCCGCTCAAGCGTCCCTGAGCAGCCGCCGTGGCCGCTCACCGATCATTCGGCCGTTCATCGGCAGGCGTCGAGCGACGGCGCCTCGTCCGCACCACGAGTGCCACGATGCCGGCCGCCATCAGGGCATAGGTGTGCGGCTCGGGCACGGCCGTCACGTTGAGCGCCACCCAGTCGCTGCCGTAGGTGAGCGTGAGCAGGTAGCGCTCAACGTCGACGTCGCTTACCAGTTCGTCGAAGCTGCCGGTGATGCCGCCGGCCGCCTGCAGCAGGCGATGGCTGCCCGGTCGCATGGGTGCGTAGGTGTCCAGCAGCAGCGTGCCGTCCAGTGCCGCCGTGCCGGTGACGTCCAGCCGCGACGTCTGATACCAGCCGGAGCGGGCTTCGAAGGTGGCGTCGTCGCCGAGGACCAGGTTGCCGTCAATGATGCCGCGGTCGTAGCCGGCGGTATGGAGCGTGCCGCCGAGGATCAGCACGTCGTCGGCGGTCAACAACCGGCCCACCCCGGTCGAGGCCGCGGCCTCGTTCTGCACATAGTGCCCCACCCGCACTTCGCCGCTGTTGATGGTCAGCCGGCCATGGTTGACGTGCTCGTCGCCGAGATCGAGGTGCGCGCGGTCGACCCAGACCGAGCCGGTGCCGGTGAGCCCGCCGCCTTCCATTCGGTACCACGCGGAAGGTGCCCGTGACGTCGTGGGATCGAAGCCGGCCGTGAGGGCCAGGCCTCCCTCGTTGTGCACCCCCTGCTCGAACACGATCACGGGTGCCGTGCGATCGCCGACGAAGGTGGCTTGCCCACCCTTGGCCACGAACCAGGTGCCGCTGCTGCTCATCCCGAGGCGCGAGACGCGCGCGCGGAACAGGCCTTCCACCTGTACGCGACCGGTGTTACTCCAACGGGTTTCGGTCGACCGGAAGAGATCGACCCGGCCCGTCCGGGTGACGATCAGTGCCCCGGTGTTGTCCCACGACTTGCCGCCCTGGAAATCGAGCGAACCGCTTTCCACCACCATGGCGCCGCTGTTGCGAAACGACGCGTGCTGCCCCACCCGCACGCGGGTGTTGCCGGCTTCTTTCCGGTACAGCCCGGCGAACTCGGCATCGGCGTGAAGTCGCAGTTCATGCCCCGTGGCCGTGGGCCGGTCGATGAAGGTGACGTTCTTCTGGATGCTCAGGGGGCTGAACATGTGCCAGTCGTTGGCGATCCAGAAACTGTAGGCCCCGAGGGTGAGCGAGCCCCCAGCGGCCATGACGTGCGTCGAGTTGCCGCTGAGGGTGGCTCCGCCGGCGGCCGTGATGCGGGGTGCCGTGCCTGTACCGCCGATGGCGCCGCCGGTCCACCGCAAATGGCTGACGGTGAGTGAACCGGGCCCGGCAAGCTCGCCCCCGGACAGGTGCAGCGAGTTCAGGCTCGACCCCTCGCCGTGCAGCTGCAGCCTGCCGCCCGATATCTCCAGCCGTGCCAGGCCCTGGACCCGCGCCGCCTGAAAGCTGCCCGAACGCAACACCGTGTCGGCATGGCCGAGCTGCACCTCGGTATCCGGCGCAATGGGCGCGCCGGCGCTCCAGTTGGCGTCGAGATCCCAGTAGGGCGGAGCGATGCCGATCCCGGCCCAGGTGGTGGTCAGTGCCCCGGCACAGGTGCTGGTCAGGCCGACGGCGAGAGCCGCGGCGGTGGAGCGCAGCCTGGGCCACTGCGCAGGGGAGCCTTGCGGTGCCGCACTGCGGCGGGTGAAGGATGAAGACCGACTGCCAAGGGCGTTGCTTGTCGCGTGTGACATCACATCTCTCGAAGTGGCCGGAGCAGGACCGCACACTGCCAGAGGGACGTCGGGGGGTGCCACGATATTGAAAGCAAGTGCAAGCCCATCAGGGCTGGCCCGCTGGCGACCCGCTCGATCGAGGGGGGCAGGCACGCGAGAAGTGCTGTAGCGTGACATGGCGTCGTCGCTCCAAGCGGCCTTACTTCGAGGAACGTTTCATGCGCAAAGCAGCCGCGGTCATTGCACTCGCTTTCTACTGGCCTGCCGCCATCGCCGATACCGCCTCGGCCAGTTTCTCGAACCTGACGCTGTCGGGGGCGGGCTGGGGAGAGGTCGGCGCCGGGGTCAGTGCGACAAGCCGAGTGCCCGGTTCCGATCAGCAAGGGTTCGATGACTACTTTCCCGGCTTGCCGATCGAGCCGTTGCAAGTCACGAGCGGCGGTCTCACTGCCCTGATGGGCCCGGGTGCGTCCACGTTCTTGCTGACGTTCGACGGATCGGTGCCGGGGTCGACGTACTACGGCTTGGTCGGACTCGGCTCCGACTACTCCGGAATGCGCATCGAGATCGCGCCTGGCGCCACCGTCACGCTGTCCGCCGATTTCAGCACCAGCATCACAAGAGACAGCAGCTGCACATCGATCGATTGCGTCGGCACCAGCTATGGCGAGCTGGGCTTCGCTGTTGCCGCGACGCAGTTTCCCGAAGTGGGCGAATTCGAGTACGCCGAAGACAACGATGGCTTCTCCCTCTACGAGTCCGGCACACTCGCGCGCCGGCTGGAGGCCTCCTATACAAACAACACCGACTCTTGGCGCTACGCGATGATGTTCGCGCGCATCTCGATCGAAGGCGCTGTCGCACCGATTCCCGAGCCGAGCAGCTACGCCCTGATGGCACTGGGCCTGGCAGGCTTGGGCTTCAAACTCAAGCGGTCTCGACGGTTGGTGTAGCGCGTCGCTGCCCCGAGGCCTTGCCTCGCGGCCACAGGCTCGGCGCGCACTCGGCGCTTGCTCGCCATCAGCGAGTTGCCGGGGCCGGCCGCTTCGAGCGTGTCGAAATCCGCCGTGCACGCTGCTGCGCGGCCGGGTGGCGCACCGGCACCTCCGGCCGCCACGCCATCACATGCTCGTACATGGCCTGCGCGGCCACCGACAGCCCCCGGTCGCGCCGGCGCACCAGGAAGATCTGCCGCCGCAAGCCCCGCCCGGGCAGCGGCCGCGTCACCAGCTCCGCATGCTCGAAGTGGAACAGCGTGAGCGCCGGCACCACGCTCACGCCCAGCCCGGCGCGCACCATGCCGGCCACGGTGCTCAGCTGGTCGAGTTCCATCATCGTATTCAGCTGCAACGGGTGCACCGCAGCCTCGACGTACTGGCGCACGCTGCTCGAGCGGGCCAGCTGGATCATCGGGTGGCCGGCCAGGTCGGCCAGCTTCACGGTGGCCTGCGTCGCCAGCGGGTGGTCGCGCCGGCACACCAGGTGAAAACCGTCGGTGCAGAACAGCTCGGTGCGCAGCTCGGGCGTGTCGGCGCGCGTGGCCGCCAGCGCCAGGTCGGCGCGGCCGCTGCGCACGCGCTCGATGCAGTCTTCCGACAGCACGTCGGCCACGTCGAACTGGATGCCGGGCCACTGCGCATGAAAGCGCGCCAGCACGTGCGGCAGCCACCCGGCGGCCAGCGCCGGCAGCACCGCGAGTGACACGCGGCCGCGTTGCCGCGCGGCCAGCTCCTGCACGTCGGCCAGCGCCTCGTCGGCTTCGCGCAGCACGCGCCGCGCGGCGGCTTCGAAGGCGCGGCCCTCGGCGGTGAGCTCGACACTGCGGGTGGTGCGGTCGAACAGCCTCGCGCCCAGCTCGTCTTCGAGCGAGCGAATCAGCGCGCTGAACGCGGGCTGCGACAAGTGCGTCAGCGCAGCCGCGCGCGTGAAGCTGCGCTGCTCGGCCAGGTGAAGAAAGGCGCGCAGCTGGCGGGTCGACAGATTCATCGGCATGGTGGATGAATCTATCCCAATTTCCTATTTCACAGATCAAAGCGGCGGGCCTAGAGTGGGTCACCAACAGCAAGCCGTGCGCAGGCGCGCCGGTCTTGCGACGAGGAGACCATGACCCCATCCCTGTTGCGCGTCGGCTCGGCCGCCGGCTTTTCGGGCGATCGCATCGACGCGGCCGGCCCGGTCGTGCAGGCCCTTGCGGCCTGCGGCGGCCCGGCCGTGCTGATCTTCGAGACGCTGGCCGAGCGCACGCTGGCGCTGGCGCAGCTGGCGCGGCGCGAGAACCCGAACGCGGGCTACGAGCCGCTGCTCGACCTGATGCTGCGGCCGGTGCTGGGCACCTGCCTGGAGGCCGGCATCCGCATCGTCAGCAACTTCGGTGCGGCGAACCCGCTGGGCGCGGCGCGGCGCATCCAGGCGCTGGCGCGTGACCTGGGGCTGCGCCCGCCGCGTGTCGCGGTGGTGCGCGGCGACGACCTCAGCGACGCGGCCCATCGCGCGATGCTGATGCAGGCGCTGGGCCCGGCAGCGCCGGCCGCGCCGCTGGTCAGTGCCAACGCCTACCTGGGCGCCGATGCGATCGCCGCCGCCTTGCGTGCCGGCGCCGAGATCGTGGTGGCCGGGCGTGTGGCCGACCCCTCGCTCACCGTGGGGCCGGCGCTGGCCCACTACGGCTGGGCCGCCGACGACTGGGACCGCATCGCCCGCGCCACGATGGCCGGCCACCTGCTCGAATGCGGCGCCCAGGTCACTGGCGGCTACTTTGCCGACCCGGGCTACAAGGACGTGCCCGACCTGGCGCACGTGGGCTACCCCATCGCCGAGATCGACGCCGACGGCCATTGCGTGATCACCAAGCCCGCCGGCACCGGCGGGCGCGTCGACGAGCGCACCGTGAAAGAGCAACTGCTCTACGAGGTGCACGACCCGGCCGCCTACCTGACGCCCGACGTGGTGGCCGACCTGACGCAGGCGCGGGTCGACGCCCTGGGGCCCGACCGGGTGCGGCTGTCGGGCGTGCGCGGGCATGCGCGCCCGGCCGAGTTGAAGGTCAACGCCTGCTTCGAGAACGGCTGGCTGGCCGAGGGCGAGATCTCCTATGCCGGCCCGCGTGCCGAAGCGCGCGCGCGGCTGGCGGCCGACATCCTGCGCCAGCGGCTCGCGGGCCTGGGCGGGCTGCGTTTCGACCTCATCGGCGTGGCGAGCGTGTTCGCCGACGACGACGGCCGCTGGTGGTCGTCGTCATCGCACGGTGACGCGCACGATGTGCGCCTGCGCGTGGCCCTCAACCATGCCGATCGCGGTGCCGCTGAAGCGCTGACGCGCGAGGTGACGGCGCTCTACACCTGCGGCCCGGCCGGCGGTGGCGGCGTGCGCACTTCGCTGCGCCCGCGCCTGGGCACGGCCTCCTGCCTGGTGCCGCGCGAGGCGGTGCCGGCCAGCTTTTTCATCGTCGACGAAGGGAGTGCGACATGAGCGTTTCGCTGCGTGTTCCGCTCTACCGGCTTGCCCACGGCCGCACCGGCGACAAGGGCGACCGCTCCAACATCAGCGTCATCGCCTGGCACCCCGCGTTGTGGCCGGTGCTGGTGGAGCAACTCACCGAAGCGGCAGTGGCCGAACGTTTCGCACACCGCCGGCCCAGCGCCGTGCGCCGCTACCTGCTGCCCGGGCTGCACGCGATGAACTTCGTGCTCGACCACGTGCTCGACGGCGGCGTCAACGACGCGCTCAACCTCGACACGCACGGCAAGTCGCTGGCCTTCTGGCTGCTGGACCTGCCCGTCGACGTGCCGGCCGAGCTGGCGCACTGCCTGGCCGGCCCGCCGGCACCGCAAGACTGATTCACCCACAGGAGACAAACCATGACCCTCTACACCTCCACCCGCCGCCGATGCCTCGCCGCCGCCGTGCTGTTCGCACTCGGCTTCACCGGGACCGCGGCGTCGGCGTTTCCCGACAAGCCGGTGACCTTCATCGTGCCCTTCGCGGCCGGCAGCGCCACCGATCAGTTGGCGCGCGCCTTGGGCGAGTCGCTCACCGCCGAGACCAGACAGCCGGTGGTGGTCGAGAACAAGGCCGGTGCCAGCGGCATGCTGGCCGCGCAGGCGGCCGCGCGTGCACTGGCGGACGGCTACACCGTGCTCATCACCACCAACACCACGCATGCGGCCAACGAGCACCTGTACAAGAAGATCGGCTACGACCCGGTGAAGGACTTCACCCCGGTCACCGGGCTGGGCAAGGGCGGCCAGGTGATGGTGGTCCACCCGGGCTCGGCGTTCAAGACGGTGCGCGACGTGATCGAGCATGCGCGCAAGAACCCCGGCAAGCTGTCGTTCGGCAGCGGCAGTTCGTCCAGCCGCACCGCCGGCGAGCTGTTCCAGCAGATGGCCAAGGTGCAGATCCTGCATGTGCCCTACAAGAGCAACCCGAACGCGATCACCGACCTGCTGGGCGGGCAGATCGACATGATGTTCGCCGACATGTCCACCGGGGTGCCGCAGATCAAGGGCGACAAGCTGCGTGCGCTGGGCGTCACCGCGTCGAAGCGCTCGCCGCTGCTGCCGCAGGTGCCCACCATCGCCGAGGCCGGCGTGCCCGGCTACGAGATGGGCTACTGGTTCGCCGCCTACGTGCCGGCCGGCACGCCGGCGCCGGTGGTGCAACGCCTGAACGAGTTGCTGACGCGCGGCACGGCGAGTGCGGCGGCCAAGGCCTTCTTCGAAGCGAGCGGCTCCGACCCCTTCACCACCACGCCCGACGGGCTGGCGCAGTTCCAGTCGGCCGAGACGCGCAAGTGGGGCGAGATCATCAAGGCCGCCGGCATCCAGCCCGAATGACGCGCTGACGCGAGCCGCCCGCGCGGCGCTCGCGGGCCCGGTTGTCCCTTCACCTTCCGAAAGGCGGTTCATCCGCCCTTGGGCAGCGCTTTGCCTGTGCGCAGGTGCAGCGCGCCCGCCTCAGGAGACAGACATGACACGAGGTTTTCTTCGAGCCTTGCCCTGGGCCTGCCTGGTGGCACTCGCCGCAGGGTGCGGCGGTGGCGGCAGCGACGGCGACGGTTCGCCGGGGCCGCGGCCCGAGCCACAGCTGCGCCTCGCCATCACCAGCACCGAGGACTACCCCGGCAGCTACGGTGACGCGGGCGAGTACGAGCGCGTGCGCGGCACCCTTCATGGCGAGGTCGACCCGCGCGACCCGCGCAACGCCATCATCCAGGACCTGGCGCTGGCGCCGGTGAACGCGCGCGGCATGGTCGAGTACACCGCCGACTTCATGATGCTCAAGCCGAAGGACATGAGCCGGGCCGGCGGCGTGCTGCGCTACGACGCGCCCAACCGCGGCAACGTCCTGACCGAGCCCAATCTGGCCGCAGCTCCCGGCGACGCGGTGTACTTCGAGCGCGGCTACGTGATGCTGTATTCGGCGTGGCAGGGCGACGTGCCCAAGAGCCACCCCAACCGCCTGACGGTGCAGGTGCCGGTGGCACGCCAACGCGACGGCTCGGCCATCACCGGCCCCTACCGCACCGAGCTGGTCCCCACCACCGCCACGTCCGTGATGAGCCTGCCCGGCGGCGTGTTCAACGGCTCGATGATTCCGTATGCGCCGGCCAGCCTGGACAACACGCAACCCGGCTATTCGCTCACCAAGCGCGTGAAGGAAACCGACCCGCGCATTCCCATTGCTGCCGCCGACTGGAAGTTCGCCGACTGCAACGCCACCGACCAGCCGTTTCCCGGCACGCCCGACGCCACGCGCGTGTGCCTGAAGGAAGGCTTCGACCCCGGCTACCTCTACGAGCTGGTCTACGTCGCGCGCGACCCGAAGGTGATGGGCGTGGGGCTGGCGGCGCTGCGCGACACGCTGGGCTTCTTCCGCAGCGCGACTGCCGATGCCGACGGCTCGCCCAACCCGCTGGCCGGCGCCATCACCCACACGCTGTGCCAGGGCACGTCGCAGTCGGGCAATGCGATGAAGACCTTCCTGCACCTGGGCTTCAACGAAGGGCGCAACGGGCAGCGCGTGTGCGACGGCCTGTACGCGCACGTCGCGGCACGGCAGACGAACATCAACACCCGCTTTGCCGTGCCCGGCGGCGGTGGCGGCCTGCGCACCGACCACACCGCGTTCGGGCAGACGGCGCCGCGCGGCCTGGCCGCCGACTACTTCGACGACGTGGCCGGCCGCAGCGGTGGCGTGATGCGCCGCTGCGAGGCCGGCAACACCTGCCCGAAGTTCTTCCTGGGCCTGTCGGGCACCGAGTTCTGGCAACTGCAGGGCTCGCCGGTACTGACCGATGCGTTGGGGTTCCGCGACCTGGAGCAGCCCGACAACGCGCGCATCTACTACTACGCCAGCACGCAGCACGGCGGGCCCGGCGGCACCGCGAGCATCGGCTGGTCGCCGGCCAGCACGGTTTACCCGCGCGGCACGGTGGTCGAGTTCAACGACACCTTCCGGGCGCTGTTCATCGCACTCGAAGACTGGGTCGTGCGCGACGTCGCGCCGCCGGACCACCAGGTGCCGCGCATCGCCGACGGCACGCTGGTGCGGCCGCACCAGCTGGTCTTCCCCACGATGCGCGGTGTCAGTTGGCCGGTGAACGGAACGCCGACCGCGATTCCCGAGTTCGAGTACCTGGCCCGCCACAACGGCTTCAAGCTGTTCGACTTCGGCCCCGACTACGTGGCCGAGGACGAATCCGGCATCGCCACCTTGCTGCCGCCGCACTACACCGGCCGCGACTACGCGATCCTGGTGCCGCAGGTGGACCCGGGCACCGGCCTCACACTGGCCGGCATCCGCAGCGTGGCGGCGCGCGTGCCCATCGGCACCAGCCTCGAATTCAACGATGTCGCCAACCCGGCGTTCGAGGACTTGGCCAACCTGGGCGGTGCCTACATCCCCTTCCACCGCACCGAGGCCGACCGACTGGCCGCCGGCGACACGCGGCCGTCGCTGGAAGCGCTCTACGGCGACCAGGCCGGCTACGTGGCGGCAGTCACTGCCGCCGCCGAAGCGCTGGTCGCCGAGCGCTTGCTGCTGCAGCGCGACGCGGACCGTGTCATCCAGCAGGCGATCGATCAGCCGGTGCTGCCATGATGTGATCGCTCGCCTCTGTGCTGGCGTACATCGTGCACGCTGCGGGCGTTGCAGGCCAACGGACGGCAACCCCCCTCGCGACCTGGTCTTTGTTGGCTCAATAAACTCTCAAGTCATATGGTTTGTGTTTCTTATTCCGGAGATGAATATATGAGCCGTGTCCTCAAAGCTTTGGCGGCCGCAGCCGGGCTATCGTTCGCGTTTCTGGCCGCATTGCCGGCGCATGCCGCCGACCTGCTCGACGAAGTGCAACAGCGCGGCGCCTTGCGCATCGCGCTCGAGGGCACCTACCCGCCCTTCAACTTCCGTGACGAGCAGGGCCAGCTGACCGGTTTCGACGTCGAGATCGCCGAGGCGATTGCCGGCAAGCTGAAGGTGAAGCCGCAGTTCACCACCACCGAGTGGAGCGGCATCCTCGCCGGGCTGCAGGCCGGCAAGTACGACGTGATCGTCAACCAGGTGGCCGCCACGCCGCAGCGCCAGCAGGTGTTCGCCTTCAGCGCCCCCTACGTGGTGTCGAGCCCGCAGCTGATCGTGCGCGCGAACGAGACGCGCCCGATCCGCACCGCCGCCGACCTCAAGGGGCTCACCATCGGTGTGGGGCAGGGCAGCAACTATGCCGAACAGGCCCGCGCCATCGCGGGGGCCACCGTGAACGTCTACCCCGGCGCGCCGGAGTACCTGCAGGACCTGGCGTCGGGCCGCATCGACGTGGCGCTCAACGACAGCCTGCTGATCCCCTACCTGGCGCAGAAGACGCGGCTGCCGGTGAAGGCCGGGGCGCCGCTGGGTACGGTGGAATCCAACGCGATTCCTTTCCGCAAGGGCAGCCCGAAGTTCAAGCAGGCCATCGACCGCGCCCTGGAAGACCTGAAGGCAGACGGTACATTCGCGAAGATCTCGAACAAGTGGTTCGGGCGTGACGTGAGCAAGCCGCCCGTGGCTCAGTAAGCTCGTCGCTCGACGCCTGGCCCACCGCCCCTGCCTGCGCAGGGGGCGTTTCTTTTGATGGGAGCGCTGTATGGATCTGGTCGCGCTGTTCGAACTCGCGGCGCCGGTGATGCTGCGAGCCACCGGCTACACCTTGCTGTTCGCCGTCTCGGCGATGGTGCTGGGGCTGGCACTCGGCGCCTTGGTCGCCTTGCTGCGCGTGCTGCAGGTGCCGGTGCTGGCACAGGTGGCCGCGGTGTATGTCAGCGCGATGCGCGGCACGCCGCTGCTGGTGCAGGTGTTCCTCGTGTACTACGGGCTGCCCAGCGTGGGCATCGAGTTCTCGCCGATCACCGCGGGGGTGCTCGCGTTGACCCTCAACGTCGCGGCCTACTTGTCCGAGAGCCTGCGCGGCGCGGTGCTGGGCATTTCGCAGGGGCAGTGGATGGCCGGCACCAGCCTCGGCCTGACGCGCACGCAGACGCTGCGCTACGTGGTCACGCCGCAGGCGCTGCGCATGGCGGTGCCGAGCCTGAGCAACAGCCTCATCAGCCTGATCAAGGACACCTCGCTGGTCTCGGTGATCGCCGTGACCGAGCTGATGCTGGCGACCAAGGAATTGATCTCCACCACGTTTCAGCCGTTTCCGCTGTACCTGGCGGCGGCCGGCGTCTACTGGGCGCTGAGCCTGCTGTTCGAGCGGGTGCAGCGCCTGATGGAGCGGCGGCTGGCCTTTCCTCACTGAACGCGCGGCATGCGGCTTGCCTCCTGCGCTACCGAAAGGAGCTTGCCATGCCGGACCCGCGATCCCCGTCGACTTCGTGGCGCACGCGTCTCGTGCAGCCCGAGGTGCACGCGCCGGCCGGCTTTCGCTCGCTGGCCATGCCGGTCTATCGCGGATCGACGACGCTGTTCGACAGCGCCGCCGACACCGAAGACACCTGGCGCACCGCGCAGCGGCCCTACCGCTACGGCCTGTACGGCACGCCCACCGCGATGGAGCTTGCGGCCCGCATGCGCGAACTCGAAGGGGCGGCGCACACCTTCCTGACCCCGGGCGGGCAGGCGGCGCTGGCCTTGGTCGACCTGGCGCTGCTGGGTGCGGGCGACCATGTGCTGCTGCCCGAGAACGTCTATGCGCCCGGCCTGGATGTGGCACGGCGCACGCTGCAGCGGCTGGGCATCGAGGCCGAGGTGTACGACCCGCTGGCCGGGGCGGAGGTGGCGCGTCAGTTCAAGCCGAACACCCGCCTGGTGTGGTGCGAGAGTCCCGGCTCGATCACGATGGAAGTGCAGGACGTCCGGGCGATCGCGCAGGCAGCGCATGCGCACGGCGCGCTGGTCGCCGTCGACAACACCTATGCCGCGGGCGTGCTGTTCGACGCGTTCGCGCACGGCGCCGACGTGGCCTGCCAGGCGCTGACGAAATACGTCGGCGGCCACAGCGACCTGCTGCTCGGCTCGGTGAGCCTGCGCGACGACTCGCTGTATGAACGCATCGGCGACACGCACCAGCTGCTGGGCATGGGCGTCTCGCCCGACGATTGCTCGCTGGCGCTCCGAGGGCTGCAGACCTTGCCGTTGCGTCTGGACGCCCTGGGGCGCAGCACGCTCGCGGTGGCGCGCTGGCTGGCGCAGCGTCCCGAGGTGAAGCAGGTGCTGCACCCTGCATTGCCGTCCTGTCCCGGGCACGAGCACTGGCTGCGTGACTTCACCGGCTCGGCCAGCGTGTTTTCCATCGTGCTGCCACCGCACCACGGGCGCGAGCAGATCGTCCGCTTCATCGACGCGCTGCAGCTCTTTCACATCGGCTACAGCTGGGGCGGGGTCACCAGCCTCGCCATGCCTTGCTTCGAGCTGCCGCGCCGCTTCCGTCCCCTTGAAGGGACGGTGGTGCGGCTGAACATCGGGCTCGAGGCGGTCGACGATCTGCTGGCCGACCTGGAGCAAGGGCTGCGCGAGTTGCAGCGGTAGGACGTGCCGGCCGGCGCGCGGTCAGTCCTGTGCAACGCGCACGACCAGCTTGCCGAAGTTGCGCCCCTGCAGCAGGCCGATGAAGGCCTCGGGCGCCTGTTCCAGCCCGTCGACGCGGTCTTCTCGCAGCTTCACGCGGCCGGCCGCGACCCACTCGCCCATCTCGCGACGGAACGCCTCGAAGCGCTCGCCGTAGTGGTCGAGGATGATGAAACCCTGCATGCGGATGCGCTTTTGCAGCAGCGTGGCGACCAGCTGCGGCAGGCGGTCGGGGCCGGCCGGTGCGGCGGCCTCGTTGTAGTGGGCGATGAAGCCGCACACCGGCACGCGCGCCCCGACGTTGAGCCGCGGCAGCACGGCATCGAACACCGCGCCGCCGACGTTCTCGAAGTACACGTCGATGCCGGCCGGGCAGGCGGCCGCCAGCTGCTGCGCGAACTGCGGGTCACGGCGGTCGATGCAGGCGTCGAAGCCGAGCTCTTCGACGGCATAGCGGCGCTTGTCGGCGCCGCCCACGATGCCGACCACGCGAGCGCCCTTGAGCTTGGCGATCTGCCCGACCACGGCGCCGACCGCCCCGGTTGCGGCCGCCACCACGACGGTTTCGCCGGGGCGGGGCTGGCCGATGTCGAGCAAGCCCACGTGGGCCGTGAAGCCCGGCATGCCGAGGCCGCCGAGTGCGAGCGACGGTTGCGCCATGTCGCCGAGCGGCAGCAGGTCGGCGCCGTCCGACAGCGCGTAGTCCTGCCAGCCGGCGTTCGCCAGCACCAGTTCACCGGCCGCGAACTTCGGGTGGCGGGACGCGACCACGCGGCTGACGGTGCCGCCCACCATCGGCGCGCCGAGCGGCACCGGGTCTGCATAGCCGGGGCCGACCTCTGCCATCAGGTTGCGCATGTAGGGGTCGAGCGAGAGGTAGAGCGTGCGCAGCAGCACCTGTCCGTCGGCAGGCGTCGGTACCGGGGTGGTTTCGAGGCGGAAGTCCTGGGGCGCCGGCAGGCCCCGCGGGTGGGCGGCCAGCGTGTAGCGGCGGTTGACGGTGTCGTGGTCGGCAGGCATGAGGGTTCCGAACAGTCAGGGTGAATGGGAAGCGCAAGGAGGCCGCGGTGTCAGGCGCGCGCGGGCCGCGGCCCATAGCGCAGCGTGAGCACCGTGCCCAGCGCGAGTGCTGCGACGGCGAAGGCCGGGCCGCCGAGCGCGCCGATGTGGTCGACCAGCAGGCCGCCGCCGATGGCGCCGCTGGCGATGGCGATCTGGAACGCCGCCACCAGCAGGCCGCCGGCGCCTTCGGCCTGGTCGGGCGCGGCGCGCACGATCCAGGTCTGGAAGCCGACCGGGAAGGCGCCGAACGCGAAGCCCCACAGCGAGACGGCGACGGCGGTGACGACGGTCGAGCTGCCGGCGACCAGCAGGCTGGCGGCGAGGGCAGCGATCAGCGCACCGCCGAACACGATGGCGCGGCGCTCGCTGCGCTCGGCGATCCAGCCGCCCGCGAAATTGCCGAAAAAGCCGCCGATGCCGTAGCCGAGCAGCACGGCCGAGATGGCGCTGACCGACAAATGCGTCACGTCCTCCATCAACGGGCGGATGTAGGTGAAGCCGGCGAAGTGGCCCGAGATGACCAGCAACACCGCGAGCAGTGCCATGCGCACGCCGGGGCGGGCCAGCAGCTCGCCCAGCACGCGCAGGTTCGGGTTGTCACGCGGCGGCAGGGCCGGCAGCGTGAAGAATTGCGCGACGAGCGTGATCATGCTGACGGCGCCGGCGGCGACGAAAGCGCTGCGCCAGCCCCACAGGTCGCCCATCCAGGCGCCGATGGGGGCGGCGCAGACCGTGGCGACGGACACGCCCGTCAGCACGATGGACATGGCACGTGCGAACAGGTTCTCGGGCACCAGGCGCATCGCGAGTGCGCCGGCCATCGACCAGAAGCCCCCCAGCGCGATGCCCAGCATCACACGGGCGACGAGCAGCACCGGCAGGCTGCTGGCGGTGACGGATAGCGCGTTGGACAGCACCAGCAGCACGGTGAGCGCCAGCAGCACCAGCCTGCGGTCGTAGCTGCGGGTGAGCAGCGGGATCGACGGCGCGGCCACCGCACCGACCAGCGCCGTGGCCGTGACGGCCTGGCCGGCAGCGCCGGCGGACACGCCCAGGTCGGCGGCCATGGCGGTGAGCAGGCTCGCCGGCAGGAACTCGGCGGTCACCAGCGCGAACACGCCCAGCGCGAGCGAGGCGACGGCAGGCCAGTGCGCCGGCGTCGCGGCGGGGACCGGGGCGCCCAAGGCCGTGCGGGCGTCGAGGCATTCGGAGCAGGAAGCGGAAGACATGAGACAGGCGGGTTGTTGTGGTCTGGGCCGCCAGCTTAGGGATAAGATGTCGGCGTTTCCATGCCGGAAAATCCGAAATGCTTGATCGTTTCTCCGGACCTGTGTTGCGCCCCCGGGGGGGCCCACCGGGCGTGCCCGACACGCTCACCGAAATCCTGCTGGGGCTGCGCCTCGACGGTGTCGAATACGGCCGCTGCCTGTTGCGCCGGCCTTGGGCGGTCGCCTTCCCGGCGCAACGCGCGGCGCGCTTCCATTTCGTCGCCAGTGGCGGCAGCTGGCTGCGCACTGCCTCGACCGAGTGGGTGCGCCTGAATCCCGGCGACGCCGTGCTGCTGCCGCGCGGCAGCTTCCACGTCATCGCCAGTTCGCCCGACGCACCGGCGGTCGACATCGACTCGCTGGCGCGCGTGGCGGTGTCCGAGAACATCTACCTCGTGCGCGGAGACACCGAGCCCGCGGTCGAAGCCGCAGGCGCCACCCCGCCCGACGTGATGTTCTGCGGCGCGATGCGCTTCAACCTCGACCCGCTGCACCCGCTCATGACGATGATGCCGGACGTCATGCGCGCCGGCGACCTGGCTCAGCGCGACCCCACCGTGCCGGCCTTGCTGGAGGCGATGGAGCGCGAGGTCGAGCTCGACCGCATCGGCGCCTGCGGCATCCTGGCGCGGTTGGCCGACGTGCTGGCAGCCACCATCATCCGCGCGTGGGTGGAGTGCGCCTGCAGCGACGCGACGGGCTGGATCGCCGCGGTGCGCTGCCCCAAGGTCGGCAAGGTGCTGGCCGCCATTCATGCCGAGCCCGAACGCGACTGGAGCGTGCCGGTGCTGGCCGAGCTGATGGGTGCCTCGCGCTCCAGCTTTGCCGAGGCCTTCACGCGCACCGTCGGCGAAAGTCCGGCGAAATACGTTGCCAAGGTGAAGATGTTCCAGGCGCGTCGCTGGATCGCCCAGGACGGCATGCGCATCGCGGTGGCCGCCCACCGGCTGGGCTACGACTCGGAAGCCTCGTTCAGCCGGGCGTTCAAACGCGTCATCGGCCACCCGCCCAGCGTGGCACGCGGCGAACGCCTGCAGGCTCGCGCCGCTGCACCGTCCGCGCCTCGCGCACTGGCGGTTGTTGAATAAGAATAAGTCGCATTACAATTTGAGCCAGCACCTCCGCGGCAACCGTCTCTGACCGAGGCGGTGCCCGGGTCCCACGAAGCCAGCCGTCGCCACGCTTCAGGCACCGATTGCTGCGCGCCGCCTTGCCATCGCAACGGACGACGACGCATGCCGTGCCAGCGTGACATCCCGCCGCGGCGCACCGACTTCGAACCAGCAGTAAGAGGGACCCCCGACCATGACCGCCCCGACCACCCGCCTGCACGCCCTCGTGCGGGCCGCCGTGCTTGCCAGCGCGCCTGCCGCGACCCTGGCGCAAACCGTTGCGCCGCCTGCCGCGGCCGCTTCGGAGCCTGCTGCCACGCTGCCGACCATCAGCGTGCGCGCCAGCGCCGACACCGAAACCGCCGCCTCGCCGGTGCCCGGCTATGTGGCGCGGCGGACCGCCACCGCGACCAAGACCGACACGCCGCTGAACGAGGTGCCGCAGTCGATCTCCGTCATCACGGCCGACCAGGTGCGCGACCAGGGCTCGCCCAACATCCAGGAAGCGCTGCGCTACACCGCGGGCGTGCGTGTCGAGACCTATGGCGTCGACAACCGCAGCGACTACTTCGCGCTGCGCGGCAGCAGCGTCGGCTCGACGCTGATCGACGGTTTGCGCCGGCCGCTGACGGGCTACTGGGGCCTGGTGCGCAACGAACCCTATGCCTTCGAACGCATCGAGGTGCTGCGCGGCCCGGCCTCCGTCATCGCCGGGCAGAACGGCCCCGGCGGTGTGGTCAACCTGGTGTCCAAGCGGCCCCAGCCCGAGCGCGCCGGCGAGATCGGCCTGCAGGTCGGCAACCACGATCACAAGCAGGTGCAGGGCGACTTCACCGGCCCGCTGAACGCCGACGGCACGCTGCTGTACCGCGTGGTGGCGCTGGCCAAGCGCAGCAACACGCAGGTGGACCATGCGTTCGACGACCGCGACTTGCTTGCGCCCTCGCTCACCTGGCGTCCCGACAGCTCGACATCGCTGACCTTGTTCGCCGAATACCAGCGCGACGAGAGCGGCAACGTCAACGGCTTCTTCCCGGTCGTCGGCACGCTGCGGCCGGGGCCCAACGGCAAGATCCCGATGGACACCTTCATCGGCGAGCCCGACTGGGACACCTATGGCGGCACGCGCTGGCGCCTGGGCTGGCAGTTCGAGCGCCGCCTGACCGACACCTGGACGCTGCGCCACAGCCTGCGCCAGGACCGCACCGACGGCAAGATGCGCACGATGTACGCCGACTGGGAAGACGGCTTCGTCGACTCGACCGGCGCGCCCGACCCGAACGGCACCTACCTGAACCGCTACTTCTACGCCGCTGACGACGAGGACCGCGTCACCAATGCGGACCTGCTGTTCGAGGGCAAGCTGCGCGCAGGCACCGTGGCGCACACGCTGCTGGTGGGCCTGGACGGCTTCCACTCCAAGGCCAGCCAGCGCTACTACGGCGACTTCGAAGCCCCGCCGCTCGACGTCTACGACCCCGACTATGACAACTACCCGATGCCGGCCCTGCCGGACATGGACGCCACCGTTACGAAGGCACGGCGCCTGGGCGTGCTGGTGCAGGACCAGATCAAGATCGGCGACCGCTGGGTGATCGTGGCCGGGCTGCGGCACGACAAGGTCCGCACCGAGGAGGGCGAAAGCAAGCCGCGAACGGACGAAGCCACCAGCAAGAACCTCGGCGGCGTCTGGCTGGGCGACGGCGGGTGGTCTCCCTATGTCAACTACTCAGAGTCCTTCGAGCCCGTGACGGGCCGCGGCGGCCCGTTCAAACCACAGCGCGGCAAGCAGGTGGAGCTGGGCGTGAAATGGCAACCCGAGTGGTCGCGCGTTGCGGCGTCCGCGGCGGTCTACAAGCTGAAGGAGACCAACCGACTGGCGCGGGACCCCGATGACGTCAACTCCTCGGTGCAGCGCGGCGAGATCACGGTCAAGGGCCTCGAGCTCGAAGTGTCGGGCCGGCTGCCGGCCTGGGACCTGGTGGCGCAGTACAGCTACACCGACGCCCAGATCACCGAGACCTCGGCGGCCGACACGCGCTATCTCGGCAAGCAGCTCGAGGCCATCCCCAAGCACAGCGCCAGCGTCTGGGCGGTGCACAGTTTTGCCGCGCTGCCGGGCTTGCGCGCCGGGGCCGGCGTGCGCCACGTCGGCAGGTCGTCCGACGGGGTCGACGCGGTGGACGTGCCGGCGGTCGAGCTGTTCGACGCGATGCTGTCCTACGACACCGCCGACTGGCGCTTCGCCCTCAACATCAACAACCTGACCGACAAGAAGTACGTGGCGTCCTGCCTGGAGCGCGGCGACTGCTGGTTCGGCAGCCGCCGTCGCATGGTGGCGTCGGTGAGCTACCGCTGGTGACCCTGTCCGGCCCGCCGCCGCGGGCCGGGCGTGGCGTCAAGGCGGTATGAGACAGTACCGGGCATGCGACCCGACAGCCGTCTTTCCCGGATGCTGCACGTCCTGCTGCACATGAGCCGGCGGGACGAGCCCTTCACCTCCGAGCAGATCGCCGCGATGCTGGGCACCAATGCGGCTGTCGTGCGCCGCACGATGGCAGGCCTGCGGCGCGCCGGGTATGTCCGTTCCGAGAAGGGGCACGGCGGCGGCTGGACGCTGGCCTGCGACCTGGAGCAGGTCACCCTGCTGGACATCCACCACGCCATCGGCGGCCCGAAGATCTTCGCGATCGGCAACGACAACGACAACCCCGCGTGCGCGGTGGAGCGCGTGGTCAACGCCGCGTTGAAAGACGCGCTGCAGACCGCCGAAGCCCTGCTGATCGAACGCCTCGGTGCTGTGTCGCTGGCGACGCTGGCGCGCGGCTTCGACGTGCATTGCACGCACGAGGCCTCGGGGCCGAAGTAGGGCCCGTGCCCGTACGCCCTCCCAAATCCCCGACGCGATACCGCCCTCGCTTTTCATGTAGCATTTGATGATACGTGATCAACAGCGAGGTGATTCATGACATACGACGCCATCGTCGTCGGCGGCAGCTATGCGGGCCTGTCGGCCGCCCTGCAACTGGCCCGCGCCCGGCGCCGGGTGCTGGTGGTCGACGCCGGCGTGCGCCGCAACCGGTTTGCGTCTGCCACGCACGGCTTCCTGACACAGGACGGCAGCGACCCCGGCGCGGTCACCGCGGAAGGACGCGCGCAGCTGATGGAGTACGACACCGTCGACTGGCTGAGTGGCACGGCGGAAAGTGCCGCGAAGGCAGGCGGCGGGTTCGTCGTTTCGGTGCAGGGCCGCGAGCCGCTGCTCGGGCGGTGCCTGGTGCTCGCCACCGGGGTGCGGGACCAGCTGCCCGACGTACCGGGGCTGGCCGAGCGCTGGGGCCGGCGAGTGTTCCACTGCCCCTACTGCCACGGCTACGAGTTGCAGCAGGGCCGCATCGGTGTGCTGGCGACATCGCCGATGTCGGTGCACCAGGCGTTGATGCTGCCCGACTGGGGGCCGACGACGTTCCTGCTCAACGGCGTGCTGGAACCCGATCGCGAGCAGGCCGAAGCGCTGAAGGCGCGCGGCGTGACCATCGAGCCTGGCCGGATCGATCGCCTGGAAGGGGAGGGCCTCGACGTGGTGATGCACGACGGCCGGATCCTCCCGTTTCAAGGTCTGTTCGTGGCGGCGCGCTCCGTGCTCGCCAGCCCGCTGTCAGGGCAGCTCGGTTGCGCAGTCGAGGAAGGGCCGCTCGGCACCTGCATCAAGACCGACCCGATCAAGGCCACGACGGTGGCCGGCGTGTTCGCCTGCGGCGATGCAGCGCGCATGGCAGGAAACGTCGCCCTGGCCGTCGGCGATGGCGCCATTGCCGGGGCCGCGGCGCACCGGTTCCTGATGGGGATGGCCTTCTGATGCAGGCATGCGGCCGCATGCATCTTCCGTGCGACAGCAACGGTGATCCGGCGGCCCCAGGCGCGCCAGCCCTGATAGCCTTGCGGCATGCAAGGAGACGATACGATTGAGGACCAGGAGCCGCGCGAGAACCGACCTCAGGGCCGCCTGCTTTCGCAACTGCTCCAGGATGTGGCGGGCGACCCGGCGAGGGAGCACATCTCGGTCGCGGACCTGCTGCATGCGCTGCGCGATCGCGCGCTGGCGGCCCTGATCTTCATCTTCGCGTTCCCGAACGCGATTCCGATGCCGCCGGGCACCTCGGCCATCGTCGGTGCTCCCTTGCTGTTCCTGACGGTGCAGCTGGCATTCGGCCTGCCGCCCTGGCTGCCGCAATTCATCGCCCGCCGTTCGATCGCCCGGCGCGACTTCGAGCGGATGGTGCGCCACGTCGTGCCGTGGCTGCAACGCGCCGAGCGCTTGCTGCGCCCCCGGCTCAGCGCGCTTGCGCGCCCGCCGTTCGAACATCTGGTCGGTCTGGTGTGCCTGCTGCTGGCGGTCATCCTGGTGCTGCCGATTCCCCTGGGCAACATGCTGCCGGCGCTGGCCATCGCGGTGATGTCGCTCGGCATCCTCGAGCGCGACGGCGTCTGGGTCGCGGGCGGCTGCGTCATCGCAGCGGCCGGCGTGGCGTTGGTCTGGGGGGTGCTGGCGGCGCTCGTCAAAAGCGCGCTGTACCTGTTTGCCGCGGTGCTGAGCTGAGCGAAAGCCGTGCCGCAAACGCTGCCACGATCTTCAGCCACGTCAACAGAGGGACAGCGTCATGTGGGAAAGGTCGAAAAGCTACGCGGTCTCACGATGGCGCGGCCAGGTGCACTGGCCACGCGCCTTCTTCTGGGACATGTTGCTGGTCGGCACCTTTGTCAACCTTGCGGTCGGCACGGCCGCGATGATCGGCATCACGCAGGCCGCTCCGCCACCGCTCACCACCGCGGCGTGGGGGGTCCTGCTGCCGTACAACGTTTTCCTGCTGGTGTCGGTGTGGCGCTCGGCGGCCGGCTCAGGCGAGCCATGGACGAGCGCCCTGCGTCTCGCGGCCCTCGGGTGGTGCGCGCTGGCGGTGATCCTGTGAACAGGGCGTGAGCCGAAGCCGCCGGGCGCGCGCTACTCGTCGCGCCCGCCGAACACCCCCAGCAGCATGAGCAGCGACTGGAACACGTTGTAGATGCTCAGGTACACGCCCAGCGTTGCGGTGATGTAGTTGGTCTCGTGTCCGTCCTGCACGCGCTTGAGGTCGTAGAGGATGAAAGCCGAGAAGATGCCGATGGCCAGCACCGAGAGCGTCAGCATGAGCGCGCTCGATTGCAGGAAGAAATTGGCGATGCCGGCCACCAGCAGCAGGAGCGCGCCGATGAACAGGAACTTGCCCATCGAGGACAGGTCGCGCTTGATCACCGTGGACAGCGTCGCCATCCCCAGGAAGATCAGCCCGGTGCCGGCAAACGCGGTCATGATCAGGCTCGCACCGTTGGCCAGGCCGAGCACCGCGCCGACCAGGCGGGACAGCATCACGCCCATGAAGAAGGTGAATGCCAGCAGCACCGGCACCCCGGCCGCCGTGTTCTTCAGCTTTTCGATGGCGAACATGAAGCCGAACGCGCCGACGAGAAATACGACCAGCCCCATCCCGGAGGACATGGACCGCGCGATGCCGGTGCTGACGCCGATCCAGGCGCCCAGCACGGTGGGCACCATCGACAGCGCGAGCAGCCAATAGGTGTTGCGCAGTACGCGGTTGCGCTCTCGGGCGGCCGAAACCGCAAGATCGTGAGAAGGGGTCGAGTAGGTGTTCAGGTTCACGGTGAGTCTCTTGGCGATGCGTCGAAGTGATGGGTCGCGTGCATCGAGCGCAGGCGATCCGAAGGCAGAAGCCGCGGGCGCGGCCGGTCAGCGTTACGCGGCCCGTTCAGGCCGATGCGGACCCGGCGCAGGGCGGGCGGAGCAAGCCGTCGACAAGAGGCGACCGGACGTCCGTCATCCCGGCGTGCCGGGACAGCAACATCGTCAGGGTGGTGCCGGGCGGGTCGGGCATGGCCAGCAGCACCGCATGCTCCACGAGGTCGGCGCAAGCGGCCAGGCCGTCGACGGGCAGGCCTTCGACGGAGCCCGGCACATCGTCGGATGACGGATGGCCGGGCGCTGCCATCTGGGAGTCCTGCTGCACGGCGGAAAGCGATGCGTCGAAAGACTCGTGCGTGCTCAATCCTGACCAGAGCAGGACGCACGAAAGAAGGAGGGCAACAAGCCGCGCGGGCATGGCCGCATTCTACTGCCCGGCGTCACCAGTCCTTCGGGCGACGTTCGGGCCCGGAAAAGACAACGCCAGCACGAGGCTGGCGTTGTGACGTCTGGCGCGCCCGGCTGGGATCGAACCAGCGACCCTTGGCTTCGGAGGCCAATACTCTATCCACTGAGCTACGGGCGCAAAGGTCGCTATGGTACCGCTTTCTCGAAAGCGGTTGCCCGGGCCTTGCCGCCAAGCGTGCGGCGACGCCCTTGCGCGACGTGTCGCGCGCAGGGTGGCGGAGCCCTCCGGCGACCACAGGCCGGCCCCTTATAATCCCGAAGTTTTGCGCCGCGGACGCCCGCCACACTTCCAAACATACGCTCCCGCAGTCAAGGATCGAGCCCCATGAGCGACACACAACACACGCACGATGAACACGACGGCCCCCACGAAGGCCCGATCAAGACGCCCAAGCAGCTGATCGTCACGGTGCTGTTCGCGTTTCTGGTGCCCATCGTCGGCATCATCCTGCTGGTCACCTACGTGGCTTCCGACAAGCGCGCCGGCGCCGGCAGCGACGGCCTGACCGAGGAGGCGGTGCTGCGCCGCATCCAGCCGGTCGGCACCGTCGAGCTGCGCGACCTGTCCAACCCCGCGACGCTGAAGACCGGCGAACAGGTCTTCACCGCGCAATGCGCGGCCTGCCATGCCACCGGTGCAGCGGGTGCGCCGAAGCTGGGCGACGCCGGGGCCTGGGCCCCGCGCCTGCCGCAGGGCTACCAGGCGCTGCTGGCTTCTGCCCTGAAGGGCAAGGGCGCGATGGGCCCGCAAGGCGGCGGCGACTTCACCGACCTCGAGATCGGCCGCGCGGTGGTCTACATGGCCAACCAGTCGGGCGGCAAACTGGCCGAGCCGCAAGCCGCGCCCGCCGCCACGGCCGAGGCGGCGCAGACCCAGCCGGCCGCCGCCGATGCCGGCGCTGCGCAGCAGGCCGCGGCCGCTGTGGCGGCGGCGAACCAGGCGGCCGCGCCGGCCGCGGCTCCGGCCGCCGAAGCCGGTGCGAACGCCGGCAGCGCGCTGTACAACCAGGCCTGCGTGGCCTGCCACGCCGCCGGCGTGGCCGGTGCGCCGAAGTTCGGCGACAAGGCGCAGTGGAGCGCCCGGCTGGGCCAGGGCCTCGACGCATTGACGGCCAGCGTCATCAAGGGCAAGGGTGCGATGCCGCCGAAGGGCGGCTCCGCCGCCTCCGACGCGGAGATCAAGGCCGCTGTCGCCTACATGGTCGACGCCGTCAAGTAAACGCGTCGTGAGGGCCAACGCAAAGGCCGGGGAGACCCCGGCCTTTGCGTTTTCAGCGGGGGCTTTTTTCGGGAAGAGGCGCAGGCCGTCCGTCAGGCCTGGGCGCGCTGCGGACTGAGCACGTAGGCGTGGCGTGCCGGCAGCTCGGCGAAGCGCACGTCACGGACCTGCCACTGTCCTGTCTCGACCGCCTGCGCGGCGGCTTCCATGTCCAGCGTGTGCACGACGCCGAGCCCGAGGTCGGTGTCGAGGAACAGGCGGCCGTGCTCGTCGAGCCACGCCGACTGGAACTGTGCCGGCACGCCGGTGTGCGAGCACACCAGCACCGGCCCGGCCGGATCGGCCTGCAACCGCCACACCCAAGGGGCGACTTCCAGTTCGACATAGACCCGCTGCGGGCCGTTCTGGAAGAACCACGCGCCCTGCTCGTCGGCGGCGTAGTTGCGGTGGATGAAGTCCTTCAGCTTGTCGTGCGTGATGCGGCTGCCCTTCACTTGCGGGAAGGGGCCGGCGGCCTGGATGCGCTCGTCGCGCATGTACCAGTCGCCACGGGCGTCGAGCGCGAGCCAGCCGTGGCAGGCGGGCACGTTGGGCCACTTCTTCAGTGCGGCCTTGACGATGTCGTCCATGCTTGGGTGTCCTCGAGGTGCGGCCGCCGCGCAGGCGGACCCACGATCCTCGCTCAAAGTCGTGCCTGCATCCAGCCCAGCACCTGTTCGGGCAGTGTCAAGACGTGTCCCGGCCAGCCACCACCGGGGAAGCCGACGTGCCCGCCGTGCGGCGGCTGCCACAGCGTGACGAACTCGCCCACCTCGCCGGGCTTCGGCAGGCAGGCGGCCGGCACGAACGGGTCGTTCAGGGCATTGAGCACCAGCGCGGGCACGCGGATGCGCGCGAGGTGCGGCTTGGCCGAGGCCCGCGTCCAGTAGTCGTCGGTGCCGCGAAAGCCGTGCAGCGGCGCGGTGAAGACGTCGTCGAACTCGTACAGCGTGCGTGCCCGCCGCAGCCGCTCGGCATCGAACAGCCCGGGGTGCTGCGCCAGCTTGCGCAGCGCCTTGGGCTTCATCGTGTTGAGGAACATGCGTGCGTAGACCTGCCGGTTGAAGCCGCTGTCGATCGCTGCACCGCCTGCCGCCAGGTCGATCGGCGAACTGATCGAGCACACCGCATGCACGGTCTGCGCGGCGCTGTCGCCGGCCTCTTCGGCCCAGCGCAACAGCGCATTGCCGCCCAGCGAGACGCCGACTGCGAACATCGGCCCGCGGTGCGCGGCGCGCAGCCGCGTGAGCATCCAGCCGACCTCTTCGTAGTCGCCCGAGTGGTAGGCGCGTGGCGCCAGGTTCAGCTCGCCCGAGCAGCCGCGGAAGTGCGGCACCGCATAGTGCCAACGGCGCTGGTGTGCAAAGTGCGCGAAGGCCTCGGCATAGTGGCTGCGCGACGAACCTTCGAGGCCATGGAACAGCACCAGCAGCGGCGCGTCGGCGGCAGGGGGCTCGGCGGGGCAGACCTGGCGGTCGACGTCGACGAAGTCGCCATCGGGCGTGGCCCAGCGCTCGCGCGCGTAGACCGGGCGCGGCCCCAGGAAGCGGCGCGAGAACAAGGCCGGCCAGATGGTCTGCAGGTTGCCGCCGACCAGCCACCGCGGCGAACGGTAGGCGTGCATCGCGGCAGCACTCAGTGCAGCGTGGACGGCGCGTCCGACAGGTCCTGTGCCTCGCGCGAGGTGCCCGGGCTGGCGTGGTGGCACACCATGCGCCAGCCCTGCGGCGTCTTCACGTAGACGTTGGTCGCGACCACGTAGGCCGAGCGCACGCCGTCGGCGGTGGTCAGCTCGATCTTCTCGAGCACGCTGTGCACCGCGGTGGTCAGCGTGTGCACTCGCTTGACCTTGTCGGGCCGGGCGTTGATGGTGCCGTTGGCGAACATGGCCTCGAACGTGGCCCGGATCGCGGCCATGCCGACCAGCCGTGGCCCGCCCGGCTGCACGCAGACGATCTCGTCGTCATCCGACCACAGCGACATCAGCTTCTCGATGTCGCCGCGTTGCAGCGCTTCGTAGAACTGGGCTTCGGTGTCTTCGGGCGAAGCGAGCAGGGCCTGGGGTGTGGACATCGAGTTTCCTACTTGAAGACGACCGTCTTGTGCCCGTTCATCAGCACGCGGTGCTCGACGTGCCAGCGTACGGCACGCGCGAGTACCACGCATTCGACGTCGCGCCCGACGGCGGTGAAGTCCTCGGGGCTGAGCGTGTGGTCGACGCGTTCGACATCCTGCTCGATGATCGGGCCTTCGTCGAGGTCGGCCGTCACGTAATGCGCGGTGGCGCCGATCAGCTTCACACCCCGGTCGTGCGCCTGGTAGTACGGTTTGGCGCCCTTGAAGCTGGGCAGGAAGCTGTGATGGATGTTGATGGCGCGGCCGGCCAGGAACCGGCAGAACTCCGGGCTGAGGATCTGCATGTAGCGCGCCAGCACGACGAGGTCGATCTCGTGCTCGCTCGCCAGCTGCTCGATCTGGCGCTCCTGCGCACGCTTGGCCTCGGCCGAGGCGCCGGTCGGCAGCGGCAGGTGGTGGAAGGCCAGGCCGTAGCCGCGCGCCAGATCGGCGTAGTCCGGGTGGTTCGAGACGATCGCCGGGATGTCCACGTTCAACTGCCCGGACTGCCAGCGGAACAGCAGGTCGTTCAGGCAGTGACCGTGCTTGCTGACCATCAGCAGCAGGCGCGGCTTGCGCGCGAGCGCATGGAAGCTCGAATTCATCGCGAACTGTTGCCGCACGTTGGCGAACAGCTTGTCAAGCGTGGCGGTGTCGGCCAGGTGCTCGGGCGCCTCGAAGTGCACGCGCATGAAAAACAGGCCGGTGCCGTCGGCGCTTTGCACGTCGCCGAACTGCTGCGAATCGATGATGTTGCAGCCGGCCTGGTACAGCAGGCCGGAGACAGCATAGACGATGCCTTTGCTGTCGGGGCACGACAGGGTGAGGACGAATTCGGTCGAGGAGCTCATGGGCCCTTCCGGGGCTTTGCGACCCGGCCGATTGTAAGGAGCCGCCCGGCACCTCGCGTGGCAGGGCCGCGCCCGGCGGGTGCCGGGATGCCGCCCCGGTGCTCGCGCGTCACGCGTCGTCACACTGAGCCCCCGAAAGGGGGGCGGAAGGCCGGCCGGCCGGCCGATAAAGTCGCCCGGCACATCAATGAGGCAGGGAGGCCCGCAATGTCTGCATCGATCCGTTTCCGGTCCCTTTGGCTTGCCGCGAGTCTCGCGCTCACCGCTTGTGGCGGTGGCGGCGGCGGTGGCGGTGGCGGCGACGACGAGCCGCCTCCGCCGGCGCCACCTCAAGGCTGGACGATCTCCGGCCGCGTGGTCTTGCCGGAGACCGCGTCCGTCGACTCCGACACCAACGACGCGGAACAGGCCGGGCGCACCGCCAACAACAGCATGGCCACGGCCCAACCGCTGACGGCGCCCACGCTGGCCGTCGGCACGGTGAACGTCGCGGGCGGCGGGCCGGAAGGCCCCAATCGCAGCGCGGGCGACGAAGACGACATGTACCGGGTTGCCCTGAAGGCCGGGCAGACGCTGGAACTCGAGTTCGCCAGCGACCCGGCAGACAACGACGTCGACCTCTATGTCCACGATCCGGCCACCGGCGACGTGCTCGGGCAGTCGATCGGCACCCACCAGTACGAATGCGTGCGCGTGCTGCAGGACGGCGACTACGTGGTGGACGTGAACGCGTACTCCGGCGCGTCGATCTACAACCTGCGCGTTTCCGCGCCGGCCGACGGGGGCGACTGCGAGCAGATCGCGGGCCGCACGGGCAGCGCCATCATCCCCGGCCAACTGGTTGCGAAGTTGCTGCCCGATGCACAGGCGCGCGCGCAGGCGCTGCAACTGGCGCAGGCGTCGGGCCTCACGGTGCTGCAGGGCGATGCCGCCGCCGGGCGCCCGCTGCTGCTCGGCGCATCCTCCGAAGGCCGCGCCCGTGCCGCTTCGGCGCCCCCGGCTTCGCAGCGGGCGGTGCGCGACACCGTGCACCAGCTGAAGCGGCTGCGCGCCAGCGGGCAGTACGCCTATGTCGAGCCCAACCTGCAGCTGCGGCTGACGGCGGCGTCGGTCGGCAGCTTTCCGCCGGATGACCGTGCCTACCCGTTGCAGCGCTGGCACTACGAAATGATCGGCCTGCCGCCGGCGATGGACCGGCTGGTCGCGCTGTCGCCGCAGCCGGCGCAGCGCCCGCTGGTGGCCGTCATCGACAGCGGCATCGTCAAGGACCATCCGGATCTGGCCGAGCAGATCGTCGACGGCTACAGCTTCGTGGCGGCGGCCGGCGGCACCAACACCGCCGACCCGGACGATCCCGCGACGCCCGACAGCAACGGGGCTTTTCACGGCTCGCACGTTGCCGGCACCATCGGCGCGCTGACCTTCAACGGCATCGGCGGCGCCGGCGTGGCCCCGATGGCGCAACTGCTGCCGCTGCGCACCTTCCGCCCGGACGGCAATGCCGCGTTGTACGACGTGCTGCAGGCCATCTTCTATGCCGCGCGCCTGCCCAACGATGCCGGGCGCCTGCCGCCGCGGCGGGCCGACGTCATCAACATGAGCCTGGGCGCACAGGGCGCCTGCTCGGCGGCGTTCCGTGACGGCATTGCGCAGGCGCGCGCCGAGGGCGTGATCGTCGTCGCGGCGGCCGGCAACGAGGCGCGCAATGACCAGGGCCGGTCGGCGCCGGTCGGCATGCCGGCCAACTGCCCTGGCGTGATCGCCGTCGGAGCACTCGACGCCGGCCGCAGCCCGGCCTTCTATTCCAATGCCGGGCCGACGCTGGCGCTGGCGGCACCCGGAGGCGACGTGCGCCGCTCGACCACCGGCACCGGCGAACCCGACGGCGTCTACAGCACCGTGGCCACCTTCGATGCCAACGGCGCACGCATGCCGAGCTACGGCCAGATGATGGGCACCTCCATGGCCTCGCCCCACGTGGCGGGTGTGATGGCCCTGATGCGTTTCGTGCACCCCGGCCTCAGCCCGGCGGACGTCGACGCCCTGATCGCCGCCGGCCGCTTGAGCGACGACCTCGGCGCGGCAGGCCGGGACGATGCCACCGGCTACGGCGCGGTCAACGCCCGCAAGGCGGTGGACGCCGCGCTCGAGTTGCGCGACGGCACGCCGCCGCCCGCGCCGGCGGGCGAGGTGCAGGCCGCGCCGTCGTCGATCCACTTCGGCGGTACGCGCACCAGCATGGACCTGACGCTGGCGCTGTCGGCGGCCGGCGACGAGACGGTGCAGAGCGTGACCAGCGACAACGCAGCCGTCACAGTGAGCGAGGTCGAGGTGGAGGCTGCCACCGGGCTGGGCGTCTACCGGGTCGGCGTGGACCGCGCCACCTTGTCTGCAGGCACGAGCTACGCCGCCATCACGGTACAGACGTCCGGCCGCAGCTTCACCGTGCCGGTGAGCGTCACGAAGGCCGGCGCGGGCTCGCCGACGGCCGATTTCGGCCGGCTGTACGTGCTGGTGCTCGATGCGGCCAGCGGTGAGGTCATCGACCAGAGCGCGCTGAATGCCGCCTCCGGCCGCTACGAGTGGCAGCTCACGGGCGTCACCGCGACCCGACTGCACCTGGTGGCCGGTACCGACCTCGACAACGACGGCGTGATCTGCCAGCGCGGCGAGGCCTGTGGCGCTTATCCGGTACTGGCCACGCCGTTGCAGGAGATCGAACTTGACGGTTCGCGCAGCGGGCTTGACTTCCCGGTGGCGCCGTTCGGGGGGGCCAATGCACAAGGCGTGGGGGCTGCAGTACCGGGCTGGCGCCGGCCGCGCTAGAAAGAGGGCGGCCAGGCGCCACACCGGCCGCCGCTCCTACAATCGCGCGCCATGGCCGCCCCCGACCCGCAAGCCTGGTCTCACCGCAGCAAGGCGCTCGCCGAGGTGCTGGCCCGGGTCGCGCTGGGCGACCGCAGCGCATTCGCCGAGCTGTACCGCACGACCTCTGCGCATCTGCTCGGGGTGATCCTGCGTATACAACCTCAACGGGCGCAGGCCGAGGAAGTGCTGCAGGAGGTGTACCTGAACGTCTGGCGCGCCGCACAACGCTATGAAGCGGGCCAGAGCCAGCCCTATACCTGGCTGGCCAGCATCGCCCGCAACCGCGCGATCGACAGCCTGCGGCGGGCGCAGGCCCGGCCGCAGAAGGCCGAGACCCCCGTGCCGGACGATGAGCAGGACCCCGACGTGACCGACACCCACCCCGATCCCGGCCCCGGCCCGGCCGACCTGTGGCAGCAGGCAGTGGCGGCGCGCCTGCTGCGGCAATGCCTGGACACGCTGTCGGACGAGCAGCAGCAGAGCCTGGCGCCGGCCTACTACCAGGGGCTGACCCACAGCGAGGTGGCCGAGCAGATGAGCGCGCCGCTGGGCTCGGTGAAGTCGTGGGTGCGGCGCGGCTTGCAGGCGCTGAAGGCTTGTCTGGACCGGTCGGGCGGGGAGGGCGCGCTGTGAACTACACCCGCCCGGAACTGGCCGACCGGCTGGCCGCCGAATACGTGCTGGGCACGTTGCAGGGCCGCGCGCGGCGCCGCTTCGAGACGCTGCTGCTCGCGCACCCCGCCCTGCGGCAGGCGGTCGGGCGCTGGCAGGCGCGCTTGTCTCCCCTTGCAACCGTGGTGGTTCCGGTGGAGCCGTCGCCGGCCGTGTGGCAGCGGCTGCAGCAGCAGCTCGACGGACGCGCCGAGCCGGCCGCGCCGGCAGGGCGCTGGCGTTCGCTGGCCTGGTGGCGCGGCTGGGCGGCGTTCGCCACTGCCGCAGCGGTGTGGTTTGCGGTGCTGCTGACCCAGCCGGGGCCTGCGCTGCCGCCGACCGTCGTCGTACTGGCCGCACCGGACGGCAGCAGCGCCTTCGTTGCCGGCGTGAGTGCCGACGGCGGCAGCCTGCTGGTGCGACCGCTGGCGCCGGTGCCGATCGAGCCAGGGCGCGACCTGGAGCTCTGGGCCGTGCCGGCCGACGGTGCGCCGCGCTCGCTCGGCCTCGTGGCGGCCGACCGGGCCACCGTGGTGCAGCGAGCCCGCGCCCTTGATGGCACGGCGGCCTTTGCGGTCAGCCTGGAGTCCCGAGGCGGCTCGACGACGGGGGCGCCGACCGGTCCCATCCTGTTCAGCGGCAAGCTGCAGCTCTGAACGGACTGCATCCGTTCGGCCCATCGCTGCGTAACTGGCTTGTGGCGACCCGGCGCATGTCGTGCTCGGGCGCCCGCAACTCAGGAGAACCGCGATGAACGACCTGCACCTCCCCTCTTCGCCCCTGCTGCCTGCGCGCCGCCGCCTGTTGGCGGGCAGCGTGCTCTCGGCCGGTGCTGTCATGCTGCTGGCCGGACGCGACGCGCTGGCGAAGGCGGCCGGCACCGACGCGGCCGCCGACACCGGCATCCTCAACATAGCGCTGACGCTGGAACACGAGGCGATCAACGCCTACCAGCTCGGCGCCGGCAGCGGCCTGCTGCAAAAGCCGGTGCTCGACATCGCGGTGCGCTTCCAGGCCGACCACAAGGCCCATCGCGACGCCTTGGTCGCCACGATCCGCAAGCTCGGCGGCACGCCGGTCGCCGAACTCAAGCCGGAAGACTATGCGCGCTCGTTGAAGGCCGAGACGCTGAAGTCCCAGGCCGACGTGCTGGACCTGGCCGCGCGGCTGGAGCTGGGTGCGACCCATGCCTACCTGAGCGTGATCCCGTCGTTCAAGGATGCGCAATTGGCCAAGGTGTCCGGCCGGCTTGCGGCCGACGAGGCCTATCACTGGACGCTGCTGAACAACGCGCTCGGCCGCGCGCTGCCCGCCACGGCGCTGTCGTTCGGTGCCTGAGCGCCGGCACACGCCGAAACACCCTGGCGGCGCGACGGCGCGTGAATGCGCTAGAAACTGGTCTGATGACGACCTCGTTTTTTCTTCATTTGCGCCGCGCCGTCGCTCCGGCCGTGCTGGCGCTCGGCACCGCGTGTGCCGGCCCTTCCGGAAACGCCATGACCGACCGCCCCGTCCAGGTGTTGCAGCAGCGCCAAGCCAGCCAGTGCCCCTGGCGCGGCGAAGGCGCGGCTGTGTTCGACACCGAGGCCGCCTGGCGGCAGGCGCTCGGCGGCCGCGACCCGGCGGCGGTGTTCGAGGCGCCGGTCGACTGGTCGCGCCAGCGTGTCGTCGCCTACACGATGGACACGCAGCCGACGCTGGGCTACGGCATCGAGCTGCAGGCGTCGGCGGTGGCGCAGCGCGGCGAGGTGCTGCGACTGCCGGTGCGCCTGGTGCGCCCGGCGCCCGGCAGCATGCAGGCGATGGCCTTGTCGCGCCCGTGCCTGCTGCTGACGGTGCCGCGCGGCGACTGGCGGGTGCTGGAAGTGCGCGACGTCGACGGCGACGTGCTGGTCGGCAAGGCCGCGGTGGGCGGCTGAAGGGTCCTGCTCAATCCCAGTCGGTCCACTTCGCCGCCGATGCCGCGGACTCCACGGTCTTCTCGATGAAGCGAACGCCGCGCGCGCCGTCATGCACCGTCGGGTAGTCGGCCTCGCCGGGCAAAGGTGCCCGGCCGGCTTGCGCGGCGCGTATCCCTTCTGCCACGCCCAGATAGACGTTCGCGAACGCCTCGAGGAAAGCCTCGGGGTGCCCGGCCGGCAGCCGGGTGGCGCGTCGCGCCGCATCGCACAGCCACGGCGAGCCTCGGGTCAGCACACGACGGGGGCCGTCGATCGGGGCGTGCAGCAGCAGGTTGGGTTCTTCCTGGCGCCAGGCGAGCGAGCCTAGCGTGCCGTGCACGCGCAGGCTCAGGTCGTTCTCGCAGCCGGCCGCCACCTGCGAGGTCATCAGCACACCGCGCGCGCCGTTGCGGTAGCGCAGCAGCAGGTTGCCGTCGTCATCGAGCCGTCGCCCCGGCACGAAGGCCGTCAGGTCGGCGCACAGGGCCTCGATCTCCAGTCCGGTCACCGTGGCGACCAGGTTCTCGGCATGCGAGCCGATGTCGCCGATGGCCCCAGCCAGGCCGCTGCGGGCCGGGTCGGTGCGCCAGTCGGCCTGCTTGTTGCCGCCGCGTTCGACCTGGGTGGCCAGCCAGCCCTGGTGGTACTCGACCACCACTTTGCGCACCTCGCCGATCGCGCCCGAACGAACCATCTCGCGGGCCTGGCGCACCATCGGGTAGCCGGTGTAGTTGTAGGTGACGCCGAACACGGTGCCGGCGGCACCACTGGCGCGCACCAGCGCCTGGGCCTCTACGCTGGTGTGCGTCAGCGGCTTGTCGCACACGACGTGGATGCCGGCCTCGGCAAACGCCAGCGCCACCGGGTAGTGCACGTGGTTGGGCGTGACGATGCAGACGAAGTCGATGCGTTGGTCCGGCGGGCGGCGCAGCTCGTCGTCGAGCAGGTCCTGCCAGCGGCCGTGGTTGCGGTCGTCGGGCAGGTGCAGGTCGCGCCCCGAGGCGCGCGCCTTGTCCGGGTCCGACGACAAGGCGCCCGCGACCAGCTGCATCCGGCCGTCCAGCGCCATCGCCTGCCGGTGCACGCCGCCGATGAAGGCGTCACGGCCACCGCCGACCATCGCGTAGCGTAGGGGTCTCATCATTTCTTCTCGAAGGCGGCGTCGAACGCCTGTGCCGCCGGCTCGAAGTCGAGCCGCTTGCAGAACGCGGCGCTTTCGGTGGCGCCGTGCACGCGGTCCATGCGGCTGTCTTCCCACTCCACGCTCAAGGGCCCGGCGTAGCCGATGTCGTTGAGCGCGACGATGATGGATTCGAAGTCCACCATGCCGCGGCCCACGCTGCGGAAGTCCCAGTAGCGACGCGCGTCGCCGAAGCTGGTGTGGCCGCCGAACACGCCGACCGTGCCGTCACCCTTGCCCCACCAGACGTCCTTCATGTGGGCGTTGTAGATGCGCTCGCTGAAGGTCCGGATGAACTTCACGTAGTCGACCCCCTGGTAGGCCAGGTGGCTGGGGTCGAAGTTGAAGCCGAAGCGGCGGTGGCCGGCCACCGCCTCGATGGCGCGCTGGGCGCTGGCGATGTCGAACGCGATCTCGGTGGGATGCACCTCGAGCGCGAAATTGATGCCGCACTGCTCGAACACGTCGAGGATGGGTGTCCAGCGCCGTGCGAAGTCGGCGAAACCGGCGTCCCAGTAGGCCTGGGTGGTGGGCGGGAAGGCGTAGGTGGCGTGCCAGATCGACGAGCCGGTGAAGCCGGTCACCGTCTTGACGCCGAAGGCCGCAGCGGCACGCGCGGTGTCCTGCATCTCCTGTGCGGCGCGCCGGCGCACGCCTTCGGGGTCGCCGTCGCCCCAGACGTGCGCCGGCACGATGGCCTGGTGGCGTGCATCGACCAGGTCGCACACGGCCTGGCCGACCAGGTGGTTGCCGATCGCGAAGCATTGCAGGCCGTGCGATTCGAGCAGCGCGCGCCGGTCCTTCACGTAGGCCTCGGAAGCCAGCGCCTCCTGCACGTTGAAGTGGTCGCCCCAGCAGGCGAGCTCGAGGCCGTCGTAGCCCATGCGCCGGGCCAGCGGCGCCAGCTCGCGCAGGGGCAGGTCGGCCCACTGGCCGGTGAAGAGGGTGACGGGTCTGGCCATGGCGTGCTCCCGCGGCGTCAGAACGGCGAGTCGGGGAAGTAGAACTGCCGGGCGTTCTCCTTCGTGATCAGCACCGACGGGATGATGGTCGTGGCCGGGAGCTTCTCGCCTTTCAGGCGTGCTTCGGCGGTCAGCTTGATGGCGTCGTACATGAATTTCGGCGAGTAGGAGACGTTGGCCTCGATCAGCTTGTTCTTGCCGTCGATCAGCGTCTTGACCATGCCCTTGGCACCCGCACCGCCGAAGACGATCTGGATGTCGTTGCGCTTGGCCTGCTCGATCGCGCGCAGCACGCCCACGGCCATGTCGTCGTCGGCCGCCCACACCGCGTCGATGTGCTTGAAGCGCGTCAGGTAGTCCTGCATCACCTTGAACGCGTCGTCGCGGTTCCAGTTGCCGTACTTCGCGTCGAGCAGCTTGATGCCGGGATGCTGCTTGATCACCGACTGGAAGGCGTCCATGCGCTCGTTGTCGAGCGTGGTCGGGATGCCGCGCAGCGCGACGATGTTGCCCTTGCCGTTCAGGCGCTTGACCAGGTATTCGGCCGGCAGCTTGCCGAAGGCCGTGTTGTCGCCGGCCACATAGGCGTCCTGCGCGCTGGTGTCGGTGAGGCCACGGTCGACCACGGTCACGTACACGCCCTTGTTCTTCACCTGTGCGACGGGCTGCGTCAGCGCAGCCGACTCGAACGGAAAGATCACCAGCGCGTTGATCTTGTTGACGGTGACCAGATCCTGCAGCTGGTTGGCCTGCTGCGGCGCACCGCCGGCGGTCTTGACGATGATCTCCAGGTTGGGGTGCTGCTTTTCCAGTTCCTTCTTGGCCTGGTTGGCCCACCAGACGATGCCGGCCGTGAAGCTGTGGGTCGCGGCAGGAATCGCCACGCCGAGCGTGAGCTTGTCGTTCTTCTGCGCCGTGGCGGGCGCGGCGGCGAGCGCGGCCATCGAGACGGCTCCCAGAGCCAGCATGCGCTTGATCAGTTTCATGGACTTGTCTCCTGTGGTCTTGCGGGAAATGCCTGCAGCACGTGAGTCGTGTTCAACGCCGCCCGCGCTGCAGGAAAGCGACGAGAACGATGGCAAAGCCTTGCACCGCGGCATTCAGGTACACGCTGATGAGGCTGGTGAGGTTGAGGATGTTGCTGATGACCGACAGCAGCACCGCGCCGACCACGGTGCCGGTCACGCTGCCGGCGCCGCCCTTCAGCGCGGTGCCGCCGACGATCACGGCGGCGATGGCCTCGAGTTCCCACAGCAGCCCGGTGGTCGGCGAGGCCGAGCCGAGCCGCGGCACATACAGCACCGTCGCCACCCCGACGCACACGCCGAGCAGCATGTAGGTCAGCACCTTGACACGGTCGACGTCGACCGCGGCGTAGCGCGCCACCTGCTCGTTGGAGCCGATGGCCTGCACGTAGCGGCCGTAGGCGGTGCGGTTCAGGATCAGGCCGCCGAGCAGCGCGACCGCGATGAAGATCCATATCGGGATGGCAATGCCGAGCACGCTGCCGTAGTAGACCGGGCTGTAGGCGTCCGACAGCTCCATGTCGAGCGTGATCGCGCCGCCGTCCGAGAAGTAGGTGAGGTAGGCGCGGAAGATGCCCAGCGTGCCGAGCGTGACGATGAAGGGCTCGATGCGCCCCTTGGTGATCAGCAGCCCGTGCCCCAGCCCGAACAGCGCGCCCAGCACCACCGCGAAAACCATGCCGAGCGCCACCACGAGCACCGGCGAGCCGAGCTGCGGCGCCAGCCGGTTCATCAGCAGGATCATGCTGCCGGCGATCAGCGCGGCCATCGAGCCGACCGACAGGTCGATGCCGCCCGAGATGATCACGAAGCACATGCCGACTGCGATGATGCCGATGAAGGCGGTGCGCGTGAGCACGTTCATCGCGTTGTCGGCGGTGGCGAAGTTTTCGTTGAGCATCGCGCCGGCGATGCACAGCAGCACCAGCCCGACGAAGGGGCCCAGCGCATGCAGGCGTGCCAGCAGTTGCAGCGCTGCGCGCCAGCGAGGGATGGGTTCAGCGGGTGCCGGTGGCATGGGCGATCAGCTCCTCTTCGGTGAGTTGATGGGCGTCGAGCGTGGCCTGCAGCCGCCCGGCGCGCATCACGGCAACCCGGTGGCACAGGCCGATCAGCTCCATCAGTTCGGACGAGATCACCACCACCGCGCGGCCTTCGCGGGCCAGCCGCTGGATCAGGAAATAGATGTCGCGCTTGGCGCCGACGTCGACGCCGCGCGTGGGCTCGTCGAGCACGATCACACGCGGGTCGGGGTGCAGCACTTTGGCCAGCGCCAGCTTCTGCTGGTTGCCGCCCGACAGCGACGCGGCCCGCACCTCGGTGTTGCCGGTGCGGATGCCGAAGTCCTGCACGGCCTGCTGCAGCGCGCGGCGCTCGGCCGCCGGGTAGAGCAGCGGCGTCGTGTAGCGCTTCAGCGCCATCAGCGTCAGGTTCTGCCGCAGCCCCAGGTCGACGTGCAGGCCGCGCCCTTTGCGGTCTTCGCTCAGGTAGGTCAGCCCATGCTCGGCAGCATCGCGCGGATGGCGCAACCGCACCTCGTGGCCGGACAGTTCGACGCGCCCCGCGCTGCGGGGGCGCAGGCCGACCAGCCCCTCGAACAATTCGGTGCGCCCGGCGCCGACCAGCCCGGCGAAGCCGAGGATCTCGCCGCCGCGCACCTCGAACCCGACCTCCTCGGCCCAGCCCGGCACGCTCAGGCCCTGCACGCGCAGCAACGGCGGCTGCGAGCCGGCCGGCGCCGGCTCGCGCGGCGGGAACATGTCGGACAGCTCGCGCCCGACCATCAGGTTGGCCATCTCGTGGCGCGTCACGCTGGAAGTGGGTGCGCGCGTGACGAAGCGGCCGTCGCGCATCACGACGATCTCGTCGGTGATGCGCTCCACTTCGTCGAGCTTGTGCGAGATGTACAGCAGCGTGACGCCCTGGCGGCGCAGCCGCGCGATCAGCTCGAACAGCCGCGCGGTCTCGCTGGGCGTCAGCGTCGCGGTCGGCTCGTCCATGATCAGCACGCGGGCGCGGCGCGACAAGGCCTTGGCGATCTCGACCAGCTGCTTCTCGGCCACGATGAGCTGGCGCACCGGCGTGTCGGGGTCGGCCGACAGACCCACCTCCTGCATCACCTGCGCCGTTTCGCGGCGCATGGCGCGGTCGTCGAGCAGCAGGCCGCGGCGAAGTTCGTGGCCCAGGAACACGTTCTGCGCGATCGTCAGGTGCTCGGCCAGGTTGAATTCCTGGTGGATCAGCACGATGCCGCGAGCTTCGGCGTCGCGCGGGCCGCCGAAGTGCACCGGCTGGCCGTCGAGCCGCACCTGGCCCGCGGTCGGCGCTTCGTAGCCGGCCAGGATCTTCATCAGCGTCGACTTGCCGGCACCGTTCTCGCCCAGCAGCCCGTAGACGCGCCCGGGCTCCAGCTCGAAGCTGACGCCGTGCAGCACCTGCACCGGGCCGAACGCCTTGACGATGCCGTCGAAGCCGATGCGCAAGCTCATGGCTGCACCTGCCCCCTGCGGCGCAGCGTTTCCTGCAGCGCCAGCACCCCGGCGCCGATCACCCCGGCGCGTTCGCCCAGCGGTGCGTACTCGATGTGCAGGTGCCGCGTCGACAACGCCAGCGAGCGGTGGTAGACGCTCTGCCGGATCGACGCCAGGTACAGCGGCCCGATGCGCGACAGCCCACCGCCGATGAACACGTGCGACGGGTTGAAGAAATTGACCAGCGACGCCAGCATGCGGCCGATCAGCTGCCCGCTGCGCTGGATGATCGCGTTGGCCGCCACATCGCCCGAGCGGCTGGCCTGGCCGACGTCTTCGGGTTGCAGCGCGCCGCGTTCTTGCAGCCACTGCGCCAGCAGCGGGCTCTCGCCCGAGCGGGCCGCCTCGGCCGCCAGGCGCGAGACCGCCGGCGCCGCGGCCATCACCTCCACGCAGCCCAGGTTGCCGCAGTGGCAGCGCGGGCCCTCGTAGTCCACGCAGATGTGGCCCACGTCGCCGGCGGAGCCCTCGGTGCCGCGGTAGACCTCGCCATGGCAGACGATGCCGCAGCCGACGCCGGTGCCGACCTTGATGACCAGGAAGTTGGGCAGTTGCCGCCCCAGGCGCCACAGCTCGGCCAGCGCCATCAGGTTCACGTCGTTGTCGATGAAGGCCGGGGCGCGGTAGTCCTCGCGCAGGTAGTCGCGGATCGAGAAGCCTTCCCAGCCGGGCATCAACGGCGGGTTCACGAGCAGGCCGCTTTCGAATTCCACCGGGCCCGGCACCCCCATGCCGATGCCGATCACCTGGGACGCGCTCGCGTCGCAGCGGCGCAGCAGCTCGCGCAGCAGCGAGCGCACACGCGAGACGATCACACCCGGCCCGGCTCGCACGTCGGCTGCTTCGGCATGGTGGGCCAGCACGGTGAGGTCCGGCGCCATCACCGCGACGTCCAGGCTGGTGGCGCCGAGGTCGATGCCGACCAGCACGCCGACGCTGCGGGCCAGCCGCAGGGTCTCGGGCCGGCGGCCGCCGCTGGAATCGCGCAGGCCGGTTTCTTCGATCAGCCCGCGCTCGACCAGGCCGGCCACAGCGGCGTTGGCCTTGCTCTTGGAAAAATCGGCCCGCGAGGCCAGTTCATGACGCGAGGCGCCGCTGGCCCAGAACACGGTTTCCAGCAAGGTGAGTTCGGCCGGCGCGAGGTCGTTCCAATCGATCACGTTGTCTCCTGTGCCCGGACGGTCTGTGCCGCTTGTGGACGAAGTGGATGCTAGGCAGCCGACTTTGGTGGTTCAAGACTGATCTTCGACCATAAACTGGCCAAAGTGCCGCGCACGGGCCGTCCGTGGAGGTAATTTTCGGCACCCGCACTGTGCGGCCGATGCGACAGCACCCTCAAGCAGGGGGGCGCAGGGGGCTTGACGGGGTAAGGGCGCACTTCGACCATGCGAGCCACATCACGAGAAATTACAGGGGAAACACATGCTCATCAGATCTCTGCTCGTTTCGGCGGCCCTGCTGTTCGCCGGCGCCGCTTCAGCGGCCACGTGCACACCGTCCACCTTCAGCCTCGGGGCGCTGCCGGGCGGCATGCCGAGTGCGGGCCTGTCCAGCAGCTGCACCGGTGGCAGCGGTCCTAACGGGGATCCGAGCCGCAGCTTCACCGAGTACTACAGCTTCACGCTCACCGACCCGGCGAGTTCGATGGTCGGGCAGTTCGACCTGCACCTGCAGCGAGACTTCACTCCCGGCAGCCCGACCTTCGGCCAGTTCCTGTCCGGCATCAGCGTGCAGGCGATCTCGCTGATCTTCGACGGCGTCGAAACCTTCGTCGGCACCGGCTTCGGCATCGGTGGGGCCGAGCGCGCCAGCTTCTTCGCCACCGACCTGCTGGCCGGCGACTACACGCTGGCGATCTACGGCGCCATCTTCGGCGCTTCCGGCAGCGGCTACTACGACGGCAATGTCGGCGTGGAATACGTGTCGCACGCCCCCGAACCCGGCACCTACGCGATGATGGCGCTCGGCCTGCTCGGCGTCGGCTACGCAGTGCGCCGCCGCTCGCAGCGCTGACGGCCCCGCGTCCCGACCGAAAGCCGCCTGCGGGCGGCTTTTTTCTGGTTCTTCGCCGAACGCCCGTGCCCGCTCCGGGCTGCACCCGAGCGCTCCCAGCCGAACGCGCCCCACCGTGGGCGAAGCGCCTTTTTTCTTGCCGGTCAGGCGGCCGTGGTGGCCGGCGCCGCGTTGCGCAGCTTGCTGCGCACCAGATCGATATGCTGTCGCAACGCATACAGCTCGTCGGCATACGACAGCGGCAAGGTGATGTGAGCGGCGCGGGCCTCGACGTCGTTGAGCTGCTGCAGCAATTCCTCGCGGTCGACGTCGCCGCGTTCCAGCGCGTCTTCCACCTCGCGCAACCGGGCATACCAGCGGAACACCCGCGAGCGCACTCGGAATTCGTACAGCGGCGGCACCAGGCGCGACAGCGGAATCAGCACCGCGACGATGGACAGCAGCGCCACCCACATCCGGTCGACCAGGTTGGAGACCCAGAACGGCAGGTAGCGCTGCAGCCAGGGCGCGCCATTCTTCAGATAGCGGGCCGCTTCACCCGACAAAGGCAGGTCGGTCGCGGTGGCGTTCGGGAACTCGCCGCTGTGGGCAAACCAGCCCGGCTCGCCGTGGATGCGGCCGGCGGCCTGCATCAACAACTGCACCAGGGCCGGGTGCAGCCCCTCGCGGGCGACCAGGGTGGCGGTCGGTGCGATCAACTGCACGTCTTCGCCCGGCAGGTCGCGGCTCAGGTCGACGACGCCGCGCGGCAGTGTCACCGCCGACAGGTACGGCAGCTTGCGCGCATAGGCCTGCGCCTGCGAGAAGCTGAACAGCCGGATGCCGGGCGTCTGCAGCAGCATCTGGATCAGCGGCGAGTGGGGCGCCGAGACGAACAGCATGGCATCGGAGCGCGCCTCCAGCAGCTCGACCACGGCCGGCGTGTTGGCCAGGTGGCTGAGCTGCAGCTCCTGGGGCGGCAGCGCGTTCAGCTCGAGCAGTTCCTCGGCCAGCACCTTGACCCCGCTGCCCGGCGCGCCGGCATTCATGCGCCAGCCCTTCAGCTCGGTGATCGACTCCAGGCGCGGCTTCTTCAGCAGCCGCTTGGCGCTGTCTTCGCGGTAGAACAGCCACACCGGTTCGTAGAACAGGCTGCCGAGGGAGGCCAGATCCAGGTCGTGCGGGTCGTGTTCTCCAGGCGGCGGGCGGTAGGTGCCGCCCTGCACGAAGGCGACGTCGACACCCGAGCCGGCGCTCTGCAGCGACGCGAGGTTCTCGGCCGAGCCGGCCGACGCGCGCAACTCGACCTCGATGCCGAACGGCGCCAGCGCGTCGCGGTAGCGCCGGCCCAGCACCTCGTAGGCGCTCTGCTCGGCGCCGGTGGCCATCACCAGCCGCTTGGGCGGCGTCGGGTCGAGCAGCCAGAAGGCGCCGACGATCAGCAGCAGCGCGATCACGATCACCGGCGTGGTGGCCGGGATCAGGTCGCGCAGCGACAGCACCAGCAGCCTGAGGCGGGAGAAGCTCATGCGAACCCGCCCCAGCGCCGTGCGTTCAATGGCCGTGCACCTTTTCGCCCGCCTTCAGCCGGTAGACGGTGCCGCAATACGGGCAGCGCGCCTCGCCCTCGGCCGTCACCTGCAGGAACACCCGCGGGTGGTTGCTCCACAGCGGCATCTTCGGGTTGGGGCAGAACACCGCGCCGTGGCCTTGCAGGTCTTTGGCAGTGACCTCGACCACCGACTTGACGAAACTCTTCGGGGGGGTGCTCATGGCGGGTGCCTCGTTCAAACCTTGCTGAGCCACTCGGCGTACTTGCCGTTGCGGCCGTTGACGATGTCGAAGAACGCGCTCTGGATCTTCTCGGTCACCGGCCCGCGCTGGCCGGCGCCGATCTCGATGCGGTCGAGCTCGCGGATCGGCGTCACTTCGGCGGCGGTGCCGGTGAAGAAGGCCTCGTCGGCGATGTAGACCTCGTCACGCGTGATGCGCTTCTCGACGATCTTCAGTCCCAGGTCGGCGCAGATCGCGAAGATCGTGTTGCGCGTGATGCCGTTCAGGGCGCCGGCGGACAGGTCCGGCGTGTAGACCACGCCGTTCTTGATGATGAACAGGTTCTCGCCGGCGCCCTCGGAGACGAAGCCGGACGCGTCCAGCAGCATGGCTTCGTCGTAGCCGTCGTCGGTGGCTTCCATGTTGGCCAGGATGGAGTTGGTGTAGTTCGACACCGTCTTGGCCTGCGTCATCGTGATGTTGACGTGGTGGCGGGTATAGCTGGAAGTCTTCACGCGGATGCCGCGCTTCAGGCCTTCCTCGCCGAGATAGGCGCCCCAGGACCAGGCGGCGATCATCAGGTGGATGGTGTTGCCCTTCGGGCTGACCCCCAGCTTTTCCGAGCCGATCCAGGTCAGCGGGCGGATGTAGCAGCTTTCGAGCTTGTTGACGCGCACGACTTCCTTCTGGGCGTCCATCACCTGTTCCACGGTGTACGGAAGCTTCATGCGCAGGATCTTGGCGCTGTTGAACAGCCGCTCGGTGTGCTCGCGCAGACGGAAGATCGCGGTGCCCTGGGCCGTGTTGTAGGCGCGCACGCCCTCGAAGGCGCCACAGCCGTAATGCAGCGTGTGGGTCAGCACGTGGATCTTGGCGTCGCGCCAGTCCACCAGCTCGCCGTCGATCCAGATCTTTCCGTCGCGGTCAGCCATCGACATGATGGGCTCCTCAGTCATTGGGGGTCGAGAAGCCGGGGATTTTACGGTTTCGCCCCGGGGCACCGGCTCCGGTCCGGCGCCGGCCGCGCCGCAGATTTCACAGGGCCTCGGCCGCGAGGCATTGAAACATTAGGTTACGTCGGCTACGCTGCAGGCGTTGCCGCGAACGGGGCCCGCGCGGGCCGGCGGCACGCAGGAGTCCGGACGGTGGAGTTTCGCAGGGGATGGGAGGCATGGGTGCTTGTGGGGGCCGTGGCGCTGGCAGCCGTTCCGACAGGGGCGGGCGCCCAGAGCTTTTCCGACGGTCTGCACGACCGGCCGCCACCGAGCGTGGAGACCTGCGTGGCGGTGACGGCCTGCGCGGCGGCGCCCGCCGTGTGGGAGGGCACCGGCACCGACCCGACCCCGGTTGCGCCGGGCTCGTTCGCGGCCGCCCCGACCGGGCCGGCCGGCGTTTCGCCGGTGCCCGAGCCGCACCGCTTCGGGATGATGCTCGCCGGCCTCGCCCTGGTGGCGTTGATCGCGCTGCGTCGCCGCGCCACGCGTCCGGTGCTGCCGTCGCTCAAGTTCCCGCTGTAGCGGCGGGAGGCGGCTCAGGCAGGTCGATGAAAAAGCCCTCCCGGAACCCTTCCTGCTCGCCCTTGCTTTCGTAGCCCAGCGGGTTGGCGACGACACGACAGCGCCACCGCTGTCCGTCGCCCCGTTCGCCCTCCACCACGTAATCATTCAGGCAGTGCAGGTGGCCGTGCAGCCACAGATCGGCGTGCGGCAGCAGATGGTCGAGCGCGTTGCAGAAGCCGGCTGTCGATGGCGTCACGCCGTAGCGCGGATCGGCGCTGCGCAGGCTGGGCGCAAAGTGCGTGACGGCCACCGTGGTGCCGTCGAACGGCGTTTGCAGCGCCTGTTCCAGCCAGGCCTGGCATTCCAGCCCCAGTTCCCGCAGGGCCGCCGCCAGCATCGGCTGGCCCTCACGCAGCGTGGTGTTGCGGCTCAGGTAGTAGTCGGCGGAGCGCAAGGCCTTGCCGCGCTGCTTCAGCGTCGCTGCCGTGTCGCCCGATGCCAGCGCGTCGAAATCGCTCCACAGGGTGGTGCCGACGAAGCGGATGCGGCCCAGCATGAGCACTTCGCGCTCGAGCCAGACGATGTCCAGTTCGTCGCACAGCGAGCGCAAACGCGCGTGCGTCTCGTCGAAGTCCAGCGCGTCGTATTCGTGGTTGCCGGGCACGTACAGCACGCGCGGCCAGGGGGCGCCGCGCCGCGGCGAGAACCGGGCCAGCCCGAAATCCCGCTCGGCCAGCCGCGAGCCGCGCTGGTAGGAGCCGATGTCGCCGGCCAGCACCAGCAGGTCGGCACCGGGGACGGCCTCGGCGGCGAAACCGGGCTGGCTTTCCAGATGCAGGTCGGACAGCAGTTGGATGCGCATGGCGGGCTGCGAAGTCGATCAGCGAGCAGGATACCGGCCGGGACGGACCCCCCGGGCGCCGAGCGCCGAGCGCCGGGTCCGGGTGCGCCGCATCTCGCCGGCTTGCCGTGCAGTGCGGCGTTCTTGCCTGATCCTGCAAAGCCGGCCCGTGGGTCACCCCGTCTGTGCCGGCAGGCTCTATGCTGCGCACATGCCGACCTCCGCCGCTCCGGCCATCGAAAGAGCCGACGATGACGCCCTGCAGCGTGTGCTGCGCCGGGCAGAGCTGGCCGCTCGCATCGAGCGCCAGGTGTTGCAGGACGGCGTGCACGCGACGGCCATCCCGGGCATGCACCTGATGCGATCGTCGCAGGACGTCAAGCCGGTCCACGGCGTGTGCCAGCCTGCGCTGTGCCTGATCGCTCAGGGGCGCAAGCGTGTGCTGCTGGCCGACGAGATCACCGAGTACGATGCCTTGCACTATCTGTGCGTGGCGCACGACCTGCCCGTCTCGGGCGAAGTGATCGGGGCCTTGCCCGAGCAACCCTACCTCAGCTTCCGGCTGGACATCGACACGCGCGAACTGGCGGCGCTGATGCTCGACATCGGCCGGCCTGCCGAGCCCCGCAACGGTTGCCCGCGGGGGCTGTTCACCGGCATGACGAGTTCCGCCATGCTCGATGCCGTGCTGCGTCTCGTCCGGCTGCTCGAAACCCCGGCCGACATCCCTGCGCTGGCGCCGCTGGTGATACGAGAGATCCTCTATCGGTTGCTCACGTCCGAGCACGGCTGGCGCCTCGCGCAGGTGGCGACGCCGGACAGTCGCGGCCAGCGGATCTCGCGCGCCATCGCATGGCTGCAGCAGCACTACCGGGAACCGCTGCGTGTCGAGGACATGGCCCGCAGCGTGCACATGAGCGTGTCGTCCTTGCACCATCAGTTCAAGGCCGTCACGGCAATGAGCCCGTTGCAATACCAGAAGCAGTTGCGCCTGCAGGAGGCACGCCGGCTGATGCTGGCCGAGGGCGTCGACGCAGCGACGGCGGGGCATCGCGTGGGCTACGAAAGCCCGTCGCAGTTCAGTCGCGAATATGCACGCCTGTTCGGGCTGCCGCCGGCTCGCGATATCCGCGGCCTGCGCCAGCCGAACCCTCACGCTCGCGCCTGAGCGCGAAGCTTGCAGGATCGCGCATGAAGCGCGCAGGAATGCGCTACCGCTGCGCACGCGTCGCGCGCGACACTGCTTTCCATGGACCGACTCAAAGCGCTCGAAATCTTCAAGACCGTTGCCGACCATCGCAGCTTCGCCAAGGCGGCCGAAGCCCTGAACCTTTCCAACCCTGCCGTGTCGCGCTCGGTGCGTGACCTGGAAACGATGCTCGGTGTGAGGCTGATGCAGCGCACGACACGCCGCGTCGCGCTCACCGTCGAGGGCCAGGACGTGCTCGATCGCGCGCGCCTCCTGCTCGACGCCTATGCCGAACTCGCGGCCACCAGCAGCATGAGCGCCTCGGACATGTCAGGCGAGATCCGGCTCACCGCGCCGAGCTACTTCGGCGTGCTGCCGCTGGCGCCGGTGCTCTCGGACTTCATGGCCACGCACCCCAGGGTCCGGGTCGAGCTGCTGTTGACCGACGAGCCACTCGACCTGGTGGCCCAGTCGGTCGATCTGGCGGTGCGTGTGGCCGACGAGATGCCCGGAGGGTTGATTGCCCGCCGGGTCGGCGAGATACGGCTCGGCGTGTATGCGGCGCCGACCTACCTGCGCAGCCGCGGCACCCCCAAGCACCCGTCGGAGCTTCTGCAGCACGCCTGCCTGGCGCATGGCGTTCGCGGACGCGGGCGGGCGTGGTGTTTCCGCCATCCAGTGACACAGCAGACGATCGAGATGAACGTGCCCGCGGCATTGCATGCGAGCGACACCCATGCCTTGCTCGCCGCCGCACGGCATGGCGCGGGGCTGGCGTTGCTGCCGGCGGCCCTGGCCGAGCACGCACTGAGGCAGGGCGAGTTGCAGCACGTGCTCAGCTCATGGGGACCCACGCCGACGGGCGTGCATCTCGCGTATTGCTCCCGGCGCAGCCAGCCGCTGCGCGTGCGCCAGCTCATCGAGCGTTTCGTCGGCGCCTTCGCGGCGTTGCCGGTGCTCCAGGGCCCGGTGCCTGCGCTGGCGTGACGATGGTGCCCGCCGGCGCGGCAGCTGCCGTATGCTCGCGTCTCCACGACAGCCGAGGAGAGGTCGATGGCAGTGAGGGTGGTTCGGCTCGGCACAGCGCGGGCGCCGGATGAAGGACTGAGGCTCGGCACGGTACGTCGCCCGCCGCGGGGCGTGCCGAAGACCGAGTTCGCCTCGCAGAACTGGTACGACGTCTGGTATCCCAACCTGGCGCCCAGCGTCGAGACCATGAAGGCGGCGCAGCAGGCGACCACGCCGAAGGCGTGGCAGGCCTTCGAGAAGCGCTTCCGCGCCGAGATGGCCGAGCCCGACCACAGTCGCACGCTCGACCTGCTGGCGGCACTGTCGCATCACGCGAACTTCTCGGTCGGCTGCTATTGCGAAGACGAATCGCACTGCCACCGCTCGATTCTGCGGGCGCTGCTGGCGGACCGGGGAGCCAGGTTCGCCTGAGAAAGCGGCACAGCCCTGAGGGGGACATGATGGACGACGTGCTGGAAATGTTGCTCCGGCCGATCGCGAAGCTGCTGCTCGCGCTGTTGCGAGGGCTGCTGTGGCTCGGCTGGGAGCTGATGTTCGAGACCATTGGCTGGACCGTCGGCTGGCTGCTGTGCCGCCTGCTCAGTGCGGGCCGCTGGCCGCGGCAGCGCTGGTCGCAGCAGGACGAGGCCCCCGGCGGCGTGGCCCTGGTTGTCGAGCTGATCGGCCTGGGGGCACTGGCGCTCGCCGTGGCAGCCTTGTCAGGGGGGTGGGCGGTGTAGCGACTACGCCGTTTCCGCCTGCGGCCGCCACAGCGTCCACTCCACCAGCTTGCCGCCGCGCATCTCGACCGTCACCCGCGAGCCGCCCGTGTCGGTCCAGCGGTACTGCTCGGGCGCGTCGCTGACCTTCTGGCCCAGGCTGCGGGTCAGCATGACGATCTCCATCATCGCCATGCCGGGCTTGAGCTTGGCGTTCAGCATCACGGCACTGTCGATGTGGCCGATCGGTGCGCTGCCGGCGTTGCGCATCACGCGCACCGCCTTGTTGAACTGCAGCAGCAGCCAGAACACGACCAGCGTGATCGAGAACACCAGGCCCTGCCAGCCGTAGCCGAACCACCCCACTCCCAGCGCTGCGATGGCCAGCGCCCAGCCCGTCCATGGATTCATGCCGTGATGGTAGGGCCGGTCGGGACCGGACGGGATGTGGGTGACCGCAAGTTCAGCGGGGTACCGGGGCCCGCAGCAGCTCGGCAACCTCCGTCACCTGCTGGTGCAGCCAGCGCAAACCGGCGTCCTGTGCGCTGCGCGGGTGGGTGATCCATTCCATCGAGAAGCCCGGCATCTCGAACGGCAGCGCGCGTGCGACCACGCGGTGGGCGTGGGCATGGGCCACCCTGCGCGGCAGCACGGCGGCAAAGCCGCTGCGTTCGATGACGTCCACGGCGGCGCCGAACTGCGCCACCGAAAGCTGCACGAAACGTTCAACGCCCAGCTCCTGCAGCGCCGTGTCGGCCGCCCCGGAAAAGCTGGTGTCCCGGGGGCTCACGAAGACGTGCGGCATGCCGGCGATGTCGCGTGCCGTCAGCCGGCGCTTGCGCGCGAGCGGGTGCGCGCGCCCGATCACCAGCACGAAGTCCTCGTCGCACAGGAGTTCGCGCCGCAGGCCGCGAGCCGCGCCGCCGCGCCGCAGCACGGCCGCGTCCAGCTCGCCTGCGGCCAGACGCGGCGCCAGCTGGTCGAGATCCGGCAGCACCAGCGCCAGACGCACCCGCGGCGCCTGCGCCGCGAGCCTGGTGGCCAGGGGGCCGAGCAGCGTGGCCGTGACGTAGTCGTTGGCGGCGAGATGGAAGGTCCGCTCGCTGCTGGCGGGATCGAAGACGTCCATCGGTTCGAGCAGCGCGTGCAGCTCGGCCAGCACCCGCCGCACCGGCTCGGCCAGCGCTTCGGCGCGCGGCGTCGGCACCACCCCGCCGGCGGCGCGCAGGAACAGCGGGTCGCCGAAGGCCTCGCGCAGGCGGGCCAGCAGCGCGCTGGCGGCCGGCTGGCTGAGGTGCAGCCGCGTCGCGGCACGCGACACGCTGCGCTCGCGCATCAAGGCATCGAAGGCTCGCAGCAGCGGCACGTCGAGGGTTCTGATATCTGCCATGCAGATATTGTGAATCTGAACATTCGATTGGACGAATAATTCGACGGCGCCGAGACTTCACTCCATCGCAACCCGCAACTGATGGAGATGAACATGAAATTCGGCATTCTGGGCACCGGCATGGTCGGTGAGGCGCTGGCCAGCAAGCTGGTCGCGCTGGGACACGAGGTGAAGATGGGCGCGCGCAGCGCAGGCAACGAAAAGGCACGGGCCTGGGTCGACAAGACCGACAGCTCGCGTGCGTCGCAAGGCAGCTTTGCCGACGCAGCGGCTTTCGGGGACATCGTCATCAACGCGGTCCAGGGCGCTGCGACCTTGTCCGTCGTGGAGGCGGTGATTCAGCCCCTGGCCGACAAGGTCCTGATCGACGTCGCCAACCCGTTCGATTTCTCGAAGGGCATGCCGCCCACGCTTTTCGTCAGCAACGACAGTTCGCTGGCTGAAGCCGTACAGGCCCTGGCACCTCGTACGAAGGTCGTCAAGACACTCAACACGATGAGCGCGGCCCTGATGACCGACCCGTCAGCGGTGCCAGGGGATCACGACGTCTTCGTCAGCGGCAACGACGCGGCGGCCAAGGCACACGTGATCGAGCTGCTGCGCAGCTTCGGCTGGAAGGCGCCGATCGACCTGGGGGACTTGAGCAGCGCGCGCGGGACCGAGTCGATGATGCTGGCGTGGATGCGGCTGTGGAGCGCGCTGGGCACGCACGAATTCAACTTTCACATCGCGCGCAAGTAGCGCTTACCGCTCGCGTTCGGTGCGGCCGACCCGCCCGGTGCGCAGCGCATCGGCCCAGTCGCCGCGGCCGTTGGCCTCGGCCTGACGCGCAGCGGCCTCCCAGTCGTAAGCCACGGCGCGCAACTGCACCGACCAGCCCTGCGGCGCTTTTTCGATCACCGCATAGCGTGCGTGCGGCGTGCCGGTCTCGGCGACGTGAAAGTGGGGGTGGGAGTCGTCGTAGGCCGGCAGGCCGACGCTGCCGGGGTTGACGACCAGGCGGCCGTCATCGAGCTGCATCGTGCGCGGCTGGTGCGTGTGCCCGCAGGCGATCACGGCGGCGGCGACGCCGCCCGAGCGCTCGCCGACCTCGGCATGCAAGGCCGCGCGCACGCCGCGCGATCCGTGCGTGCCGTAGTCCGAGGTGACGGTCTCGAGGAAGTACTGCAAATCGCTGATCGGTGTGCCGTGGCAGCACAGCAGATCGTCGTCGGCCCAGCGCAAGGTGGCGGGCAGCGACGCCAGCCAGTCGCGGTGCGCCGGCCCGATGCGTTCGGCGGCGTAGCGATCGGACGCGCCCATGCCGTCCAGCGGGCGCAGCACCTGGCGCTCATGGTTGCCCCGGATCGTCGGCAGGCCGAGCGCCATCAGCCGTTCGGCGGTCTCGACCGGCCACAGCGGGCCCGACAGGATGTCGCCGAGGTTGATCGTCGCGTCGACGCGGGCCCCGGCAATGTCGTGCAGCACCGCTTCCAGCGCCGGCAGGTTGCCGTGAATGTCGGAGATCAGTGCCAGGCGCATCGGAGCCAGCAGGGAAATGGCGAGGCAACCACTTTACGCCCGGCACCCGACCCGGATCAACGCGGGGGCTTGCTGCGGGCGCTTTCGACCTTGGCCACGCGCAACTCGAACTGCGTGTACCACTGCTGGTGGCCCAGGCGCTGCGCCTCGCGGTGCTCGGCATGCGCCTTCCAGGCCGCGATGTCCTCGGGCGAGCGCCAGTACGACACGGTGATGCCGAGACCGTCGGCACCGCGAGCGCTTTCCACGCCGAGGAAGCCGGGTTGCCCGGCCGCGAGCGCCACCATGCGGTCGGCCATGTCGCCGTAGCCGTTGTCGCCGGGGGTGCGCAGGCTGGTGAAGATCACCGCGTAGTACGGCGGCTCGGGGGTCTGGGCGGGAGAAGCGGGGCTCATGCTCAAGGGGTCGTGAGAGGCAACGCAGTATCACCGAGGAACCGCTTTCACGCAGGCCGCCAGCTTCACGATCGCGAGGCCGATCTGGCGCGGCGAGGTGTTGCCGTAGCCAATCACGAGACCGTTGCGCGACGGGGCGGCGGGCATCGAATACCCGGACAGCGCGCGCACGCCCAGCCCGGCTGCGTGGGCGTGCCGCTCGACCGTGCGATCGTCGGCCTCGCCGGGCAGGGACAGCGCGAGGTGCAGCCCGCAGTCTCCGCCGGACAGCGCATGCGGCAGCGGCCAATGCCGCCCGATCGCGTCGCGCAGCGCCTGCTGCCGTTCCGCGTAGAGCCGTCGCATCCGCCGCACGTGCATCGTGAAATCGCCTTCCTGCAGGAAGGCCGCGAGCACCTCTTGCTCGGCCACCTGGCCCTGGCACAGCAGGGCGCCCAGCGCATGGCGAGCGGCCTGCGCAATGGAGGCAGGCAGCACCATGAAACCCAGCCGCAGACTCGGGTAGAGCGTCTTGCTGAAGGTGCCCAGGTAGATCACCGGAGCATCGGGCACCAGGCCCTGCATGGCCGGCAGCGGATCGCCGCGCAAGCGGAACTCGCCGTCGTAGTCGTCTTCGATGATCCATGCGCCGGCCCGCCGGGCGTGCTCGATCAGCGCGAGCCGGCGCGACAGCGACAGCACCACGCCGAGCGGGTACTGGTGCGACGGCGTCGTGTAGACGATGCGCGGCGGGCGGCGTTGCCACAGCGTTGCGTCGCAGGCCATGCCGTCGCTGTCGACCGGCACACCCGCCAGCGACAGGCCGCCGCGTTCCAGTGCTGATCGAGCCCCGGCGTAGCCGGGGTGCTCGATCCAGGCGGTGTCGCCTGCGTCGGCAAACAGATGCGCACACAGAGCCAGGCTCTCCTGTGTGCCGCTCGTGACCACCACCTGCGCCGGCCCGCATCGAACGCCGCGGGCAGCGGCCACGTAGGTGGCGATGGCCGCTCGCAAGACCGGCTCGCCCAACGGATCGCGGTAGCCCAGTGCGGTGTGGCGAAGCGACTTCGACACTTGGGACACGCGTCGCTGCCAGGCGGCGAGAGGAAAGCGGTCCAGCGCCGGAACGCCCGGCGCGAGCGCGCGCTGGTCGAGGTCCCAGGCGGCGGGCGGCACGATGGCCGCCCCCCGATGCGAGAGCGTGGCGGGCCCGAGCGTGTCGGGCCCGGGTGGCAGGCGGGAGGCGCTGCGCCCGGCGGCATGGCCGGAAGGCAGGCGGCACACGACCGTGCCTTGGCGGTCCGCGCGCACGTAGCCCTCGACGCTCAACTGCTCGTAGGCGTGGAGCACCGTGTTGCGAGCGATGCCGAGGTCCTGTGCCAACCCGCGCGAACCGGGCAGCCGGCTGCCCGCCGGCAGCCTGCCTTCGAGCACGGCGTTGCGCAGCGCTTCGGAAAGCCGCCGCTGCATCGGGCTGCGGGCAGCCTTGCCGGGCTTCAACGCGTGGCGCAACAGCAGGGTGAGGTCGGTCATGGCGAGGTCGTGAGGATCGTGGCTCCATCATTCCTGCCAATCGTGGCACCAAGGATGGGGCCAACCAAGCCTAGCATCCGACCCCGATTCAGTCCAGGAGCCCACCATGCAGACCGACGTCCCCGTCACCGACCGCACCCGCGTCCGCCGCGAACCGGCCCGCGGCCGCTATGACCGCGAGACCGTGCACGGCATCATCGATGCCGCGCTGCTGTGCCACGTGGCGTTCCGCGATGGCGACAGCGTGTTCTGCATTCCCACCGTCTGCTGGCGAGAGGACGGCCACCTCTACATCCATGGCTCCAACGGCAGCCGCATGCTGCGGGCGCTGCTCGGCGGGCAGCAGGCCTGCGTGACGGTCACGCACCTGGACGGGTTGGTGCTGGCGCGGGCCGCGTTCAACCATTCGATGAACTACCGTTCGGTGGTGGTACTCGGCGCTTTCGAGGCCGTGCCGGACGACCGGAAGGCGGCGTCGCTCGACCGCCTGATGGACCATCTGGCACCGGGCCGCAAGCACGAGGCGAGGCCCGGTGATGCGAACGAGTTGCGCAGCACCACCGTGCTGCGCATCGCGCTGGACGAGGCCTCCGCCAAACTGCGGACCGGCGGGCCGCAGGACGATGAGGCAGACCTCTCGCTCGACGTGTGGGCCGGCGTGTTGCCGCTGGCGGTTCACGCGTTGCCGCCGGTGCCCGAACCCGGCATCACGCGTTCGATGCCGGACGGCCTGCGCAAATGGGCCGGCGCTTGAGCCGCTTCACCCGAGCAGGTGGGCCAGCTTGTGCCGCAGCACCTCGATGAGCTGCGGCTGCATGTACTCGTAGCGGTCCGGGATGCCCAGGCAGGTGACCCGCTTGCCGCTCAACGCTTTGCCGAAGCGCGCGTTGAGCGCGTCGCGATGCGTGCGCTCCATCACGTAGATGCGGTCGGCCCAGTCGATCAGCTCGACGCTGACCGGCACGTCGGCATCCGGATTGACGCCGGCCGACAGCGTCTGGACCTGTTCGTGCCCGTCGAACAGCGCTTCTGCCGTCGGGCTGCGCATGCGGTTGCGGCCGCAGATGAACAGCAGTCGCATCAGAGTCCACGCACCAGGTCGATGGCCTGCTCGACGCGCTCGACCGCGTGGATCGTCAGTCCTTCGACGGGCTTTTTCGGTGCGTTCGCCTTCGGCACCACGGCGACGCTGAAGCCCAGCTTGGCCGCTTCCTTCAGCCGTTCCTGCCCGCGCGGCGCAGGCCGGATCTCACCGGCCAGGCCGACTTCGCCGAAGGTCAGGAAGCCGCGCGGCAGCGGCCTGCCGCGCAGGCTGCTCTGGATGGCCAGCATCACGGCCAGGTCGGCCGCCGGTTCGCTGATGCGCACGCCACCGACCGCGTTGACGAACACGTCCTGGTCGTAGCAGGCGATGCCTGCGTGGCGGTGCATCACTGCCAGCAGCATCGCCAGGCGGTTCTGCTCCAGCCCGACCGACAGTCGCCGGGGGCTGGGGATCGGCGAGCTGTCGACCAGCGCCTGCACCTCCACCAGCATCGGCCGCGTGCCTTCGAGCGTGACCAGCACGCAAGAGCCCGGCACCGGCTCGCCGTGCGTCGACAGGAAGATCGCGCTCGGGTTGGCCACCCCCTTGAGGCCGCGCTCCGTCATCGCGAACACGCCGATCTCGTTGACCGCGCCGAAGCGGTTCTTGAACGCGCGCACCAGCCGGAAGGCGCTGTGGGTGTCGCCCTCGAAATACAGCACCGTGTCGACGATGTGCTCCAGCACGCGCGGGCCGGCCAGCGCACCTTCCTTCGTCACGTGCCCGACCAGCACCATCGACGTGCCGGTGGCCTTGGCCGTGCGCGTCAGCTGGGCGGAGCATTCGCGCACCTGCGCCACCGAGCCCGGCGCGGAAGTGAGCTGTTCGGAGTAGACGGTCTGGATCGAGTCGATCACCGCGATGGCGGGCTGCTCGGCCTCGACGGTCGCCAGGATCTTCTCCAGCTGGATCTCGGCCTGCACCCGCACCCTGGAGCCGTCCAGTCCGAGGCGCCGTGCGCGCAGCGCGACCTGCGCGCCGGATTCCTCGCCGGTCACGTACAGTGCCTTCATCTGCTGGCTCAGTGCGTCGAGCGCCTGCAGCAGCAGCGTTGACTTGCCGATGCCGGGGTCGCCGCCGATCAGCACCACGCCGCCGGGCACCAGGCCGCCGCCGAGCACGCGGTCGAGTTCATCGATGCCGGTCGGCGTGCGGGCGATGTCGACCGCGTCGATTTCCGCCAGCGTGGTCACCGGGGCGGATTTCGCGAGCGCCTGGAAGCGGTGCCTGCCCGCGCTTTCGGCAACGGTTTCCTCCAGCGTGTTCCAGGCATTGCAATGCGGGCACTTGCCCAGCCACTTGGGGCTGGTGCCGCCGCATTCGGTGCAGGTATAGACGGTCTTCTCTTTGGCCATGCGGCATTGTCACCGCAGGCCCGGGCCGAGCAGCGCGGTCGCCAGCACCCCGCCGAGCACGACCACCACGACCATCAGCACGCGCGTGCGAACGCGCAGCGTCTGCACCGCTTCGACGAGGCGCGCGTTGTGTTGCGCCAGTTGATCGATCAGCTCGGATGACGCCCGCGCTTCGTCGCCGAGCTGTTGCACCCGCGCTTCCAACGCAGCCAGCCGCTGCTCGGGCGTGCTGGCGGAGTCGATGGCGCCACCGCTGGCGGGCGGCGGCTCGTTGCGTTGCACCTTGCCCCACAGTTGTTTGGCGCCGCGCACGATCGCGGGCGTGGCCTCGATGACGTCGGCCCACGGTATGACTTTGAAAGCGGTGATCCAGCTGATCGGCACGCCTGCACCTCCTGGTTTCCAGCGCCGTACGGTACACCTTGTAAGGGCGGGTGTGCACCTCACCGAGCTTGAAACAGCCCATAGCACTTGTTGCACCTGGCGTGCCGGGGCATCGCGCAGACTGGCGCGAGACGCGACTCCACGCCGCTGCTCCCACACCATAAACGGGCACGGCCACACCATGACCACTCAGGGAAATACTTCAGACGCCGGCCACGACCTGGTCGTGATCGGCTCGGGCTTCGGCTCGCTCTTCTTCATCGAGGGGGCGCTCAGGAAGCGTCCGCAACTGCGCATCCTGGTGCTCGAACGCGGCCAGCACCGGCCGGCCTCGTGGCAGGTGGAGCAGGGCCGCAATTCCGACATCGACCCGCGCTCGACGTATCGCACGCCGGCCGGGCACAAGGAGGAGTGGAACTTCACGGTGGCGGTCGGCGGCGGCACCAACTGCTGGTACGCGCAGACACCGCGCTTCCATCCGAGCGATTTCCGGCTGCACACGCTGTACGGCGTCGGCCGCGACTGGCCGGTCGACTACGACGAGCTCGAACCCTACTACCTGGCCGCCGAGCGCAAGATGGCGGTGGCGGGCGACCCGGCGATGGCGCAGCTGCTGCCTCGGTCGGCGCCGTTTCCGCTGCCGGGGCACCGGATGTCCAGCGTCGACGAGATCATGCGCCGTGCGCAGCCCCAGCACCACCTGCCCATCGCCACCGCGCGCGCCAGCATTGCCACCGAGCAGCGCGGCCGGTGCTGCGCCACGGCGCGCTGCCGGCTGTGCCCGGTGAACGCGAAATTCAACTTCGACAACGGTTTTGCCGCGCTGCTTGACGACCCGCGCATCGAGTGGCGCACCGACGCCGAGGTGCTGCGACTCGAGCACAGCGGCGGCACGGTACAGGCGGCGGTCTACCGTTCCGGCGGCAAGGAGCACCGGGCGCGCGGCGAGCTGTTCGTGCTGGGCGCCAACGCCATCCACAGCCCGGCCATCCTGCTGCGTTCAGGCATCGACCACCCGCTCACCGGGCGCGGCATCCACGAGCAGCTCGGCTACACCGTCGAGGCCTTCCTCGACGGCGTCGACAACTTCGACGGCAGCACGATCACGACGTCGCTGAACTACTCGCTGTACGACGGCGACTTCAGGCGCGAGCATGCGAATGCGCTGATCTACTTCGAGAACCGCTGGCCGCACGGCCTGCGCACCGACTTCGGGCGCTGGCGGCAGATCGCGCCGTTGACCGTGGTGGTCGAGGACCTGCCGCAGGACGACAACCGGGTCGCGCTCGGCGAAGACGCCGACGGACCGCCGGTGGTGCACCACGCCCACCATTCCGACTACGCCACGCTCGGCGTCAAGCGCTCGATGGCGCAACTGGAGCGCGTGCTGGCGCCGCTGCCGGTCGAGCGTATCGAGTTCCGCGGCATGCGGCCGACCGAATCGCACCTGCAGGGCAGCCTGCGCATGGGCCGCGACCGCAGCGACTCGGTGATCGACGCGCAGCAGCTGCATCACGATGCACGCAACCTGGTGGTGGTGGGCTCGGCGGTGTTTCCGACCGGGCCGAGCGCGAACCCCAGCTTGACGGTGGCCGCGCTGTCGCTGCGCAGTGCCGAACGCGTGCTGTGACCACCGATCGACGAGCCAGGGAGATTCCCGCATGACCCGCAAACCGACACTCGCCTTCACCCGCCGGCGGCTGCTCATCGCCGGTGGCGCCGCCGCGGCCACCGCTGCTGCAGCCGGCGCCGGCCTTTACTACGGCGCCCTGCCGCTGACGGTGCGCCACTGGGCGGCTGATGTCGTGCGCCGCCACCTGCCCGGCGTGCCGATCGACGAACAGGGGCTGGAGCGCTTCGCGCATGACGTGTCGCTCGACCGCGAGCTGATCGGCACCAAGCACCGCCAGAAGCTGATCGCGTCCTTCCATGCGATGCCGTCCGAGGCCTGGCGTTTCGACGGCGCCCGCAAGCTGGCCGAGGACATGGAGCGCCGCGTGTTCGGCGCCTTCCTGGTGTCGAGCGACTTCTTCCCCGACGCCGAGCGGCGCACGCAGCCGGTGCGCTATACCGGTGTGCTCACCGCCTGCAGCAACATCTTCGCGCGCTACGTCGACGAGGCGGCTTAAAGTTCAGGCCGCCGTTGGCTCGCCCTCGGGCCGGCGGATGTCGCGAAAGCGCTGCTCCAGTTCCTGCCGCAGCTGCTTGCGCACCTTGGCGGCTTCGAAGCGGCGCTTCTCGTCGGCGCTGAAAGGGCGCAACGCCGGCACCGGGGCCGGCTTGCCGTCGTCGTCGACCGCCACCATCGTGAAGAAGCAGCTGTTGGCATGGCGCACCACCTGCGTGCGGATGTTCTCTGCCACCACCTTGATGCCGATCTCCATCGACGAGGTGCCGGTGTGGTTGACGCTGGCCAGGAAGGTCACCAGCTCGCCGACGTGGATGGGCTGGCGGAACATGACCTGGTCGACCGACAGCGTCACCACGTAGCGGCCGGCATAGCGGCTGGCGCAGGCGTAGGCCGCCTGGTCGAGCAGCTTGAGGATGGTGCCGCCGTGGACATTGCCGGAGAAGTTGGCCATGTCGGGCGTCATCAGAACGGTCATCGAAAGCTGGTGCGAAGGCAGGTCCATGGGGCGTGGGCTGTCGAAACGAGCCCCGATGATGCCAGTGCTGCCCGGCAAACGGCTTTCAGCCCGGGCGCGGCCGGATCATCACCGCGACAAGCGTCACGATCGTCAGCGGGATCACGAAGCTCATCATCACCTGCGAATAGGCCCCGAGCGCGGCGTGCTGCTGAGCTGCCAGAATCAGGTAGGCGGTGTAGGCCAGGTAGTAGCCGAGGAAGACGGCCCCTTCCCAGCGTGCGATCTCGCGCCCCGTCATGAACACCGGCAGGCAGGCGAGCATGGCCGCGGTCATCACCCACAGATCGAAGTGCAGCACGGCGGGGGGCACTGCCAGCCCGCCCGAGGCCACCAGGCCCGACACGCCCAGGCAGCCGAGGATGTTGAACAGGTTGCTGCCGATCACGTTGCCGACCGCGATGTCGCGCTCGCCGCGCAGCGTGGCCATCACCGAGGTGGCGACTTCCGGCATCGAGGTGCCGGCCGCGACGACGGTCAGGCCGATCACGACGTCGCTGACGCCCAGTGCCTGTGCGAACGCGACCGCCGCTTCGACCAGCCAGTCGGAGCCGAGCACCAGCAAGACCAGCCCGCCGGCCACGAGCAGCCATTGCACCGCCCAGTGGCGGTCCCAGCGGCTGTGAGACGCGCTCTTCTCGTACTCCGCCTGCTCCTCGGGCGGCGCCGCGCGAGACTGCCGCACGAGGAACACCGAGTAGGCGATCAGCACCGCCAGCAGCAACCCCGCTTCTGCGCGCGACAGCTGGCCGTCGAGCACCAGCACCGCCAGCACCAGGGTGGCGGCGGTCATCATCGGCACCTCCTGCCGGATGATCTGCACGTGCACGCACAGCGGCGAGATCAAGGCCGCGAGCCCGAGGATCAGCAGCACATTGAAGATGTTGCTGCCAACCACGTTGCCGACCGCCAGGTCGGTGGTGCCGCTGGCCACCGCGCCGATCGACACCGCCACCTCCGGTGCACTGGTGCCGAAGGCGACGATGGTCAGCCCGACCACCAGCGGCGAGACGCCGAACGACAGCGCCAGCCGGGCCGCGCCGCGCACCAGCAGTTCGGCCCCGGCCACCAGGGCTGCGAGGCCAAGCAGGAACAGCAGCAGATTCATGCCTGCCCCCCCTGGCCGCGCCAGCCGTTTCCGAAGTTTCGTAGACCGAGCGATGTGGGTCGGGCAGGGTCGGTGGGCGGGTATCGGCTCATGCGGCCGATTGTGACTTCACGCCGCGCGTCAGCCGGTGGCCGGATGTGTCGCACCACCGGCTGTCGCCGGCCGCCGGCCGACGCGGTGCCACAGGCGAGTCATCGGCGTCGTCAGGCGGCCCAGCAGGGCCGCGACGCGGCTTGCCGGCGCGGAGAATGCCACCTGGGCATCGGTTTCGGCGCCCAGCAGCGCCAGCGTGCGCGCGGGCACCCGCAGCGAGGCGCCGGGCGACAGGAAATGGTCTTGCCGGTCGCCGGCCTGTGTCACCCACACCCTGCCGCAGACGACCCGGATCAGCGTTGCACGGGCGGCCTGGTCGCAGCGGATCAGCTGCCCCTTCTGCAGTTGCAGCACGACGGGAGGTTTGAATTTGAGCATGGCGTTTCTCCGGCAGGAACTGGGAAGTCAGTATTCCCACCGCCGGCTGCGCCCGCCAGACGCAGCACGCGCCAAAGTGCTGCAGCACAGATGGCCGGGCGTGCATCTGTATTGCCGGCAGATGCGGACATCTGTACCTATCCCCTGCGCCGCTCATGGCCGCACAATGGCCGCCATGGACGCGCCCGCCGACGAAGCCTCCACGCTGTACCACCGAGTCGCCTGCCAGGTCGAACTGGCCATCGAGAGCGGTGCGTTGCGCCCGGGCGACCGGCTGCCGTCGGTGCGCCAGCTCAGCCAGCAGCACGGCGTCAGCATGACGACCGCGATGCAGGCCTACCGCAGCCTGGAAAACCGCGGCATCGTCCAGGCGCGGCCCAAGTCGGGCTATTTCGTCGCGCCCCGCGGGCCAGCGCTGCCGGAGCCGCAGTTCGACCTGCGCATGGAAGGCGCGTCCTTCGTCAGCGTCGACCAGGTGCTGCACGAGTTCCTGCTGATCGTCGACGACCCGCTCGCGGCGCCGTCCTTCCATGCCGCGCCGGCGCCGTCGCTGCTGCCGGAGGCCAAGCTGCAGCATCTGCTGGCCAGCGTGAACCGCCGCCATCCCGAATATGCGTCGCGCTATCACATGTCCGGCAGCATGGCGCTGCGGCAGGAGATCGCGCGCCGCGCCGTCAGCTCGGGCGTGCACCTGCGCCCGGACGAGATCGTCGTCACCAACGGCGGCATGGAAGCCATCTACCTCGCGCTGCGCTCGGTCGCGCAGGCCGGCGACACCATCGTGCTGGAGTCGCCCACCTACTTCCATGTGCTGCAGACCATCGAGAGCCTCGGCATGAAGGTGATCGAGATTCCCAGCCACCCGCGTGACGGCCTCTCGCTCGAGGCGCTCGACTTCGCGACGCAGGTGCCCGGCGCCGTCAAGGCCTGCGTGCTGCTGCCCAACTTCCCCAACCCGATGGGCAGCCTGATGCCGGTCGAGAACAAGCGCCGGCTGGTGCAGATGATGGGCGAGCGCAAGATCACGCTGATCGAAAGCGACATCTACGGCGACATCTATTTCGGCGACCAGCGCCCGCCGGTGCTCAAGAGCTTCGACGCCACCGGCGACGTGATCCTGTGCTCGGCGTTCACCAAGACCGTGGCGCCAGGCTATCGTGTCGGCTGGGTGGCCCCCGGGCGTCACTTCCTCAAGACGCAGGCGTTGAAGTTCCGCACCTCGGTGGCCTGCCCGATGCTGCAGCAGGAAGTCATCGCACAGTTCATCCGCGACGGCGGCTACGACCACCATTTGCGCCGGCTGCGCGCCGCGCTGAAGACCCAGGCGCACCAGATGGTCGACGCGGTGGCAAGGTATTTCCCGCCCGGCTGCCGGCTCAGCCTGCCGCAGGGCGGGTTGATGCTGTGGATCGAATTGCCGCGGCACGTCGATTCGCGCGAGGTGTTCGCGCTGGCGCGGCTTGAACACATCGGCGTGGCGCCCGGGGCGGCCTTCAGCGTGACGCGGCGCTTCGACCATTTCATCCGCATCCAGTACGGCGAGCCGTGGTCGGCACGCATCGAGGAGTCGATCCGCAAGCTGGGGCAGATCGTCGCGAAGCTGGCCGAGGTCGACCCGGAGATTCGCCAGCCAGCGGCGTTGGAAGTGGTGCGCGCCTAGTGTGCGGCGCCCGCGTCCGGGAGGCCGTATATTCGGCGAGCTGGCGGCCGCTCATGATCACGGTCGACTCGCTACAAGAATGCCACGCGCAACCATCATCGTGTCGGTCGACGATGCCGCCGAGGTTCGGTCCATGGAGTCATGGTTCGCTCGTTGGGCGGACAAGCTCACGCACCACTCCGAGAACCACGGCTGTGGCTGCTGCGTGGACATCTGGGAAGTCGAAGCGCCGGCAGAGGCCATCGCCGAGCTGCCGACAGCCTGCTATGCCGGCGATGAGTGGACAAACCGAGGTTGAGCCATGCCATCCCAGACACACTCTAGCCCGTCGCCCCACCAAGCCATCCGTGGCGGCCGCTGGGCTTGATCGCTAGGCCGCTCATGCAACGCATCGAGTTCGAGTCCGCAAAGTTCCTTCCGTATCTGCCTGAGGACTGCCAGGTCAATCCTGGGGCCTATGGGTTCGAGTTGTCCCTTTGGCTGTCTCAAACCCTCATGCGGCAGGGCGTTGTAACCAGCTATCCACTCGGCGAGGACTGGGGATGGTTCATCGAGTACATCGAAGGTGACGCCGAGTTCATGATCGGCTGCGGCTCGCAGGCCGAGGAAGGGGAAGGCTACGAGGGCAAGCCCATCGCGTGGCACATCTTCGTCAAACCGCAGCTCTCGTTGAAGCAGCGCCTCAAGGGCGCGGCCCGGCCAGAAATCGGCGTGAAACTCGGTCGAGCCATTCTGGCTGCCCTCAGGGCCGAGGGCATAGAGCCACGAAGTGAAGCGGCGACCTAGGGCCTGTCAACACCACGGCGGGATGTACGAGCGTGCCTGACAGGGCGCAGAGAGAGCAAGCGGCTGCGCCGGCAAGATCAGCGACGAGCCCTCCATGACCAGCACTTGAGAAGAACCATGAAGGCACAAGAACGCGACAGACTGCTTCAAGCCTTGAAGGCTCGCTTCGAGCAGAACATGCATCGCCACCAGGGCATCGCATGGGCCGACGTTCAAGCCAGGCTGGAAAGCAGCCCGGCCGCATTGAAGGCGCTTCAGGCGATGGAGGCCACCGGCGGCGAGCCGGACGTCATCGCTCAGGGTCCGGAGGCCGGGCGGTTCACGTTCTGCGATTGCTCGGCGGAGAGCCCGGCTGGCCGCCGAAGCGTTTGCTATGACCGTGAGGCGCTGGACTCGCGCAAGGAGCACAAGCCGCAGGGCAGCGCTGTCGAGATGGCCGCGACCATGGGCATCGATCTGCTGACGGAAGAACAGTACCGGGCGCTGCAGAAGCTGGGTGAGTTCGATACGAAGACGTCGAGCTGGGTCAAGACGCCGCCGGACGTGCGCTCGCTCGGCGGGGCCCTCTTCTGCGACCGGCGGTATGACCAGGTTTTCGTGTATCACAACGGGGCGCAGTCGTACTACGCGGCGAGGGGCTTTCGCGGCTCGCTCCGCGTGTGACCCTCGGCTTGACGGGAATGAACGTGAGCGCCGCGCGACTCCCGGGGGCGGACGAGCGTCGTGTCAGGACCGGTACATCTGCCGATACTCGGCCGGCGTGTTGCCGGTCACCCGCTTGAACATCCGACGGAAGCTGGACTCGTCGGCGAAACCGAGCGCCGAACAGACCTGGCCGACCGACTGCGGGGTGTGCAGCAGCCGCTCGCCGGCCTGGTGCAGCTTGATCAACCGCACGTGGGTACCGACCGAATGGCCGCCACTGCCCTGTTGCACCTTGCGCGCCAGCGTGCGGGGCGACAGCGCCAACGCCGCGGCGAGATGCTCGATGGTCAGTTGCGAGGCGGGCAACTGCTCCACCAGCAGGCGCAGCCGTTGCAACAGCGGGTCGGTGGTGGTCATCGATGCCAGCGGCTGGAAGACCGGCGCGCCGCGCTGCGGCCGCGGCAGCACCAGCAAGCGGTTCAGGTCTCGCCACACCTCGGCGTTGACGCGGTGCTCGACGCGGTCGCAAACGATGGGCAGGTAGCCGTGCACGCCCGAGGCCGTGACGTTGCGTCGCTGCGCCACGCAGGCGTGCTGCCATTGCCAGTCGACGTTCGGGTGCGCCTCTTCCAGCCAGCGGGCCATCCACCACGTGGCCGTGGCGGGCTGGTCCTTCAGGCGACCGGCCTGCGCCGTCAGCGCCACACCGGTGCAGTAGCTCCATAGCGCGACCGAGCGGTCCAGCGACGCCAGGGCGTCGATCAGTGCGCGCTGCTGCTTCAGCTGCACCCGCAGATGGTCGATGGAGGCGGCCCAGAAGCCGGGCACCAGCAGCGCCGAGCAGGGCGTGTCCGCGATGGACTGGCGCGCTTCCAGCCACACACCATGGGCACATTCCACGCGGCCTTCCTGCAGCCCGACCCACTGCGTTTCGAAGGCGCGCTTGCCGCTGCGCAGGTTGGCGGCTTGCAGCAGGTCGGCCGCACTGAAAAGGCCCGCCGGCATGCAGCCCGGGTACAGGAGCAGGCCGACACGAAGGATTGGCATGTATTGCACCAAACAAGTCAGATCGTGCCATTCTCGTCGGGCCCGGCGAGTTGAACAATGCCTGCAGGCGAGCACCCATCGCTCGCTTCAACAAGGTCACGATGAAGATCACCCAACTGCGCAATGCCACCGTTGTCATCTCCTACGGAGAACACCGCGTCCTGGTCGACCCGATGCTGGCCCCGCAAGGCGCACTGCCGTCGCTGAAGTGGCTCACCGGGCAGCGGCGCCGCAATCCGCTGGTCGACCTGCCCGTCCAGGCCTCGCCGGTGCTCGAAACCGTCACTCATGCCTTGATCACGCATTGCCAGCGCGGGCACTTCGACCATCTCGACCGGGCCGGCAAGCGCTGGCTGCGCGAGCGGCAGATCCCGGTGCTGTGCATGCCGGGCGACGCCGACTACCTGGCGCAGCGCGGCCTGCTCGTGCAACCCCTGCGGCCGGACGGTCCCACCCCGTTTGCCCGCGGCAGCATCACCCCCGTCGAGTGCCTGCACGGCGAAGGCTGGATCGGCCGCTTCATGGCGCACGGCCACGGCTACTTCATCGAACAGGCGGGCGAACCCAGCCTCTACATCGCCGGCGACACCGTGCTGACCGACGAGGTGGCCCGCTGCGTCACCGAGCGCCGGCCCGACGTGTCCATCGTGCCGGCCGGCGGCGCGGCCATGGACCTGGGCAGCGAGCTGATCATGGATGCCGACCAGGCGCTGCAACTCGCCGCTCTGGGGTCGGGGCACTTCGTCGCGAACCATCTGGAAGCACTCGACCATTGCCCCACGTCGCGTGCCGAGTTGCTGGCTGAAGCGCAACGGCGGGGCTTGGCCGCACGGGTGAGCGTTCCGGCGGACGGCGAGACGCTGGTGTTCGAGCGGATGCAGCGCTGCTCAGCGCAGAGCGGCAAGCACCAGGAACACCGACCAGCAAACGCCCAGCAGCATCCAGCCGAACGCCCGCACGCCGCGCAGCGGCAGTGACGCAATGGCAGACGATACGCTGCCCAGGTCCCGGGCGGTCCGGGCGCATACGATGATGCAAGCCGCCCACAGCGGCAGCGAGTACACCGCCCAGGCGGCCGGCAGCATGCGATGGCGGGCCGGGCTGGCCGGCGTGTCCAGCCAGGCGACCAGCGGGTCGGCCCAGTCCAGCCGCCACATCATCCCGTACAGCACCACGACCGCCGCCATGGCGACCCAACCGCTGCGGCCGATCGACACGCCGTACTCGCGCTGTTCGCGCCAGGGCAGGTAGATGAAGCCCGCGATCGCGGGCGACAGCAGCAGCAGCGTCAGCAGGTGGTGGTTCATGCCGGGTGGGGGGCGGCCGCAGCCGGCCGGCTCAATGGTCGTGTGCCACCGGCACCCGCGGCGCCAGCGCACACATCAGTTCGTAGCCGACCGTGCCCGCCGACTGGGCGATCTCGTCGATCGGCAGCACGCTGCCGTGCGGGCCGTGGCCCCACAACGTCACCTCGGTGCCGATGCCGGCGTGAGGCAGCGGCGTCAGGTCGACGGTGATCATGTCCATCGAGACCCGCCCGACCATGCGCGTGCGCACGCCGTCGACCAGCACCGGCGTGCCGGTGCTGCAGTGGCGCGGGTAGCCGTCGGCATAACCGCAGGCGACGATGCCGATGCGCAGCGGCGCGTCGGCCCGGAAGGTGCTGCCGTAGCCCACCGTGTCGCCCGGCTGCAGCAACTGCACGCCGATCAGCCGGGAGCGCAAGGTCAGCGTCGGCTGCAGGTCCCAGTCGGCGATGCTGCGGGCGGGGAAGTCCGGCGCCGAGCCGTAGCTCAGGATGCCGGGGCGCACCCAATCGCCGCGGACCTCGGGGCGGGTGGGCGCGAAACGCAGCGTCGCGGCGCTGTTGGCCAGCGAGCGTTCGCCGGGCAGCCCTTCGCACGCGGCCTCGAAGACGGCCACTTGCTGCTCGATGCCGCGGTCGCCGTCGGCGTCGGAGAAGTGCGTCATCAGCGAGATCTCGTCGACCTGCGTCAGTCCCGACAGGCGCATCCACGCCGCGCGAAAGGCGGCCGGCGTGAAGCCGAGCCGGTTCATGCCCGAATTGAGCTTCAGGAACACGCGGTGCGGCCAGGTCGTCTTGTGGGTGGCAAGCCAGTCGATCTGCTCGTCGCAATGCACCACGTGCCAGAGGTTGAGCCGCGAACAGAGCTCGAGGTCGCGTGCCTCGAAGCAGCCTTCGAGCAACAGGACGGGGCCGCGCCAGCCGAGCGAGCGCACCCGTTCGGCCTCGGCCAGGTCCAGCAGCGCAAAGCCGTCGGCCCCCTGCAGCCCGGGGTAGGCACGCTCTATGCCGTGGCCGTAGGCATTGGCCTTGACCACCGCCCAGACCTTGGCATCGGGCGCGGCAGCACGTGCGCGGCGCAGGTTGTGCGCCAGGGCTTCGGTGTGGACGACGGCTTGGATCGGGCGGGGCATGGAGCGATTCTGCCAGCCGGCTCCCGGGTGCACGCGGGGGCCGGCGCGGCCCGGAACGGTGGGGTCAGCGTGCTATAAACCCGGGCGCGCCGCACGGGCCACGTGCCGCCACCGGCGCACCCGAGAGACGTCCAGGGCCCCACGAACGCCGAGAGAAGCCGCTTGCTGCAGTGACTGAATGAAAAAAGGCTTCTACACCATCATGTCGGCGCAGTTCTTCAGCTCGCTGGCTGACAACGCGCTGTTCGTCGCGGCGGTGGAGTTGCTTCGGACCTCCGGCACGGCTGAATGGCAGCGTGCCGCGCTGGTGCCGATGTTCGCGCTGTTCTACGTGGTGCTGGCCCCCTTCGTCGGGGCGTTCGCCGACTTCATCCCCAAGGGCAAGGTCATGTTCATCTCGAACACGATCAAGGTGGTCGGCTGCCTGATGATGCTGTTCGGCACCCACCCGCTGATGTCCTACGCGATCGTCGGGCTCGGCGCGGCGGCCTATTCGCCGGCGAAATACGGCATCCTGACCGAGCTGTTGCCGCCGTCGCAACTGGTCAAGGCCAATGGCTGGATCGAAGGGCTGACGATCGCTTCGATCATTCTCGGCGTGCTGCTCGGCGGGCAACTGGTCGGGCCGATGATCGCGCCGCACCTGCTGGCGATCGACCTGCCGGGCGTCGATCTCGGCATCGCCTCGGCCCCCGAAGCCGCCATCGCATCCATCATCCTGCTGTACATCGCGGCGGCCGTCTTCAACCTCTACATTCCGCGCACCGAAGCGCCGCTGCAGCCGCTGCCCGGCACGCTGATCGAGATGGTGCGGGACTTCCGCACCTGCAACCGCCGGCTCTGGCGCGACAAGCTGGGCCAGATCTCGCTGGCGACCACCACGCTGTTCTGGGGCGTGTCCGGCAACCTGCGCTACATCGTGCTGGCCTGGGCGGCCGCGGCGCTCGGCTACGGCACCACGCAGGCCTCGGCACTGGTCGGGGTGGTGGCCGTGGGCACGGCGGTCGGTGCGGTGGTGGCGTCGGTGCACATGCGGCTGGACGTCGCCACACGGGTGATCCCGCTCGGCATCGCGATGGGCGTGCTGGTCATTGCGCTCAACTTCATCTCGAACGCCTGGGTGGCCGCACCTTTCCTGATCCTGCTCGGCGGGCTGGGCGGCTACCTGGTGGTGCCGATGAATGCGCTGCTGCAGCACCGCGGGCACAACCTGATGGGCGCCGGCCGCTCGATCGCCGTGCAGAACTTCAACGAGCAGGCCTGCATCCTGGGACTCGGCGCGTTCTATACCGCGATGACGAAGTTCGGCATGTCGGCCTTCGGCGCCATCACGATCTTCGGACTGGTGGTCGCCGCCACCATGTGGCTGATCAAGCGCTGGCACGAGAACAACCTGCGTCGGCATGCCGACGAGGTCGAGCAACTGCTCGTGCTCGCGCGCAGCGACCATCACTGAACGCCCGGCTCGCGCACAATCGCGCGATGTCCTTCGCACGCTCGCCCTGGCCCGTTCCCGCGCTGCTGCTCAACGCCTTCGTCTGGGGGCTGTCGTGGTGGCCATTGCGGGCTTTGCAGGGTCACGGGCTGCACCCGCTGTGGACCACGGTGATCGTCTACCTGCTTGCCGTGCTGGCGTTGCTGGCCTGGCGGCCGCAGGGTTTGCGGCAGTTGCTCGCGCAACCGCAGCTGTGGATCCTGGCCGTCGCCTCGGGGACCACCAACGCCGCCTTCAACTGGGCCGTCAGCATCGGCGAGGTGGTGCGCGTGGTGCTGCTGTTCTACCTGATGCCCCTGTGGTCGGTGCTGCTGGCGCGCGTGCTGCTGCACGAGCGCTTCACGGCGAGCGGGGTGTTCCGCATCGGTCTGGCGCTGGCCGGCGCGGCGGTGGTGCTCAAGCCCGAGGGCGTGCCGTTCCCGCTGCCCAGCGGCCGGGCCGACTGGCTGGCGCTGCTCGGCGGCTTTGCGTTCGCGCTCAACAGCGTGATGCTGCGGCGGCTCGGGTCCCGCACCCGCGAGGAAGGGCGGGCGGTGGCGATGCTGTTCGGCTGCGTGGTGATTGCCGGCAGCCTGGCGGTGGGGCTCGGCCCCGAGCGCGGCATCGCGTGGCCGCCGGCGCCGCAGGCGGCCTGGGTGGCCTTGGCCATCGGGCTGGCGCTGGCGTTCATGTGTTCGAACATGGCCTACCAGTTCGGGGCGGCACGGCTGCCGGCGAACGTCACGGCTGTCGTGATGCTGACCGAGGTGGTGTTCGCGTCGGTGTCGTCGGTGGCCTGGGGGGGTGAGATGCTGACGGCGCAGACGCTGGCCGGCGGCGGGCTGATCGTGGCCGCCGCGTTGCTAGCCGCGCTCGGCCCGGCGCGCTGGGGTCAAGCCGAGACCAGCCGCCGCACCTCGGCCAGCAACTCGTCGTCGGCATAGGGTTTGGTCAGGAACACGTCGACGCCGGCTTCCTCGGCGCTCTTGAGGTGCTTGTTCGTCGCGCGCGAGGTGATCATCACCACCGGCATGTCCTTCCACAGGCGCGACTCGCGCAGCCGGCGGGTCAGCTCCAGGCCGTTGAGGTTGGGCATCTCCAGGTCGGTCAGCACGACGTCGGCCTTGCGGCGGATCAGCGCGTCGAGCGCGTCGAAGCCGTCGCGGGCGGTGCTGACCTCGTAGCCGGCGTCCTGCAGCAACTGCGACAGCGTCTGGCGCACCGAGATGGCGTCGTCGACCACCAGCGCGTGCTTGCGCTCGATTTTCATGCGGCGGCGCAGCTGGGCGGACGCCTCACGCCGCATCGGCGAGCTGGAGGCGTGCTCCAGCGCTTCGATGTCGAGCAGCAGCAGCAGCCGGCCGTCGGGCCGGAAGGCGCCCCCGGCGACACCGCGCACGCGACGCAGCAGCCGGCCGATGTCTTGCAGGATCAGGTCGCGCGAATCGACGATGCGGTCCACTTCCAGCGCCACTTCGCCATGCGCGCCGCGGGCGATCACGACGGGACGCACGCTGCCGCCGGTGTCGCCCGACGGCAGGCCCAGCCACGCCGCCAGCTTCTGGTAGGGCAGCTCGCGCCCGGCGTAGCGGAACACGGTGCCGCCCGGCGTGACGGCCACGGTGCCCTGGCCCGCCGCCAGCGCCAGCACGACCGCATCGCTCGGCAGCGCGTAGAGCTGTTCCTCGACCTGCACCAGCAGCGCGTGCTGCAGCCCGGTGGTCGCGGGCACCTGCAGCGTGAAGGTGGTGCCGGCGAGGGCTTCGGTGGCGATGTCGATGCGGCCTTTCATGCCGCGAAGACGGTCGGCGACCACGTCCATGCCGACGCCGCGACCGGAGATTTCGGTCACTTCGGGCTTGGTCGAGAACCCGGGCAGCAGGATCAGCCGCGCCAGCTCGGCAGCGCCGATCTCGGTGCTGCGTTCCAGCAGCCCCAGCTCGACCGCGCGCTCGTGGATCGCGCTCAGGTCGAGGCCGCGGCCATCGTCGCGGCACTCGACGCGGATCAACTGGCTCTCGCGCGTGAAGCGCAGTTGCACGACGCCGGTGCGCGGCTTGCCGAAGGCGGCACGTTCTTCCGGCGGCTCGATGCCGTGGTCGACCGCGTTGCGCAGCAGGTGCAGCAGCGGCTCGGTCAGGCGGTCCAGCACGTCGGTGTCGATCTGCACGTGCTCGCCTTCGATTTCCAGGCGCACGTCCTTGGCCGTTGCGGCGGCGGTCTGGGTCACGTTGCGACGCAGCCGGGCCACCACCTGCCGCACCGACACCAGCCGCGCACCGAGCAGCTCGCGGTGCTGCTCGACCAGTTCCTGCCCCTGCTTGCGCAGGGCTTGCGCGGCGAGCTGCGCTTCAGTGCGCGCGGCCCTGGCGTGCTCGATCTCGTCGGCGACGGTTTCGCTGGCAAACCGCGACAGCGATTGCAGTTCGCTGTAGCGGTCCATCTCGAGCGGATCGAAGCGCGAGCCCTGCGTCTGCGCCTGGGCCTGCAGCGTGACGCCCTGGCGGTCGATCGCGATCTCCAGGTCGCGCAGGCGGTCGCGCAACTGGCGGTTGCTCGATTCGAGCTGGCCCAGCCGTTCCTCGATGCGACGCATGTGCTCTTCGAGCCGGCCGTGGTGCACCAAGCCCTGGTTGGCCCGGCGCACCAGCCGGTCGAGACGGTCGACGCCGATGCGCAGGGTCGGCATGGCGGCGTTCGCCGGGGCGGTGGCGCGGTCGGACGCGGGCCGGGGTTCGGGCGTTGCAGGCCGTTCGGCCGGCGTCTCGGGCGCGCCCAGTGCGGCCGGCAGGGTCTGCAAGGTCAGCGTGTCGACCGTGCCCTGCTCGATCGCGCGCACCCAGTCGCCCAGGCGTTCCAGCCACGCGAGGCCGTCTTCCGGCGCGACCTCTTCGCCGCGCAGCGCATAGACCATCTGGTCGAGGCAGGCGACCGCCTGTTCGAGGTCGCGGGCGAGCGCCAGCGGAATCTCGCCGCGCCGGGCCACGGCGTGGTCCAGTACGTCCTCGATGCGGTGTGCCAGCCGGCCGATGCCGCGGATGCCGACGATGTTGCCGCTGCCCTTGAAGGTGTGTGCCGCGCGCCGCGCTTCCTGCAGCGCGGCGAGTTCGGCACGGCCTTCGGCCAGCGCCCGCACCGCGTTGCCCAAGGTTTCGAGCTGGCCGGGCGCGTCGTTCAGGAAGGCGTCGAACAAGGCCGGGTCGACGTCGTCGGGCACGTCCAGCGAGATGTCCTCGTCCGACAAGGGCACCAGGCTGGTCGCCGGCGCGGTCGTGGTCTGCAGTTCGGGCGGTAGCACCGGCGGCTGGCGCAGCAGTTCGAGCAGCTGGTCGAGCTGTTCGCCGGTCAGCGCGGCGGGGCTGGCCCCGAGGTAGAGCGCCAGGTCCTTCACGGCGCCGTCTTCGGCCGGGCGGTCGAGGTAGCCACCCATCGGCGGCTGCCAGCCGGCAAGCCAGCCGAGCACGATGCTCGACTCGTCGCCCTCGAGCTCGGCACCGAGCTGCGCGGTGTCGCGCAGCAGATCGAACACGATCGCTGCACCTTCCAGCCCGACCAGCCGGCTTGCCTGCGCCAGCCGGCCGAACAGCGTGCCGGCGGTCTCGGCCTGGCGCGGCCCGCTGCCCGGCTCGCTGAGCCATTGCATCAGCGCCGCATCGATCTCGGGGGCGGCGAGGCTGAATTCCTCTTGCAGCACCTGCAGCAACTGGTCGAGCTGGGTCATTGGCCGCTCCCTGCAGCGTTGCCGTGTCGGGGGCGGGGCATCACGGGGTCTCGTCCTTTGGCGCGTGCGCCGTTTCGTGAGTGGGCTGCGGCAGCTTGAACTGGCCGACCGATTCCGACAGCCGCTGCGCGAACTCCACCAACGTGGCCGTCGACTCGGTCTGCTGCTCGATCGCGAGGATGGTCTGCGTCGAGCCGCGGTTGAGCTGCTCGACGCCCAGGCGCAGGTCGCGCGCCAGCGTGGCCTGCTGTTCCGAGAATGCGGCGATCTGGCGTACCAGGTTGATCAGCTGCACCGTGGCCTCGCGCGTCGCGGCCATCTGCGCGCCAGCGTGCCGGGCCTGCTCGGACTGCCGCACCACCTGCGAAATCAGCCGGTTCACCGTCAGCAGCGTGTCGCCGGTTTCGACCTGGATGCTTTGCACCAGCTGCGCGATCTGTGCCGTGGCCTGACGCGCCGACTCCGACAGCCGCTGTACTTCTTCCGCCACCATCGCGAAGCCGCGCCCGGCCTCGCCCGCGGCGGCGGCCTGCATCGACGCGTTGAGCGCGAGCACATGGGTGCGCTCGGAAATCGCGGTGATCAGGTTGACGACGGTGGAGATCTCCTGGCTGCGCTCGCCCAGCCGCTTGAAGCGCTTTTCCATCTCGGCGATCGACTCGCGCAGCAGGTCCATGCCGTGCACCGTGTCCTGCACCGCGCCGAGCGCGGCCTCGGTGGCGCCCGACGCGTGTTCGGCGGCCTCGCTGCTGTTCTGCGACAGCGCGGCCACCTGCGCCAGCTGGTAGGTCGCCTGGTTCAGGTTCGAGGCCATGGCCTCCAGCGCGGCGCGTTCCTGTTGGGCCGTGTCGTCGACGCGCACCGCCTGCTCGCCGACGAACTCGCAGGCCACGCGCACCTGCTCGGCGATCTGCTGCACTTCGGCCAGCGTGGTGCTCATCTCGTCGCCGAGCTGGTTGATCGACGACGACAGCGTGCCGATGATGTCCTCGGTCACCTCGGCGCGTGCGGCGAGGTCCTTGTTGGACATCTGGAACACCGTCTGCAACAGGTTGACGACCGACTGGTTCAGCGACTCGTTCTCGCGCGCCACGTGGTGCAGTTGTGCCAGGCGGCCGTCGAGCAGCTGGTCGAGCGCATGGCCCGCCTCGCCCAGTTCGTCACGTGGGGGCAACTGCGTGCGGGCCTGCATGTCGCCGCGCGCCAGCCGTGCCAGCGTGGTTTGCAGCAGCCCCAGCGGCTGCAGCCAGCGGCGCGCGAGCACGGCCATCAGTGCGGCGCCGAGCAGCATCGCGGCCACCGCCGCCAGCAGCGCCCGTCCGGCCAGCCCCTGCATCAGCGCCTGCACGGCGTCCTGCTGACGCGCCTGCGTCGACACCACGACCCAACGCAAGCCGTCGATGCCCAACGGTGCATAGGCGGCCAGCACGGCCTGCTCGTCGCCGCCCTGGTAGAGCGCAGCGCCGGTCTGCCCGGCGAGTGCCGCGTCGACGGCCGGCGAGTCGGCCGACAGCAGCGTGACGCCGCTGCTGCGGTGCTGCGCCAGGGCTTTGGTTTCGGTCGCCAGGCCAGGGTGGGCGTCGAGGTAGGCGGCCGGGTTCGCCCGCAGGGTGCGCGGGTCGCTGCGCAGGCGCTTGTCGGCGCCGACGAGATAGATGTCGGGCGCCGGCGCGGGAGGGCCGGCGGAGGGGGCGACCGGCGCCAGCAACGGAGCCGTCAGCCGTTCGATGCCGGCGCGCCACGCGATCACGCCGATCTGCATCTCGCCGTCGAACACCGGCGCTGCCGCAAACACCACCACGCGATTGGCGGCCGGCAGGTAGGGCGCGGCGTCCGACAGCGCCACATCGCCTGCCGTCTTGGCGCGGCGCACCCGCGCATAGGCCTCGGCCAGCGGGGTGCCGACCGCGATGCCTTCGCTGAGGCTGGTGGCGAAGTCGAGGTCCTTCGCGACGCTGTAGACAATCAGGTCGGTCTCGCCGTCGACGAGCAGCAGGTCCTGCAGGTCGAACTGGTCCTGCGCGAGGTCGAAGGCCCGGTGGTGCTGCAAGTGCGCCTGGGAGTAGGGCGACGGCGTTTCGGCGACCAGCATCTGCTGCTTGCGTCCGGGCGGTTGCGGGTTGCGCACGATGAAGGCCTGCTGCAATTGCGCACTGAGCAGCGAGCGGGCGTTGATCAGCTTGGTCAGGTCGGGCAGCTTGTCGACGTTGTGCCGGGCCCATTCGGGCTCGAACTGCTGAGGCAGCCAGCCCAGCATTTCCTCGCGCAGGGCCGGCGTGCCGGCGCCCGGCGGTGCGCTGTCGCGCATCGCCGTGGTCGCGGCCTTGAACTGCTTCAAGGCCTCGACCGTGCCCGGCTGCGCGGCCAGCGTGCGCAGCGCGGCGAGCCGGTAGGCGACTTCCTGCCGCACGGCCTGGGCCTGCAGGTCACGCTGTGCGACGAGCTGTTGCAGCAGGCGCTCGTCGGCGCGGGCGCCGGCCACGTCGCGAGCGCCAAGCCCCAGCACGACGGCCGCGACCACCGCCCCCAGCAGGCCCAGCCCCCCGCCGGCCAGCAGCAGTTTCTGGCGCATGTTCATCGGTGATTCCCTCGTTGTTGTTCTGGGGTCAGGCCAGTGCAAGCTCGGCCGACAGCGCCTCCAGCAGCGCCGGGGCATCGACCAGCGCCCAGCGCCGGCTGCCGCCGTCGGAGGCCGCGCCGGTGATGAACTCGGCCAGGGCCGGCGGCGTGGCCGGCGCCGGCAGGTCGGCCTGGGGGCGGGCCATCGCCGGCAGCCCGCTGAAGACGATGCCCGCCGCGTCCTCACCTTCGCCGCCCACCAGCAGCAAGCGGGCGGCGCCGGGGACGGCCTGGGCCGCCGGGTCGAGGTACAGCGCCAGATCGAGCACCGGCACCACCTTGCCGTCGACGTTGGCGGCGCCGAGCAGCCACGGCGGTGCGTGCGGCACCTCGGACAGTTCGAATTCCTCGACGATGCTGCGCGCCCAGCTGAACGGAAAGGCCAGCGCCCAGGGGCCGCATTGCACGGCCTGGGCCAGCGGGCCGGAGTCGGCCGATCGCTCGTCGGCGGAAAGGCTGGAAGGGGCGGTCGGCTGGGCGGCGGGGTCCACTGCGTCGGTCCGGCGTTTTGGGTGGTACGCAGTGTAGGGTCAACCGCCTTGCAATGCGCTCCCGCCGTGCGCCGGTGCCGCGTTCAGCGGTCGGCGCTGTGCTGCGTGGTCGTCGCGACGCCGGCGACCGTGCTTTCGAAGCCGCGCTGGAACACCGCGTCGTGCTCGCCGATCACGCGCACCAGTTCGTCCTCGACCAGCGGCTTGGTCAGGTAGGCGTCGCAGCCGGCCAGCGTGCCGCGGATCTTGTCGACCGCGCTGGCGCGGCTGGTCAGCATCACGACGACCGGCGTGCGCCGCCCGGGCGGACAAGGCGCGCGCTTGATGCTCTTGCAGGCCTGGTAGCCGTCCATGCCCTGCATCATCACGTCGAGGAACACGAACTCGAATTGCCGCTCGAGCAGCCGTTCCAGGGCTTCTTCGCCGCTGCGCGCGAGGTGGACCTTGAAGCCGAAGCGGCGCAGGCGCGTCTGCATGAAGCGCAGCGCGACGTCGCTGTCGTCGACGACCAGGATGTGGTCGAACTTCTGGTCGCCTTCGATCAGCACCGAATTGCTGAAGGTGCTGCTGTCGCGGAAGTCGGTCACGCCCGACGGGCGGGGCGCCGGCGCGCGCACGACGGGCGACGCTGCGGTCACCGGCACTTCCGGCGCCGGCACGCGGATCTGCTCGCCGCCGCCTTGGCCGGCCAGCTGGTCGAGCTGGCGCAGCAGCAGCATCAGGTTGATCGGCCGTGGCATTTGCGCTGCGGCCCCCTGCGCCGGGCGCGAGCCGATGCAGACCGACTGTTGCAGCCGGCCGACACCTTGCACCGCTTCGAGCGCTTCGAGCTGGTCGGAGTCGGTCACCACGAAGTCGGCCTGCTGCAGCTCGGTGACGTATTCGTACGCGGGCGCACGACGTGCGGCCAGCCGGAAGAACGACTCGAAGGTCGCCTTCTCGAAAGCGCTGAAACCCTGGACGGCCACCCGGTAACGGATGCTCATGAAGCTTGCTCCTGCGGCGAGAGACGAGGCGCGCCGCGTCGGGAAAAACGTAACAGCATGTTCAGGGCATGGCGAGGGCAACGTCAAGCCCACACCTCGGGGGTGGCGTGCGGTGAGCGGCTCTCGGCACTCGACGCGGGCGTGTCCGGGGACTCGGGAAGCGCCTTAACATCGCCGGCACCGAGACCCACGGAGGAGCTATCCATGCCCAGCGTCTACGATTTCGAAGCCACCGGCATCGACGGCAAGCCGGTGGCCCTGGCCGACCATCGCGGCAAGGTGCTGCTGATCGTCAACACGGCCAGCCAATGTGGCTTCACCCCGCAGTTCACCGGGCTCGAGCAGCTGTGGGAGGGGTATCGCGAGCGCGGCCTGGTCGTGCTCGGCTTCCCGTGCAACCAGTTCGGCCACCAGGACCCTGGCAGCGAGGCCGAGATCTCGTCGTTCTGCTCGCTGAACTACGGCGTCAGCTTCCCGATGATGAGCAAGATCGAGGTCAACGGCCCGCAGGCGCACCCGCTGTACCGCTGGCTGACCGAGGAAGCGCCCGGCCTGCTCGGCACCAAGGCCATCAAGTGGAACTTCACGAAGTTTCTGGTCGGTCGCGACGGGCGCGTGCTGAAGCGCTATGCGCCGACCGACAAGCCGGAGTCGATGCAGGCGGACATCGAGCGGGCGCTCGCGTCCTGAGCGGTCTGGGTCATTTCATCGCCACCATGCCCAGCCGCGCGCGTATGCGCGACAGCGCCACGTTAGTGATGCCCAGATAGCTCGCCACGTGGTGCAGTGCGATGCGCGGCACCAGGTCGCCGTATTCCTGCAGAAAGGCCTGGTAGCGCTGCGTGGCGTCGAGCAGCAGCAATTCCGCCTCGCGCGTCGCCTGGCGCGACAGCAGGCTGCCGAGGCCGTCGTCCAGCACGGCGCGCGCGTCCGGCAGGTCGGCGAGGCAGGCGCTCAGGTCGGCATAAGGCATCTCCACCACCTCGGTGGCTTCCAGCGCCTCGATGGTGAACGGGCTCGTGCTGGGGCGGGGCGGTGCGCCGCAGCCCACCCAGGCGCCTTCGGCCTGAAAGGAGCGGTTGCGCTCGGTGCCGTCGTCGCCGAGGTAATAGCAGCGCAACAGCCCTTGCCGCACCATCCAGACGTGTTCGGCGGTCTCGCCCTGGCGCAGCAGTGCGGCGCCGGCCGCCAGCCGGCGCCGCGGCAGCAGCGCCCAGCGGCGCGCGGCTTCGGGCGATGCCGCGATCAGGGCGTCGAATTCCGGCTGGCAGGCCAGGCAGCTGCGGTTGCGGTCCGATCGGGCCATGGAGTTAACCGGGGTTAATGCGCCAAGGGGCGGCCCTGCTCACCATACGCGGCATCGCTTGATGCATCGCATGGAGGAGGATCAATGAACGCGCAGCATACGCGCCCTCGCTGGAACGGGGCGCATCTCGGCCTGCTGGCGGGTCTGTCGGCCTGGCTGGTCACGGCACATCTGGCCGGCTGGCCGCTCGGCCTCGCCGCGCTCATCGCCACCGCCGGCACGCTGGCCTGGCTGGCAGGGGCCGAGTGGCTGTGGCCTCACCGCGACGAGTGGGTGCCTTCCCGAGCCGACCTGCGCCGTGACGGCGCATGGTTCCTGGCGGCGGCCGTGGCCGACAGTGGCGCCAAGTGGCTTGTGCGCGGCGCCGCGTTGTGGCTCGGCCCCTGGCTGGCGGCGCCTGTCTTCGTGCAGGACTGGCCGTTGTGGCTGGCCGTGCCGCTGGCGCTGGTGGTGGGCGAGTTCGGGGCGTACTGGCTGCACCGCGGGGAGCATGCCGGTGGCTGGTTGTGGCGGGTGCATGCCCTGCACCATGCACCGGCGGCCGTGAACCTCACCAACAACGTGACCATCCACCCGGTCAACGTGCTGATCGTCGACGTGGTGCGCGTGCTGCCTTTGCTGCTGCTCGGATTCTCCGCGGAGGCGGTCGTCTATGCGGGCGTGTATGCGCAGGCCCAGTCGTTCGCGACGCACGCCAACACGCCGGGGACGATGGGCTGGCTCAACTATGTGATCGGCACCGCGGAGCTGCACCGGCGCCATCACAGCGCGGTGGTGGCCGAGGCGCTCAACTTCGGCACCGCGGTGCCGCTGTGGGACCAGTTGTTCGGCACCTTCCGGTTTCGACGCACCGGTGAGCCGCGGCTGGTGGGCCTGTCGCAGCCGGCCGAGTATCCGTCGCTCGGCGACCTCAAGGGCTGGTGGCTCTATCCGTGGCGCCGTGCGCGAACGGCAGCATCGTCAGCGCCTGCGCCGGATAATCGCGGGTTCACACCCGAGGAGATCCCATGTTCCAGCACGTCGATCCGTACGCCGGCGACCCGATCCTGACCCTGAACGAGAACTTCCAGAAGGACCCGCGCCCGAACAAGATCAATCTGAGCATCGGGATCTACTTCGACGATGCCGGTCGCCTGCCGGTGATGAACGCGGTGCGCGAGGCGGAAGCCTCGCTGCTGGAGCACATCGGCCCGCGCCCCTACCAGCCGATGGAGGGCGCCGCCAACTACCGTCTGGCCGTGCAGCACCTGTTGTTCGGCGCCGGGCACGAGGCCGTCGAGAGCGGCCGCATCGCCACGCTGCAGACGATCGGCGGATCCGGCGGCCTGAAGGTCGGCGGCGACTTCCTGCACCGTTACTTCGGCGACTCGCAAGTCTGGGTCAGCGACCCGACCTGGGACAACCACCGGGCGATGTTCGAGGGCGCCGGTTTCCAGGTGCACACCTACCCGTACTACGACCCCGAGACCGGCGGCGTGAAGTTCGACGAGATGCTCGCGGCACTGAAGGGGCTGCCCGCCAAGAGCATCGTGCTGCTGCACGCGTGCTGCCACAACCCGACCGGCGTCGACCTGTCGCAGCAGCAGTGGGCCGAGCTGATCCCCGTGATCCGCGAGCGCGAGCTGCTGCCGTACGTCGACATCGCCTACCAGGGCTTCGGCGACGGCATCGAGGAAGACGCATTCGCCATCCGTGCGCTGGCCGATGCCGGCGTCAGCTTCTTCGTCGCCAGCTCGTTCTCGAAGAGTTTCTCGATCTATGGCGAGCGCTGCGGCGGCCTGAGCGTCGTCTGCCCCGATGCCGCGCAGGCGGCGCTGGTGCTGGGCCAGCTGAAGGCCGCGGTACGGCGCAACTATTCCAGCCCCCCGACACACGGCGGGCAGGTGGTGGCCAAGGTGCTGACGACGCCGGCGCTGTACGAGCGCTGGGCGGCCGAGCTGGGCGGCATGCGTGAGCGCATCAAGGCAATGCGCTCCAAGCTGCATGCCGTGTTGACGGCGAAGCTGCCGGGGCGGAACTTCGACTACTTCCTGACGCAGCGGGGCATGTTCAGCTATACCGGGCTGTCGCCCGAGCAGGTGGACCGGCTGCGTGAGGAGCATGGGGTGTATCTGGTGCGCTCCGGGCGCATGTGCGTGGCGGGGCTCAACGCGGGCAACGTGGAGGCCGTGGCGGTGGCGATGGCGGCGGTGCTGGCCTAGCCGCGCCGGGCGGGAGGCACCGCCTGCTTGCCGGGTGTGGCTGGGGCTCATGACGCGGCCGAGCTTGCCTGGTTTGTTGCTTGCTGGCTGTTGTTTTTGCTGCCTGTGGCGCTGTGCTCCATTGCGCTGCCGCGCCGGGAGTCCGCCCCGGCGGGCGGGTAACTTTGGTGCCCACTAACTTTGCTGCGCAAAGTAAGTGGCCCCCCCTTCGGAACATCTGCTGGCTCAGAAGAAAGTCACCAAAGAAGAGAGCCTGAATGCAACACCATGCACTCTGACCGTTGTGCTTCCTCCGCTCGGCCCAGCGGGCGGTCGATCCCTGCCGTATGGGCTAGAACCACCTGCTCGTCCAACATTACGGGTCCGCTGCGCGAGACCCTGGAAAAAATCAGGAACAGCCATGGCGATGCGTAGCGAGCCCGCAATGCTGAAAGCGGACGCTCAGGTCACCTGAGCACGCAGACTGGTCTTCGGTCCTGGTCTTCGGTCCGCTTCGGACCGAAACAACAGGTGTGCGGCTTCTCTAGCCAGCACGGCATTCACAGGCCGCCCGCCGGACCGAGTGCAAGAAGCACAACGGGCAGAGTGCATGGTGTTCTTCTTCAGGCCCTTTGCTTTGGTGACTTTCATTTGGGCCAACAAATGAAAGTTACCCGCCCGCCGGGGCGGACTCCCGGCACGGCAGTGCAATGGAGCACAGCGCCACGGGGAGCAAGCCAAGCAAGCCAAGCAAGCCAAGCAAGACGCAGCAGCGCAATGACAGGCCGGAGCGATCTCCTCAGCGCGTGCAGAGGGACCACCTCGAACCCCCCTTGCCAATCCCCATCCGGCCCGGGTAGCCTCACCCCCAATGCCTCTCTTCCTGCTTCACCGCACGGCCAGCCTGCTCGCCACCCTGCTGTTCGCGTCCATCGCGATCTTCGCGGTGATGGAAATCCTCCCCGGCAACGCCGCGCAGGTGATGCTGGGCGCCACGGCCACTCCCGAAGCGGTGGACGCGCTCGCCCAAAAGCTCGGCCTCGACCAGCCACCCGTCCCGCGCTATCTCGAGTGGGTCGCCGCACTCGCCACCGGCGACCTCGGCACCAGCTACGCCTACGACACGCCGATTGCGCAGCTCATCGCCGAACGCCTGGTCGTCACGCTGCCGCTGGCGGTGCTCGCGATGGCGCTCACCACCGTGCTGGCGCTCGCGCTCGGCCTGTATGCCGCGTCGCACCACAACCGGCTCGGCGACGTCGGCGTGATGGCCGCCAGCCAGGTGGGCATCGCGATTCCGAACTTCTGGTTTGCGATCCTGCTGATCCTGCTGTTCTCGGTGCAGCTGCAATGGTTCTCGGCCGGCGGCTTCCCGGGGTGGAGCGAAGAGGACGGCGGCGGCCCGTGGCCGGGGCTGAAGGCGCTGCTGCTGCCGGCCGTCGCGCTGGCGGTGGTGCAGGCGGCCATCCTCGCGCGCGTCACGCGCTCGGCGGTGCTGGACGTGATGCGCGAGGACTTCGTGCGCACGGCCCGCGCCAAGGGCCTGAGCCGTCGCGCCGTGCTGTGGAAGCATGTGCTGCGCAACGCGATGATCCCGGTCGTCACGATCATGGGGCTGCAGTTCGGCAACCTGCTCACCGGCACCATCGTCGTCGAGAACGTGTTCTACCTGCCGGGCCTCGGGCGGCTGGTGTTCCAGGCCATCGCCAACCGCGACGTCGTTGTCGTGCGCGACGTCATCATGCTGCTCGCGGCCGCGGTCGTGCTGATCAACTTCGCCGTCGATGTGCTCTACGCACTGATCGACCCGCGACTGCGCAGGCGGGCCGCATGAGCACCACCACCGCGACAGGCGCGACCGGGCTTGCCGTGCGTGCACGCCGGCATCCAGCCTTCATCACCGGGGCGGTGCTGGTGGTGCTGCTGCTGGGTGCGGCGGCGCTCTCGCTCGTGTGGACGCCCTATCCGCCGCACGAGATCGACATCCCGAACAAGCTGCAACTGCCATCGGGGCAGCACTGGCTGGGCACCGATAGCCTCGGGCGCGACGTCGGCACGCTGCTGCTGGTGGGCGCGCAGAACTCCATCCTCGTCGGCATCGTCGCGGTCGGCATCGGGCTGCTGTTCGGCGTGTCGCTGGGCGCGCTGGCGGCGGCGCGGCGCGGCTGGGTCGAGGAGATGGTGATGCGTCTGTCGGACTTCACCTTCGCCTTCCCGGCGCTGCTGACGGCGCTGATGCTGTCGGCCATCTACGGGCCGGGGCTGCTGACCTCCATCGTCGCGATCGGCATCTTCAACATCCCGGTGTTCGCACGTGTCACGCGCGCCTCGGCCAATGCCGTGTGGACGCGCGACTTCATCCTCGCTGCGCGCGCCTGCGGCAAGGGTGCCTGGCGCATCACGGTCGAGCATGTGCTGCCCAACATCGCGGCGGTGCTGATCGTGCAGGCGACCATCCAGTTCGCCACCGCGATCCTGGCCGAGGCGGCGCTGTCGTACCTGGGGCTCGGCACCCAACCGCCGCAGCCATCGTGGGGCCGCATGCTGAACGAAGCACAGACCCAGTTGTTCCAGGCGCCGCGGCTGGCGATCTTTCCCGGGGTGGCCATCGCGCTGTCGGTGCTCGGCCTGAACCTGATGGGCGACGGGCTGCGCGACCTGCTCGACCCCAGGCTGTCGAGGTCCCGGTGACGAGCGCGCCGCTGCTCGACGTGCACGACTTGCGCGTGACGCTGCCCACCGCGCGCGGGCCGGCCGAGGCCTTGCGCGGCATCTCCTTCACGTTGGAGCGCGGCGACACGCTCGGCGTGGTCGGTGAATCCGGCTGCGGCAAATCGATGCTGGCACTCGCGCTGATGGGCCTGCTGCCCGAAGGCGCCCGCCTCGACGGCAGGGTCGTGCTCGACGGACAGGTGTTGACGGGCCTCGACGAAGCCGCCATGTGCCGCGTGCGCGGCGACCGCCTCGCCATGGTGTTCCAGGAACCCATGACCGCGCTCAACCCGCTGCACACCATCGGGCGGCAGATCGCCGAGCCGCTGCGGCTGCACCGTGGGCTGGGGGCCGCCAGCGCGCGGGCCGAGGCGGGGCGCCTGCTGGAGCAGGTGCGTCTGCCGCAGGCCAGCCGCCGGCTCGACGCCTACCCGCACGAGCTCAGCGGCGGCCAGCGCCAGCGTGTCGTGATCGCGATGGCGCTGGCCTGCGACCCGGCGCTGCTGATCGCCGACGAGCCCACCACCGCGCTCGACGTGACGCTGCAGCGCGAGATCCTGCAGCTGATGGCCGAGCTGGTGCGCTCGCGCGGCATGGCGCTGATGCTGATCTCGCACGACCTGGCCGTGATCGCGCAGAACGTGCAGCGCGTGATGGTGATGTACGGTGGCGTGGCCGCCGAGGCCGGGCCGGTGCACGACGTGCTGCGTCGCCCGGCGCACCCTTACACGCGCGGGCTGCTGGCGGCACGCCCCCGGCTCGGGGCACCGCGTGCCGAGCGGCTGCAGACCATCGCCGGCCGCGTGCCCGAGCTGGCCGACCTGCCGGCGGGCTGCCCGTTCGCCGGGCGCTGCGGCTGGCACGTCGCAGCATGCGACACGCGGGTGCCGCCGGCGGCACCCGCGGCCCCTCAGCACGAGGTGCGCTGCCTCCGCTGGGCCGAGGTGGTGCAGGGCGCCTGAGCAGGGCACGCGGCTTGCCGCACCTGGGGCAGGGCGGTTCGTGGTGAGCCGCCCTTGCCGAAGTAGGAAGGAGTCCCTCATGCCCCATGCAGGAAGCCCGGCCGGCCCGGGCAGGCCGCGCCTCGAAGGCCGCGACGCCGCGAAGCACGGCGAACAGATCGACGAGACGCTCGGCACGTCCGACGGGCGGGTCAAGCGCACCGGCAACTTGTCCAGCCGTTCCCAGCCCTCGCCCCAGGTGGGCAACGAGCCGCTGCCCGGTGAGCCGACCCGCAGCGGGGAACGGCCGCAGCGCGGCTGAGCCGCAAGCGCGAAGCCGGTGACGCCGGCTCGCGTTGCCACCCGCCCCGGCGCGGGTTCTGCTGGATATCGTTGGCCAGCGCGCGGATTTGTCGGTCGTGATCGACGCACAATCGCCCGCACCCAGGTTTCAACGATGCCAGCCACCCATGGACTACCGACCGGTCCTCGAACAGATCCACGCCACCGTACAGCCGCTCCTCGACCAGGGGCGGGTCGCCAGCTACATCCCCGAACTCGCCGCCGTGCCGCTGCGGCAGTTCGGCATGGCCATCGTCACACTCGACGGCCGGGTTCATTCGGTCGGCGACGCCCAGGTCGCGTTCTCGATCCAGAGCATCTCCAAGCTGTTCGCCCTGGTGCTGGCGCTGCAGGCCGAGGGCGACGCGCTGTGGCAGCGGGTCGGTCGCGAGCCGTCGGGCACGCCGTTCAACTCGCTGGTGCAGCTGGAGAGCGAGGCCGGCAAGCCGCGCAACCCGTTCATCAACGCGGGGGCCTTGGTGGTCACCGACATCCTGTGCTCGCGCTATGCGGTGCCGGAAAACGTGGTCTCCGAGTCATTGCAGAAGCTGTCGGGGAACCCGACGCTCCACTACGACGCGCGGGTGGCCCGCTCCGAGCGGGCGCACTCCGACCGCAACGCCGCGATGGCGCATTTCGCCAAGAGTTTCGGCAACCTGCGCAACCCGGTCGACGCGGTGCTCGACGCCTACTGCCGCCACTGCGCCATCACGATGAACTGCGAGGACCTGGCGCGCGCGGTGCTGTTCCTGGCCAATCGCGGCGTCAACCCCCGCAACGGCGAGCGCGTGCTGAGCGCCAGCCTGTCCAAGCGCCTGAGTGCGCTGATGCTGACCTGCGGCACCTACGACGCAGCCGGGGACTTCGCCTTCCGCGTGGGCCTGCCCGCGAAGAGCGGGGTCGGCGGCGGCATCGTCGCGGTCATCCCGGACACCTGCGGCATCTGCGTCTGGTCGCCCGGGCTGGACGAGTCGGGCAACTCGCATGCGGGGTCGCTTGCGCTGGAGATGCTCACGACGCTGACGGGGCGCTCGATTTTCTGAAAGAGGGCTGTCGTGCGTCGTGTATCACCGGTCACTGCGGCTGGAAGCCGCTCTTGCGAATGATCTCGGCCCAGGTCTTCGCATAGGCGCGCTCGCGCGTAGCGAGCTGCTGCGAGTTCATGAATTCCACCGCGAGGCCCAGCGCCATGAGGCGTTCGCGCACCTCGGGCACGGCGATCGTCTTGGCCAGCGCCTGCGAAAACTCGTCGATCGCGGCCTTGGGCGTGCCGGCCGGTGCGAAGAAGCCGTAGTAGGGCAGGTCTTCAAGCCCGCCGATGCCCAGCTCCGCGAGCGTGGGGACGTCGGGCAGCGTCGGCTGGCGCTTGCCGCCCAGCACAGCCACCACGCGGATGCGCCCGTTCTTGTGGTTGTCGATGAAGTCGGGCACCGAGCCGACACCGGCGGCGATCTGGTTGCCCAGCATGTCGCCCATCATCGGCGCGCTGCCGCGGTAGGGTACGGGCACCAGATCGAGCTTGAAGGTTTGCGCCAGCACACCGACCAGGAACTCGGGCGTCGACGCCGGGGCCGGCACGCCGACCGTGCCCTTGCCGGCTTTCTGCGTGCGCACCCAGTCGACGTATTCGTTCAGGCTTTTGGCCGGCGTGCCGCCCGAGACGGCGAACGCATTGACGAAGCTCGCGAAGCCGGCCACCGGCGTGAAGTCCTTGGCCGGGTCGAAGCCCGGGTTCTTCGACACCAGCGGCAGGATCGAGATGGTGTGGTCGTGCGAGATGAAAAACGTGCGCCCGTCCGGCGCGGCCGCCTTCAGTTCGTGCGCGGCCAGTTGCCCGCCGGCACCTGGCTTGTTCTCGACGATGACCGGCCGGCCCAGCTCGTCTTTCAGCTTGTCGGCCAGCGTGCGCGCGATCGCGTCCGACCCGCCGCCGGCCGGAAACCCGACCAGGATGCGGATCGACGGCGCCTGAGCCCAGGCGGTAGAAGTGAGCGCAAACGCGGCGAGGCAGACAGCGCCGGCGACCAGCCGACGGGCGATTCGAAGCATAGGGCCTCCAGGGTAGGGAGCGGGGGAGACCGCAATGTAGTGCTTCCAGCCCAAGACGGTAAAGGGCGCGGCAGCCCCGCGTGTCCGGTCGCTGCCGGGGCAAAACAGGGATGGCCGTTCCGGAAAGTTTAGGTGGCCTAACGCAGCCGGGCGAATGAGGGAGCAGGGCTGCAAGCAAGGCTGGAGGCGGTTTCCCTCTGAGGAGGGGATGGATTTGGGCCGCGTGCTCGGATACGCTGCGGGTTACCTATTAAACGTTGATATGGCTTAACTCTGTCAACAGGGCGAGCCCGGCCCTCCGCGGACGCGGATGATGAACAGAAGCTCGATGCCGAACGGGGAACGCGACGGAGCCGGTTGCTGTTGCGACGGTTGATCAT
>NZ_JAMKFE010000017.1 GCF_023721835.1 Caldimonas mangrovi | reverse complement strand
GCGATGAGGGCATAGGGCGATAGCCCTTTTTCAGCCGCGCTCGCTTGTCGTGCTCAGCAGAGTGATGCCGGTCGCGTCGGGATATGCCGCTGGCGGCATCTTCAACGGGGGTTTCCACACGGCCTCGACCCGTTGCCGACGTCTAGCGCCGGAATTTCACCGTCCCAACCGGGCATGCGCTGCGCCGAGCAGCCCCATCAGGAACGCCAAGGGAAGTGAAGATCGTCGGCCACCGCCGGACCTCGGCAGTCGATCGACTCGTGCAGGGCAGCGGCACCGTCGCGCAACGAATAGGATCGGAACGCCCGTCCCAGCCCCCCCGTGACCGGGAAGCGTGGCGGGCTATCCCAGCCTGCGCAGCGGCAGGGCGATGGTGAAAACGCAGCCCTTGCCAGGCATGTCCCGGACAGTCAACCGTCCGCCGTCCGCCTCGACGCTCTCCTTGGCGATCGACAGCCCCAGCCCGAGTCCGCGCTTGTCGTCAAAGCCTTGCCTGAAGGGCTCGAACATCGTCTCGGCGCGGCCTTGTGGAAGACCCCCGCAGTGATCCTCCACATCGATCAGAATCCAAGCGTCGGACACGTGCGCGCGCAGCGATACTTCGCTGCATGGCTGGGTGAACTTGAACGCGTTTTGCAGAAGGTTTCCAAGCGCCGCGGAAAGTAGGTCGCGGTTGCCTTCGATCCCGAGCTGTGCATCCACCGGCGCAACACGAAGCGTGCAACCCGTATCCGCTGCGTAGAGCTCCGCGACGCGGCCTGCGTTCGCCAGGAAGGCAGCGAGAGAAAAGACGGGCGGATGCAAGGGCGCATGCGCAGCGTCGCGAATAAATGCCAGCGAGCGGTTGATCAAGCTTTCCAGGGAATCGAGGCTGCGTTTCAGAACCCCCCCGGTCGAGCCGCCCACTGGAAGCCTGCCCGATTCGAGGGCCGCGAATGCGAGCTTAGCGACGTGGAGATGGTTGCGCAGTTCATGCGCGAGGAAGCCGATCCGTTCGTTCTCTTGCTCGGCGTGCCGCCGCGCCACGTCGAGGTCGCGTTGGGCGGCGAACTCGGTAACTGCGTCGGCAATCGCGTTGTCCAGGCAGCGGTTCAGTGTCCGGAATTCGTCGACCGAGAATGGGGCGTCTCGTTCGACGGCCAGGTCGGTGATGGCCTGGCACAGGTCGCCGTAGTCATGCACCACTTGGTCGACGGTGTAGCCCAGCCCAAGTAGCTCACCGCCATGAGCGGTTGCCGAAATGCCTACCTCTGAGAGCGCCGCGGCGTCACCGCCAGGCGGCCCGGAGATCCGCAGCCCGCCAGCAACGTCACCCTGCCCCTCAGCTTCGAGCGTCCGTGTCAGTTGGTCAAGGAACATCGGTATGCCGTGCGCCAGCTGCGCGCGGGTCGCGCCTCGCGAAGGCCTGCGCGCGACCTTGTCCTTGCATCTTTGAATGAGTTCGGCGCGATTGTTCAGAAGGAAGCCGCGCATCGCGATGGCCTGATAGCTGCGGCGTAGCGCCGGTCGCAGCGGGTGGTGGCGGAATGGTCTCGCCTCGCCTGGGAGTGGCAGTATGCGCCTCCCGCCCTCGCCTGTACACCGAACTCACCGCCGCGGACCGCTCTTGGTCGGCAACGGCTCGACCATACCCCGAAAAGCAGACTTACTTGAACAACCGGAACTGGCCGCTCTCGGACTCAGGCGGGGAACTGCATCGAAGACGCGTTCGCTATTTGCTCGGCAGCAACAGCAGCCGACCTGAGACCGGCCGGTTCCTGCCGGCGTCGCAGAACGCCCTCAACGACTGCTGCTCGCTTTCGTCCACGGTCGCCGCCGATCGCTCTTCGCATGATCCGCAATCGAGCGGATCAACGAAAACCAACTGCAGTGAAGGCGACCTCTTGATGAACGGGTCATATGTACGCGACGGCGCGTGATCTGGTCTCGCTCCCAGCGAACCTGGAGCCCCATGTAGCTCCCGGCCACCGCTACGGCGAGCGCCAGCCGGATGGCAAGAAGGACCCGCTTCTTCATGGTGCAGTCAATCCGTGTTCGTTGCGGAGCATCTCGGCCTCTCCGCGGCGTGACAGATCCGCAAGCAGCACGATGCCCACCGCGCCGCTGTTGTCCGAGTCGATGTGGCCGCCCTTGAAGCGGATATCGCGCGGCTCGTAGATGACTCCATTGCAGTCGACGGCGTAGTGGTAGCTGACGTCGTCGAAGATGCCGGCCATCTCCTGCTCCTGCGAGCGCCTCAACTGCTCAGCGCCATCGGCGCTGCAACTGAAGCTGTTTCCGGCGTGATGAAGGGCGATCGAATGATGGCCCCAGTCCAGCTCCAGATCCTTCTTCGGAGCTCTTGCCTTCCACTCGGACCGGGTTTTGAACTCGAATCCCTCACGGCGTAGACGGACGACAGTGTGAAGCGTTTCGACCGCTGACGGTCTTCCCGCTGCACTTTCAGCCCGTGAAGAAGACTGTTGTGCGCCGACGTCGTTGCCTTCGTCTACAACGGTGATGTATTGGCCGGCCAGAAGCTTCGCGCCGCATGCACAAAGGTCGCCATGCCGGGCAGCTGGCGCGCCATCGATGATGAGCGTCGGATCACCGGTCGCGATCGTTGTGACCCTGCCGTGCCCCTTTGGGGGACAAGTGACTTTGTCTCCGACCCGCGCAATACGCTTGCCGTGAGTGGCCGACCCATAGCTGCTCCCCCCTGTAGTGCGGACTGAGTCCGTCGTTTTGGTCGTTGGGATTCCAGGCAGGCGCTGCATCAGCGCCCCTGGGGAATCAAACAGGTACCCCGTCACTTGGAGGGGAGGTCCAGCGAACCCGTCTTGCGGCGCTGCCGCTGTCCGCCATGACCTTGATGCTCGGGGCAGCCTGCCGTGATCTGCCGCTGAGCGAGGAGCTTCGTCCTATTTCTTCTTCTGCGGATAAACCGTCTCGCCCCGCTTGAGCATGCCCACCAGGGCCTCGATCTTCTTCCTGCGCCCCGCCTCGGTCTTCACCTGGTGCATACGGAAGGCCAGTGCAAAGCGGTTCTGCTCGCTGAGCCGGCTCAGCATGTCGCGCGCCTTCGGCTCGGCGTCGATGGCCGCCTGCAGATCTTCGGGGATTTTCAGGTCCTTGCCGCTGCCGTAGGCGCGGTCCCAGCGGCCGTCGGCCCGGGCGGCCTCGACTTCGCGCAGGCCGTGCTCGGTCATGCGGCCGGCTTCGATCAGCCGGGCCACGTTGGCGACGTTGATCTTGCTCCAGATGCTGTTCTTGCGGCGGCGCGTGTAGCGCTGCAGGTAGCTGGTGTCGTCCAGCCCCTTGCGCACCGCGTCGATCCAGCCCCAGCACAGCACCACGTCGATGGCTTGCTTGGGGGTGATCGACGCCAGTCGTGAGCCCACCTTGTGGAGCTTGATCCACACCTCGTCTTCCTGGTCGTGGTGCCGGGCGAGCCAGTCGTGGAAGGCTTGTTCATCGGCAAATTCGTGAACCTTCTTCGGGTCGACCCAGACCGGTGCCATTTGAACGCCTCTTTCCTTGATTTCATGCCCACGCGCGATCCTGCCATGAGCCCGGAGCGCCCCTGCATATGGCAGCGACTCCGAATTCTCGTAGTTGCGCATGGCCTTGATTTCGTTTTTGCTGCGGACTGTTCACATTAGAAGATTCCCCAACCGCCACCCGTCAGGAGGACCTCTTGCAGTTCGACATCGATCGCAAAGCACATCGCCCCGCCCGGCCCGACCGCCGCGCGGCCCTGGGCAGCCTGGTGGCCGGTGCGGCGAGTGCCGCTGCGGGGCTGTCAGCCTCGGCGTCATCGGCGGCCCAGCCGAAAGCGCCCAGCCCAGGACAGCGGCCCGGCACGGCCTTCTTCTCCGACGAAAAGACCTTCTGGCACACGGGCGGCGAATACGCACTGGTGCTGCCGGTCGGCGGCTGGGTGGAGCCGGCCACGCGCGGCGGGTTCGCCGAGTCGCCCGACTCGAAGCGGCGCTTCCGGTCGCTGGTGGAGGTGTCGGGCCTGGTGCAGCACGTGCCCATCCGGTCAGCGCCGGCTGCGACGGAACAAGACCTGCTGCGGGTGCACCCCAAGAGCTACATCGACGACTTCCGCGCCTTGAGCGAAAAGGGCGGCGGCGACCTAGGCGACTTTGCGCCGTTCGGCCGCGGCAGCTTCGAGATCGCCCAGCTCTCCGCCGGCCTCGCGGTCCAAGCGCTGGCGCAGGTGTTGAACGGCTCGCTGCGCAACGCCTATGCGCTGTCGCGGCCCCCGGGCCACCATTGCATGCCGACCCGGCCGATGGGCTTTTGCCTGCTGGCCAACATCGCCATCGCGATCGAAGCCGCGCGTGCGGCGCACCCCGGGCTGCGTGTGGCCGTGGTCGACTGGGACGTGCACCACGGCAACGGCACGCAGGCGGCCTTCTATGAACGCCGCGACGTGCTGACGATCTCGCTGCACCAGGAGAACTGCTTCCCGCCCGGCTACAGCGGCGCCGGCGACCGCGGCCAGGGGGACGGCCTGGGCTACAACGTCAACATCCCGCTGCTGCCGGGCGGTGGCCACGATGCCTACCTGTATGCGATGGACCGCATCGTGATGCCGCTGCTCGACGGCTACAAGCCGGACCTGATCGTCGTCGCCAGCGGCATCGACGCCAACGCGGTCGACCCGCTGGCGCGCATGCAGTTGCACAGCGACACGTACCGCGCGATGACGGCGCGCATGAAAGAGGCCGCCGAGCGCCACTGCGCCGGCAAGCTGGTGATGGTGCACGAAGGCGGCTATGCCGAGTCGTACGTGCCGTTCTGCGGGCTGGCCATCGTCGAGGAATTGACCGGCGTGCGCACGCCGGTGGTCGACCCGATGCTGGGGCTGATCCAGGCGCAGCAGCCGTCGCCCCGCTTTGCGGCGTTCCAGCGAGAACTGCTGGACGAGCAGGCGCGCGCGTTGAAGCTCGCTGCCTAGCAATAGGTTGTTGCGGGTGTTCACCCGGAGAGGTTTTGAGAGACTGGCAATCGCCAAACCGCCTGTCCAATTCAAGACCACACCCGGATGAACACCCATAAGAATGCCCGATTGACGTACCTGCGTCGCCTGGTGGTTCGAGACATCGCTGAGCGTGGCTTGTCTGCATCGGAAGCCGTGGCCAAGCACGGAGTCAGCGCGGCCACCGCGCGCAAATGGCATGCCCCGTACCTGGCCGGCGGAGCACCACAGTTGCTCGACAAGTCCTCACGGCCGGCACGCTCGCCGAGGGCCATCGATCCTCGGGTGGCGGCAACCATCGTCGAACTGCGTCGCAAGCTGTTCCTGCAGGCCACCATCGCCTCGTACATGGGCGTGTCCAAGGCCACGGTGTGCCGGGTTCGCGACGTGCAGGCCTGTCTCACTTGAGCGACCTTCGGCCCCATGAACCAGAGCCGCGATACGAGCGGGAGATGCCCGGCGAGCCGCTGCACATCGACATCAAGAAGCTCGATCGTTTCGACAAGGTCGACCACCGCATCACTGGCGACCGAACCCAAGGCGCCCGCAATGTCGGCTGGGAGTACGTCTTCGTGGCAGTGGACGATCTCAGCCGCATTGCGTTCACCAAGACTTATTCAGACAAGAAGCAAGCCAGCGCCGTGGACTTCGTGAGGCAAGCAGCCCGCTACTTCGACGCGCTCCACGTGCCGATCCAACATGCCGCTGCGGGACCTGCCCCGCCGCCGTCAACGTGACGCCGCGGGAATGGCGCTCGAGCAGCACGGCGCCGACCGCGGCCTCCAGGTCCGACAGCCGCTTGCTGGCCGCCCCGACCGCCAGCGAAGCGAGTTGGGCGCGCTTGCTGATGCTGCCCGACCGGGCAACCAAGCTGAACAGGGACAGCGAGACCAGGTCGACGCGATGGAGGTTCATCGGCGCCGCCACGCTCAGCTGCGCCCCGACCGCCGGCTGCGCGGCTGCAGCTTGTCCAGCTCGGCCAGTTGCTGCTTGAGCAGGATCACCAGGGTGCGGGCGTGCTCGACGGGCAGCCGCAGGCTGCTGGCGGCGGGTGGGTCGTCCCGCGCGGTGCGCGGCAGCACCGAAAGGTCGGCCGCGAGTTCGATCACGCCCTTGTCGTGCTTCGCCGACTTGAGGCGCTGTACGTCGATGTCATAGGTCTTCATGCGGGTTCTCCTGCGCTTGGGGCGACGCCGGATTGTCAGGGCAGACGCAGCGCGGTCAGATGCGCTGCCTGGCCGTGTGTCTGTCGATTCCGGCCTGGCCCGATCGTCGTGCCCAAGTGTCTTTCCTCAGGTGAACCATGCTCAAGACCTACCGCGGCTCCTGCCACTGCCAGGCCGTGCAGTTCGAGGCCGATCTCGATCTGTCGCAACCCTCGTATCGCTGCAACTGCTCGATCTGCCGCCGCACGCGGTTCTGGCCGGCGGTGGCGCGTGAAGGCGGGTTCCGGCTGCTGCGGGGCGAGTCCGAACTGACGCTCTACCGCTTCAACACCGGCAAGAACCACCACCACTTCTGCCGCCATTGCGGCGTGCGGCCGTTCGGCGTGGGCAACGACACGCCGATCGGCAAGATGTACGGGATCAACCTCGGCTGCCTGGAAGGCGTGAGTGAGGCCGAGCTGGCGGCCATTCCCGTCGTGTACGTGAACGGCATGCACGACGCATCGGGGCCGCCGCCCGAGGTGACGGCACACCTGTAGAGGGCGCGAGCGGCGGCGTGCGCCGGGTCAAGACGGCGGCTCGGCAGCGCCTGCGAGGGTTCGGCCGCCGGTGGCTGGTCGATCTGCAGCGCGTGCCCGCGCAACGTCCACACGCCGGCCGGAGAGCGCAGCACGTCGGGCGCAAGGGCTGGCGAAGGGGGGTGAGTCACGTCTTCCACCACAGTCCATTTGTCGTGCCGACACGGCATGGCGGCGCGGGCACCCGCTGGGTAGCCTGAAGGCTTTCACCACCCGGCTTGCCTTCGCATGACCACACTTCGCCCCGAGTTGCACTGGCTCGCGCTCACCTGCCTGATGACCGCGCTGCTGTGGGTGCCTTATGTCGCCAACCGCTTCCGCGAACTCGGTCCGCCTGGCTGGCAATGGTTCCCGCCACCCGGTCTGCACGGCCGGGGCGACGAATGCATGGACTGCGGTGGCCGCAGAGGTGTACTTCTGGGCTCGCGCCGCCCACTATCTGGTGTGCCTCTCGGAGCTGCACATCGTGCCGCGCACGCTGGCGTTCCTGGTCGGTGTCGGCGCTCAACTGGTGCTCGTCGGCACGCTGGTGCGGGCATGAGGCGCAGAGCGGCTGAAGTCGAAGCGCCGTGCGTCGCCGCTTTCAGGTGACTCGAGGTGCCCGGCGGTCAGGCGCATGTGATGAGTGAGCGCTGAAGGGTCGGCGCAGCATATCGGGACGGTCGTCTGGCTCGGCAAGCTGTCGACACAGCGGCGCGGCGCGCCGGGCCGGAACGGCACTCGCAAGACGCGGCATCGACCGAGCCGGCATGCTGCCTGCTCTGGTGTTGTGAAGCGGCCCGCGTGCCGCACCGCTTCCCGCTTACCGATGACGCAGCGCAACATCATTGCCATCGGCGCCTCGTCCGGCGGCGTTGCCGCGCTCCGTACCTTGCTGTCCGAACTCGGTCCCAGCCTGTCGGCGGCGATCCTCGTGGTGCAGCACATCGGCCCGCACGAAAGCATGCTGCCCAGGCTGCTGCACAGAAGCGGCGGCTTGCCGGCACAGCATGCCGTCCACGGCGAACCCCTCGTTGCGGGGCGGGTCTACGTCGCGCCGCCCGACCACCACCTGCTCGTCACCCGCGAATCCATCCTGCTGACGCGGGGGCCGAAGGAGAACCACACGCGGCCGGCCATCGACCCGCTGTTTCGCAGCGTGGCGGTCCACCATGGTGCGGCGGCGATCGGCGTCGTCCTGACCGGACACCTGGACGACGGCACCTCGGGGCTGATGGCCATCAAGACGTGTGGCGGCATGGCCGTGGTGCAGGACCCGCAGGACGCCGAGGCGCCGAGCATGCCCGAGAGCGCGCTGCATCACGTCGAGGTGGACCACGTGGTGCCAGTGGCACGCATGGGAGCGCTGCTGACCAGACTCGTCACGGGGCCTGCCGCTGCGCTCGCCGAAGCGCCCACCAAAGCACTGGCCGACGAACTGCGCCTCGGCGCCAGCGAGGGCCGGGCTGAGCAGCGCGCTCGCCGAACACGCGCTTCCACACTTCGCAGAACCGCTCTACCGTGAGGGGCTTCTCAGGTGCGGGCTGCACCCGGCCGCGCTGCTCGCACTGCACGCAGAAGAATCACTTCGACTCGGAGAACACCGAAGAAGGCGCCATATCGTCGATGACCGACACCGGAGGCCGCACGGTCTGCCGGCGCGGCTGCTGGCTGAGCGGCAACGAGTACAGCATTTCTGTGAAGGGCGCGCGCTCGCGCAGCACCACCATCGCGGACGACACCAGCACCCCGGTCAGCAAGGCCGCGGTGTAGATCAGGCCGGGCTCGTCCCGGTAGCCCAGGCCGAGCGCGAGCGCCATCGCGGCGTACATCACCGGGTAGTGCACAACGAAATAGACCACGGAGTGTCGGCCGACAAAGCTCAGCCCGCGGGCCCAGCCGGAGCCGGGCGCGCTTTTCGCCACCGCGATCAGCAGCGCGATGCCGGCCAGCGCGGGCACGAGGAACCGGGCGTCGTAGTTGATGCCACTGCCGAGCACCGAGGCGACGGACAGGCCCAGCGCGAGCGCCGCCGCGGGGATCAGCAGCTTGGGCGCGGAAAGTACCGGTGCCTGCAACCACGCCGGGCGCTGCTGCAGCCAGGCGCCGAGAAAGAAGAAGCCCATGAGGAAGAAGTAGCGCTCGAAGTACTTGGTGCCGTCCGGGGCGGCGAGCGACACCGCGAAGCAGGCGAGCACCACCGCAGCAGTCGGCACCCGGCGCAGGGCCAGACCCGCCAGATAGTAGGTGAACAGGAACAGCAGGAACCACAGGTAGGTGGCCCCCGTCCACAGCGGCACGTGGATCACGCCGGCCTCGTTCACCGCCACCCCGTAGATCGTCGTCCACAGAACGTAGGGCCACATCAGCGAGCCGATCTTGCGCAGCACGTAGACATGCGGCGGCTTGCGCAGCGCCGAGCCCAGCAACAGACCGGACAGCAGCATCAGCATCGCCATGCGATACGGCGCGAAGAACTCGTTGAACTCGACCGCCGGCTGCCACGGCTCCAGGCCGTGGCGCCTCAGCGCGAGAGAGGCATGCAAGGACAGCACGAGCACAATCGCCAAGCCGCGCAGGGTGTCGACCCACTCCATGCGGCCTCCCTGGGACGACGAGTTGGAAACGCCGGCATGCGGCTGCGGGTCACGGGTAGGGCTGGAGGGCATTGGTGCGCTGGGCAGTGGAAGGGTGCGGCGGACGAGAGCCGCTATCCTTGCACGCCCATGCTGCGCCGCAGCATGAAAGCCGATGTGAGTGCAAACGAACGTATCAACCTCGGCGGAATCAGGGGTTTACGCAACCTGCAGACACACTTCCGGCAGCACAGTCACCCATGGACTACCTCACCTTCGACCTCAGTCACGATGCCGGAGGCCTCACGACGATCGAAGCGATGGCCTCCACCGCTGCCGCGCAGCACGCCGCCGTGATGTTTGAGGTGCAGCAGCTGCTCGACTGGGCCTGGGCGCACTTCCCCGACACGCACGGCAGCATGGACGACGGGATGGACTGGGATCACGACCTCCAGCTGCACGTCGAGGACGGAGGCTGGCACACCGTCACGCTCACGCTGGCCGCGTCGAGCCGCTTCGCCGATGCGTGGCGCGCAGCCTTCCCCGGCGTGTTGGACCCGTGATCTTTCGCACCGGGGCGCGCGGAGCCGCCCGCGACCCGCGCGAGGCGCTCCCCTCCCCTCAAGCAGCGGGCGGGACCGCCACGTTCACCATCCAGCCGATGCCGAACCGATCGGTCAGCATGCCGAACTTCGGCGACCAGAAGGTCTTGCCCAGCGGCATCGTGACCTGGCCGCCTTCGGCCAGTGCCGCGAAAGCGCGGTCGGCCTCGGCTTCGGTGGTCACCTGCAGCGCCAGCGAGAAGCCGGCTGCGGGCGGCTCGGTGCCGCAACCGTCGGACATCAGCAGCGTGGTGCGGCCGATCCGCACGGCAGCATGCATCACCTTGTGCTCGTAGCCGGGTTGCAACATGCCTTCCGGCACCGGGTCGGGGCTCTGGTCGAAGCGCATCACCTGCTCGGCCTGCGCGCCGATGGCGGCAGCGTAGAAATCGATGGCTTCCTGGCAGCGGCCGCGGAAGAAAACGTAGGGCTGGACTTCGGTGGTGGGGGTCGTGGCAGACATGTGGGCCTCCTGGAGTGAATGGGGACGGGGACGGATTCAACGGCCTTCGTAGGCCCGTTCCAGTGCGGCGATGTCGAGTTTCCTCATCTGCATCATGGCCTGCATCACACGGCCGGCGCGGGCGGGGTCCGGGTCCTGGTGCATCTCGTAGAGCACACGCGGCACGATCTGCCACGACAGGCCGAAGCGGTCCTTGAGCCAGCCGCACTGCGAATGCTCCCCGCCGCCGGCGACCAGCGCGTCCCACAGGCGGTCGACTTCCCTCTGGTCGTCGCAGCGCACCGCCAGCGAAACCGCCTCGGTGAGTTTGAACGTGGGCCCGCCGTTGATGAACTCGATGTACTGGCCTTCGATCTCGAAGGCGCCGGCCAGCACCGTGCCCTGGGGGCCGGGGCCGTGCTCACCGTTGCGAATCACGCTGACGAGGCGGACGTTGCCGAACACCGAGCCGTAGAACTCGACGGCCTCCTCGGCGTTGTTGTCGAACCAGAGGCAGGGGGCGATTCTCGGGGCAGTCATGGAAGGGCTCCTTTCGTAGTGACACGCCTACGACGAACGGAGGACCCGGAAATCGACAAGACGCCGGCGCACTTTTACATCTTCGCCTGCGCCGGCTCTGGTCTGCTGCCCGCAAATTCGTGGAAGAAGTTCAGGCGGGAAACACCCGGAACTTCGCCACCCACTGCCTGCGCTCGACATCTATTCCACAAGCTTGCGGGACAGCACACTAGAGCGTCGGGAAGCCCACCCGCTCCATGGTGCCGATGTGTCTGCCGAGCAGGCTGAGCGCCCGCGGCGCGTCACGCTGCCGCAGCGCATCGATGATCAGGCGGTGGTCATGGTTGGAGCGGGGCTGCCATCCGCGGCTGCGGCCGGCGGCAAGAACGACGCGTGAGTTGGCCAACTGCAGCGTATCGATCACGGCGAGCAGCCTCGGCATCCCGCAGGGTGCGACGAGTGCGCGGTGAAAGGCGCGGTTGGCGAGGTCCCACTCGGCGAGGGTCTGGGCCTCATCGCACTGCGCCTGGGCCGCTTCGAGCAACTCGATGTGGCGGTCGTCCAGGCCGGGCATGGCGTGTTGCAGCGCCAGGGCCTCGAGCGCGCCGCGCATCTCGACGGTCTCGCGGATGGAGGCCATGTCGAGCGGCGCGACCCGCACACCGCGGCGAGGCAGGATCACCACCAGCCCTTGCGCCTGCAGCCGATGAAATGCTTCGCGGACCGGCACATGGCTGGCACCGAACTGCTGGGCGATCGAGTCCTGACGCAGGGGCGCTCCCGCGGCCAACTCGCCGCCGATGATCTGCGCTCGCAAGGCGGCGGCGATCTGGTCGACCGTGCTCGGAAGGGAGGCCTCCCGTGACGTTTTCATCTATAGATAATCTCGCTCAATATGCGCTCAATCTCGCAATTACTGAGCATAAACTGCGCTCCCTTCCAATCGTGGAATCGTGGGCCCGCAAATTATCTATAACTTGCGCCACCTGCGTTCCACCCTTCAGCGGGGAGCCGCCACCTTGAAGACCCAGACCGATCGTTTGCCGCCCGCGCTGCGGCCTGCGCCTGCACCGGCGACCTGGTCGCGAGCGCAGATCGGCGCGCTGTACGAGCTGCCGTTGATGGATCTCCTGTACCGCGCTCAGCAGGTGCATCGCGAGCATTTCGACCCGAACGAGGTGCAGGTGTCGACCCTGCTGTCCATCAAGACGGGCGGGTGCGCGGAAGACTGTGGGTATTGCTCGCAGTCGGCCCACCACGACACCGGGGTGGCGGCCACGAAGCTGATGCCGCTGGCGCAGGTGCTGGATGCCGCGCGCGCCGCCCAGGCCAGCGGTGCCACCCGGTTCTGCATGGGTGCCGCCTGGCGCTCCCCCAAGGAGCGCGACATGCCGCGGTTGTTGGAGATGGTGCGGGAAGTCCGTGCGCTGGGCCTGCAGACCTGCATCACGCTCGGCATGTTGACCGACCCGCAAGCTCAGCAATTGAAGCAAGCGGGGCTCGATTTCTACAACCACAACCTGGACACCGCGCCGGAGTTCTACGGCCGCATCGTCAGCACCCGCACGTACCAGGACCGGTTGGACACCCTACGTCGTGTGCGCGACGCCGGCCTCAAGCTGTGCTGCGGCGGGATCCTGGGCATGGGTGAGACGCGCGCGCAGCGGGTCTCGCTGATCGAGCAACTGGCCGGGCTCGACCCCTACCCGGAATCGGTCCCGATCAATCAACTGATCCGGGTGCAGGGCACGCCGCTGCAGGATGCGGCGCCGGTCGACCCGATCGAGTTCGTCCGCACGGTGGCCGTGGCGCGCCTCACCATGCCGAAGGCACGCGTGAGGCTGTCCGCCGGCCGGCAGCAGATGGACGACGCGACACAAGCGCTGTGCTTCCTGGCCGGCGCCAACTCCATCTTCCTCGGCGAGCGGCTGCTGACGGCCGGCAACCCGCTCGCCGAGCGGGACCGCGAGCTCTTTCGCAGGCTGGGTTTGCGAGCCTCCACCGGCGCTTGCGCCGCGCAGGCGTGATGCGGATCTGCCGTCTGTCCGACCGCCCGGACGCGGTGCCGCTGGTGGCGCGCTGGCATCACGCAGCCTTCGGCGCCCTGAACCCCTCGCGCACACTGGCGCAGCGCGTGAAATGGCTCGAGGACAGCCTGCAGGGCAGCGACCTGCCGCTGACACTGCTGGCCTGCACGGCTGACGGCGTGCCCGCAGGCTGCGCCAGCCTCACTGCCGGCACGCTGACGCACGCGCATCTCACGCCGTGGCTCGGTCTGGTCTACGTGCGTCCTGAGTCCCGCCTCGCCGGCATCGGCTCGGCCCTGGCTCTGCGCGCGGCAGCCGAGTGCTCGCGCAGCGGCCATGCGAGGCTGCATCTCTTCACGCCGCGCCACGAGCCGCTGTACAGAAAGCTCGGCTGGGCAACCTTCGACCGTGCCGAGGTCAACGCGGTCCCCGTGGCCGTGATGGAGAAGTGCGTGCGCTGGACCTGAGCGGGCCGGTCGCAGCTGTACCGCGAGCTGCGCGAGTTGAAGCGCCTGTAGTTTCAGGCGCTACACGTGCTGGTTGTCGGCTGCACGACACACGCGGCGCCTTTCGTGCGTCTGCGCGCCGGTACGGCGTGATTACATCCCTAGACTCGCGGGCCATGCAAACCTCCGACGCGTCCTCTCTTTCGGCGCAAAGACAAGCCCGTCAGCTCGCTTTCGCGGCGAGCGGCGACGACATCGAGATCGGCAGCCTTGCCGGTCTGCCATGGAGCGCCGACGAGCTGCGCGCGCTGACCGGAGGCGAACCACAGGTCGTGCAGCGTTTCGACCGCGGGCTCACGGCCATCGTGTACCGGCTGAGCGATGGCCGGCGGCACTGGACGCTGAAGCAGGCGCGCGTGCCGTCGCTGGTGAAGAACGTCGACGGGCAGACCTCGTTCCTGAACGAAGTGCAGCGCCGCGCCGACCTGACGCGGCTGAAACAGCGGCCCGGCGGCGCGCAGCGCTGGAGTGCGATCGTCGACACGCAATACGCGTCGTTTCGCCAGGGCCTGATCGTCTCGCCGTGGCTTGAAGGCGAGCTGGCCACGCACTGGGGCGAGCGCCAGATCGCGCAGTTGCTCGACGCGGCTTGTACGCTGTGGTGCGAAGGTCTGTTCGAGTGGGACTACTCGCCCGGCAACCTGCTGGACGACGGCCGGCAGGTGCGGCTGTTCGACTTCGGCTACATGTATGCGTTCGATCCGCTGCGCCACTTCAACACCGCCGGCCGCGGCAACGACACGCCGATGTTCCACCCGGCCGAGCGCTTCGAGACGCGCGCCTACTCGGGCTGGCTGCTCGCGTTGCAGGCGCGGCAAGGCGAGGCGGCGGCACTCGCTGCGTTCCGGCTGGAAAAGGAACTCGCGCTCGACGCCTACCGCCGCATGCGGGCGCGCATTGCCGCGGCAGGCGCGAACGCCGATGTGCTCGGCTGGCTCGACGGCATGACGGCACGCTGGTCGGATGCGCTGCGCAGCGGGATCGAGCCGCTGTTCCTGGCAGAGCAGTGGCGCTCGCACCTGCTCGACGTCGACGACGACCTGAGCGGTCAGTCGTGCACGCCGCTGACGCTGCAGCGTCTCGATTGGCTGCAGCACACGCTGCAGCACCACCATGCCGAACTCTGCGCTGCCGGCGGGCTGTTCTGGGGCGACGAGCACAAGACGCCACCGCAGCTGTCGGGCGAGCTGCACGCCAGGCGCGGGTTGGCGCAACGCTACCAGCTCGCACACGGTTGAGTGGAGGCCCGAGGCCGCACGGCGGGCGCGGCAGAATGCCGGCCTGTCGCGGCGAGGTGCGCTCGGCAGCACGAGCACCTGGCAGCGCAGCCCTTCCACACACCATCGGATACCCCATGATCATCAAACCTCGCGTGCGCGGCTTCATCTGCGTGACAGCCCACCCGACCGGTTGCAGGGCCGGCGTCAAGCAGCAGATCGACCACATCCGGGCCCGGGGCGCGATGCAGGGGCCCAAGAAGGTGCTGGTGATCGGCGCCTCGACGGGCTACGGGCTGGCGGCGCGCATCGCGGCAGCCTTCGGCTGCGGCGCCGACACGCTCGGCGTGTTCTTTGACCGGCCAGGCAGCGAGACCCGGCCGGGCACCGCCGGCTGGTACAACACGGCGGCCTTTCACGAGTTCGCCGGGGCGGCGGGCCGAGTCGCCAGAAGCCTCAATGGGGACGCCTTCTCCGACGCCGCCAAGCAGGCGGCGATCGAGCTGATCCGCAGCGAGTTCGGGCCCGTCGACCATGTGGTCTACAGCCTCGCCGCCCCGCGACGCACCCACCCGCGCACCGGCGTCGTGCACAGCTCGGTCCTCAAGCCGATCGGGCGCGAGATCCGCCTGCGCGGCATCGACACCGACCGTGAAGTGCTGAACGAGACGGTGCTGCAGCCGGCAACGCAGCAGGAGATCGACGACACCGTGGGGGTGATGGGCGGCGATGACTGGCAGATGTGGATCGATGCGTTGCGGCAGGCCGGCGTGCTGGCCGATGGAGCGACGACAACCGCCTACACCTACCTGGGCGAAGAGATCACCCGCGACCTCTACTGGAACGGCTCGATCGGCGCCGCCAAGCAGGACCTCGACCGGTGCGCGCTGCGGATACGGCAGCAGTTGGCGGCGGTGGGCGGAGACGCCCGCGTGGCGGTGCTGAAGGCGGTCGTGACGCAGGCCAGCTCAGCCATCCCCATCATGCCGCTGTACCTGTCGCTGCTGCTGAAGGTCATGAAGGAGCAGGGCACCCACGAAGGGTGCATCGAGCAGATCGACCGGCTGTATCGGAGCGGCCTGGACGGCCGCTCGCCGAACCTCGACGCCGAGGGGCGGCTGCGCGTGGACGACCAGGAGCTCGACCCTCGCGTGCAGTCGCGCGTGCTGGCGCTGTGGCCCCAGGTGACCGACGCCACGCTGGGCGAACTGACCGACTTCGCCGGCTACAAGACCGAGTTCCTGCGCCTGTTCGGCTTCGAGATGCCCGGCGTCGACTATGACGTCGACGTGGACCCCGACGTGCCGATCCCCGGCCTGGTGTCGTGTTGACACGCTGCTTCACCGAAGGCGCACCGCGCGCCATCGCCGGGACGGCCTTGCACCACGTCGGGCAGCGGGGGCCACCGGAGAGCCCTCGCACCCGATGTCCATGGACAGGCTGGTCTGAAGCGTGGCTCGCAGCCCCGATGATGCGATCGGCGGTGTCAACGGGCGCAACCACTGCATGACGAAACAGGACAGGCGGCGCGCGCCGAGGCAAGATCAGCGCATCGCGCGCCCCACCCGTGGCGCCCAGGAGCCGATGCCGATGAGCGACCCGAGCCCGATCGATGCCGCCGCAGTGTGGCGCGACGCCGTGCACCGCCACCTGCCGTTCTCGCAGATGGAGCCGGCGCACGTGGACTTTTTCGTCGGGCACGCGCACGAGCAGGCCTTTCGCGCCGGGCAGTGCGTGCTGCAACCGGAGGACGGGCCGGTGCAGCGGCTTTATTTCGTCCTGATGGGCGCGGTCGCCGGCGTGCGCGGCGTCACCGATGTCTATGAAGGCAGCTTCCAGTACGAGTGCGGCGACATGTTCCCGGTCGCGGCGCTGAGCGAACGGCGCGCCGTCACTGCCGTCTATACCGCGCAGCGTGACACCCGCTGCCTGGTGCTGGCGCGCGAACACGCCGAGGCGCTGGCCGCCGCCAGCCAGCCCTTCGCCGACGTGCTGCAACGCCGGCTGCCCCGCTTCGCCGACGCATCGCGCCAGGCGATGCAGGCCACGCTGGTGTCGCAGACACTGGCCACGCAGTCGCTCGAGACCCGGCTGGGAGCGTTGTGCTCCAGCGCACCGCAGGCCTGCCTGCCGCAGACGCCGTTGAGCGAGGCCCTGGCGCAGATGAGCCGGCACCGCGTCGGCTCCATCGTGGTGGCCGATGCGGCCGGCGCGCCGCAGGGCATTCTGACCCGACATGACCTGCTCGACCGCGTGACGCTGCCGCAGTTGCCGCTCACGACGCCGATCGCCGACGTGATGAGCACGCCGCTGCACTGTTTGAGCGACGAGCACACCGCGCAGGACGCGGCGCTGCTGATGGCGCGCCACGGAATGCGCCACGTGCCGGTCACGCGCGGGAGCCGGCTGGTCGGCATGGTGTCCGAGCGTGACCTGTTCGCGCTGCAGCGGCTGTCGCTGAACCAGCTCAGCACCGATCTGCGCCGTGCCGCCGATCTGCCCGCCCTGCAGTCGCTCGCCGGGCAGCTGCGGCAGTTTGCGCGCAACCTGCTGGGACAGGGGGTGCAGGCCAAGCAGCTGACCGAGCTGGTGAGCCACCTGAACGACGTGTTGACCGAGCGGCTGGTGATGCTGGTGGCCGCGCGCCATGGGCGCGACCTGCAGCGTGCGTGCTGGGTCGCGTTCGGCTCCGAAGGCCGTTCGGAACAGACCATTGCGACCGACCAGGACAACGGCCTGGTGTTCGAGAGCAATGCACCCGACGCCGACCGCCCGGCGTGGCTGGCCTTCGCGCGCGAAGTCAACGAAGCACTGGACGCCTGCGGCTACCCGCTGTGCAAGGGCAACGTGATGGCGAGCAACCCCGAGTGCTGCCTGACGCCGCAGGAGTGGCGCACGCGCTTCGGTCGCTGGATCGGCCAGGGTTCTCCGGAAGACCTGCTCGCGGCCAACATCTACTTCGACCTGCGCCCGCTGGTGGGCAACCTGGCGCTGGCCACCCCGCTGCGCGAGTTCATCGCTGCGCGCGCCAAGGGTGCGACGCGGTTCGGCCACCTGCTGGCCGAGGATCTGCTGCGCCGGCGGGTGCCGCTGACCTGGTTCGGCGGCATCGACGCGAAAACCACCAACGGCGTGCCGACGGTCGACCTGAAGTTGCTGGGCACGGCGATCTTCGTCGACGTGGCGCGGCTGCAGTGCCTGATGCTGGGCTTGCCCGAGGTGAACACGCGCCGCCGGCTGGAGGCGATCGCCCGCGCGCAGCACACCGATGCACCGCAGGCCGAGGCCTGGGTCACCGCGTTCGAATACCTGCAGATGCTGCGTCTGCGCGCGCAGCTCGACGGGCTGGCGCCCGCCGGCACCGACAACCCGAACGTGGTGCGCCTCGATGCCTTGAACGACATCGACCGGCGCATGCTGAAGGAGTGCTTTCGGGTGGCGCGGCGGCTGCAGCAGAGGGTGCAGCTCGACTACGTGCGTTGATCGGCTCGATGCGCCGTACGCGCGAGCATGCTGAGCGCGAACAGGTAGGCCCACAGCGTCAGCCCGATCGCGCTGGTCCAGGTGCCGAAGGGCGCCAGCCCCAGCAGCGCGCACAGCACCGCGCCGATCATCAGCGCACCGCCGACGAGGTGGATGCCTGCGGCATACGGCGCCCACCGCTCGGGCTGGCGCGGCCGTTCACCGCGGCGCACCGCGACCTCGGCGTAGTTGCGCCGCACGATGATGGTCCAGGCGCGCTTGAGGCACAGCGCGGCGAGCGCAACGCCCAGCAGCAGCAGCAGCCAGGCGAGGATCACGGAAGCGTCGAGTTGCATGGCGTGAGTGTGGCAGCGGCCTGCCTGCAGAAGTAGCCGTACAGAGAAAAAAGCTCCCGCCGCAGCGGGAGCTTTTCAGGGGTGCGCGCAGGCGGTCAGTGCGCGTGTGCGACGCCGGCACCGCGCGGGGTGCGCAGGTCGTCGACCATGTGCTGGATGCGCTCCGGCGGCGCGGCCGTGACCTTGCTCACGATATAGGCGGTCACGAAGTTGACCATTGCGCCCACGGTGCCGAAGGCCTCGGGCGTGATGCCGAAGAAGCCGTTGGCACCGCCGACCAGGCCCAGGTACTCGGTGCCCTTGACGAAGAACAGGCCCTTGTGCGCGAACACGTAGAACAGCGTGACGAACAGGCCGGCGAGCATGCCGAGCACCGCACCCTGGCTGTTCATGCGCTTGTAGAAGATGCCCATCATGATGGCCGGGAACAAGGTGCTGGCCGCGATGCCGAACGCCAGCGCCACGGTGCCCGCCGCGAATCCCGGCGGGTTCAGCCCCAGCCAGCCGGCCAGCACGATCGCACCGGCCATCGCGATCTTGCCAGCGAGCAGCTCGTTCTTCTCGCTGATGTTCGGGTTGAACACGCCCTTGATCAGGTCATGCGAGATTGCCGACGAGATCGCCATCAGCAGGCCGGCTGCCGTCGACAGTGCTGCGGCAAGGCCGCCTGCCGCCACCAGCGCGATCACCCAGTTGGGCAGCTTGGCGATTTCGGGGTTGGCCAGCACCATGATGTCGGCATTGACGGTCAGCTCGTTGCCCTTCCAGCCCGCAGCCTGGGCCTTGGCCTGCACCTCGGCGTTCTTGGTGGCGTCGTTGTAGTGCTGGATGCGGCCGTCGCCGTTCTTGTCCTCGAACTTCAGCAGGCCGGTGGCTTCCCAGCGCTTCATCCATTCGGGGCGGTTGGCATAGGCCAGACTGGCTTCGGGGGCGTACAGGTCGCCGCCGGCCTTGACCTCGCTGTTCACGGTGCCGAGCAGGTTGAAGCGGGCCATCGCGCCAACCGCCGGAGCGGTGGTGTACAGGATCGCGATGAACACCAGCGCCCAGCCGGCCGACGAACGCGCGTCCTTGACCTTGGGCACGGTGAAGAAGCGCACGATCACGTGCGGCAGGCCGGCCGTGCCGATCATCAGCGAGATCGTGTAGAAGGCCGTGTTCAGCATGCTGCCGGCATAGGCCGTGGTGTACTCGGCGAAACCGAGGTCGGTGACCACCTGGTCCAGCCGAGCCAGGATGGGCGTGTCGGTGCCCGACAGGTTGGAGCCCAGACCCAGTTGCGGGAACGGGTTGTCCGTCAGGTTCAGCGAGATGAAGATGGCCGGCACGGTGTACGCGAAGATCAGCACGACGTACTGCGCGATCTGCGTGTAGGTGATGCCTTTCATGCCGCCGAACACCGCATACGCGAACACGATCGCCATGCCGATGTAGATGCCGGTGTCGGCCGTCACGCCCAGGAAGCGCGCGAAGGCCACGCCCACGCCGGTCATCTGGCCGATCACATACGTGATCGAGGCCACCAGCAGGCAGATCACGGCCACGGTGCGCGCGGTCTGGCTGTAGAAGCGGTCACCGATGAACTCGGGCACCGTGAACTTGCCGAACTTGCGCAGGTACGGCGCCAGCAGCATGGCCAGCAGCACGTAGCCGCCGGTCCAGCCCATCAGGAAGACCGAGCCGCCGTAGCCCATGTTGGCGATCAGGCCGGCCATCGAGATGAACGACGCGGCCGACATCCAGTCGGCCGCGGTGGCCATGCCGTTGGCAATGGGGTTCACGCCGCCGCCGGCGACGTAGTACTCCTTGGTGCTGCCCGCACGGGCCCAGAAGGCGATGCCGAGGTAGAGCGCGAAGCTCAGGCCCACGATGACGTAGATGGTGGTTTGCAGACTCATGGCTCGGCCCTCACTCTTCTTCGACGCCGTGCTCGCGGTCGATCTTGCCCATGCGCCAGGCATAGAAGAAGATCAATGCGACGTAGATGTAGATGGCCCCTTGCTGGGCGACCCAGAAGCCGAGCGGATAGCCGCCGAGCTGAATGCTGTCGAGTGCCGGCTTCAACACGACACCGAAGCCGTACGACACCACGGCCCAGACGATCAATATCGGGATCAGCAATCGCAGCGTCGCCTTCCAATAGGCGTCGTTGCGCTCCTTGTTCGAGCTCATCTCCACAGTCCTTCTGTTGTGCTTGATGGAAACCGGCCGCGAGCAGTTCGCGAACCGATGCTTGGGCGGCATACCGCCTGACTGCCGGAAAGCCCCATGCGAAGGCGAGGGCCCACCAAGACAGCACGGGCGCAACCATCGTGGCGGCGGCTTACGCGAGGCTTGGTGCGCGCTTACGCGAAACTTATGCGACCGTGCGCGCCGCCCAGGCATCGGCCGCCAGGCCGCGTCAACGCTCGCTTTGCACGCAGCAGAGCGTTCCGGGCGCCGGCCCGTGCCCTAGGGAAACTCCCGAGCGGAAAACGCGTGTGCGGGGGCGTCAGAAGGGCCGCACGCCGATCAGCCAGGCATGCAGCCAGAGCGCGAACACCGCCCACGCGACCCCGCCGGCGACCAGCGTCAGGACGGTACCGCGCGCCGTGCCGGGCGGATAAAGGGTGCCCGCCACCCGGTCGCGCCGACGTGCGGCGCGGAAGTCGACGACGGCCCAGACCAGGAAGCTGCCGAACAGCAGCGCATCCGCCAGCGTGCCGTTGGCCAGCAGGTGTCCGAAGGCCCACAGCTTGACACCGGCCACCATGGGATGGTGCAGGCGCGCCTTGATCGCGTTGCGCGGCACCTTGGCGGCGGCCAGCAGCACGAACGCGATCAGCACGAACAACGATGCCAGATGCCGCGTCCACGGTGGCGGCTGCCACAGGAACACCGGCTCGGTACGGGCCAGGCCGTAACCCCAGACGATCAGCACGAAACCGATGATCGACAGCAGCGTGTAGACGCCCTTCCAGGCCTTCTCGCCGCGCCGCGCGATCTGCGCGCTGCGCCAGTCGTCGGCCACGATGCGCACTGAATGCACACCGAGAAAAAGCACGAGTCCGAGGACGAGCAGGGTCATGTTGGGAGCCTCAAGCGAGCAGGGGTGGCGCGATTCTCGCTTCGCGGCCCCGCGATGAAAAGGGTTGTGCGCAGCTTCGTAGACTGCCTGGTCGTCACGACCGCCGCCCGGAGGACACGATGCCGGACTTTGCCCGCCGCTCCATGCTGACCGCGCTCGCGGGGTGGGGACTTGCGAACTCCTGGCCCGGCGCGGCGCTCGCGCAGGCGCACCACGGCCATCTGCGGTCATGGCCGCTGAACGTGCCGCAGCGCACGGGCATACACGACGTCGCGCCCGCGCCCGACGGCGGCGTGTGGTTCAGCGCGCAGCGCAGTGGGCACCTCGGCTGGTTCGACCCCCGGACCGGCAAGGTGGAACGGGTGCCGCTGGGCGCCGGCAGCGCCCCTCACGGCGTGATCCAGGGCCCGGACGGCGCCGCCTGGCTCACCGACGGCGGGCTCAACGCGATCGTGCGTGTCGGCTGGCCCGGACGCGAGGTGCGCGTCTACCCGATGCCGGAAGGAACGCCCTACGCCAACCTCAACACCTGCGCATTCGATGGCGACGGCGACCTGTGGTTCACCGGGCAGAGCGGCTACGTCGGCAAACTTGCGGTGCGCAGCGGTGCCGTCACGGTGCGGCCGTCGCCGCGCGGACGCGGCCCGTATGGCATCTGCAGCACACCGGCCGGCGAGGTGTGGTGGTGCTCGCTGGCCGGCTCTTTCATCGCGCGCCTCGATCGCCGCACCGGCGAGAGCACGGTCGTCGAGCCGCCCACGCCGCAGCAAGGCGCACGCCGCGTGTGGAGCGACAGCCGCGGCCGCATCTGGGTCAGCGAATGGAACAGCGGGCAGCTTTCGGTGCACGATCCGAAGGCGGCGACTCCGGCGCAGGCCTGGCGTGCCTGGAAACTGCCCGGCGCCGCGCCGCGCTGCTATGCGGTGTACGTCGACGAGCGTGACATCGTCTGGGCCAGCGACTTCGCAGCCAACAGCGTGGTGCGCTTCGACCCGAGCAGCGAGCGCTTCGAGAGTTTCACCTTTCCCCGCGAGGCCGCCGGCGTGCGGCAGATCCTCGGCCGGCCCGGCGAGGTGTGGCTGCCCGAGAGCGGCACGGAATACATCTCGGTGATACGCGCCGCCTGAAGTGCGCAGAAAAACGCGCTGACGCACGCCGTCTGGCGCGGCAAGCGCGGCGTCTGCCCGCGAAGGCCGAGCGGCCGGGCAGCCAAAACGTCTATGCTTGAGGGGTCGTTCCGACCCTTACGCGACAGATTTCCATGAACCATCCGGACACCGAAGCGGACCCAGGTTTCGAGGCCGAGAAAGAAGCGGCCCGCCGCCGCATCCGCTTTCTGATGGAGTTCTGGCAGATCAAGCCCGAAGACATCGCCTATGCCGCCCGCCAGCCGGCGGCCCCGCCGGCCGAGCCGGTGCCGCTGCCGCCGCGCTACCGCCATCCCGTTTCAGGCGACACCTGGGACGGCGCCGGCTCCCAGCCCGACTGGCTGCGACGCGCACTGCTGCAGGAAGGCTATACGGTCGAAGAGCTCCGCATCGTCGAGGAGCCGAGCACGGCCGACGAGGTTCAGCCGCCGACGCGGTGATCGTCGGTACGCTGGCGCAGCAGATATTCGCCGACCCGCTGAGGGTCAGTGCCCGCCCGTTCCACCGCCTGGCGCAGCGTGGGCACGCTGACTGACAGCTTCTCCGCCCAGTGCCGCATGGCAGCTTCGTCGGACGTATCGATCAGGCCGACCGGGCGTTCCGGCTGGGGTGTAGAGTGCTCCATCGCGCTCAATGCAGCGTCGGGATCACCGGCACCATCTGCAGCTCGCCGCAGCGGCAGGCCATCGGCGCGGGAATCATCTCGAACGAGGTGTACTCGGTGTCGCATCCGAGGCAGCGCCAGCAGTGGCTCAGCAGGTTGCCGGTGTCCAGGGTTTCGATGGACAGCTCGTCCTCGAGTTCGCGCAGCGCCTGGAGGAATTCTTCCTTGTCGACGAGGTAGTGCATGCAGGCTCCTTGACAGCCATGGGTCATGACTTCATTGCGCCACACACCGGGGCCACAGGCCGTCAGCCATGCACCGACAGCGCTGTCGGTGCAGCACCACACGGTGCACCGAAGCTGTGCTACCTTGAGCGCCCCGCCTACGCGAACCCGCCCCATGAAACCGCACGACCTGCCCCACACGGTGGCCGAACTCTCCCGCTACCCCAGCGCGCCCCAGGTGCGGCCGCTCGCCGACATCCTGCCTGACGACCCGCTGCTGATGATGGGCGCCGGGCCGGTGCCGATACCCGATGCCGTCGCACGCGCCAACTCGGTCGTCATCAACCATCTCGGCGCGACCATGTCGACCATCATCTCGCAGGTCAAGGAGATGGCGCGCTACGTGTTCCAGACCCGCTCCGACTGGGTGCTGGGCGTGGCCGGCCCCGGCTCGGCCGCGATGGAAATGGCGATCTGCAACCTGGTGGAGCCCGGCACCAAGGTGCTGTGCGTGCGCAACGGCTTCTTCAGCGGCCGGATGGGCGAGATGGCGCGCCGCCTGGGTGCCGAGGTGGTCGACTTCGACGTGTCGGCCAACACCGCCGCATCGGCCGCCGACATCGAGCGCGCGCTCGACGAACACCGCCCGCGCTGCCTGACCATCGTGCAGGGCGAAACCTCCAATACCGTGTTCAACCGCGAGCTGCCCGCCATCGCAAAAGCCGCCAAGGCCCGCGGCTGCCTGGTCATCGTCGACGCCGTGTGCACGCTCAGCACCATGCCGCTGGAAATGGACGCCTGGCAGATCGACGCCGTCATCACCGGCGGCCAGAAAGGGCTGGCGTCCATCCCAGGCGTGTCGCTGATCGCCTTCTCGAATGACGCCTGGGCCGCCATCGACGCCCGCCAGACGCTCAATACCCACTGGTGCCTGGACGCCAGGCTGGCCGAGAACTTCTGGCACAAGGGCGGCTACCACTACACCGCGCCGGTCTCAGGCGTGCTGGCTTTGCACGAGGCGTTGCGCCTGGTGTGCGCCGAGACGCTGCCGGTGCGCTTCGAGCGGCACGCGCGCTGTTCACTGGCGCTGCAACGCAGCATCGAGGCGATGGGCCTGCCGCTCTACACGCCGCCGCAGGCGCGCCTCAACTCGGTGATCGGCATCACGGTGCCGTCGGGCATTGCCAACACGCAGGTGTGCGCGCACATCTCCAGCCGCTACCACGTCGAGATCTCGGGCTCCTTCGGCCTGCCCATCGTGCGCATCGGCCAGATGGGCGAGCAGTGCCGCGCACACAACCTGTTCCGCACCGTGCACGCGCTCGGTTCGACCATGCGCGACCTGGGCGCGAAGGTCGACCTGCCGACCGGAATGGCGGAGCTGGAGAACTGCCTGCAGGGGGCACGGGAGGTGTGAGGCGGCGATTGCCTCACGCCCGTGCCGCCGCCATCACGCTGCCCTCGGCCGCCAGCCAGTGGCGCACCGGCTCGGGCAGATCGCCCGGTTCGAAGGCCCACCCCAGCGTGGCGTACGAGCGAGCGTTGGGCACCGGCCCTTCGCGCGCCACCGCCGCGCCTTTCATGTAGCCGGCCGCGCACAGCGTGCCGTCTTCGCGCAGGAATTCGAAGCGCATGTAGTTCCAGTGCGTGTCGGCACCTTCCTGCCGAAAGCGCAGCCGGTAGCGCTGCAGCGGCTTGAGCCCCTTGCGGTAGGTGATGAAAGAGCCGCCAGCCATCGGCCGCCAGCCTTGCCGCAGCATGGCGCGGGCAAAGCCCGATCGCACAAAATACTCGATCAGCATCAGGTCCACCACCGTCATGTAGCGGCCGTTGTTCATGTGGCCGTTGATGTCGAGGTCGTTGGGCAGCACGCGCAGGGTGCGCTCCAGCGTTTCGCCCACGGTGATGGCGGGCAGCCGCAACGATCGCAACAGCGTCCACAGCAGGCGCAGGTAGAGGTTCATGACTGCCGCTTGAATAGTTCGTTAACGAACCTTTTGCAAGCGCAAGATCGAGCCTCATGAGTACTCCCCCCAGCCCCGTGGGCACCTGGTTGTCGGTGGTGCGCGCCTACCACTTGTGCGAGGCCGTGATGAGCACGCGCCTGGCGGAACTGGGCGTGCGCCTGGGCGAACACGAGATCCTGGTCAACCTGCTGAGCAAGCCCGGCATCACCCAACAAGAGCTGGCCGCGCGCTGCTTCAGCGCCAAGAGCCACATCAGCGCCCTGGTGACGCAGCTCGAAGAGCGCGGCCTGGTGCGGCGCGAGCCCGACCCGCGCGACGCGCGTGCGAAGCAGCTCTACCTGACGCGTGCCGGCGAGGCGTTGGCGCGGCGCACCGGCGCCGTGCAGGCCCAGGTGGTGCAGGCGATGACCGCGCCGGTGTCGGCCGAAGACATGGCCCACGTCGCGGCCGTGATGGCGCGCGTCAGCGCGGCGCTCGAAAAGCTGTTGTAGCCGGCCGTCAGGCCGCCATCGCCGGGTGGGGCAGGCAGGCGGCATTCACCGCGCCGGCCACCGCCGGATTCATGTTGACCGGCTTCAACACCACTCCCGGGTGCTGCAGCGGGAACACGCGGAACAGTTCGTCGGCGAAGGCCTGACCGATGGCCGGAATCTCGGCGAAGTCGAGCTCGACCGTCTCGAACGATTCGAAGCGCGCAGCAAGCCGCTTGGCCTGGGCGCGCGACTCCAGCGTCTCGTCATCCAGCCGCGCCAGACGCAGCGGCACGACGGTGCGTGCGAACTCGACCGTGCCGCCGTGGCCGGCATGCGCCTCGTAGACCTCGGCCAGCGAGCGCTTGGTGTTCAGCGACACCGACGCGAACACGGTGGTACCGGGCTGCCGGCGCAGCGGGTCGGCGCTGAGCCAGTCGCGGCGCTGCCAATGGCTGTGCTGGTAAGTCAGGCCGTTGGCGTACAGATCGAACACGTCGAACAGGCGCGACGTGAAGAACAGCCCACGGCCGGTGTGGCGCGCGGGTTGCGTCGTCAGCTTGCCCTTGCTGAGCTCCAGCAGCGCGAGGCGCGGGTCGTCGATGCCGAAGGCACAGCGGATGCGCTCGAACACGCCACAGCCGTCGTCGCTAATCAGCAGGTGCAGATGGGTGCCGTTGCAGCGCATCGACACCGTCACACGACCGCCGCCGCTGTGGTCGATGGCGTTGTTGAGCAACTCCGTGTAGGCATGGTGGGCCAGCGCCTGCGCCGGAGGCGGCAGCTGCAGGCAGGGCGCGAAATCGCGTTCCCATGGCGTCTGTTCGTTCAGGCCGGCCAATGCGTAGCTGGCGGTCACCTCGCGCAGCACGCCGGGGCGGTAGTGCGGGCGCGAACGTCCGTCGCGTTGCAGCCAGCCGGCCTCGATCAGTTCGCGCAGCGCTCGTGCCGCGGTGCTGCGGCCCACGCCGTAGCGCTGCGCCACGGCGGCGGCCAGGTCACGGGGATGCAGGGCAGCGCCGGTGGTAATCCAGCGCTTCAGGTCGGCTCGGTTCAGGCGCTGCATGGCAGGGCTCCGTCAGGACGGTGATGCTGTCAGTGTGCAACCTCCGCATGGACGCAAGCGGCCAAACAGCGGGGGGAACACCGTGCAACTCGCAGCTTTGCGGCAGGCCTGACGGGCGCCGGCGCAGACGATGCCGTGCAAGGCGGCCGCCGGGACGGCCGCCAAGTCCAGCGACGCTAGCGCGCCGCCTCCGGCAGCTCGATCTTGACCTCCAGCACTTCCAGGTTTTCCTGGCGCTCCAGGTGCACCTTGATGTCGCTCGGGTTGATCGACACGTATTTGGAGATCACCTCCACCAGCTCGCGCTGCAGCGCCGGCAGGTAGTCGGCGCCGGTGCGGCCGGAGCGTTCGTGCGCGAGGATGATCTGCAGCCGTTCCTTGGCGAGGCTCGCGGACTTCTTCTTTTCGCCGATCAGGAAGGAGAGGAAAGACATTGAATCACCTCCCGCCACCGCCGAACAGGCGCTTGAAGAAACCGCGCTTCTCGGCGTCGATGAAACGCATCGGTCGGTCTTCGCCGAGGAAGCGGCCGATGACGTCCTGGTAGGCCTCGGCCACGTCCGAGCCCTTCAGGTGGATCGCCGGCACACCCTGGTTCGAGGCCTGCAGCACGGTCTCGGATTCGGGGATCACGCCGATCAGCTCGATGCGCAGGATCTCCTGGATGTCTTCGAGCGACAGCATCTGGCCGTCCTGCACGCGGGCGGGGTTGTAGCGCGTGATCAGCAGGTGCTCCTTGATCGGCTCGCGCCCGTCGATCGCCCGCTTGGTCTTGGAGCCCAGCATGCCGAGGATGCGGTCGGAGTCGCGCACCGAGGACACTTCGGGGTTGGTGACGATCAGCGCCTCGTCGGCGAAGTGCATCGCGAGCATGGCGCCGGTCTCGATGCCGGCGGGCGAGTCGCAGACGATGTACTCGAAACCCATCTCGGCCAGGTCGATCAGCACCTTCTCGACGCCTTCCTTGGTCAGCGCTTCCTTGTCGCGCGTTTGGGAGGCGGGCAGCACGAACAGGTTCTCGCTGTGCTTGTCCTTGATCAGCGCCTGGTTCAGGTTGGCTTCGTTGTTGATGACGTTGATCAGGTCGTACACCACTCGGCGTTCGCAGCCCATGATCAGGTCGAGATTGCGCAGCCCGACGTCGAAGTCGATCACCGCTGTCTTGTGGCCGCGCAGTGCGAGGCCGGAGGCGAAGCTGGCGCTGGTGGTGGTCTTGCCGACCCCTCCCTTGCCGGAGGTCACCACGATGATTTTGGCCATCTGTTGCGGTTCCTTGAGTGAAAACAATGAATGAGGTCGCCCTTCTCAGGGCTTGAGCGGTTCCATCACGAGCTTTTCGCCCACCAGCCGCACCTGCGCCGGCTTGCCGTGCACTTCGGCCGGCAGCGCCGTCTCGGTGGTGCGGTAGGTGCCCGCAATGGAGATGAGTTCGGGTTCGAGGCACAGCGTGAAGATGCGTGCTTCGGTGTTGCCGCGCGCGCCGGCGATGGCCCGGCCGCGCAGCGGTGCATAGACATGGATGTTGCCGTCGGCGATGACCTCGGCGCCGAAGTTCACCGCGGCCATCACCACCAGGTCGCTGCCGCGCGCATAGACCTGCTGGCCCGAGCGCAGCGGCCGGTCGACGATCAGCGCGCTGACCGGCGCCGCCGGCACGGGCACCGGCACCTCGCGGATCACCTCCGACAGCACCGGCGGGGGCGGCGGCTCCATCACCACCGGCGTGGCCGGCGCCGTGGCACCGACCGCTTCGGTCAGGCCGGCGGCCTGCGCGGCCTCCATCTGCTCGGAGCTGCCGCCCTTGGCGGCGACCGGCACCATGCGGTACTTGCGCAGCAGCTCGAGCAATGCGGCGAAGTCGACCGTCGTCGGATCGTCGCGCACCGGCGTGAGGTCGACCACCACCGGGTCCTGGTTGAAAAAGTCGGGCGTCTCATCGAGCCGGGCGGCCAGTTCGGCAGCCAGGGCGGCGAGGTCGGTGGTCTTGAGCACCACTGCGACCAGCGGCAGCGTGGCGCTCTTCAGGTCGAAGATCGCGGGGGCGGTTCCCAGGGAGGCAGCGGCCATTGGGTGGGCAGTCACTCAAAGGGTCGAAGTTTACCGGGCCGTCGTGCGCAGGCCGCAAACGGCCAGCGCCAGGCGCTGGCAAGTGTGCACCGCGGCACGTTGCGAACGCCAGCCGCCCGCCGGTTACCCGGTCGTAAGGCCGGCGAGCAGTTGCATCGCCGGGCCCGGCCCCGGGCCGTTGACTTTGCGGCGGGCGCGAACGACGATCATGGTTTTTCAGCACCCCGCAACGGGGGCGCCACGCACCAGGAGAACACCATGCCCAAGGGTCAGCAGCGCAGCAACAAGGAGGCGAAGAAACCGAAGAAGGACTCGGCGCCGTCCAAGCCCATTTCGGCCGACGCGCCGAACGCCGCCATCACCACGGTCGTCCCCGACCGCAGCAAGAAAAAGAAGTAGCGCGGCCGCGTCTGTCCCTACAACACGGGACACCACGCCCCTAGCCTGAAGATTCCCAAGCCCGTGCCCCGCGCTTAAGGTTCGCAGCGCGACAACACAGCGAGCGGCCGGCATGGTGCACGACGCCGCTCGTCGCTGCGAGGGACGAGAATGAGCGGTTGGTTCGAATCAAAAATGGCCGGGTGGGATCGGCTCACCGAAGGCGAGAAGGACTATCTTTTCGCCAACCCGTGGGACGCGTTCGCGATCGAGCGCAACTCGAAGATCGCACAGCAGGAAGCGGCTCGCCGCTTCGGCAAGGGCAGCCTGCACAACGGTGCCGGCGACGCTTTCCGTCATTGCTACTGGAATGCCCTGCTGGCGCGCGATCTCGGCAAGGGCAACGCCATCGCCTTCAGCACCGCCCACGAAGGCTTCCCGAACAATCCGGCGGGAGAGCGCGACATGGACTTGCACAACAACAGCGTCGGCTCAGAGATCGGGGCCGCCCACCCGCACGCCTCCGACGGCGTGCTCTCGAACCTGTGCTTCGACGCCCTGCAGTCCGGGCGCCTGAAGGTGCTCAAGCCGTGAGCCGGACGGCCGCGTGGCTGGCGGCTGCGCTCGCATTGACGGCCTGCTCTCCCACCCCCGACGAGCGCGCCGCCGCGCAACTGACGCAACTCGCGCAGACGGCGCTGGCGCGGCCGGACCGCGTGGTGGTGCTGCGCGAGCTGGATGCCGTGGCGTGGCAGCGGGCCGAAGTGTTCGGCCCCTACACGCCCGAGCCGTCCCTGCCGGAAAAGCTCAAGCGTGACGCGCGCGTCTCGACGATCGGCATCGACGGGCGCGACGACGTCGTGATGCTGGTGCTGTGGGACGCGCAACAGCAGCCAGCCGCCGTGTTCGCCTTCCCGCGCGGCACGGCCGACCTGTCGGCCATTGCCGGCCAGCCGTTCTACCGGACCGACTGCTTCGTGCTCGGCACGGGGCAGCCTCCCAGGCCTGCGCTGCGGGCGAACTGCTGAAACAACCAGCCCGCGCACCCTGCCGGCAGCGCGGGCCTCCATGCGCGAGGGGCCGGGAATCAGCCCAGCTTCGCGCGCATGCGCTCGGCACGCTCCTTCGGCGCCGGGTGGGTCGACAGCCAGTCGGTCTTCTGGCCGCCGCCGAACATCTGGTCGAGCTTCTCGAGTGCGGTGACAGCGGCCATGCGGTCGTACTTGCGGCGCTTCATGAAGTCGAAGGCGTAGTCGTCGGCTTCCTTCTCGTTGCCCTGCGAGTGCTGGGCGCGCACCACCTTGGCCATCAGGTCGCCCAGCTCGGACTCGGCCAGCGCGCCCACCGTGCCGCCCGACGAGGCGGCTGCCTGCTGCGTGGCGCTGGTGGCCAGCGCCGTCTGCATGCGCTTGCGCGAGTGGCCCTTCTTGACGTGGCCGATCTCGTGGCCGATGACGTAGCGCACTTCGTCGTCGGTCATCGCCTCCATCAGGCCGCTGTAGAGGCGGATGCTGCCGTCGGCCATCGCGAAAGCGTTGATCTCTTCGGTCAGGTAGACCTTGAAGTTGAGCGTCAGCCCCTTTTCTTCGCCCAGGCCTTCGGTGAGGCTGACCAGGCGCTTGGCGTACTTGTCGCCGGCGGGCGCGACCCTCGCTTCGGCGTCGGCGTGCTGCGCCATCTGCGCGGCATAGGCCTGCACGTCCTGGTCGGTCAGCGTGGCGGCCTTGGCGGCGTCCTTGGCGGCACCCAGCATGCCGTCGAGCTTGAAGGCCAGCGCGCTGGGCGCGGCGGCGGAAGCGAGCACGAGGCCCGGGAGAGCGATGAGCGTACGGCGGCGATCCATGTCGACCTTCCCTGCGTGTTGTTGAGGCAGGGAATTCTAGGAGCCGCACGCGGGCGCTGCCCCCCCAGGATGCGGGGCGGCCGCTCCCCCAAAGGTGGGCCTCAGCGCTTCGATGGCCGCTGGGCATCGCGGCGCCGGGCCGCGGGCGTGTGGGGCGATGCAGCGGGTGCCGACGCTCGCGGCCGATCCTTGAGCGAACCCAGCGTGTGCGCATACGTCGACGTGAACTCGGCGCCCATCAGGAAGATCATCGCCGAGTAGTACACCCACAGCAGCAGCACCACCAGCGACGCGGCGGCACCGAAGCCCGACGCCACGCCGCTCTTGCCGATGTACAGGCCGATCAGCGTCTTGCCGATGGTGAACAGCAGCGCGGTCACCAGAGCGCCCACGCCCACGTCGCGCCACTGGATGCTGACCTGCGGAATGAACTTGTAGATCATCGCGAACGCCGCCGTGATGATGCCGAAGCTGAGCAGGAAGTTCAGCGTGCTCGCGACCGCTTCCCAGGGGCCCAGCATCGGCCCCCACCAGCGCCCCAGGGCCGCCAGGGCCGCGCTGGCGACCAGCGAGACCAGCAACAGGAAGCCGAAGCCGAGGATCAACCCGAGCGACAGCACCCGCGCGCGCAGAAAGCCCCACACACCGCCGGAGCGTGCCTTGGGCGCGCGCCAGATGTCGTTCAGCGAGTTCTCCAGTTCGGCGAACACGGTGGTGGCGCCGATCAGCAGCGCGGCCAGGCTGCCGATCGTCGCCAGCGTGCTCTTGACCGGCTTGTTGACGCTTTCGATCAGGCCCTGCACCGCGTGGGCACCGTCGTCTCCCAGCATGCTGCGCAGCTCGGACAGGATCTCGCCGCGGGCCGCCTCCTCACCGAACACCAGGCCGGCCACCGAGATGACGATCAGCAGCAGCGGGGCCATCGAGAACGTGGTGTAGTAGGCCAGCGCCGCACCCTTGCTGGGCGCGTTGTCTTCCACCCAGGCGGAGGCGGATTGCTTGACGAGGGGCCAGATGTGCTTGGGCGTCATGGGGCAACGGTCGACGGATGCAGCCGTTGCCCAGCAATCGAGGTACCCGCCCCGCCCTGCGAACACGGGATGTCGCGACCGCCGGCAACGACCTAAGTTGGGTGGACCGCCGCGCCGCCGTGGCACCAAGGAGAACCGATGACCCACCTGCGACGCCTCTCGGCCGCAGCGCTTGCTGCCGCGTCATGCGCCTCGATCTGCGCGGCCCCGCTGTCTGCATCGAGTCTTTCCCACTTCGAGCGGGTGGCCGGGTCGCAGCCCTCCGACCGGGGGCAGATCATCGATCAGATGGCGCAGACGTTCTCGTATCAGGGCAGTTGTTGCGGTGCGCAGGTGCAGTGGGTCGCGCACGCCACGCTCGAAGGAGCGGTGGTGCGCACCGCCGACGGCACCCTCGACTTCCACTGGCGCTACTCGGCCGGTTCCGTCGTGGAACCCAACCCTTACGGCGCCGGAGCGGACACTTCCTTTCTGGTGCTGTGGGAGTTCTTCGACCCGCAGTTCACCTATGAGGCGAAGGTGTTTTCCGCGGCGCCGCCGCCGCTCGATCACGAAGTATGGGTCGACAACATCGGTGCGCCGGTGCTGGGCGAGTACGGGCGCCCCCGGACCCACATCTACGTTTCGCCCATGGGCGACGACTGGTTCTTCTTCGACACGGATGCGCGGCACTACGACAAGAACAGCCAGGCAGCGTCCCACACGCTGAGCCTGAACATCGGGGGCTCCGGCTTCTCGCCGTCGTTCCAGCCCGTCGCCGCCATCCCCGAGCCGGCCACCTGGGCCAGCCTCGGCCTGGGGATCGCCCTGCTGGCCGCCGTGGCGAGGCGACGCGCTACCGCAACAACCCCTGCGTGACCGCATGGATCACCAAGCCGATCAGGCCACCCACCAGCGTGCCGTTGATGCGGATGAACTGCAGGTCGCGCCCGATGTTGCGCTCCAGCTCGTCGGTCATCTCCTGGGTGTTCCACTCGTCGACGCGCGCGACGATGTAGTCGCGGATGTCGCCGCGGTAGCGTTCGATCCACTGCGGTGCTGCCTCGAGGATCTGCGTGTTGATCCACTGCTGCATGGCGGCGTCGTCGCGCAGCTTCTCGCCCAGGCTCAGCGCGGCCTGCGCGACGCGCCGGCGTATCGATGAATCCTCACGGTCGAGGTCGGCGTGCAGCCAGGCCAGCAGCTCGCCCCACACGTCCTGCAGGTAACCCGCCAGCGCCGGATGCGACAGCACCTCGCGCTTGATGGTCTCGCCCTTGAGCCGGTAGTCGGGGTCGTCCTTCAGGCGTTCGACGAAACCGGCGACGAACTCGTCGAAGCGCTGCCGCAGCGGGTGCGCGGGGTCGTCGCCCATCTCGCCGATGATGCGGCCGACGCCGGCGACGATCTTGTTCGTCGCCAGTTGCCCGGCGAGGTTATCCAGGCCCAGGTAGCGCAGGTACTTGACCTCCTTGGCGATGACGTCGGCGATCTTCTGCTGCACGCCCTCGTCCTGCACCAGGGCGGCCACCTGCGTCAGCACCTCGTCGAGCAGCGCCTGGTGCCGGCCGTTGACGGTCAGCACGTCCAGCAGCTGCCCGCCCAGGCGCGACACGTCGATCTGCTCCAGCCGGGCCACCACCGTGCTGCGGATGAAATGCCGCACCCGCTCGTCGTCCAGCGCGCCCAACCCGTAGCGCGCAGCGGACGCCAGGTGCACCCCGACCTGCTCGGCATGCTGCGGTTGCGACAGCCATGCCGCCAACCGGCCGGCCGGGTCGAAGCTGCGCAGCTTGGCGAGCACGCGTTCGGTCTCGAGGAAGTTGGTGACGATGAACTGTCCGAGGTTGACGCCGATGCGCGACTTGTTGGCCGGGATGATGGCGGTGTGCGGGATCGGCAGGCCGAGCGGGTGGCGGAACAGCGCGACCACCGCGAACCAGTCGGCAATGGCGCCGATCATCGCCGCCTCGGCGAACGCGGCCACGTAGCCCCATGCGGCATGCCGCGGCTCCAGCAAGGTGGCGGTGACGTAGGTCAGCGCCGCCAGCGCGAGCAGCCCGAGCGCGATGCGCTTCATGCGCACCAGGCCTTCGGCGCGGGCGATCGGTGCGTTCACCGCAGGCAGGCGGCGGCCGTCACGCGAGCACCTGCAGCAGCCAGCGGTTGAGGTCGGCGATCTCTTCCAGACACACCGAGTGCTCCATCTCGTACTCGTGCCACTCGACCGGGTAGCCGAGCTGTTGCAGCGCATCGCGCGAGGCCATCGCGCGGCGGATGTCGACCACTGCATCGTCCGCACCGTGCGCCAGGAAGATCGGCAGGTCGCGGTTGGCCGGCGCCGCCTCGGCGGCCGTGGCAGCCGCCAGCGGCAGGTAACCCGACATGCCGACCAGGCCGGCCAGCCGCTCGCGGTGGCGCAATCCGGTCAGCAGCGTCACGGCGCAGCCCTGCGAGAACCCCGCCAGCACGATGCGCGATGCGGGGATGCCGCGCGCCTTCTCGGCTTCGATCAACGCTTCGATCTGCAGGCGCGCTTCGCGCAGGCCGGTTTCGTCCTCGCGCCGGGCGAGGTCGACGCCGAGGAGGTCGTACCACGCCGGCATCACATAGCCACCGTTGATCGTCACCGGCCGCGACGGTGCGTGCGGCAGCACGTAGCGCACCGGCCCCACGGCGGACAGGTCCAGCGCTTCGGCCACCGGCACGAAGTCGTTGCCGTCGGCGCCCAGGCCGTGCAGCACGATGAGCGTGGCCGTCGGCGCCGGCCCGGTTTCGAGTTGGATCGCGTCGAGCGGCATCGCGGGGAGTTCCTTTCGAAGAGGGCGGAGCAAGAGATGCGCCGAGCATAGGGCAGGTCGGCCGTGCGGGCAGGTATGGGTGCCGTTCAGGTGAAGTTGCTTGTTGTTGCATTCATGGTTGATTCGCCGAACGAATCGCCACAGGCCGCCTGAGCACTGACCTGGGCGGTTGCGCGTGGCCGGTGCATCCCCAGGCGCGCCGCGGGCTGGGGGAACTCAAGGGCGTGCAGCCCATCGATTGATGTTGCCCCTCAACTCTTCGACGCAGGAGGACCTTTCTCCACATGTGTGGCATTGCAGGAGAAATTCGATACGACGGCCGCACGGCCGACACCCTCACCGTCGCGGCGATGACCGCCGCGCAGCAGCGCCGCGGCCCGGACAGCGAGGGCCTGTTCAGCATCGGCCCGCGCAGTTTCGGGCACCGACGCCTGAGCATCATGGACTTGAGCGCGCGCGCGCATCAGCCCTTCGTCGACAACACGACTGGTCTGGGCATCGTGTTCAACGGCGCGATCTACAACCACCACGAACTGCGGCGCGAACTGGGCGCACTCGGCCACAGCTTCAGTTCCACCGGCGACACCGAGGTCATCCTCAAGGCCTGGCACCAGTGGGGGCCGCAGTCGCTGCAGCGCCTGCAAGGCATGTTCGCCTTCGCGCTGTGGGAGCGCGACAGTGGCGTCACGCATTTGGCGCGCGACCGCCTCGGCATCAAGCCGCTGTACTACACCGTCAACCGTGAGCGGCTGCGCTTCGCTTCGGCGCTGCCGGCGCTGCTGACGGGTGACGGCGTGGACACCGCCCTCGACGAGCAGGCGCTGCACCACTACCTGAGCTTCCATTCGGTGGTGCCCGCGCCGATGACCTTGCTGCGCGGCGTGCGCAAGCTCGCACCCGGTACCCTGATGACCGTGCAACCCGACGGCCGCAGCGACACGCACACCTGGTGGCGGCTCGACTACGCCCGCAGCGCGGACGACGAAGCGCGCAGCTTCGACGACTGGAAGCAGCAGGTGCTGGCCGCGCTGCGGCTGGCCGTGAAGCGCCGCCTGGTGGCCGACGTGCCGGTCGGCGTGCTGCTGTCCGGCGGGCTCGATTCGAGCCTGATCACCGGCTTGCTGGCCGAGGCCGGCACGCCGGATCTGCGCACCTACTCGATCGGCTTCGAGGCGGTCGACGAGGAAGCCGGCGACGAGTTTCGCTACTCGGACCTGATCGCGCGCCACTACGGCACCGTGCACGAGCAGCTGCACATCCCCGCGAACGACCTGCTCGGCACGCTGCCGGACACGATCCGTGCGATGTCGGAGCCGATGGTCAGCCACGACTGCGTGGCCTTCTACCTGCTGTCGCAGGCGGTGTCGAAACACAGCCGTGTGGTGCAAAGCGGGCAGGGCGCCGACGAGGTGTTCGGCGGCTACCACTGGTACCCGCCGCTGGCCGAGCTGGGCACCCGCCACGACGGCGTGGCCGACTACCGCCGCGTGTTCTTCGACCGCGACCATGCCGAGATGCTGTCGCTGCTGCAGCCGGGCACGGTCAGTCGCGACTGGAGCGGCGAGTTCGTCGCGCAGCACTTCGCGCAAGCGGGCGCCGACAGCGCCATCGACCGTGCGCTGCGGCTCGACACCACCGTGATGCTGGTCGACGACCCGGTCAAGCGGGTCGACAACATGACCATGGCCTTCGGGCTCGAAGCACGTGTGCCTTTCCTCGACCATGAGCTGGTCGAACTCGCCGCGCGCATCCCGGCGCGCCACAAGGTGGCGCGCGGCGGCAAACACGTGCTGAAGGAAGCGGCCCGCGAGGTGATCCCGGCCGAGGTGATCGACCGGCCCAAGGGCTATTTCCCGGTGCCGGCACTGAAGTATCTGCGCGGCGACGTTCTCGACCATGTGCGTGACACGCTGGACTCGCGCGCTGCACGCGAACGCGGGCTGTTCCGGCGCGACGTGCTGGAGCGCATGTTGCGCGAGCCCGACCGCCACATCACGCCGCTGCGCGGCTCCAAGCTGTGGCAGGCCGCGCTGCTGGAAGCCTGGCTGCAGACGAACGGGCTGTGATGTCCACCGCCCGGACGACGACAACGATGAGGAGACCCGAATGACCGCCACCCCCCGCCCCGACACCGCCGCCACCCGCAAGCCCGCGCTCGCCGCGGTCGCCCCGATCGAGACCGCGCCGGTCGAACCGCGCGCCAACGCGGCGATCGACTGCGGCTGGGGGCGCCTGCTGTACGCGCCCTCGTTCGAGTCGCCGCGGCGGCTGGCGCAGACGCTGATGCAGGAAGAGCCGGGCAAGCGCGACATCGCGTTGTACGTCGAGACGCCGCAACTGGTGCTGGCCGAGGCGCCGACCGACCTGTTCCTCGACCCGTCGCTGCTCTACCGCCGCACGCTGGATCGCGGTGAGCGCCGCGACGACGACGCCCCCGGCGTCACGATCCGCCGGCTCACGGCACGCTCGGACATCGCCGCCATCAACCGGCTCTATCACATGCGCGGCATGGTGCCGCTCGACCCGGCCGTGGTGTGGTCGCACCGTCATTCGGACGCCGCGGTCTACCTCGTCGCCGAGGACGACCTGACCGGCGACGTGGTGGGCTCCGCGCTCGGCGTCGACCATGTGCAGGCCTTCGGCGACCGCGACGGCGGCAGCAGCCTGTGGTGCCTGGTGGTCGACCCGCAGACGCGGCTGTTCGGCGTCGGCCAGTCGCTGACGCAACACCTGATCGCGCACTTTGCGCAGCGCGGCCGGCGCTTCCTCGATCTGTCGGTGCTGCACGACAACGAGCAGGCCATCGGGCTGTACCAGAAGCTCGGCTTCGAGCAGGTGCCGGGGTTTGTCGTCAAGCACAAGAACGCGATCAATCAGCGCCTGTTCGTCGGCACCGGCGACATCGGCGGACTCAACCCGTATGCCCGGCTGATCGTCGACGAGGCGGTGCGGCGCGGCATCAATGTCGAGGTGCTCGACGCGCCGGCCGGCATTTTCAAGCTGCGCCACTTCGGCCACGAGATCCTGTGCCGCGAGTCGCTCACCGACCTGACCGGCGGCGTCGCGATGACCTGGTGCCAGGACAAGGTGCTGACCTTGCGGCGGCTGGCCTCGGTCGGCTTGCGCGTGCCGCGCCAGCAACCGGCCGGTGCGCCGGAGGACAACCTGGCGTTCCTGCAGCAGTGCGGGTCGCTGGTGGTCAAGCCGTCGATGGGCGAGCAGGGCCGCGGCATCAGCGTCGACATCCGCACCGAGGACGACCTGGTGCAGGCGATCGAGCGGGCGTCGGGCGAAGCCGGGCCCGTCGTGCTGGAGGAGTTCTGCCCCGGGCAGGATCTGCGCGTCGTCGTGATCGGCTACAAGGTCGTCGCGGCGGCCCTGCGCAGGCCGGCCGAAGTGGTCGGCGACGGCAGCTCGACGATCGCGCAGCTGGTCGAACGGCAGAGCGCACGCCGTGCGGCCGCCACCGGCGGCGAGAGCCGCATTCCGCTCGACGCCGAGACCGACCGCTGCCTGGCCGGCCAGGACCTGAGCCTGGACAGCGTGCTCGACGAAGGCCGCGCCGTGAAGGTGCGCAAGACCGCCAATCTGCACACCGGCGGCACCATCCACGACGTCACCGCCGAACTGCACCCGGCGCTGGCCGAAGCCGCCGAGACCGCGGCGCGCGCCTTGCGCATCCCGGTGGTGGGGCTGGACTTCCTGGTGCCTGCACCGGACCAGCCCGACTACGTGGTCATCGAGGCCAACGAGCGGCCCGGCCTGGCCAACCACGAACCGCAGCCGACGGCCCAGCGCTTCGTCGACCTCTTGTTCCCCTTCACCGCATGAGCTGGACGGATGACTGGACCACCCCTACGCGCTTCGCGCGCCCCTCAAGAAGCGACACCGGCGGACCGGCGGAGCCGGATCCGCGGCGTCACTCGGCTGGGGTCGCTTGCGGCATGTCCGAGGCGCAATGAGCCACCGAGAGTGAAGAACCCATGAAAAAACTGGATATCGATACCGACTACCTGAAGACCACGTTGCTGGAGCTGCTGGCCATTCCCAGCCCCGCGGGGCTGACCGACGCCATCGTGCACTACACCGGCGGCCGGCTGGAAGCCTTGGGCATCCCGTACGAGCTGACGCGACGCGGCACCATCCGCGGGCGGCTGCAGCGCACGCGCGGCGGCTCACCGGGGCCGGCCTGCGCCATCGTGGCCCACCTCGACACGCTGGGTGCGATGGTGCGCGAGATCAAGCCCAATGGCCGGCTGGCGCTGATGCCGATCGGCACCTGGTCGAGTCGCTGGGCCGAGGGCGGCCGCGTGACGCTGTTCAGTGAAACCGGCCGGCACCGCGGCTCGGTGCTGCCGCTGATGGCCTCGGGCCACGTCTACAACGAACTCATCGACACCCAGCCGGTGAACTGGGACCAGCTGGAGCTGCGCGTCGACGAGCACATCGCCGGTGCCGGCGACGCAGCGGCGCTCGGCATCCAGGTCGGCGACTTCGTCGCCTTCGACGCGCACCCCGAGTGTCTCGACAACGGCTTCATCGTCTCGCGCTACCTCGACAACAAGGCCGGCGTCGCCGCGCTGCTGGCCGCGCTGAAAGCCATCAAGGACAGCGGCGCGACCGTCGCGATGGACTGCCACCCGGTGTTCACGCTCAGCGAAGAGGTCGGCTCCGGTGCGCGCGCGGTGATCGAGGAAGATGTCAGTGAGGTGATCGGCGTCGACATCGGCCCGGTCGCACCTGGCCAGGGCGCCAGCGAGCGCGGCGTGACCATCCCGCTGATGGACTCGGCCGGCCCGCACGACTACCACCTGACGCGCCGGCTGCTGAAGCTGTGCGACGAACACGGCATCCCGAGCAACCGCGACGTGTTCCGCTACTACCACTCCGACGCCGGCGCGGCGGTCAGCGCCGGTGCCGACGTGCGCACCGCGCTGATGTGCTTCGGCGCCGATGCGTCGCACGGCTACGAGCGCACCCATCTGTCGGTGCTGGTGCATCTGGCCGAGCTGCTGGCGCTGTACATCCAGGCCGGCCCCACGCTACCCGGCGACCGCGAACGCCGCCGCGAGTCGGTCGGCAGCTTCTCGCACCAGCTCGCGGCCGATCAGTTGGCGCGCGAACAGACCGTGCTGCCCGAGGCCGGCGACCTGATCGACGCGCCGCCGGGGCGGGACTAGGAGTCTGGGCGGCAGAAGCCGCCCGGACGCCTAGCCTGCGGCTTTATGCACGGCTCCCCCGAGCCCCCTCCGCGAGGGAGTTCCAGCTTGTTGGACCGCTCCCTCCAGCCTCCCTCCGAGAGGGAGGCTCCAGTCAGTCTGACGAGCGCTCCACCGCCGCGATGCACTTGCGGCACCGGTATGCCGCTTTGCCCTCGTCGGTGTGCAGGCTGCTGCGGCTCCGCAGTCAGGCACTTCCCTTCTGCCGCCCAGACTCCCAGGGCCTCAGCCGGCCTCGCGCTGCGCCTGCAGGAAGAAGAAGCGCAGCATCTCGGCCGTGGCGTCCGGGCCTTGGCCGTCGGTGTACGAGCCGCGGGCGCTGCCGCCGGACCACGCATGGCCGGCGCCGTGCACCTCCCAGTGCTCGGCGGCCAGCCGGCCGTTCGCATCGCGGTAGGTGCGCCGCGTGTAGTGCCGCCCGTTGGCGTGGCGGGCGCGCTCCAGCTGCGGCTCGCAGGCGCCGATGCAGTCCGCCGCCACCTGCTTGCCGTTGAGCGGGTGCACGGTGGTGTCGCGGTCGCCGTGGAAGACGATGGTGGGCGGCATCGCGGTGCGCGCCTTGCCGGCGGCGCCGTTTTTCATCGCGTCGAAGGCCGTCTTGACATCGCGGGCCGAGCCGACCGGCAGGCCGGAATGCACGCCGACCGCGGCGTACAGCTCCGGATAGGCCGCCCCGAGGATGGCCGCCATCGCGCCGCCGGCGGACAACCCGGCCACGTACACCCGCCGGTGATCGGCGCCATGCCGCGCGGTCACTTCGCGCGTCATGCCGGCCAGCAGCTCCGGCTCGCCGCGGCCACGCCGCTGGTGGTTGTGCTTGAACCAGTTCCAGCAGCGCGAAGGATTGGCCTGTTGCGTCTGCGCCGGGTAAAGCACCAGGAAACCCTGTTCCCGCGCCGCCTCGTTCATGCGCGTGCCGGCCGCGAAGTCGTCGGGGTTCTGCGTGCAGCCGTGCAGCATCACGACCAGCGGCAGGCGCCGGCCGTGGGCGCCGGGCGGCACGTACAGCTTGTAGTCGCGGGTGCCTGCCGCACCGGTGTAGCTGCCGGTGATGAATTCGCCGGCCACTGGCGCAGCGCGGTTCAACGGGGCCACGGGTTCGACCAGCTCGCGCGCCGGCACGTCGATCACGTCCGCGTCCGCGGGTGCCGGCGGCGGTGCGGCGCCCCCGGCGAGCGCGGCCTGGATCGCCGCTGTCGCGCCGCGCAGATCGCCGGCGCGCGTCAGCTGTGTCGCCTGCGCCATCAGGCGCTGGAAAGTGGAGTTCATGGCATTCCTTCAGGGATTCAACGGATGCGGCTGGCGAGGGCCGCCTTTACCGCAGGGCTGGCGTGCAGCGCACCGAGCACCACCACCGAGTCGATCGCGGCCAACGCCAGTTCGGGCGTCACGTCGAGCGCGATGGAGGCAAGGCCGAGCACGCGGATCTGCAGCGTCTGCCCGGCCGCCTGCACGGCCCGCAGGTCGTCCGCGGTGAAGTGCTGGATGCCGAGCACCAGGGTCTTGCGGGCCACCGACTGCTTCACCACGTCGGCGTGCGCCGTCAGCTGATTGCGGATGGCGGTGCGGATCAGGTCGGTGCGATTGGCATAGAAGCCTTCCTGCACCAGCAGGTCGATCTGTCCGAGATCGACATAGCCGAGGTTGATGGTGATCTTTTCGTCGAGCGGCTTGGCGGCGACGGAGGTGGCGCTTCTTGCGGGCATGGCGCCATCCTAACACCATCCACTTGGATGGTGCAGATTGAATTTGCCCCGCCCCTGGCACAGCGGCAGAATGTGCGTGCCGGGCACTGTGCCCGTACGTGCGCCGGCGTCGCAGGAAATCCATGAACACACCGCCAAAACACGCGCTCGCGCACCCGGTTCTGCTCGCTGCGCTCGCGGCGGCATTGGCTGCCGGCGGCTGCGCCACCCGGCTTGAAATGGAGTCCGCGGGCGGGTCGCGTCGCGTGCCGGTGCTGGACGACATCGCCAGCCTCCGGGTGAAGTTCCAGAACCCGGCACTGTCGCCGGCCAACGGCGGGGCCCTGGTGACGGCCGAAGCGCTGCAGCCCGGCGACATCCTGCTGACGGCCGGCAGCGGCCTCATGTCGGTGGGCATCCAGGTGCTGACGCTGGCGCCGGTCAGCCATGCTGCGCTGTATGTCGGCGACGGGCAGGTCATCGAGGCGGTCGGCGAGGGCGTGCGCACGCGTTCGGTGCAGGCGGTGCTCGAAGAAGAGGCGATGGTCGTCGCCTTCCGCCACCCGGGGGCCACCCCGCAGGCTGCCACGCTGATGCGCGACTTCGCGCACGGCAAGGTGGGCAGCCGCTACGGTTATCTCGGCGTGGTGCTGCACGCGCCCTTCGCGGTGGAGCGGCGCGTGTGCGAGCTGCCGCTGGTTCCGGGCCTGGTGCGCGACTTCTGCCTGCGCGGCGTGGCGCTGGTGCAGCTGGGCACGGGCAGCGACGACCGCTTCTTCTGCTCGCAGTTCGTGCTCGAGGCGTACCGCCACGCCGGCCTGCCGATCACCACGGCCCAGGCGCACTGGATGAGCCCGGCCGACCTGTTGCACATGCGCGCCGACGACGTTCCGTCGATGACGGTGCAGCAGACGCTGCACTACGTGGGGCACCTCAAGTACACCGAACCGCAGCGCATGGCGCAGGAGTAGCCGCATGGACGACGACCGGCTTCGCGCGCTGACGCAACGGCTGCGCGATTTCTCCGCCGCCCGGCAGTGGGAGCGCTTTCACTCGCCGAAGAACCTGGCGATGGCGCTGGCCGGCGAGACCGGCGAGCTGATCGCTGAGCTGCAGTGGCTGACCGAGGACGAAAGCCGCGCGCCCGCCGCCGAGCGGCTGCAGCGCGTCCGCGACGAGGCGGCAGACGTGTTCATCTACCTGGTGCGGCTGGCCGATGCGCTAGGCATCGACCTGATCGAGGCCGCGCACGCGAAGATGGACCGCAACGAACAGCGCTTCCCGGCCGGCAGCGCGCCGGGCCACGGCGCGCCCTGAGCTACAGGAACGCCTGCCGCTGCGACCGCAGGAAGGCGCGGTCGACCTGCTCGGCGTAGAGCTCGATGTCGCGCGGCCGAACGCCGCATTCGGCGTAGTGGGCCGGCCACCGCTCCACCGCGGCCGCGACGCGTCGCACCTCGGCCACCGCCGCGTCTTTCTTCAGGCCGAACATCGCGCACATCGACAAGGCGTTGTCGAGCGTCGAGTCGGCTTCGTCGGTACCGACGCGCATCTGCTGGTAGCCGAGCGCCTGCCCCGAAGGCAGCACGTCGAAGGCCGGCGACAGCGCGTACTGCTGCGCGTCGTCGACCAGCAGCACATGGTTCTTCTCGTGATCGTCGGTGTTGTCGATCAGGATGTTGAACACCATGCGACGGAACAGCTCGTGCATCTGCGCCGTGTAGACATTGCCGCCGGTCACGCCGCGCCGGCGCAGCAGCTGCGCCAGCTCGGGGTAGCCCAGGCCTTCGCCGGCCGCCTTCAATGCGACGTTGGCCGACAGCGCATGGACGCGGCCGGCGCTCGTGCGGTCGAAGCGTTTCACCGCCACCGCATGGCCATCGACCAGCGGCACCGCGCGCGTCTCGGCCGTGCGGATGCCCGCCTGCCGCGCCAGCGTCATCGTCGCGTGCTCGACCAGCGGCGTGTCGGCGGGCTCGCCGTCGGCGAACTTCACCACCCAGGGCTCGCCGTCTATGGTCACCAACGCCTTGGGGCGGGCGCCGCCCATCGTCACGCCGGGCGTGATCAGGCGCTGCTGCCCGGGTGGGATGGGCTCGTTGGCGAGCACCTTGCGCACCAGTTCGTGGATGGCCCCGGTGTCGGCCAGGGTGGGCAGCGGGCCGGTCGTGCGCGGCAGGTAGCGGTCGGCCGCCGTCGAGACACCGAGGGCGCCGAAGCGGTCGTCACCCGCGAAATACAGGTATTCGAGCAGCGACAGCCGCGGCGGCTTGTCGATGAAGCGGATCACGCGCTCGCCCCAGCGGTCGGGACGCGCATCGTCGACCGCGCCGGCGGCGCTGTCCTTCTCGTGCGGCAGGAACTCGTCGGGCAGCAGCGGCAGGTCTTCGCTGAGCGCGAAGCCGTGTTGCAGCCAGCTGTCGGCATACCGCAGCGACACGCCGCGCAGCGTGCGCACCATGTGAAGTTCGCCGATCGGCACCGGCCGCTGGGGCTGGGTCAGCAGCCACAGGTGCAGTTGCTCGGGAGCGGTGTAGCGCGGCGCGTTCATGAGCCGTCCCCTTCGGCCTTGGGGCGCCGCGCCAGCCGCGCCTCGACCGAGGCTGCCGAGCGCACGGCGCGGCGGCGCAGCGCCTCGCGCACGTCCATCTCCAGCGCGCCGCGGTCCTGCTGAGGGTCGGCCAGATCGGGCAGCGCCTGGGCGCGGCCCATCATCCACAGGGCCGTGGCGTAGATGCCAGCCGCCACGCCCGGGTCGCCTTGTTCCATGCGGATCAGCGTTGGCACCGACACGCCCAGCCGCCGGGCCCACACGCGCTGCGGCTCCTTGCGGCGGATGCGGGCGATCGCCAGGTTTTCGCCGAGGCGGCGCAAGGCCTCGGCAGCGGCAGGCGGCAGGGAAGCAAGGGCGGCGCTATCCTTTGACATAACAAATAGTTTAGCTAATCACCGCTTTTGGTCAATTATTTGTTAGCTCAGGAACGGGCGTTCGAGAGCATCAACGGGGCTTCATGCCGCATTTCGGGCGCTGCAGCAGCCGGTCGACGTAGGCGGCGATGCTGGGACGGTCCGGCGGGCCGCCGAACATGCGCTTCCAGATGAACATCGAACCGATCATCACGTCGGCCGCAGTGAACCAGTCGCCGAACAAATAAGGCCCGTCGCCGAGTTCGCGCTCGACCACGTCCTGGGCCGCCTCGAAGTCGGTCCAGCCCCGCGCCGGATGGTGCGGCAGCTTCAGCAGCGTGTCGCCCATCGACGGCTCGAGCTGCGAGGTCGAGTAGACCATCAGCGACAGGAAGCGCCCGCGCTCGGGGGCACCGACGGCCGGGGCCAGGCGGGCCTGCGGGTATTGCTCGGCGACATAGAGGCACACAGCTGCGCCTTCGAAGACATGGGTATCGCCGTCGACCAGGGCGGGCAGCTTGCCGGCGGGGTTGATGCGCAGGTACTCGGGGGTCTTGTGCTCCCGCTTCTGCAGGTCGACATGGACGAGTTCGTACTCGGCGCCGGCCTCGTCGAGCATCCACTTGGCGATCGCGGCGCGGCTTTGGGGGTTGAAGTAGAGCTTCAGCATGGGCGTCTCCCAGGGTGATGCGGGTGGACTTCATATCGTGCCGCATCGTCGGGCGCCGCGAGACGGCAAGCATTGCAAGGAGCAACAAACGCTTGTGTGTGCGCTGTTTTGCTGGTTCAATCATGTTTTTGCTGGATTCACCTCGATCCGCCCGATGACGAACCCTGCCTGTACGCACCTCGCCCGCCCCACCGCCCCGCCCGGGTGGCTGACCGGCGCCGGACACTTCCTCGCACTGGGGGTGCTGATGGGCGCCTGGGCCACCAGCCTGCCCGGGCTGAAACGGCGCTTCGACTACACCGACCAGGAACTGAGCCTGGTGCTGCTGGCGTTGGCGGCGGGCGCCGCCGTGGCGTTTCTCAGCTGTGCCCGGCTGATGCGTGCGGTCGGCCCGCAGCTGACGCTGCGCACGACCGCGGTGCTGGCCGCCCACGCGCTGCTCGCCACGCAGCTGGTGTCCAGCACGGTGGCACTGGTGATCTCGGCCTTTCTGCTCGGCTGGGCCAGTGCGGCCTTCGACGTCGCCATCAATGCGCGTGCCGTCGCGCTGGAACGCGATCTCGGCCGCTCGGTGATGTCCAAGCTGCATGCGATGTTCAGCACCGGCGGCGTGTTGGCGGCGCTGGCGGCAGGCGCGCTGTTCTCGCACGGCTCGCAGCACCCGCTGTGGCTGGCGGTGCCTGCGGCCCTGGCTCTGGTGCTGTCTTCGCTGCCGGCTGCGGCCGGGGCCTCGGCACCCGAGCCGCCTGCCGCGCCGGCGGCCGCCCCGCAGCGCAGCCGGCTGCTGTGGCGGCTCGGCGCGGCGGCGTTGCTGTGCCTGCTGTGCGAAGGCGTGATGTACGACTGGTCGGCCGTCTACATGGTGCAGGCGTTCGACGCCTCGATGGCGCTGTCGGTGGCCGGCTTCGGCCTGTTCTCGGCCGCGATGGCCTTCGGCCGCTTCACCGGCGACAGCCTGCGCGACCGCCATGGCGTCGGCCGGCTGCTGCTGGCCGGCTGCGGGCTGGCGGCCGTCGGCGCGGTGATGGCGGCGCACGGCGGGCAGCGCGAACTCGCGCTGGCGGGCTTCGTGCTGGTCGGCCTGGGGCTGTCGAACGTGATCCCGATCGTCTTTGCGCTCGCGCCGCGCGGGTGTCCGTCGTCGCCCGAGCACGCCATTGCCTTCGTCTCCGGCATCGGCTTCGTCGGCTTTCTGGTCGGCCCGCCGCTGGTGGGTTTGTGGTCGGCACTGTTTTCGCTCGACACCTCGTTGTGGCTGGTGGCCGTCGCCTCGCTCGGCGTGGCGGCGCTGGCCGGCAGGAGCCGCCCATGAAACACGTCACCGAGCTGCTCGCCGACGAGCGCCGCCAGCGCATCGTCGAGTTGCTGGCCGCCGAAGGCAAGGTGAAGGCGCAGCAGCTGGTCGCTTTGCTCAAGGTGTCGGAAGACACCATCCGGCGCGACCTGAAAGAGATGGCCGAGCAAGGCCTGTTGCGGCGCGTGCACGGCGGCGCAATGCCGCTGACTGCCGCGGCGGCCTCGGGTGCGCCATGGCGCGAGCGCGTCGGTGCCGATGGCGACGAGAAGCAGGCGCTCGTGGCCGCCGGCCTGGCGGCGCTCGAAGGAGCGCGGGTGCTGTTCATCGACAGCGGCACCACCAACGCGGTGTTCGCGCGCCGGCTGCCGCGCGATGCCAGCTTCACCGTCGTCACCACCAGCCCGGAAGTGGCGCTGGCGCTGTGCGAGCACGAGCGCTGCGAGGTGGTGATGCCGGGCGGCCGGCTCAACCCGCGCACGGCCTCGCTGCAGGGGCCCGAGGTGTTGCGGCTGGTCGAGGCCATCCATGCCGACCTGTGCGTGCTCGGTGTGTGCGCGATCAGCGCCGAGGCCGGCATCACCTGCGCCGAGTTCGAGGAACAAGCGGTCAAGCAGGCGATGGTGCGCCAGGCTCGCCGCACCGTTGCGTTCGCCACCGCAGGCAAGATCGGTGCAGTGCTGCCCTACCGCGTCGCCGAGACGCACCAGCTGTCGCAGCTGTTCACCACGGCAGAAGAAGACGAGCCGGAACTCAAGGCCATCGCCGCTCACGGGCCGCGACTCGCCTGCGTGGCCGTGGGTTGAACCGGCGCCTCGCGCTTGAAGCAGGGTCCACCTTGTGCGAGGCTGCGCACGTGACCCGAAGCAAAACAGCCGCCCGCGAGCATGACGTGCTGGCCGGCGTGACGGTCGAGCTGGTCCGTCTCGGCCCCGGTGTGACGCCCGAGGCCTTCGAGGCCGCCGTGCAGCGACGCCTGCCGATGATGGTCGGCTCGCTGCTGAGCCGCACCCATGAAGACTGGTTTGCGCTGGCACCCGACGTGACACCGGCGCTGCGGTCGGCCGGGCGCGACGAACGCATCGCACTGATGCAGGCCGGTGTCGTCAGCTTCAACACGCTGGACGCCGGTGCCTACGAGCAGTCGGCCCTGATGCACGAGGCGCATGCGTCGCCGGTCTCCGGCGCACGCAGACTCGACGCGATCGCCGCGCCGACCTACTGGCGCACGGCCTGGTACCAGGGCCGCGAGATCAAGCTCGACTGGCACGTGGCGGCCACACGGCTGCCCGAGGCCTGGGCCCTCCTGGGGCCGGAAGGGCCGGCCCGGTACGCACACATCAAGGTGGCCCACATCGACACCGGCTACACCGAACACCCGGTGTTCGGCTGGGGCTGCCCGGCCGGCCCCTGGCTGCTGCCGCAGCTGGGGGTGAATTTCTGGCGCCGGCGCGTCGAGCCGGACGACCTGGGCCGCTTGCCGGGCACCTGGAATGCCGCCTCCGAGCATCGGGGCCCGCGCGACAACCATGCCGGCCCTTCCGGCGGCCACGGTACGCGCACCGGCTCGCTGCTGTGCGGCCTGTTCGCGCCCCATGTGCCGATCGAGTCACCGTTCTTCGGCGCCGCACCGGGCGCCGCGGTGATTCCCTACCGCATCACCGACTGGGTGCTGATCGATCGTGCGCAAGGGCTGTTGGCGGCGGCGATCGACGACGCCGTGGCGAAGGGCGCGAGTGTCATCAGCATCAGCCTCGGTGCCGCGCGGCGAAGCAAGCCGGTCGCCGCGGCCATCACCGCTGCCTACCGGCGGGGCGTGATCATCTGCGCGGCTGCGGGCAACATGGTGCGGCCCGTGGTGTATCCGGGGCGCTTCCGCTGCGTCGTGACGCTGGGCGGCGCCACCACTTCCAACGGCATGGATCTGCACCCGTGGCGCGGGGCATCGCGCGGACCGACGGTCGATGTCAGCGGCCCGGCCGATGCCATCCGCCGCGCCACCACCGAGGTGACCGACGGTGTGGAACGCTACCGCATCGCAGGGCCTGGCAGCGGTACCTCGTATGCGACGGCCTTGTGCGCCGGTATCGCGGTGCTGTGGCTCGCGCATCGCGGCCCCGAACTGGAAGCCGCCTATGGCAGCAAGCGCTGGGCCCGGGCAGCCGCCTTCAAGAGGCTGGTCGCCGAGACGGCCAGCACTCCCGAGGGCTGGAACCGGCGCGACTACGGCAGCGGCGTCTACCAGGCCGACGCGTTGCTGCAAGCCGACCTGCCGGCCCTGTCGGAGCTGGCGCAGGAGTCGGATCTTTGACGGCCGTCAAGCCTGAACGTCCACCCGGCGCCGGCCATCGCCAGCCTACGGGTTCTCGTAGCTCAGCACGAGGCAGCAAACTCGTTCATCATTCGCGGTCGACCCGCCGCTTCGACTGCCCATGTCCTCCATCATCTCCGTCTCGCAGCTTTCCAAGACCTATGCCTCGGGGCTGCATGCGCTCAAGCGCATCGACCTCGAGATCCGCCGTGGCGAGATCTTTGCGCTGCTCGGCCCCAATGGTGCCGGCAAGACCACGCTGATCGGCACCATCTGCGGCATCGTGCGGCCGACCGAAGGACGCGTGCTGGTCGATGGCCACGACATCGGCACCGACTTCCGCGCGGCACGCTCGCTGATCGGGCTGGTGCCGCAGGAGCTGACCACCGACGCGTTCGAGACCGTCTGGGCCACCGTTTCGTTCAGCCGCGGTCTGTTCGGCAAGCCGCCCGCGCCGGCGCACATCGAGCGCGTGCTGAAGGACTTGTCGCTGTGGGAGAAGAAGGACAGCAAGATCATGACGCTGTCCGGTGGCATGAAGCGGCGCGTGCTGATCGCCAAGGCGCTGTCGCACGAGCCGCAGGTGCTGTTCCTCGACGAGCCGACCGCCGGCGTCGACGTCAGCCTGCGGCGCGACATGTGGGCGCTGGTGCGCCGGCTGCGCGAGACCGGGGTCACCATCATCCTGACCACGCACTACATCGAGGAAGCCGAGGAGATGGCCGACCGGGTGGGCGTGATCAGCAAGGGCGAGATCATCCTGGTCGAGGACAAGACCGAGCTGATGCGCAAGCTCGGCAAGAAGCAGCTGACGCTGCAGCTGGCCCAGCCGCTGGACAGCGTGCCGCCGGGGCTGGAGGCCTACCGGCTCGAACTCGCCAAGGGCGGCACCGAGCTGACCTACACCTACGACGCGCAGTCCGAGCGCACCGGCGTGACGACACTGCTGCAGCAACTGAACGGTGCCGGCATCGTGCCGACCGACCTGCACACCACGCAGAGCTCGCTCGAAGACATCTTCGTGAGCCTGGTCAAGGAGTCCCACGCATGAACGTCCACGCCGTCCGCGCGATCTACCACTTCGAGATGGCCCGCACCTGGCGCACGCTGCTGCAAAGCATCGTCTCGCCGGTGCTGTCGACGTCGCTGTACTTCGTCGTCTTCGGCGCCGCGATCGGTTCGCGCATCCCCGAGATCGACGGCGTCAACTACGGCGCCTTCATCGTGCCGGGGCTGATCATGCTGTCGCTGCTGACGCAGAGCATCTCGAATGCATCGTTCGGCATCTACTTCCCGAAGTTCAGCGGCACCATCTACGAACTGCTGTCGGCACCGGTGTCGTACTTCGAGATCCTGCTCGGCTACGTCGGCGCGGCGGCCACCAAGTCCATCATCCTCGGCGTCATCATCCTCGCCACCGCGGCGCTGTTCGTGCCGCTGCGCATCGAGCACCCGTTCTGGATGCTGTTCTACCTGGTGCTCACGGCCGTCACCTTCAGCCTGCTCGGCTTCGTCATCGGCATCTGGGCCGACGGCTTCGAGAAGCTGCAGCTGATCCCGCTGCTGGTGATCACGCCGCTGACCTTCCTGGGCGGCAGCTTCTACTCGATCAACATGCTGCCGCCGATGTGGCAGACGGTGTCGCTGTTCAACCCGGTGGTCTACCTGGTGAGCGGCTTCCGCTGGAGCTTCTACGGCTCGGGCGATGTCAGCATCGGCATCAGCTTCGCGATGACACTGGCCTTCGCGGTGAGCTTCGTCGCCATCGCGGCGTGGATCCTGCGCACGGGGTACAAGCTGAAGGCTTGACGGCGGCCGTTGTCGACGTTGCGCTCGGCGAGCAACTACGAGCCGGCAAAGCCGCGCAGCATCCCTCCGATCAAGCCGCGAGCTGAATCAGGCGCGTGCGGTCGCATTTCCGAGGACAGGCGTCCTGGATGGTCCGTGCTGGACTGCTCTTCGAGCACTTTGCTCACGCGCCCGATGCTGTCCTGTGTCAACAACTGACGCACGTCGTGGCCCAGCATGCGAGCGCCAGCGAGTTCGTATGAAAAGTCGTCTTCCTGCGTCCACGTGCCGAACTCGTCCCAGAGGCGTGGTTCGTTGCCTGCGGCAAGATAGTTCTCGAGGATCAGATGCAGGTCGTGAGCGTCTTTCTTGGGCTCGCGGTAGTGCCGGTCCTGCCAGCAGACCAGCTTGAGCAAAGCCAACGCCGGCAACGAAACGACGCGGCACCGGTCAACGCCCGGCAAGGCAACGACGTCCGCGCTTGCCATCGCTTCGCGAAAGCCAAAGACTTCCATCACCATGTCGCCGCTGGGCGGCCATTGAATCGTGCGAGCGACTGTTTCGACCCCGCCGTAAGGCACCAGGTCGACAGGCAGACCGCCGACATGGCGAAGCCGATGCTGCGTCTTGCCGTCCTCGCGAAACGCACCCGAGCGGGTGAGGCGGTGCCGGAGCTCTGCAAATGCGCTCCAGTCCGGCACGGTCAATGCGAAATCGATGTCTTCGGTACGCCGGCGGGTTTCGATGCCGAAACGATAGAAAAGATGCAGGTCACGCGCGAATGCGCCGGCGACAAGCAGGCCTATGCCCAGCGTCTCTGCAGCCGTTTGAACCTCGGCCGTCACTTGGCCTTGTAGGCGCAGTTCATCGGTCCGGGAGAAGTCGAGCAAGGTAACGGTCATAGACGAGCTGAGCGGTTTCGATACAGCGTGCATCACCAGTGGCGAGCAGATCCGCATAGACAAGAGCCGGCGGGACCAGGTCATCGCGGGTGCCGCTCTGCGCGAGCAGACCCCAGAACGGCCGGCGGATCTCCAGTACATGCTGCTCAGCGTGCGGCCCTGCCGGGGTGAGCCGCTGCTCGACCTGCAGTCTGGGCGTCAGCCTGTGCGTGTACAGGGTGAGCACTGCCGGTTTCAGGTGTTGTACCAGCAGATGGGCGGCAGGCTCCCCCCCCCACCGGGTGGTTGGGGCGTCGATCTGCCACTTCGGCCAGGCATCGAATCCAGGCGCGGCGTAGCGCGCCGTCAGGGTCTTGTGGCGCAACTTCCTGGCGTAGTCGGCAGCCCACTGGTCGAGCAGGCGCTTTGTTGCGTCCATTCGGCGACGCCTGCCGGATGCCAGCAGATGGCCCGCGTCCTTCAAATCGCTCAGTACGCCTGGGACCGCACCCAACGCAACCCCGGCGGCGGCGGCAATGGCCCTTTGTGGTGCGTCTGCCAACGCAGGGTCGCTGATCAGCACGAACAATGTCTTCAGCCCCGCAACCGTCAGGGACTGCCCTTTGGGAACCGGCGCCTTCAGCTTGCTTTTTTGTGTGGCGACAAAGACCAGCAAGCCCGGAGTGTCGAGATAGGCGTTGCCCGATGCATCGACGAACTGCTGACGCTGTTCGCGCAGTTTCTGCGCCAGCTCGGGAGGAACGTGGTCGGTGACGAGCAGGGCAGGACGCCCCGCTGCCTGTCTGGTGTGCTGCAGTTGCGCCAACGTCGCGCCCAGGGTGTGCGTCGTCAGGCCGCGCTTCACTTCGACGGCATAGTGAACCCGTTCTTTGCCACGGCCCAGCTGCCATAGGGCGTTCCCTTGATGGGCCTGGGCCGTTTTCGTCGTTTGCTGAACGCGTAAAGCCAACCCCAGGTCCTCGAGGGACCGAGCAGCGAGGGAGATCAATGTTTCGTCGGTTTTGTTCATATTTTGACGTTGTTCATGTTTCATGAACACGGGCAGATTTTGAACGCAATCGACTGAATGTTCAAGTTTTCTCTTTGTTCAAAAAAGATGAACATGATCAAAGCATGAACAGTGGCGACGACAGGTCCGATACCGGCGAGCCATGCCGCGGCCGCCACGCCAGACTGGTCTCCTGTCTTTTTTTCGGGAGACCTTCATGCAAAGACTTCAAGGCAAGACCGCACTGATCACCGGCGGCACCACCGGCATCGGGCTGGCCACGGCACGGCTGTTCATCGACGAGGGCGCACGTGTTGCGGTGACCGGATTCAACCCCGACACGCTCGAGGCTGCCCGCCGCGAGCTGGGCGAGCACGCGCTGGTACTGCGCTGCGATGCCGGTGCTCCGCCAGAGCAGGCCCGGCTCGCGGCGACCGTGCGGGAATCGCTGGGCCGGCTGGACGTGGTGTTCGTCAATGCCGGCATCGGCGACTTCCGGCCGCTGGAGCAGTGGGACGAGGCCAGCTTCGATCGCTCGTTCGCGACCAATCTCAAGGGCCCGTTTTTCCTGCTGCAGGCGCTGCTGCCGGTGCTCGCCGACCCGGCATCGGTGGTGCTGAACAGCTCGATCAACGCGCACCTGGGCATGCCGCACTCGAGCGTCTATGCGGCCACCAAGGCCGCCTTGCGCTCGCTGGCCCGCACGCTGTCCGGCGAGCTGGTCGGCCGCGGCATCCGCGTCAACGCGGTCAGTCCGGGGCCGGTGACGACGCCGATCTACGGCAAGCTGGGCCTGCCGGTGGAACAACTGGAACAGATGGCCGAGGGCATCCGGCAGCAGGTGCCGCTGCAGCGCTTCGGCGACCCCAAGGAGATCGCCGAAGCAGTGCTGTTCCTCGCGTCGGACGCGTCGTCGTACATGGTTGGCAGCGAGATGCTGGTCGACGGCGGCATGGTGTCGGTGTAGCGACGGCGCGGTGAAGGCTCAGCGCAAGCCTTGCAGTGCGTCGTCGAGGCTCACGTGGCCGCGGAAGGCGCCGACCGAGGTCGACGGCGCCTTGCGTTCGATGGCATCGGCGAAGGCCACCGCCGGGTCGGCGTGCAGCTTGCCGAGGTGCCGGGCGACGTTCGGATACTCGGCGCCGAGGTCGAACAGCCGGTGGTATCCGGCCCAGCGCGCAATCCCGGCGAGGTAGGCGTCTGCGACGCTGCGCCGCTCGCCGACCAGCCACTCGCGCCCGGCCAGCAGGCCGTCGAGCGCCGCGAAGCATTTGCGCACGGCCTCGGCACCCAGCGTGCGCAACAAGGCTTTCTTGCCGTCGTCGAGATCCTCGCGCTCATAAGCCAGCCACAAGGGGCCGAAGGCCGCGAAGAAATCGGTGTTGAGGAAAGCCAGCACCTCGTTGAGCCGGTCGAAGCCGGGCGTGCCCTGCACATGGCCGAGCCCTTGCGGCCCCAGGTCCTGCGCGGCCAGGTGCTGCAGGATCGCCAGGCTTTCGGCCAGGGGCCGGCCCTCGGCCGTCAGCAGCGCAGGCGTCTGGAACATGGGATTGATGCGCGCGTACCCAGCCGGCCAGGGCTGCTGCAGCATCTCGATGCGGCACAGGCGGTAGGGCCGGCCCAGCCATTCGAGGGCGACGATCGAGCCGAACGAGCACCCCTGGGGGACGCCGTAGAAGAGGATGGGTTCCATGGTCTGAAGGTCCAGTGAAGCGCGGCAACGTCACCGCGACACGCACCTTAAGGTCGTATTAGGCTAGATTCCGCCCTATATCGAACACACCATCGCGAGATGACCCGGCCCACCACGCGCGTGCTCGCGCTGCTCGAGCTGCTGCAGACCCACCGCCGCATGACCGGTGCCGAACTGGCCGAGCGGCTGCAGGTCGATGGCCGGACGCTGCGCCGCTACATCGCCATGCTGGAAGACCTGGGCATCCCGATCACGGCCGAGCGGGGACGCTACGGCGGCTACATGCTGGTGGCCGGCTACAAGATGCCGCCGCTGATGTTCACGAACGAGGAGACGCTGGCGGTGGGGCTCGGGCTGGTGGCGGCACGGCGGCTCGGGCTGGCGCAATCCGCCCCGGCGATCGAGAGTGCGCAGGCGAAGCTGGAGCGAGTGATGCCGGCGCCGTTGAAGGCCCGCATGCGCGCACTCGGCGAAACCGCCACGGTCGACCTGCCGGCGGCGCCCGCGGCGGTGAACGAGGAAGCGCTCGCCCGGCTGGCGGAGGCAATCCGCTCGGCGCGGCGCGTCCGGCTGGACTACCGCGCCGAGGGCCAGGCCGCGACGGCGCGCGATGTCGACCCTTACGGGCTGGTGTTCAGGCGCGGGCACTGGTACGTCAGCGGCCACTGCCACCTGCGGCGAGACTTGCGATCGTTCCGGCTGGACCGGATCGGCGGGGTGCAGTGGGTCGCTGCGAGCTTCGCCCGGCCGGAGCATTTCGATGCGGCCGCGCACCTGACGCGCAGCATCGCGGCGCTGCCGCGCGAGACGGCCGTGAGCGTGCTGCTGCACACCGATCTGGCCGAGGCGATGACCGAGCTCGGCGAGCAGATCGGCGCGCTGGTGCCGGCCGAGCAGGGCGTGCTGCTGCAGGCGCGCACCGACAGCCTGGTGTGGTTCGCGCGGCAACTGGCGCGGCTGCGCTGCAGCTTCACGGTGCTGTCGCCCCCGGCGCTGCGCGACGCCGTGCACGCGCATGCGCAACGGCTGCTGCAGCAGGCGGGCCCGCCGCCTCAGGGTCGCTCGCGCGCGGGCACCCGGGTTTCGAGCGCTGGCGGCACGTAGTCGGGGACGAAGGCGCAGCCGGGGCCGAAGTTCGCCTCCGCCTTCGCGCATTGCGCCGCGATGCCGGCCGGCGTCGGCTTGTTGCCGCGCTCCACCCAGGCAAGCAATGCGCTCATCAGCGTGGGATAGGTCGGGTCGCTCAGATAGCTGTGCGCGTCGTGCCGCGTGTAGGTCTGCACCAGCCGCCCGGCGCTGCCGCCGCGCTCCATGGTCTGCTTGAAATACGCGTCGAGCTCGACGAAGGCGGTGGGGTCGCCGATGCCCTTGACCGTCAGCACCGGCACCGGGATGCGGCCGTCGAGGTCGGTGTCTTCGGCCAGCCGCCGCACGGCGTTCGGGTCGGCACGCAGGCGCGGCACGTCTGCATTGAGTGCTGCGTCGTCGCCCGAGCCGCTGTAGCGCACGCCGATGTTGCCGAAGGGGCTGGTGCCGCCGGTGCGCTGCTGCACGATGTCCTGGAAGTGGTACGTGCCCCACGCCAGGTGCGCGGTGATCGAGCTTTCCGGGATGCGGATCACGTCGACGAGGGTGCGCACCTTGCGCTGCTGCTCGGCGCTGCGCTGCGCGGCCGGCTTGTCGAGGCCCAGGCATTCATTGACGCGTGCGTTGAGTTCGGGCCGCGGCAGCTTGACGCCGGCCGGCAGGCCGATGTTGAGCGGGTAGGCCGGCTCGCCGGGACGCGGGTGGTTGCCGCACAGGTACTGGTAGACCGCGCGCAGGTCGGTGCGGAAATCATACGAGCGCGTGCCGCCGCCGAGCACGCCGCTGGTCAGCAGCACGGCGTCGTAGGGCGGGCGGCCCAGGCTCCTGGCGGTGTACATTTCGGCGCCCTTGGCCGCCACGTTGGCACCCCACGACTGACCATGCAGCACCGTGCGGCGCGGCTTGGCCACGTGCGCAACGAAGAGGCGGCGCAGCCGCTCGGTGTCCTCGGCGGCGGCACGCACCTCGACGCCCCCCTGGCGGAAGCTGGAGCCGGCCCAGGCGTAGCCGGCCTTGACCATGATGGACCAGCGCGTCAGATCGTCCTGCGTGCGCTTGGCCGTCGGCGCACCGAGCGCCGGCCCGCCGTGGGCGTGCAGCACCAGCACGCCGTTCCAGGCGGGCGGCATCGCGATCAGGTAGTGGGCACCGGCGCTGTCCTGTCCGGCCAGGCAGCGCACCTCGGCCGGCACCCCCGGGGGGCAGGCGGCGGGCGCAGGGGCGGCCTCCTGCAGGGCGGCCGTGTCGGGCGCAGTGCTCGCACAGCCGGCGAGGACCAGCACGGCGGCCGCGAGCGTGGCCGCGTGCCAGGAAAGCTGTGGCATGTTTTGTCTCCAGTGTTGTCGTAAGGTATGCGGCGCATCGTAGAAAGCGGCTTCCCAGACGTCAAAGATGCGCAAGCTCTCGACTTGATACGATGGTCGTATGGAGCTTCGCCACTTGCGCTACTTCGTCGCCGTCGCCCAGAGCGGCCACATGACACGCGCCGCCGAGCAGCTCGGCATTCAGCAGCCGCCGCTCAGCCAGCAGATCAAGGCGCTCGAAACCGAACTCGGGCTGCCGCTGTTCCTGCGCCACCCGAAGGGCGTGAGCCTGACGGAAGCGGGCCGCACGCTGCAGGCCGACGCCGAGCGGCTGCTACGCGATGCCGACGCGCTGCGCGAGCGCATGCAGCTGCTGGCCGAAGGCAAGCGCGGGTTGTTGTCGGTGGGCTTCACCAGTTCGGCCGCGGCCCATGCCTTCACGCCGCGCGCCTTGCGCGAGTGCCGCCAGCGCTACCCGGACCTCGTGCTCGAACTGAGCGAGGACAACGCCGCGGCCATCACCGACGCGGTTGCGTCGGGGCGGCTGCATTGCGGGCTGCTGCGGGTGCCGGTCGAGCGGCCGGCCGGGCTGGTGTTCGAGCCGCTGCTGCATGAAGACGCCGTCGTCGCCGTGCCGGTCGGTCACCGGCTGGCGCGCAGCGGGCGCGCAGGGCGGCCGCGGCCCGTCGCCATCCGCGAGCTGCACGGCGAGGCGCTGATCCTGGTGCGCCGGCCCGGCGCGGCCGGGCTGTATGCCAACCTGCTCGCGCTGTGTGACGAGCAGCAGGTGCGCCCGAAGGTGGTCGCCGAGGTCGGCCGCATGCTGACCAACCTGAATCTCGTCGCTGCCGGTGCCGGCATCTCGGTGGTGCCGGCCTCGATGCAGGGCGTGCACGCGGACGCCATCGTCTACTGCCCGCTGAAGGAAAGCCGCCGGCTCGACGTCCCCCTGACGCTGGTGCATCGCAGTGCCGACAACGCCGGGCCGACCGTGACCTTCGCGGCCCTGCTGCGCAGCCTCGCGCAGCCGACGTACCGGCGAGCGCAAAGGGCGTCCCGATGACACTGGGCCGGCGGCAGTTCTGCGTCGCAGCCCTCGGTGCTGCGCCCGCCGTGTTCGCCGAAGCGCCGTGGCCGGCCCAACCGCTGCGCCTGCTGGTCGCCTATGCGCCGGGCGGCATCAGCGACGAGACCGCGCGCACGCTGGCCGACCTGCTGGCGCCGAGGCTGGGCGTGCCGGTGCGGGTGGAACACCGGCCGGGTGCCGGTGGCGTGCTGGCGATGGACGCTCTCGCACGCGCCGAGCCCGACGGCCACACCTTGTGCTTTGCAGCCGCCAGCACCCTGACGCTTGCACCGCTGCTGACCCGCACCGGCTTCGACCCCCTGCGCGACATCGCGCCGGTGATCGACGTGATGCACACGCCATTGATCGTCGTCGGCACGCCGGCCTGGCCGGGTGCCACGCTGGCCGCGTTGCTGGACGACGCCCGCCAGCGCCCCGGCGCGTTGCGCTGGGCCACGTCGGGCACCGGCACGCTGGGTCACCTGGTGTGGCAGCTGGTATGCCGCTCGGCGGCTGTCGAGATCACGCACATTCCGTACAAGGGCGGCGGCCCGCAGTTGAACGATGCACTGGGCGGCCAGTTCGAGGTGCTGTCGACGAATGTCGCGCCGCTGCAGCTGCACTACGTGGCCGATGGCCGCTTCACGCCGCTCGCGGTCGGCGCGCCGCAACGGCTGCCGGTGCTGCCCGGGGTGCCGACACTGGCCGAGGCCGGTTTCGCGGCAGCCAACCTGTCGTCGGTATTCGGGCTGTTCGCGCCGGGCCGCACACCGGCCGGTGTGGTCGCGAAGATCCATGCGACGGTGGCTGCCGCCTTGCGCGAGCCGGTGCTGCAGCAGCGCCTGCAGGCCGCCAACAACCTGCCGGCCGGCCGCAGCACGGCCGCGTTCGAACACTTCCTGCGGCAGCAGGCGCTGGATTTCCGGGCGCTGAAGCCGGCCCGTTGACGCACCGGCACCCGGTACGCGGATTGCCCGATACGGCGGAAGCTCCGCTTTTGAGCGGATTCCCCCTTACTCCAGGAGCCGCCATGAAAACCCAGGTTTCCGACGTGATGACGCGCGGCGCGCATGCGATGGCGCCCGGCGACAACCTTCGGAGCGCTGCCCAGGCCATGGACGACCTCAACGTCGGCGCGCTGCCGGTGTGCCGGCGCAACCGTGTCGTCGGCATCGTCACCGACCGCGACATCGTCGTGCGCGCCGCCGCCCGTGCGTTGCCGGCAGACCGCACGCCGCTGCAGGACGTGATGACCGGCGACGTGCACTGCTGCTACGAGGACCAGTTGCTGGAAGAAGTGACCGACTCGATGCAGCGTCTGCAAATCCGCCGCATGCCGGTGCTCGACCGCCAGCGCCAGCTGGTCGGGATGCTCTCGCTCGGCGACGTCGCAACCAAGGCTGCACCGCAGGCGGCCATCGCCGCGCTCGCCGAGATCTCGCTGCCTTCCGGGTCCGACCGCACCCGCGAACAGGCGGTGGGCCGTCGCGCACGGCCGAAGCGCTGGTCGCCCGGCGTGCCGGGCGCGATGCCCGAGTGAGCGCTGCCGCTTTCATTCATACCCGAAGGAGACTACTCATGGCGACATCCGACACGGGCCGCTCCGGCCCGAACACCCCCCGCGCCGGCAACGACCTGACCGGCACCCCCTACAACGCCGGCCTCGGCGACAGCGACCTGCGCGTGCCGCGCGAGCTGCGCCAAGGCGCCAGCACTTCGCACCCCGAGGGGCTGGTGTCGCCGGAAGTGCGCTCCGATTCGGACGGCCCGCTGCGCGGCACCGGCCTCGCGTCCGACCGCGATTCGGGCCTGGGCGCCTCGGCAGGGCATGACACCGGTGGCGAAGACGCCTCGCGCAACGCGCAGGCGGCGCTGCTGCGCGAGCGGGCCGACCAGGCCCTGCAGCGGGGCAGCGAGCTGGCGTCCTCGGCACGCGAACGGCTGCAGCGCTGGCAACAGATGGACGCCGCGCGCGACAGCCTGCCCGGCGAGCACTGGGTCACGCTGGGCGCCGGGCTGTGGCTGATGACGCGCCGGCGGGCCTCTTTCCTGGGCCAGCTGCTGACCGTGGCGGCCGGTGCGGCCCTGGTGTACCGCTCGATGACCGGGCGCGACAGCCTGGTGCCGACCTTGCGGCAGCAGACGCAGCGCCTGGGCGCCGCGTTGCAGCAGCGCCGGGAAGACGCCACCGACAGCGGCGAGATGCTGACGCCGTACGAGCGGCAGGAGCGCTCGAGCCAGCTGCCGATGTGAGCTGCCGGCAGGCGCCGCGACGAGAACGCGGCGCAGTGTGAAATCGTGCGCTCAAGTCAGGCGCCGCGCGGCCGAAAACGGAAGGCTGTATCCCGTTTTCATCTTTGCGCCCGCGCGGCGTCCGTCTTCGGCTTCCTATGCTCAACACCTGGTCCTTCAAGCGCCGTATCGGCCTGCTCGTCGTCTCGGCAGTCATCGGTGTCGTCTGCCTCGTCACCCTGTCCGCACTGAAGTCACGCAACGGCATCCTGCAGATGCGCCGCGACGCGCTGCAAGCCGCCGTGGAGTCCGTGCACAACGCGGTCACCCACTACCAGCAACTCGCCGCCGCCGGCAAGATCAGCGTCGAGGACGCGCAGGCCGCGTCACGCGAGGCGATTCGCGGCGCACGCTTCGGCGGCGCGGACGGCCGCAGCGAATACTTCTACGCCTGGACCATGGACGGCGTTTCGGTGATGCACCCGATCAAGCCGGAGTGGATGGGCCAGAACATGGCCGACAAGCTCAAGGACGGCCTGGGCCGCTACACGCTGAAAGACTTGAGCGCTGCCGTGCGTGCCTCGTCCAACGGCCGCGCCTTCGTCGACACCCACTTCCCGCGCCCGGGCAGCACAGAGCCGGTGCCGAAGCTGCAGTACGTGATCAGCGTGCCGCAGTGGAACTGGGTCGTCGGTGCCGGTCTGTACATGGACGATGTCGGCGCCGTCATCGCGGCCGAAGTGGTGCGCGACCTCGTCGTCGGCGTGGTGCTGCTGGTCATCGTCGGTGGCGCCGGGGTGCTGATCGCTCGCAGCGTGCTGACGCAGCTGGGCGGCGAGCCCGCCGAGGCGATCGCGACGATGTCGGCCGTCGCCCGGGGCGACCTGTCGGTCACCGTGCGGGCCGCGCCGGCCGGCAGCCTGATGGGACAGGTGCAGCAGATGGTCGGCTCACTCTCGGGCACGGTGTCCCAGGTGCGGCTGTCAACCGATTCCATCCGCACGGCCTCGACCGAAATCGCCGCCGGCAACCACGACCTGTCGTCGCGCACCGAGCAGATGGCCTCCAGCCTGCAGCAGACCGCCAGCTCGATGGAAGAGATGACGGCGGCCGTCGGCCAGTCCGCCGACAACGCACGGCAGGCCAACCAGCTGGCGGTGTCCGCCGCCGAGGCCGCTGCACGCGGCGGCGAGGTCGTCGCGCAGGTGGTCGGCAGCATGCAGCAGATCACCGCCAGTTCGCGCAAGATCGCCGACATCATCGGCGTCATCGACGGCATCGCGTTCCAGACCAACATCCTGGCGCTGAACGCGGCCGTCGAAGCGGCGCGCGCCGGCGAGCAGGGCCGCGGCTTCGCGGTCGTGGCCGGCGAGGTGCGCACGCTGGCCCAGCGCTCGGCGCAGGCCGCGCGCGAGATCAAGAGCCTGATCGGCACGTCGGTCGACAACGTCGAGGCCGGCGAACAGCTCGTCGCGCAGACGGGCGAGGCGATGCAGGAGATCGTGCAGAGCGTGCGCCGCGTCTCGACCCTGATCGGCGACATCGCCACCGCCGCCGAAGAGCAGCGCGACGGCATCGGGCAGGTCAACCAGGCCGTGGCGCAGCTCGATCTCGTCACGCAGCAGAACGCGGCGCTGGTCGAGGAGTCGGCCGCCGCGGCACAGTCGCTGCGCGATCAGGCGCAGCAGCTGGCCGGCGCGGTCGCGGTGTTCCGTCTGCGCAACGAAGGCGGGGCGCCGCTGCAGGACGCGCCGACCGCTCGTGTCGGGACGGCACCGTCCCGGCCGGCGATGGGCTGGGCCGCGGCCTGAGGCCCTGATCAGAACCACTTGCGCGTGCGGGCCGCGTACTCCAGGTACGCCGGCCCGAACTTGCTGCGCAGCCAGCGTTCCTCGAACGCGATGTACCAGCGGTCGGCCACCCCCGCGAAGGCCGCCGCCAGCCCCAGCGCGGGCACCGAGCGCAGGCACAGCGCCAGCCCCAGCAGCACCAGCGTGAAGCCGAGATACATCGGATGCCGGCTGAGCCGGAACACGCCGCCCGTCACCAGTTGCCCCGGCTCGTCGAAGGTGTAGACGTTGGTGCGCGCCCTGGCAAACTGCACCCGGGCGGCGACCAGCAGCACCAGCCCTGCAGCGACCGCCGCCGCCCCGCCCAGCCGGCCGGTGGTGGGTAGGGCGTCGGCGCCGGGCACGCGCTCCGCCGCGAACATCGCTGCGGCGCACAGGGCAAACAGAACCGGTGGAAGGAGCTTTTTCATGCGAGGGCGGAACACGTCGAATGGCGATGCACGCACTGTAGGCAGCCGCCTCGCGCCGAGAAACTCGCATTCCGCCGGCACGCCGCTGCGGCCGCAACCGCCGCGCAAGCAGCCGGCACAAGAGCGTTCGCGGCACACGGTGGACGCGATCCTCGAAGCCGCAACTCGCGTTTTCGACCACGAAGGGGCGGGCGCGACCACCAACCGCATCGCCGAGGTGGCCGGCGTCGGCATCGGCTCGCTGTACCAGTACTTTCCCAACAAGCAGGCGCTGCTGACGGCACTGCACGAACGCCATCTCGATGAGGTCGCCGACGCGGTGCTCGACGCGCTCGACGGCGCCGCCGTGCCCTTGCGCGACACCATCGCCCGCCTCGTGCAACGCAGCCTTGCGGTGCACCGCCATCGGCCCGCACTGCAGCGCATGCTGCACCTGGAGCTGCCGCAGCTCGCCCAGCACGACAGCGCCAGCCCCGCGAAGCAGCGGGTCGCGCAACAGGTGCACCGGTGGCTCGAATCCCGGGCCGGCGCGCTCGGCATCGGCGATGCCGCGCTCGCGACCCGCACGCTGCTGACGGTGGGAGAGGGCCTGGTGCACCAGGCCGTGCTGAACCCGCCGCCGGGCGTCAGCGACACCGCGCTCGCGGATGAGATCGCCCGCGCCCTGTGCGGCTACTTAACCGAGGCTAGCACTCGCAAGCTTGGCCCCGAAGCCTAGGAACAGGCCGCCGACGCTGCCCGTGCCGGCGGCCGCCAGCCGGCGCCGGCGGCGGAACTGCTGGGCCAGATAGGCGCCGCCGAAAATCAGCAGCGACAGGTAGGCCGCGCTGCAGATCTGCACGATCGCACCCAGCAGCAGGAACGACAGCTCCGGGTGGGCATAGGCCGGGTCGACGAACTGGATGAAGAAGGACACGAAAAACAGGATGGCCTTCGGATTCATCAGGCTGATGACCAGCGCGGCGCGAAAAGGTCGGCTGGCGTCAGGCGCCGCCTCGGGAGCCAGTTCGCCGCGGCCGCGCCATGTCGCCACTGCCGAGCGCAGCAGGCCGATGCCGACCCACGTCAGGTAGGCGGCGCCGGCGTATTTGAGGGCCAGGAACAACGCAGGCGTGGTTTTCAGCAGCGACGCGGCACCGCCGGCCGACAGCAGCATCAGGATCGCGTCGCCGGCAAACACGCCGCAGGCGCCGCGGTAGCCGGCCGCCACCCCCCAGCGCGACGCGACCGACATCACATAGAGCGAGTTGGGGCCGGGCAGCAGCACGATGAAGACAGTGCCGAGGATGTAGGTGGTGAGGTCGGTGATGCCGTAAATCATGGCGCAGCTCGCGTGGCACAAGACAGGCGTCGATTCTTCCACGGCAGCGGCCGGCGCAGTGCCGCCCGGTGCATACGCCGGCGACGGGTTCTCGTGCTTCGCCGGTCCCGGCGCCACCGCTGGCGTGCCGTATCAGCGGCGCTGCTGCCGCATGAATTCCGCTTTCAACCGCTGCCCTTCAGCAGCCGGTGCGCACACGCCAACGCCTGCTGTTCGTACGAGCCGCCGAACAGCAGCACGTGATTGAGCAGGTGGTAGAGCTGGTACAGCGCGCGCCGGCGGGGGTAGCCCTCGTGCAGGCCTGCGGCCTGCCGGTAGGCCTGCCAGAAGCCCGATGGCGGGCCGCCGAACAGCTCCATCATCGCGAGTTCCGCCTCGGCGTCCGAGCACGAAACGGCCGGGTCGTAGACCACCGGCGTGCCGTCGGTCAGCATGGCCCAGTTGCCGGACCACAGGTCGCCGTGGACCAGGCTGGCGCGCGGCGCGTAGCCGTCGTCGAAGCAGCCGGGCAGGGCCGCGATCACCTGGTCGACCGCGGCCCGCAGTGCGGCCGGTGCGCCGCGATGGGCCAGCCGCGCGTTCAGGGCGCCGAGCCGCTCGTGCGCCACGAAGGCGATCCAGCCGTTGCGACCACCGTGCGCGCTCCACCGGTTGCGCTGCGGTGTGCCGCCGAGCATGTTGTCACGATGCCATCCGAAACATCCGCCCCCTGCGGGCGGCAGGGCCCGGTGCAAGGCACCGAGCGCCCGCCCGAAGCGTTCACCGAAGCCCGCGTCGGGCAGGCGCAGCGTCATCCACTGCATCGCCAGCACGGCGAGTCCGGCCTCTTCGTCGCACCAGCAGCCGTGCACCGCCGGCACTGCGACCGTGCGAGTGGCCGCCAGCGCGTCGAGCCCGTCCGCCTCGGCTTCGAGCACCGGCGCCGACGACATCGGCAGCGACTTCACGAACGCGTCCATGCCGCGACCGCGCGCGTGCCACGTCGAGCAGAAGCTGCTGGCGCGCAAGGGCTGTGCGGACCACCGGCCACCGAAGCGGCGCGTCAGTGACCGGGCCAGGGTCTCGGAGTCGTTCATCGCGCTTGCTTTCGCGGTTGCAGACGACAGCGGCCCAGACTACCGCGGTTGGCCGCCACGCGCACGGGTTCCGCCGAAATCCAGCTCGCACAGCAGTTGCGCGGTCTCTCGCGTCAGCCGCGTGGCCGGCCGGGCGCGCGGCACCGCAAGCACCAGGCTGTTGCGGATCACCGGCGGGCCGATGCGTGCGCATTGCAGTGCCGGCCGGCCGTCGGCCAGTTGCACCGCCGTCTCGGGCAGGAGGGTGCAGCCGACACCTTGCGCCACCAGCGACAGCACCGTCTGCACCGCCCCCACCTCGGCCACCACCTGCAACTCGACACGCCGCGGCCGCAATGCCGCGTCGACCAGGCTGCGGATCGCGTTGGGCGCGCTGGGCAGCACCAGCGGATAGTTCGACAGCGCCGCCAGCCCCACGCGGGCGGGCAGCCTCGGGTGCCCTGGGGGTGCCACCAGCACCAGCGGGTCGTGCGTCAGCACCCGGTAGTCGAGTTGCGGTGACGCCGGCGGATCGAACAGCAGCGCCAGGTCCAGTCGGCCGGCGACCAGCCATTCGCGCAGGTGCAGGCTCAGGCCCTCGGACACCGTGATCACGGCCCGCGGAAACTGCGCCCTGAAGCGCTGCACCAGCGGGGCGCTGACGCGCGAGGCCACGCGCGGCGGCAAGCCCACGACCACACGCCCACCGGGACTGGCATGCAGCTCGCGCAACTCGTCGCGCGCCCGCTGTGCGATGTCGAGCATCGCGCGGGCGTGCACCAGCAGCGCCTCGCCCGCCTCGGTCGGCGTGACGCCGCGGCCGGTGCGTGTCAGCAGCCGCTGGCCCAGGTCGGCCTCCAGCAAGGCGACCTGACGGCTCAGCGACGGCTGCGCGAGGTTCAGCGCCGCCGCCGCACGGCTGAAGCTGCCGGCGTCGACGATGCTGGCGAAGTACTGCAACTGCCTCAGGTCCATAGCCGGCAAGCATAGCTGCTATAGGCACCATGCCCTTACGCTCTGGCGCTGCGCTGCCCAGAATCTGCACATGACGTTCACCCTGCCTGCCGGCGCCTGCAATGCCCACTGCCATGTGTTCGGGCCGCGCGACCGGTTTCCCTACGCCGCCGAGGCCAGCTTCGTGCCCGCGGAAGATGCCCCCAAGGAGACGCTGTATGCGCTGAACGACCGCCTCGGGCTGCAGCGCTGCGTGGTCGTGCAATCGGCCTGCCACGGCTTCGACAACGCGGCCACCGAAGATGCGTTGGCCGGGCGCCCGGGCCGCTACCGCGGCGTCGCGCTGCTGCCGACCGAGGTGTCCGATGCCGAGTTGCGCCGGCTCGACGCGGCCGGCTTGCGCGGCGTGCGCTTCAACTACATGGGTCACCTCGGCCGCGCGACGCCCATCGACGATGTGCTGGCGCTCGGCGCGCGGCTGGGCCCGCTCGGCTGGCACCTGCAGCTGCACGGCGCACCGTCGATGCTCACCGAGCTGGGCCCCGCACTGCGGCGTTCGCCGGTGCCCGTGGTGATCGACCACATCGGCCGCATCGATGCCGGCCTGGGCCCGGACCAGCCTGCCTTTCGTGCCCTGCTGGCGCTGATGGAAGACCAGCGCTTCTGGGTCAAGGTCAGCGGCATCGACCGCATCAGCCGCGCCGGCCCGCCGTATGCCGACGCCTTGCCGTTCGCCCGGACGCTGGTGCGTGAGTTCGGCGACCGCGTGCTGTGGGGCAACGATTGGCCGCACCCCAACCACGCCGGCCCGGTGCCCGACGAGGCGCAGTTGGTCGCGCTGATCGCGCAGATTGCACCGGACGAACACGCGCGGCAACGCCTGCTGGTCGACAACCCGCAGCAGCTGTACCGCTTCGAGGAGCCTGCGGTATGAGATTCAAGGACAAGGTGGCCATCGTCACCGGCGCCGGCTGCGTCGGCGAAGGCTGGGGCAATGGCCGCGCGGTGGCGGTGCGGCTGGCGCAGGAAGGCGCCCGCGTGCTGGCGGTCGACCGCGAGCCGGCGCGGCTGGAAGAAACGCTGGCGCGCGCCGGCGAGGCCCGCACGTCGATCCGCAGCTTCAGCTGCGACGTGACCAGCAGCGACGGCGTCGCGGCGATGGCCGCGGCGTGTCTCGAGGCCTACGGCCGCATCGACGTGCTGGTCAACAACGTCGGCGGCTCGGCGCCGGGGGGCCCGGTCGAAATGAGCGAAGAGGTGTGGGACACGCAGGTCGACGTCAATCTCAAGAGCGTGTTCCTGACCTGCAAGCACGTGCTGCCGACCCTGCTGGCGCAGCGCTCGGGCGCGATCGTCAACGTCGCGTCGACCTCCGGGCTGCGCTGGACCGGCAGCGCGCAGGTGGCCTATGCGGCCACCAAGGCCGGCGTGATCCATTTGTCGCGCGTGGTGGCGGTGCAGCACGCACCGCACGGCGTGCGCGTCAACTGCGTGGTGCCCGGGCAGCTGCACACGCCGATGGTCGAGGCGCGGCTGGCGAAACAACGCACCGGCGGCGACGTCGACGCGCTGCTTGCACAACGGCAGCGGCGCATCCCGCTCGGCTTCATGGGCGACGGGCGCGACACCGCGAGCGCAGTGCTGTTCCTCGCCAGCGACGAGGCCCGTTTCATCACCGGCACCGAACTGGTCGTCGACGGCGGCATGACCGCACGCTGCGACTGACCCCCATCTACGACAGGAGACAACCATGATCAATCGCCGCACCTGGATCGCCGCGCTGGGCCTGGCCGCCTGCACGGCCGCCTCGGCACAGGCGCAGACCACCCGCATCGTCGTGTCCTTCCCGCCGGGCGGGCCGGTCGACTTCGTCGCCCGCGCGCTGGCCGAGCAGCTCGGCAAGGAGCTCGGGCACACGGTGGTGGTCGAGAACAAGGGCGGCGCCAACGGCGCACTCGGGGCGGCCGAAGTGGCGCGCTCGACGCCGGACGGCAGCACCTTGTGGATCACCAGTGTCGGCGCGGCCGCGATCAACCCGTCGCTGTACGGCAAGCTCGCCTACGACATGCAGCGCGACTTCACCCCGGTGTCGCTGGTGGTCAACAACGTCGAGCTGCTGGTCGTCAATGCCAAGGACCCGGCCCAGGACGCCGCCGCGTTCGTCGCCGGCAGCAAGCGGGCGGCAGAGCCTTACGCCATGGGCTCGTCCGGCATCGGCAGCATCCCGCACTTCGCGATCGAGCAGCTCGTCGACGCGACCGGCGCGAAGATCACGCACATCCCCTACCGCGGCGCCGCCCCCGCCATCACCGACCTGATGGGGGGACAGGTGCAGGGCTTCTTCGGCGACATCCCAGGCCTGATCGGGCATGTGCGGGGCGGCAAGCTCAAGGCCATCGGCCTGGCGTCGACCCAGCGGCACCCGGCGCTGCCCGACGTGAAGACGCTGGCCGAGCAGGGCATCCCCGGCGTCGACACCAACAACTGGTATGCGCTGTTCGCGCCGGCCAGGACGCCGCCCGCCACCATCGCCAGCCTGAACCAGGCGGTGCGTCGTGCGCTGAACGACCCGGGGCTGAAGGACAAGCTGCTCAACACCGGCGCCGAGCCGGCACCGTCCACGCCCCAGGAGCTGGCCAGGCTGCTGCGGCGTGACACCGAGAAGTGGGCCGCGCTGATCAAGGCCAAGAACATCAAGGCCGAATGATGAGCGTGCGTGTTCCCCTCGTGCAGCCCGGCACCCGGGCCGAACTGGCCGACACCGAGGCACGCATCCTCGCCGAGCGCGGCCGCGTCTCGCTGCTGTACCAGGTGCTGTTGAACAGCCCGCCGGTCGCGGCCGGCTGGGAACGCCTGCTGACCGCCGTGCGCAACCAGACCGGCGTGCCGGCCGACCTGCGCGAACTGATGATCCTGCGGGTGGCCGTGCTCAACCGCGCCGGCTTCGAGTTCGACGCGCACGTGCCGCATGCCGAGCGGGCCGGCCTGGGCGCCGACAAGATCGCGGCGGTGCGCGAGCCCGGCCTCTCGGCCGTCTACAGCCCGCTCGAGCGCCTGGCGCTCGAACTGACCGACGCGATGACGCGCGACGTCGAGGTGCCCGACGCCCTGTTCGCGCAATTGCAGGCGCATTTCGATGCACAGCGCCTGGTCGAACTGGTGGCCACCGTGGCGGCCTACAACATGGTCTCGCGCCTGCTGGTGGCACTGAAGGTGGAGCATTGAGCATGTCGAGTGCGCCCCCGCCGCTGTGGCTGCTCAAGTTCACCTGGAGCACGGCCGGCGAGGCCATGACGGCAGCGCTGCAGGGCCGAGCCGACGCCGTTCTGTGCCGCGCCCTCGACGCCGACCTCGGCCACGCCTATCTGCACGACACCGCCTCACCGGGTGCCGGCTGGCTGCCGCTGCACCCGCTGCTGCACCTGCGCGGCGCGGCGGCGGGCGGCGACGCGCGCTACCACTACGTCGTCGAGACCGACGTGCTGCCGGAGCAGGAAGCCGACTTCAACGACTGGTACGACACCGAACACCTGCCGGGGCTGGCCGCGGTGCCGGGCACCGTGCACGCCGCGCGCTACCGCTGCGACACCGCATCGCCCCGCTACTACGCCTGCTACGACCTGGCCGACCGCGCCACCTTCGGCAGCCCGGACTGGCTGGCCGTGCGCGGCACGGCATGGAGCAGCCGCGTACGCCCGGCATTTCGTCACACGCGCAGGACGATGTTCGAGCGGGTCGCGCTGGAATAGGGCACCGTCGCCATCGGCGGTTATGCTGCACGGCGTGCCCCGGTCTTGATTTCGAGGCACGCGCCCCCAGTTGTCAGCGTTTGACGAAGTAGCGGCGCCCACGAAGCGCCCCGTGATGAAGACACCCTCCCTGCTGCTCCCCCGAGACCCCGCCTCCGCCTCCATCCGACGCGTGCCGGCCCAGGCCGACACCGAAGAACACCGGGCCGTGCAACGCCGGAACCGCCGCGCCGCCGAACTGGCGCACCTCGACAGTCTCAACACCGAGCTCGCGTTCCACGGCTACCCGGACAGCTTTGCCACCGCGCGCCGCCTGGGCCGCCGCGTGACCCTGTTCGTCGGCCCGCCGAACAGCGGCAAGACGCACGCCGCCTTCGAGCGGCTGGCGCAAACGGAATCGGGTGCCTATCTCGCACCGCTGCGGCTGCTCGCGCTCGAAGGCCGCGACCGGCTCGAAGCGCGCGGCGTGCCGTGCTCGCTGCTGACCGGCGAGGAGCACGTGCCGTCCCCGGGTGCGCGGGCGGTGTCCAGCACCGTCGAGATGGCCAACACGCGCGAGATGGTCGACGTCGCGGTGATCGACGAAGCGCAGATGCTGTTCGACCCCGATCGCGGCTGGGCCTGGACGCAAGCCATCGTCGGCGTGCCGGCCTGCGAGCTGATCGTGATCTGCTCGGCCTATGCGGTCGACGCCATCCAGCGCCTGCTGGAGGTGTGCGGCGAGACCGCCGAGGTGCGCCACTTCGAGCGCAAGCAGCATGTGCAGCTGCTGAAGACGCCGGTGCCGCTGGCGTCGCTGAAAAAGGGCGACGCCGTGGTGGCCTTCAGCCGGCGCGACGTGCTGATGCTGCGCGACCGCATCGCCGAGAACGGCCACCCGGTCAGCGTGATCTACGGCGCGCTGCCGCCCGAGGTGCGACGCGGCGAGGCCGAGCGCTTCGCCAGCGGCGAGTCGCACGTGCTGGTGGCCACCGACGCGATCGGCATGGGCCTGAACCTGCCGATCCGGCGCGTGCTGTTCAGCACCGTCAACAAGTTCGACGGCGTCGCCGACCGCGACCTGACCGAGAGCGAAGTGCACCAGATCGCGGGCCGCGCCGGCCGCTTCGGGCTGCACGAGGAAGGCTTTGCCGGCGTGCTGCGCGAAGCCGACGGCAGCTCGCTGCGCGTGCTGCAGCACCTGCTGCAGCGCCAGCCCACGGCGCCCGCCGGTTTCAAGGCGCGCGTCGCACCCACCGCATGGCATGTGCAGACCATCGCCGAGCGGCTGGGACGCCAGCGCCTGCGCGACGTGCTGGGCGTGTTCATGGAGCAGCTCGAGCTCGACAACCAGCACTTCGAGGTTGCCGAGCTGGAGAACATGCTGCAGATCGCCGACCACCTCGACCGCATCGCCGGCACGCTGACGCTGCGCGAGCGCTTCGTCTATGCGCAGGCGCCGGTCGATCCGGACGCCGGCTACCAGCTCGACCACTACCTGGCCTGGGCCGCCCACCATGCCCGCAACGGCACGGCAGGCGAGCCGGGCTTCCTGTACGAAGTCGACGGCCAGAGCCGCCTCGACCGCATGGAACAGGCCCTGCGGCTGTGTTCGCTGTGGCTGTGGCTGGACCTGCGCTTCGAAGGCGTGTACGGGCACGTCGAGTCGGTCACCGCGCTGCGCGACGAACTGAACCGCGGCATCGAACGCCAGCTCAAGAGCCGGCGGCCGCTGTGGCAGGTGCGCCGCGGCAGGCGCAACTGAAGCACCGGTTCAATAGTGCGGCGGCAGCTCCTCGCGCAGGCTGCGCGGCGCCGCCCCGGTGCTGTCCTGCGTGCGCTGGCGCAGGCCGGTCAGCTCGCGTGCCAGCGTCTCGAGCTGCGCCTGCTGGCGCACCACCACCTCGTTGAGCCGGTCGATCATGTCCTCGGCATAGCTGGCCTTGATCTCGAGGTCGATCAGGCGCTGTTCGATGCGGTCTTCCATGGCCGCTATTGGACGCGAGTTTCGGGCGCGGGTTTTCGTCTCGGCGCCGGGCTCGCTCCGGCAGCCCGGTCAGGCGGGCGACGAACGCATGCCATAGGCCTTGCCGCCGACGAACACGTACTCTGCGCGGAGCACCGGCTCGCCCTTTTCGCCGTCGAAGCCGAAGCCCAGCACGGCCAGCGGCGTGCCAGGCTGGATCTCGGGCACCTGCCAGGCCTGCACCCGCGTCAGCGGCGCCAGCTCGATGGTCCAGCGCTTGTCGCGGCGGGTCGGCAGCTGCGCGGCGGCCAGCAATGCCGGGCCGTCGACCGGGGCGGTCTGTCGCGGCAGCACGCGCTGCTTCAGGTCGGCCGGCAGCTGCAGGTCGCCAGCCAGCTCGAGCACCAGTTCGACGTGGGGGTTGCGCCATTGCACGGTGGCGGCCCGGCCCTCGAGATAGAGCGGGCGGGTCTGGTCGAAGCTGCTCCAGCCGTGGTGCGCGCGGGCCGAGCCGGCCCACCAGGGCCACAACGCAGCGCTGCCGGCGGCGAGCACGCGCCGTCGTGAGACTGGGCAGGTCGTCATCGCAAACTCCTCTTCAGAGGTAGGCCATCCAACGCCCGCAGATGATGACAGCGAGCCATATCCCCAGCGACAGCACGGTCTGCGCCCGCGCCAGCGCATCGGCCCGGTGCACCCCGCCACGCAGGTGGAACATCGCCGCGTTGAGCCCGGCGAACGCCAGCAGGCCGATCTTCCAGACAAAGGCCCGGTTGGCCAGCAGCTCGCCGGGCTGGCTCGCGAACATCAGCAGGCCGCTGGCGGCGGCGAGCAGAAAGCCGGCCACGCTGAGACGCAGCGACAGCCGCGCAAGCGCCGCCGTCGGCAGCTCGCTCGCAAAGCCCCAGACACGCAACTCGAAGACCACCAGGCTGCCGAGCAGCAGCGCGATGCCGACGATGTGCACCACCTCGAGCGCCGGGTAGGCATCAGGGTGCGCGGCGACCCACGACAGCCCGTCGAACTCGGCCAAACGCTGCAATGCAGTGGACATGGAGGTGAACGGTAGCAAAACCGCGCGACCCCGGCGCCCGCGACCGCGAATTCACGCCGCGGGGGCGACGCTCAGCCCGTCGCGCCGCAGCCGCGGCGGATCGTCGAAATGGGCGAAGCGCTCGCCGCCGATGCGGGCCAGCAAGGCGTCGGCACGGCCGCGGTCGGCGGGTGCCAGCGCGCGATAGGCGTCGCGCGCACGCTGCAGCATCCACAGGCTGTAGGGCCGCACGATGCGCTGCCCTTGGCACCCTTCGAGTTCGAAAGCGTGCATGCCGAGCGTGCGCGGCAGCGGCTCGCCGGGGTGCCCCGCCATGCGCGCAGCGACACGGCGTGCCGAATCTTCCAGCACCGGCATCTGCTCGCGCATCATGCGGCGCAGCACCGGCAGCAGCGTGTCCGGAATCTCGTCGCCGGGCAGGAACGCGCCGCTCGCCGGCGGCGGCGGCCCGGGCCTTTGCATGCATTCCACCCAGCGCGCCACCCGGGGCGCCAGCCGCTTCATCAGCTCGCCGCTGGCCGGGTCGCGGTACTGGTGGGCATAGAGCGGCCCGACCAGGCCGAAGTCGCCGATCGACGGGCCTGTCCCCAGCAGATGGGAGTGCCGTGCGAAGTGCCGGTCCAGCTCGCCGAGCAGCGCTTCGTACGAGGCCTCGACCGCTGCATGCATCGACGGCTCGGCGCCCAGCAGCACCGCCGCCTGTGCGAACGGTTGCGCCAGCTTCGCGCCGATGCGGCGCTGCTCGTCGGGTGCGGCCGCCGGCGCATTGAGTTCGCCGAAGCCCTGCATCGCCCATTCGCGGTTGTGGTGCCAGCGGTAATGCATGGCCGGGATCACCAGCCACTCGTCGCCATAGAGTTCCAGCAGCAGTGACGCCAGGTGTTGCACGGGGCCGGGCGGGTACACCGGAGGCCCCGGGTGCCGGTGCTCCAGCGCATCGATGATGTCGGTGCTGTCCTGCAGCGTTTCGCCGGCGGGCGTCACGACGACCGGGATGACCGGAAAGCCCACGCGCGGCAGGATGACCTCGCGATAGACCTGCGCATCGGCCGGCACCTCGTCGTGCGGCAGCCCCTTCCAGCGCAGATAGGCGCGCACCTTGCCGGTGAAGTAGCTGATCTCGGCACCGTAGAGCGTGTAGCGGTTCGTCATGTCGGAGGGCTTTGCAGGGCGACAGGCCGCATCGTCGCTGCTGCGCGCGGTGCACGCTGTCCTGTGCATGACATGGCGGCCGGCACGGCCGGTTTCGCCGCCCGCACCGCTGCGCGTAGACTGCCCGCCGACCACAGGACAGAGGGCCGACCATGAAGCTGCCGACCTGGCAAGGACCGTTCTTTCGACGCTGCACCCGCGTGACCACGGCGTGGCTCGTCGCCACCGCGCTGGCGTCGTGCGGAGGCGGAGGCGGGGGCGGCAACAGCCACCCCGAGCCGCCGGCCGGCGTCTGGTGGCGGCCCGCCGTCGACACGACCTGGCAGTGGCAGCTGACCGGCACGCTGCAGACCGCGCACGACGTCGCGATGTACGACGTCGACCTGTTCGAAACCTCGGCAGCCGCCATCGCCGGGCTGCAGTCCGCGGGACGCAAGGTGGTGTGCTACTTCTCCGCCGGCAGCTCCGAAGACTGGCGCGACGACCACGCACAGTTCGAGGCCGCGGATCAAGGCAACCCGCTCGACGAGTGGCCCGGCGAGCGGTGGCTCGACGTGCGGTCGAGCAATGTGCGCCGCATCATGAGCGATCGCCTGGAGCTGGCGAAGACCAAGGGTTGCGACGGCGTCGAGCCCGACAACGTCGAGGGCTACACGCACGCGACCGGCTTTGCGTTCACCGCACAGGACCAGCTCGACTTCAATCGCTACCTCGCCGAGCAGGCCCACCAACGCGGCCTTGCGATCGGCCTGAAGAACGACATCGCCCAGTTGGCTGCGCTCGAGCCGCACTTCGACTTCGCCGTCAACGAACAGTGCCACGAGTACGACGAGTGCGGCAGCTATGCCGTGTTCACGTCCAACGGCAAGCCGGTCTTCAACGCCGAATACCTGGCGGTGTATCGCGACAACACCGGCGGCGCGCGCGACGCGTTGTGCACGGCCGCACGTGCCGCCGACCTGCGCACGCTGGTGCTGCCGCTCGCGCTCGACGGGTCGTTCCGTCACAGCTGCGACGCAACGCCGTAACGTCGACGGCGCATCGTTCACGCTGGCGGCAGCGGCGTCGAGCCGCGTGCGCATCGACGCGTTGCGCATTGCTTCGATGACGCGAGGCGCAGCCTAAAACCAGCTGAGAACGAGGCGCGTTTTTCGCACGCGCAGCATCGTTGCGATTTTCGGAATGGCTCTTTGCGGGCTTTGCAACGACGCTGTTTTCGACGTGTCGCAACAGCACATGCACCCCGCGCAAAGCCGCACCAGTGCTGGCTTTGCGGCGGGTGGCCCACATCTGCCGCGCGCACTGCACAGGCTGTGGCGTCGCAGATACAGCCAAACTTGACCAGGGGGATTCCACCTAGAAGTGTCATGCACGCATGGTCCACTCGCGCACGCCTACCGCTTCAAAAAGAGCAAGGGCTCGGCACCCGGTGCCGACTCATCAACATAACCCCTGAGGTTGAAGTCATGAAAAAGACGCTCATTGCCATGGCCGCGCTCGGCGCGCTGTCCGGCGCTGCACAAGCGCAGTCCAACGTCACGCTGTACGGCCGTGTGGACCTGGGCCTGGCTCGCAACATCGGCGAAGACCACTTCGTGATGCAAGAAGGTTCCGGCAGCCGTCTGGGCGTGCGCGGCGCCGAAGACCTGGGCGGCGGCCTGAAGGCGGTGTTCAATATCGAGCACCGCTTCAAGGCTGACACCGGCGTCGCCAACGACACCTTCTGGGCCGGCCGTTCGGTGGTCGGTCTGCAAGGCGGCTTCGGTGAAGTGCTGCTCGGCCGCGAATACGTGCCGGCCCGCAACATCGCCAACAAGACCGACCCCTGGGGCGGCGACACCGTGGCGAAGATGGAACCCATCCTGTTCGGCGGCATCCTGCCGGCACGCCAGCCCAACTCCATCACCTACTCGACGCCCGACTTCAGCGGCCTGAAGGCGCAAGCCCAGGTCTCCATCGACGAAGTGGCCGGCAACGACAACAAGGCCTTCTACAGCGTGAACGTCAGCTACGCCGCGGGTCCGGTGTGGGCCGGCTACGGCTACAGCAAGTCCGGTGTCGACGACAACACCTGGCACATCGTCAGCGGTTCGTATGACTTCGGCATGGCCAAGCTGATCGCGGCTTACGGCCAGGGCACGCCCGAAGGCGCCGGCGCCGCCGACAAGCACCGCAGCTACCTGATCGGCGCCACCGCCCCGATCGGCGGCGGCGACTTCCGCGTGGCCTACGGCAAGCTGGAAACCGTCGATCCCGACGAAGACGTGTCGAGCAAGTTCGGCATCGGCTACCACTACCCGCTGTCCAAGCGCACGACCGTCTACGTCGACGTCGCCAACGACAGCGAAGCCGACGAAGACAAGACCGGCGTCGACTTCGGTATCAAGCACAACTTCTGATGACCGCGGGCCTGCAAGGGCCCCCGTCATTTCGATTGCAACTGTCTCCTGGGTGCTAAACCATCCAGTGAGAATTTCGGCCCCCACCTGGGGGCCGTTTTTTTTCTGTTTCTGGCCCACCCCCTACTGGCTGCGCCGGCCCCCTCGAAGGGGCAACACCAGCGGACCGGCGAAGCCGGATCCGCGGTGTTCGCTGGGCCGGCACAAGCCGTGCGCGAGCGCGGAGGCTGCCGAGATGCCGCAGCGTGCCGGTCTCTTGCAGATCGGCAAGAGAGCTATTTCTGCCCGCAGCGTGGCATGCTTCGATCCTGGGCGCCTGTGAACAGGATGGAGGGCCGAGGGCGTGTCGACCACAGGCCACGACGAGAGGGATCGCCAATGACCTTGCCGATGGGCAGCCGGATCGCCGAATTCGAGGTGAACGAAATCCTGGGAGAAGGAGGCTTCGGCGTGGTCTATCTCGCCGCCGACACCCAGCTCGGCAGGCGCGTCGCGTTGAAGGAATACATGCCGGCCAGCCTGGCGGTGCGGCGGCCGGACCAGTCCATCGCGCCGCGCTCGCAACAATGCGAGGAAGCGTTCGAGCTGGGCCGGCGCAGTTTCGTCAACGAAGCGCGTCTGCTGGCGCAGTTCGAGCACCCGGCGCTGGCGAAGATCTACCGCTTCTGGGAAGAGCGTGGCACGGCGTTCATCGTGATGCCGTACTACGAAGGCGAGACGCTCAAGAGCTACCTGCGCGCCCATCCCTATCCGTCACAGGCATGGCTGCTCGGCATCCTGGCCCCGCTGATGGACGCGCTGGCCACCTTGCATGAGCGCCAGTGCTACCACCGCGACGTGGCGCCCGACAACATCCTGCTGCTGCCCAACGGCCGGCCGCTGCTGCTGGACTTCGGCGCGGCACGGCAGGTCATCGGCCAGGCGACGCAGGCGCTGACGGCCATCCTCAAGCCGGGCTTTGCACCGCTCGAACAATATGCCGACACGCCGGGCATGAAGCAGGGCCCGTGGACCGACGTCTACGCGCTGGCGGCCGTGCTCTACAGCGCCGTCACCGGCAAGGCGCCTCGCGCATCGGTCTCGCGCGTGCTGCACGACGACCTGGAGCCGGCCGCCCGCCTGGCCGGCTCGCAATATTCGCCGGGTTTTCTGGCCGCCATCGACGCCGGGCTCGCGCTGATGCCGGAAGCGAGGCCGCAGACGATGGCCGAGTTTTCGGCGCTGCTCAAGAGTTCGGCGCCGCCGCCCGACGAGCGCACCGTGGTGCTGCCCGCCACCGCCTCGCACGCGGCGGCGCCGGCCCCGCGCAGCCAGCCGGCCAGTGCACCGTGGACAGCCACCGCACCGGACACCGGTGCCACGGTGGTCGAACACCGGGCCCCTCGCAGCGAACGGCCCGCCGCCCCTGTTTCCGCGATGCCTGCCTCGGAGCCGCCGCACCGCCGCATCTGGCCGGCGGTGTCGATCGCCTTGGCACTGGCGGCAGCCGGGGGTGGCGGGTGGTGGTGGTCGGCTTCGCGCGGGCCGCAAGAGGCCGGCGCCCGGACGACCGCCGCACAGCCCCCTGCCGCAGCCCCTGCTGCGGCGCCATCGGCCCAACCCGCCGCGGCGGTGACCGTACCGCCCGCACCGGCAGAGGTCGATGCGCCGGCCAGCCGGCCTGCCGCGGAACCGGTCTCCGCCGCTCCCACCGCCATTCCAGCACCCGCCCCCGCACAAGAGGCCGCCGCACCGCCGCCCCCGGTGGCCGCGCCGAGAGCCGCCCCGGCGCCGCGCCCGGAAGCGCGCAAGCCAGCCGCTCCCAGCCGGGCCCCCGCGGCCGAAGCACCGGCCGGCCGGTCCACCGCCGACGCCGCCGCGTGCGCCGAAGTGCTGCAGCGCTTGTCGATGGGCGAGGACTCCCCCGCGCTGCGCCAGAAACTGCAGTCGCTCGATTGCGGTTGAGCCGGCTCGCGCCGGGATGGAACACGCGATGTCGATTTCGGCGGCGCTGGTTCGTCGTGAGCTTGTCATCCCTCAAAAACCTGATGAAAGGACCCCCCACCATGGCCACCGGTACCGTCAAGCTCCACCGCGTCCTGCGCGCCCCCCCCGATCGGGTCTATCGCGCTTTCCTCGAGGCCGATGCCGTCGCCAAATGGCTGCCTCCGTATGGCTTTACCTGCCAGGTCCACCACCTGGAGGCCAAGGTCGGCGGCACGCACCGGATGTCCTTCCGCAACTTCAGCACCGGCCACAGCCACTCCTTCGGCGGCGAGTACCTGGAACTGGTGCCGTCCGAGAAGATCCGCTACACCGACAGCTTCGACGACCCGAACCTGCCCGGGCAGATGAGCGTGACCGTCACGCTGCGCAAGGTGTCCTGCGGGACCGAGCTGAGCATCGTCCAGGAAGGCATCCCCGAGGCCATCCCCGCCGAGATGTGCTACCTCGGCTGGCAGGAATCGCTGGTGCAGCTGGCGCGGCTGGTCGACCCGGAGATCCCGGACTGACCGGCCAGCGCCGCGCAGGGGGGATCAGAACCGCGTGCGCACGCCGACCGCCACCGAGCGGCCCTTGTCCTGCCGACGCACGCGGTCTTCCATGCCGACGATGTAGAGCTCGGTCTCGCTGTCGTACGACCACAGCAGTGCACCGCTGAACGTCGTGTGCCTGCGGTCGACCGCCGCGCCTTCGCTGCGTGTCTGCGCCACCTGGCCCAGCAGCGTGAAGTCGCGCACCGGCACCGACAGGCCCGCCGAGCCGGTGCGCGTGCGCACCTCCAGCGTGTGGTCGCTGGTGCCGCCGAACTGACCGAAGGCCTTGAACAGCCCGAAGCTGTACGACGCGTTCAGCATCCATGCGGTTTCGTCGAGACCGTCGCGGTAGCCGTCGTCGACGGTTATCTTCTGGGCTGCCGCCGCCAGCGACAGCAGGCCGAAGGCGTAGTAGCCGTTGACGCCCCAGTAGTCGCCGCGCAAATCGCCCGGGCCGCGCGCGTAGGTCAGCGTGCCGGCGGCGCTGCTTTCCTCGAAACGGGGCAGCGTGTACGAGACGGCGCGGTCCCAGTAGAAGTCGCCCTGCACGCCGTCGAGCCCGCCGCTCGCGAACATGTGTCGCACGGCCGGCGAGAAGAACACCGAATTGCCGAGCGCATTGAAGCGGGTCACCGTCTCGAACAGCGGGGTCTGCACCCGCCCGGCACGCCACAGCCCCCAGGGCGAGCCGAGCGACGCGAAGGCGTTGCGCGAGAACAGCGGGTCTTCGTCGTTGCGGCCGGTCTTCAGGTCTTCGAGCCGCAGAAAGGTCTCGAGCGTGATGCCGGGCGCCAGGCCGTTCTCGAAGGTGTACTTGCCGGTCACGCCGGCGAACGAGGCCGTCATCGAGTTGCTGGCGAAGCGGTGCTCGCGCTCGGTGCCGGCCGGCTGGAATTCGCCGTACGAGAAGTCGATCACGCCGTAGTAGCTGCCGTCGGCCTGGGCGTGCGCCGCTGGGGCGCCGAAGGCCGCCAGCAGCACTGCCACCGCAGATGCTCGCGAGCGTTGTCGACTCATGCCTGTCCTCCTTCGGGGATCGATGTGTTTCATGCGAACGCTGCCGCCAGCGCCACCGCGTTCATCACGGCGTGCAGCGCGATGCACCGGCCCAGACGTCGGTCGCGCTGATAGACGATGCCGACCAGCAGCGCCGGCACCGCCACCCACCACCCGGCGGCGTGCTGCCAGGCCCAGGCGTGCGCCGCACCGAACGCTGCCGCCGTCAGCGCGTTCGCCACCCTCGGTGTCACGCGACGCCGCAGCAGTTCTTCGTGCAGGCCGGCCCGGAACACCGTCTCTTCGGCCAGCGGAGCCAGCAGCAGCCACACGGCCGCGCGTGTTGCATCGGCCGGCGACAGCACGGCGCCACCGGCGGCCAGCATCAGCAGCAGGGCACCGCCGCTGAGGGCCCGTGCCGTGGGCGCCGGCATCGAACGCTGCGTTGTCGCGCGGGCGAAGACGATGCTCATGCCCGTCTCGCGCGCTGCGCCTGCCATCGACGCCAGCCGAGCACCGCGGCCGCCAGTGCGACCAGCAGCCACAAGGTGGGGTCGCGCAGCGTCGTGCCGCGCGCCATCGAGCAGCCGCCGCCCGAGCCGCCGGAGGCCTCCTCGGGCCGGCCGCTCAGGCTCACCTCGGCCGGCTGCGCATTGCTCTCGACCAGCAGCGTGCCGCTGCCCGTGGCGGTGGAGGTCGGCACGAAGCTGACCGAGACCGAGCACTCCTGCCCCGGCGTCAGCGAGAACGGCCACTGCGAGCAGGTGCGCGGGCGCACCTCGAACGGCCCGTCGATGGCGATGCCGGTGACCTGCAGCGTGCCGGAGCCGGCGCTGCGCAGCGTGAGTTCGCGCGGGGTCGACTGCGAGCCGACCTCGCTGCGCCCGAAGTCAAGCGCCGTGGCCGACAGCTCGAGCCCTGGCGCCGGGCCGGCCAGCCCCGTGCCCGCCAAGGTCAGCGCCGCAGGAGCGGTGCCATTCGACGCCACCTGTACCTGGGCCGTGCGTGCACCGGCAGCGTTGGGCGAGAAGCTCACCCGCACATTGCAGCTGGCACCCTCGAGCAGCACGTCGTCGAGCGCACAGCCCGACAACGTGACCAGATAGTCGCTGCTGGCGGTACCGATCGCGTTGACCAACTGCAGCAGGGCGTCGCCCGGGCCCTGGTTGCGCAGCACTGCGGTCTGCACGCCGGAGCTGCTGCCCACCGCCACATCGCCGAAGTCCAGCGACGCGACCGCCGGTGACCACACCAGCGACGGCATCGACTGCGCGACGCCGCTGCCACTGAGCGCCGCCTGGTGCGGCGCGCCGGCGGCGTTGTTCTCGACCACCACGGCGCCGGTGTAGGGGGCGCCTGCGGCGGCCGCATGGAAGCGCACCGGGATGTCGCAGTGCGCCCCGGCCGCCAGCGAGCTGCCGCACGGCGAAGCCTGTGCCAGCGTGTAGCCGCTGCCTTCGACCCGCACCGCCGTGATCAGCATCGGCGCGTTGCCGGTGTTGCGCAGGCGCACGCTGCGCGCGGGGTAGTCCCAGCCCGCCGTCTGGGCGCCGAAGTCCAGTGCCACCGGGTCGAACTGTGCAATGGGCGCCGGCACCGGCACCCCAGCGCCGCGCACGAACACCGACGCCGTGCCGCCGACGGCGTTGGATGCGATCTGCAGCGTCTGCTGCGGCTTCACGCCCACCGTCGTGGGCTGGAAACGCACCGTGACCGAGCAGGTCTGGCCGTTGGCCAACGGCGAGCGCGTGGTGCAGTCTTCGACGACGCTGTAGCCGTGGGCCACCGCGTTCGTGACGCTGACGCTGCTGATCTGCAGCGGCTCGTTGCCGGTGCTGGTGACCACCCGCGCGGGCAGCGAGGCCTGTTCGTGGATCACGACCTCGCCGAACTCCAGCGGCGAGGTGTCGAGCACCAGGTTGGCGATCGCCGCCGACGTGGCGTCGATGTTGACCGTGTGCGGCGAGCCGGACGCGTTGTCGGTGATCTGCACCTGGGCCGTCCGCGCGTCGCCGTCGACCGGCGGCGTGTAGACCACCTGCAGCGTGCACGACTGGCCCAACCCGGAGGTCGCCAGCACCAGGCCGTTGCTGCAGGTGTTGGCCGGCCCGAAGGCGAAATGCGTGGTGTCGGTGAGCGCGAGGCTGGACAGCGTCATCGGTGCGGTGCCGACGTTGGAAATGGTCGACGCGCCGCTGACCGGCGTGGTGCCCACGGTCGCCAGCGGCAGCAGTGCCGGGTTGGCCTGGAACACCGGCACCGGCGTCACGCCGTTGCCCGACAGCGGCACCTGGCGCGGGTTGCCCGCGCCGGTGGCCGGCGACGGGTAGGTGCCGCCGATGGTGACCGACAAGGTGGCGTTGCGTGCGCCGGCAGCGGCCGGGTCGAAGGTCACGGTCAGTGTGCAGGTGCTCTGCGCCGGCACACTGCTGCCGCAGGTCGACGCGGTGACCTGGAACTCGTTGGGAGCTGCGTTGCCGCCGCCGATCGAGGTGCTGAAAGACGCCGCTTCTTCGCGCAGGTTGGCGATCTGCACCGAGCGGGTCGACGTGGCATTCGTCAGCGTGTCGGCAAAGCTCACCGACGAGGTCACCACCAGCTCGCGCACCGCGCGCAGGAACACCTGGGCCGCCTGCAGGTCGGCGGTGCTGAGCGCGCCGATCTGGGGCGCCATCGACGTGCCGGCCACAGCCGCCTCCATCGCGGCGCGGTCGGCGGCATAGAGAAAGGCAGTGTTGGTGACGAAGCTGCGGCTGGCCGTCAGCGAGCCGCCATGGCAGCTGGCGCACACGCTGTTGTAGGTGCTGGCGCTGGGCAAGCTGAGCTGAGCCTGCGCAGCGCCGGCCGCGGCCAAAGCCACGGCCGCCAGCCACGCCCGCGCCGCCCGGCCCAGCAGGCGGCCCGTGATCGATGCCCTCATGATCTCCCCCTCTTGTTGGTCTGTGGCGGCTCAGGTGCAGTGGTCCACCTTGAACTCCACCCGCCGGTCGAGCGCGTCGCGCGCGTCGTCGGTACCGATGCCGATCAGTGCCTCGCGCGAGCCCTTGCCCGCCGGGCGCAGCAGGCGCGCCGAGATGTTGGCGTGGCGCTTGAGCAGACGCTCGACCGCTTCGGCCCGCTGCAGCGACAGCGCCTGGTTGCGGCTGGCCGAACCGGTGCGGCTGGTGTGCCCTTCGACGCGAACGCAGCTCGGTGCCTGCCCGATCTCGCGCGCAACGGTGGCCAGCCATTGCTGGTATTGGTTGCCCAGTGGCTCGACGAACTCGGTGCCGCCCGGCTTGAAGAGGATCTTCAGCGGCAGGCGCCGGTGCTCGAGGCCGGAACTCACCAGCCGCGCGAACGCCTGGTTGGCGGCGTCGGGCTGCCGCAGCTTGAGGCTGGTGGTGTACAGGCCGTTGAGCACGCGCAAATCACCCGGCTCGGCCAGCGGCAACGCTTCCTTGTACAGGCGGTTGGCGCCGGCGTAGTCGCCCTGCTCGTAGGCGATGATCGCTTCGTTGACGGTGGCGGCGGCATGCAGGCGACTCAGATAGTCCGGGTCGGCCGGATCGCCGATCTCGGTCAGGCGCTGGCACGACTTGATGTAGGCGGCAACCGTCTTGTCCTTGCTCCAGGTCGGGCTGTCCTGGTAGACGGCGAGCGGCTCTGCGTTGACCGATTCCAGCGTCGAATACTGCTCGCGCTTGGCCACGATCTTGTTCGTCTTCAGGTCGATCAGCGTGACCCACAGCCGCACGCTGTCGGCCGGGCTGTCGGCCACCATGGCGCGCTTGGCCACCGGCGTGACGGTGCCGATCAGCAGCAGCGGGTCGGCGGCCAGGTTGGCGCGTGTCAGCGGCACGACCTTCCAGTTGGGGTACAGCGATGCCACCTGCGCAGCGAGCTGTTCGCCCATCGACACCGTGCTGCGCGTCTGCGAGCCGGTGTTGGCGTCGATCAGCGGGTCGATCACGACGGTGCGCGGCGAACGACCCAGCTCGGCGGCCGCATCGGTGAACAGGTGGTTGCCGGCCAGTCGCACGGCCTGGTCGAAAGGCTGCGGCGCGCTGTCCTCGGCGGACGCGGCAGCCGGTCGCGCGGCAGGCGCGGCGCCGGTTGCGGGTGCGGCAGGGGCGGGCGCCGATGCGGTCGGTGCCACGGCGGGCGCGGTACATCCGGCGCTCCACAGCGAGGCGGCCAGCAACGCCGCGATCGGCAGCGGCTGGCGGCGAGCGGGGGTGGGCAGGTTCATGGTCGGCTCCTTGGCTTTCAGGATCGGCGCGGACGGGCCAGCGTCAGCGCTTGGGATACACCGGGTCGTCGACCGGCGCGTCGCATCCCAGGAAGGTGCGCAGCAGCTGCGCCAGCGCCGGGTCGTCGCGCGTACGCTCCAGCAGGCGGTCGTACGACACCAGCGCGTTCGGCATCGAGGCGTTGACGCTCACGTCGGCGCTGCCGCCGCACACATGGGCCACCGGCGTGTCGGAATTCAACGCGCGCGGCAGGTTCAGGTCCCAGTTGGCGCTGTCCTTCATCGCGACGTGGCAGGTGCGGCACGAGGTGGCGATCACTTCGCGGTAGAAGGTTTCCGCGCCCTGGCCGCCGGGCTGGTTGGCGGCCTGGCGCCACACGTCGGGCACGTAGCCGTGGTTCTGGTCGTTGCCGCCATGCGCGTACCAGCCGGCGACCAGGTTCTGCGTGGCGGTGGTCGGCGAGGTGGCGAGCACGAGGTCGTTGAGGCGCTTGAGCGCCGCCGCCTGCGAAGCCTCGGTCAGGTTCGCTCGCTCCGAGAACAGGAAGTTCGCGGTATCGAATGGCAGGAAGGTCGAGCCCAGGTAGGGCGACGGGTTGCCGCGCTCCGGGAAACGCCCGCCGTAGCGCGCGCCGCCGTGGCAGGCCACGCAGGCGCCGGGCATGTATTTTTCGCCGCGACCGTCGAGGTTGACCGACGGCAGCAGGCGGCCGTCGGGGCCGAAGGTGAGGAACTTGGTATAGGGCTGATCACCATGGGTGCCGGGCGTGACCGACCATTCCATCGCCACGCAGGCCACCTCGTTCTCGTTGTCGAGCGCGACGCGGAGGGTGTCTTCCAGCTCGGCACGCGTGCGCCCTTCGGGACCGGGCGAGTTGCACACGTAGAACGCGACGTGGTCGTCGGCCACCTGCGTCGCGACCATGCGCCGCACCAGGTTCAGGTCCATCTTGTTGACGTAGGTCGCGCGGGCCTCGGTGTTGCCTTGCGCATGCGCGCCGAAGCGGTGCTGGCGTTTCCAGGTCTGGAACGAGATGGGGTCGACCATGTTGCCCTGGTCGTCGCAGTCGCGCACGGCGCCGAAGGCCCGGTAGTACATGCAGGCACTGCGGCGGGTGTCCTTGCCCTTGAAGGTCAGGAACTGCTCGGCGCCCGGCAGGCCAAGCGACGGTGCATCGTCTTCCACCTCGACCATCTGACCGCGGACATTGCCGTCGGGGCCGTTGGCGACCATCTTGCGGATGCGCGGGCGTCGGTTCGCGAAGCTGTGCGACAGCTCGACCGCCTGGCTGCTGATGTAGCCGGCGGGGTCGGGCGACGCCGGCACCGGCACCACCGCCTGCAGCGACTCGCACTGCACCCGCAGCTTCAGCGGCCCGTGCACCGGCGCGGCCGCCTCGAAGGCGTAGTCGCCATAGCGGTTGACGCGCACCGGCGCCGCCAGCGCCGTCTCGTCGTCCGCCAGCAGTTGCACGGTGGCGGCGGAACTCAGCCCGAACAGCTCGTCCTGGACGCCGCACACGCCGCCGTCGGAAAACCCGACGTGGCCGTACAGGCGCAGGTTCAGCGTGACCGGGATCTGGCGCACCGGGCGCACGATGCTCGAGGTGGCGGCCCCGCCCAGACTGCCGCACGGTGCGAACACCGGGGCGGTCGGCGTGGCGCAACGCAACTCGTAGTTGGCGCCGATCTCGAGTTCGGGCAGGTTGAGCTCGCCGCTGGCATCACTGGTGCCCGAGAACACCAGCTCCTGGCCCGGCAGCCTCAGCACCCGCACCTGAACGTCCGGCTGGAACACCGTGCGCGCCTGCGCGGTGCCCCCGTTGGGCGGCGTGAACCGGGTGTCGTCGCGGCTGAAGAAGACCAGCCGGGCAGTGCCGCCGGCGGCGGCGGCCGAGGCCGGCGCGGCATGCTCGACGTCCGGTCGCGCGGGCGCCGAGGTCTCGAGCGCGTCGGAGGAGACAGCGTATTGCTGCTCGACATAGCCGCCCTTGCCGTCGGACACCTTCACGTACGCGAAGTGCAGGCCCGGCCCGTCCGGCAGGCGCCATACGGTTTCGGGCGCATCCCGGTTCTCGATGGTGCCGGCGGTCGCGCGCCACTGGTAGTGCAGGCGATCGGCGTCGCCGTCCTGCGCCTCGACCGTCAGATAGGTCAACTCGGCCCCGGAGCGGGAGCCCGAGCCGCCTCCGCCGCCGCAGCCCGCCAGCAGGCTCGCGCCTGCCATCGCGGCAGCCAGCCAGCGCTTCGTGTGTATCGTTCTCGACGCCATCGCCGCAGCCTCCATGCCTCGCTTGACGCGGATCATGCTCGGGGACGGCGCGGTCGTCGTCCTCCAAATTAGGGGCCTCGCGTCCCTCTTTTGGAGGACAGGCCCCGTCCTCGGTCCTCGCCATGTAGCAAGCCGGCCGAGCCCCGGTCGGGCGGCCTGGGGCGAGTTGCTCCCGGTCACATCGCCGCGATGCTACGGAATTCCGGAGTCGCAAGATGCCCTGAAACTTAGGGGGGTGGGCCCGGCCCGGGCGGCCGGCGGCGCGCTGCGTCTTCTTGCAATTTCGTCGTGCCCCGGCTGTCGATCCGGGCGCCGCCCGTTCGTCGTGTTCTCGAGGCCGCTGCAATGTTGCAGGGCCGCAACCGGAGATCTCACATGACCTACGTCGATGGATTCGTCGCGGCCGTCCCCACGGCCAACCGTGAAACCTACCGCCGGCACGCCACCCTGGCCGCCGGCGTGTTCAAGGAGTACGGCGCGCTGAGCGTCGTCGAGTGCTGGGGCGACGACGTGCCCGAAGGCAAGCTCACGTCCTTCCCGATGGCGGTGAAGCGCCAGCCGGACGAGACCGTCATCTTCTCGTGGATCACCTGGCCGTCGAAGGCGGTGCGCGACGAGGGCATGAAGAAGTCCATGGAAGACCCGCGCCTGCAGCCCGAGACCAACCCGATGCCGTTCGACGGCAAGCGGCTGATCTACGGCGGATTCGAGGCCATCGTCGAAGCCTGAGACGGCCTGAACGCACGGTCCCCCGGGGCCGAACAGGAGACGCACATGCTGCAGTCCTACCCGATGTACGCCTACATCCCCGCGCGCGACCTGGCCCGCGCCCGCCAGTTCTACGAGCAGCGCATCGGCCTCGTGCCGAAGCAGGAGATCAACGGCGGCGTGGCCTACGAGTTCGCCGGCGGCACCGCCTGCTTTCTGTACCCGACGCCGAACGCCGGCACCTCGCAGGCCAGCCAGGCCTTCTGGTCGGTCGACGACGTCGACGCGCTGATCGAGCGCCTGAAAGCGCGAGGCGTCACCTTCGAAGACTACGACATGCCCGGCGAGCGCAGCCCGGCCGGTGCGGTGATCGCCGGCGGCGCGAAGGCCGCGTGGTTCAAGGACAGCGAAGGCAACATCATGGCGCTGGTGCAGAGCCTGTAGGCCGCCCCGGGTCGGTCCGCACCAGCCGCATCACCTGCTCGGTCACCTGCCGGGCCGCGTCGAGTCCGATCAGCGGGTACAGGCGGGGCAGCAGGGCTTGCCTGATCGCCGCGTCGACGTTCTGCAGGTTCAGCGAGTTCTCGGCGACCGCGCGGCCCACGACCGCGTCGATGTGGCGTGCCTCGTCCTGCAGACGGGCGGTGCCGAGGCGCTCGCATGCCGCTTCGCCGAGCACCAGCCGCAGGATGCCGAAGCAGGCCTGCGCGCGCGGCTGGCTGGCCAAGGCCTCCGGCAGGCCGGGCAGTGCGCGCTGGGCCACGCGCTGCTCGAGCTCGTGCAGCAGCGCATACTGCCGGCGCGGGTGCTCGAACATCGCGCGGGCCTTCGCGATGGCCTGCTGCAGCAACTCGCCGAACACCTGCTGCGCATACGGATCGCCGGCCAGCTCGACCCGTATCGCCCGCGTCAGGCGTGCCCGCGCCAACGCCGCCTCGGTGCGGGCCTGCTCGGCACTGCAGTCGTCGGGCAGTTCGGCCGGCCCGGCGAGCCGGTGCACGGCGTACACGGCACCCGGCTCGTGCACGGTCTGCGCGGTCACTTCCCGGTCGAGCAGGCGCGAGATCTGCGCTTCGCACTCCCGGTCGCCCCGCTCCTCCATCGCATCGCGCGACACGGTGGCGCACAGTTCGGTGAGCAACGCCAGGTCGGCCTTGTAGCGGGCGATGGTCGACGGCGGCACCTCCGGGTCCTGGTGAAAACCGCGCGAGGCGAGGGCCGTCTGCAGGCACCGTCCGAAGCGGCGCAACGCAGCGTAGAAGGCGGCACGCACCGGCCGATGGCGGTCGTGCGTGCCGCCATGTTCGTCGTCTTCGAGCAGCGGCACCAGCCGTTGCCGCAACTGCTCGCGGTCGGTCCGGTCCGGCACGCCGGCAAAGACGTCCCACAGTGCCTGGTGCAAGGCCGGCAGGCGCCGGTACTCGGCGCGCAGCGGCCGGTACAGCCCTTCGAGGTCGGCACCGTCATAGCCGCCCGGCGTGCCTGCTTCCAGCTGCTGGTACGCGCGCAGCGTGGTGTCCAGCGTTTTCAGAATGCCGCGGTAGTCGACCAGCACGCCGTGGCGCTTGGCCTCGTGCAGACGGTTCACCCGTGCGATCGCCTGCAGCAGGTTGTGCCCCGCAAGCGGCTTGTCGATGTAGAGCACCGCGTTGCGCGGCTCGTCGAAGCCGGTGAGCAGCCGGTCCACGACGATCAGCAGGTCCGGCTCGTCGTCGCTCGCAAAGCCGTCGAGCACGCGCCGTTCGTAGCCGGCGGCGTCCTGGCCGACGTGGTCGCGCCACCATTGCTGCACCTCGGGCAGCGCTCCCTCGTCGACATCGCCTTCGCGCGTTTGCGGCGCGGAGATCACGACGGCGCTCGTCACCAGACCCGTGTCGTCGAGGCAGCGCTTGTAGCGGATCGCGTCGAGCTTGCCGGCCGTCGCCACCTGGCCTTTCAGGCCCAGGCCGAGCGCCTTGACGTTCTGCTGGAAATGAGTGGCGATATCCCACGCGATCAGTTGGATGCGGGACACCGCGCCGCACACCGCGCGCCGGCTCGCGAACTTGCGCTTCAGCTCGTCGCTGCGAGCCGCGGGCAGCCCGGCGGTGATCTGGTCGAACCAGCGGTTCACCGCCGCGTCGTCGACGCTCAACGCGGGCACGCGCTCCTCGTAGAGCAGCGGCACCACGGTGCCGTCGTCGACGGCGCGCTGCATGGTGTAGGCGTGCACGATGGGACCGAACCGGTGCGCTGCCTTTTCGCGCTTCAACAAGGGGGTGCCGGTGAAGGCGATGCACGCCGCACGCGGCAGCGCGCGGCGCATGCGCTGGTGCAGTTCGCCGCCGTGGCTGCGGTGGCTTTCGTCGACCAGCACGACCAGGTCGGCCGACGGGTTGTAACACTCGGGCAAACGCGAGGCGGTCGCGAACTTGTGAATCAGCGAGAACACGATGCGCTCGGTGCCCTGCCCGATGCGGCGCGCCAGCTCCTTGCCCGAGGCGGCCCTGGCCTTCTCGCCTTCCTTGCGCGCTGCGCCGGTGACACCGAAGGCGCCGGCCTGCAGGAAGTTGCGGGCCAACTGGTCTTCGAGGTCCAGCCGGTCGGTCACCACCACAACGCGGCAGGCCTTCAGGCTGTCGTGCTGCAGCAAGGCCTTGGTCAGGAACACCATCGTGTAGCTCTTGCCCGAGCCGGCGGTGTGCCAGACGACACCGCCTTCGCGCCCCCCGTCGGGCCTTCGTTGTTGAATGCGCCGCACCAGCGTGCGCACCGCGAAGAACTGGTGGCTGCGGGCGACCACCTTGCCATGGCGGCGGTCGAACAACACGAAATGGCGCAGCAGCTCCAGCAGCCGCGACGGCTGCAGCAGCGAGGCGACGAGCCGGTCCTGTTCGGTGGGCGTCGACGGCTTTTGCGTGCCGTGCTGCCACGCCGCATGGTGCTGGTCGGTGAATTCCTCGTCCCGCCAGCGGGCCCACAGGCGCCCCGGCGTGCCGGTGGTGCCATAGCTCGCGCGTGCGCCGTCCACGGCGAGCAGCAACTGCGCATAGGCATGAATGGCCGGCACCTGGTCGGGCCGTTGATGGCCGATCTGCCGTGCCACCGCCGTGGGCCCGTCTTCCACGATGGCGAGCGGGATGCCGTTGACATAACACACCAGCCCGAGGCGGTGCTCGCCTTCGCCATGTGCCGCCGGCACCTCGACCGCGTCTGCCACCTCCCAGTGGTTGGCGGCCGGGTCGTTCCAGTCGACCAGCGCAATGGTCGGCTGGTGGCGCTTGCCGTCGGGCATGAACTCGGTGACCGTGATGCCGAGCACGAGCTTGCCGTAGAGACGCTGGTTGGCCGGCAGCAGCCCGTCGGCCAGGCTGATCGAGGACAGCTCGCGCAGGATCTGCTCGATGCCGGCCGGCGACAGCGGGCACGGCCGGCCCTTGTAGTCGAAGCGGCGCGTCTGCAGCACGTCCACCAGGCGCGGCTTGAGCAGCAGCTCGCGCGGGCTGCCGCGCCACTCGGCCACGGTCTGCCGGTCGGCATGGCGCCAGCCCAGCGCGCACAGCATGCGCAGGGCTTGCTGCAATGCGGCCGACGGTGCTGCCATGCCGGCGGGGACGGGCATCACGCGCCTGCGTGTTCTTCCAGCAGCATGCGGCCGGGCGGCACACGCCGCCGCCCGCTCATCAGGTCCTGCATCAGCGCGAGCTTTTCCTTGCGCAGGCGTTCCAGCTCGCGCTCGTGCAACGCGATGGCTTCGTCCCAGACGCCGAACATGCGCGACATTGCGCGCTGTTCCTCGATGGGCGGCAGCACCACCGGGAAGGCCTTGAGCTGCGTCGAGTTGATGCTCGCCAGATTGGTGCTGCGCTTGGCACACGCCATGAAATAGGCGCGGCCGTGCGCGCTGGCCGACAGCGCCGACAGGTAGTGCGCATCCAGCACGCCGGCCTTCGGCCGCACGACGAACAGGTGGTTCTGGTGCAGGCAGGGCGCGATCTGGCCGCCCCAGACGGCGCCGCGACCGAGCTTGTCGAAGTCGCCGCCCTCGGTCATCAGCACGTCGCCGGCCTTCAGCGAATAGCGCTCGACGTCGGCGCGCTCGACGGCGATGGTCTTCACTTCGTCGAGGTCGAAGTAGCCGTCCTGCACATTCGCCACCCGCAGGTAGGGCAGCGACACCGGGTCGCGCAGGCCCTGCTTGCCCTTGGCGATACCGGTGCGGATCTCCGCCACCTCGTGCAGGGGCACCTGCGTCCAGCCGTCGGGCAGGCCGCCGTGTTCACTCATAGCCCAGCTCCTTCAGGTAGCTCGCCATCTTCTCTTCCAGCACCAGCAGCTCGCCCTTGAGCTGCTCGCGCTCGGCGCGCACCGAGTTCAGGTCGACGCTCTGCTGCGGTTCGAAGCCGCTGACGTAGCGCGGGATGTTCAGGTTGTAGTCGTGCGCGGCGATCTGCTCGCGCGTGGCGAGGTGCGCGTACTTGTCGACGTCCTGCCGAGCGGTGCAGGCGGCGACGATGCGGTACAGGTCCTGCGCGCGCAGCTGGTTCTGGTTCTTGCCTTCCTGGTAGTCGCGGCTCGCGTCGACGAACAGCACCCGGTCGTCGCGCTTGTTTCGCCGGAACACCAGGATGGCCGCCGGGATGCCGGTGCCGTAGAACAGCTTCTCGGGCAGCCCGATCACCGTGTCGAGCAGGTTCTCGTCGACCAGCTGTTTGCGGATCTTGCCTTCGGCCGCGCCGCGGAACAGCACCCCGTGCGGCACCACCACCGCCATGCGGCCGGTGCCGGGTTTCATCGTCTCGACCATGTGCAGGATGAAGGCGTAGTCGGCCTTGGTGCGCGGCGGCACACCACGCTTGAAGCGCCGGTACTTGTCGGCAGCCGCTGCCTCGTGGCCCCACTTCTCGAGCGAAAAGGGCGGGTTGGCGACCACCACGTCGAAGTGTTTCAGCTGCCCCTGTGCGTCGAGCAGCTTGGGGTTGCGCAAGGTGTCGCCCCACTCGATGCGGTGGTTGTCCTCGCCGTGCAGGAACATGTTCATCTTCGCCAGCGCCCAGGTGCTGCCGATGGCTTCCTGCCCGTACAGCGCATAGCGCTTGCTGCCACCGCGCTCGCGGATCAGCTGCCCGCATTTCATCAGCAGCGAGCCCGAGCCGCAGGTCGGGTCGCAGATCTCGTCGCCTTCCTGCGGGTCGACCAGCCGCGCGGCGAGTTGCGAGACCTCGGGCGGCGTATAGAACTCACCGGCCTTCTTGCCGCTGGTGGAGGCGAAGTGCTTGATCAGGTATTCGTACGCATTGCCGATGATGTCGAGCGAGCCGACGCGGCTGGGGCGCAGGTTCAGCTCGGGCCTGGCGAAGTCTTCCAGCAGGTGGCGCAGGATGTCGTTCTTCTGCGCCTCGTCGCCGAGCTTGTTGGAGTTGAAGCTGATGTCCTGGAACACGCTGCCGAGCTTGGCGTAGTTGCTTTCCTCGATCAGGTGCAGTGCGCGGTCGATGCGCTCGCCGTTGCCGGGTTCGTGGCGGGCCTGGTACAGCGCATGGAAGCCGGCGGGCGGCGGCAGCACGAAACGCTCGCTCTTCAGCAGCTCGTCGATCAGCTCGGGGTGGTCGCCATGCTGCGCCTGGTACTGCTCGTGGTGGTCTTGCCAGAGGTCGGAGATGTACTTCAGGAACAGCATCGTCAGGACATAGTCCTTGTAGATGCTCGGGTCCACCACACCCCGGAAGGTGTCGCAGGCGGCCCAGACGGCGGCGTTGATGGTGTCCTGGTGGATCGGGGAAACGGTCATGCTTGGGGCCCGGCAGCCGCGGGCGCGTCGTGTTCGAACAACTCGAAGGCCAGGGCGTCGAGCTGCCGCTGGCGGTTGCGCGTCAGCGCCTCGAAGGCCTGCTTCTCGCGCAGTGCGGCGTCGGCCAACTCCACCGCCAGGCGCTGACGGGCCAGCGGTGGCACCACCAGCGGCAGCGCTTCCAGCACACCGCGGCGGATGCTGAGCTGGTCGGAGCCTTCGGCATTGGCCGCCAGGTAGCGTTGGGCCGGCGCCCGGTTGAGCTGCCAGGCCAGGAATTCCGGCAGCAGCGCGGCAGAGCGCACACGCAGCAGGAAGAAGTAGGGCGAGCACACCGCCCGCACCGGCACCTGCTGCAGACACACCGCCTGGTTGCGTGTGCCGCGCGCGACGAACAGCACGTCGCCCGGCTGCAACCACTGCGGGCGCTTGCGCTCGTCCACCTGCGTGGGGACGAGCCCGTCCCAGCCGACCAGCCCGTCGGACGTGAGGTCGCGCATCTGTAGCGCATGGGCGTTGCCGCCCTCGACCACCGGTACGCTGCCCCGGAAAGGGTGGCCCGCCCGCACGTCGACCAGCTCCGACAACCTCTGGATCACATTGCACCAATCGAAATGATGCGCGATTTTGTTTGCGCCCGACCGGGGCCGCAACTATCATCGTTCCTGCTTGCATCATTCGACTTGATGCAGCAATTCTAGGGAGCACGAATGAAAGAATACGAAGTGACCTGCGTCACCCTGGCCGCGCCCGGCACCCGCCACGAGCACGTCACCCACATCGGCGACAACCGCCGCCAATGGCGGCTCGAGGTCGATTCCGCGGTGTCGCGCATCGACTACCAGCTCGAAGTCTTCTACATCACCGACCCGGCCACCCGCGACCGGGCCTACCTGCGCATCGTGCGCGAAGAAGGCAAGCCGCCCTATCTGCGCGCCCGCTGCGGCGGCCAGTGGAACGACGGACTGATCAAGCTGCCGGCCTGCGACGAGCATTGCGTGCTGCTTTGAAGGCGCCGCCGGGCGGCGTCACCTCGTCACGTCGACGTGGTGCGCCCCGTGCGGCAGCGCCAGCCGGCCCAGGTGCCGCAGCCCGGCCTGCTCGCCTTCGCCGATGCCGAACACCTCCAACCCACCGCCCGCTTGCCGGCCCGCGGGGTACTGGAACACCGTCACCAACAAATGACGCGACGAGCGGTCGAAGCTGGCCCCTTCGGGCAGCACGCCTTCGAAACGGTGTTCGGCGGCTTTGACCAGGCGCCCGGCGACAGCGTCGAAGCGCAGCAGCGTGACGCTGGCTTCGCGGTCGAAGCGCGCGCTGTCGGCCGGCAAGGCGGTGCCGCGCATGTTGACGGTCGCCACCCAGCGGCCGTCGGGGCTGACCGCCAGCCCTTCCGACGACAGGTCGGTCGGCACGTGGCCCAGGCGCCGGTGTTGCGCCTCCGCGGGGCGGGCACCTGGCGCGGCCAGGCGGATCACGCTCACCGACGACGGCTGGGTGGGCAGGCGGCCTTCCAGCGTGGTAGCGGCAAAGTCGCGGCCCCAGTCGGCGGTGAGGTAGTGGCGCCCATCGGGCGTGAAGCGCCCCACGAAGGGGTCGCGGCCGGTCGACACCGCAGCGCCCCAGGGTTGCAGTTCGACGCGATCACCGTCCAGCGCGACGCGCACGAACAGCACGCGGTCCAGCGTGTTGAGGTTGACCGCCAGCGCTCGGCCCGAAGGGTGCCACTGCACATTGGTGGCGGTGATGCCGTTGCGCGGTGCGCCCAGCCGGCCCTCGACGCCCAGCGTGTCGACCCGGAAGCGCGACACGGCGGCAAAACGGGCGCCATCGAAGCGCACGATCTGCAGGTAGCTCGCCTCCGGCGTGTTGGACACCACCGCCACGTGACGGCCGTCCGGGCTCACGTCCAGCGCTTCCGGGTGGGGCTCGACCCACGCCGTGTCGAGCAGGCGCGGCTCGCCCTCCACCGCCACGGCAAACAGGCGCCGGCCCGGCGCCAGGTCGGCCGAGCGGGTGGCTTCGGCGGTGCGCGGCGCCAGCCGCTCGGTCACGAAGGCGACGCGGCCGTCCGGCGACAGGCGCAGCACCTCGGGCGCGGCCGTCACCGAGTTGGACACCTCGATGCTGCTGCGTGCCCAGCCCGAATCGCTGCGCTTCAGCACGGTCAGCGTGTCGCGCCAGCCGGCCGCCGGGTCGGCCAGGCGGCCGGTGGCATAGGTGTGCGCTTCGAAGTCGCCGTCCGACAGCACGGCGATCGTGCCGGCGTCGATGTGGCGCGCCCAGCCGGGCTCCTCTCGTGCGGCGGCAGGCGCGAGCGCCATCGTGGACGCGGCGATCAGCGCGATGGGCAGGCAGGCAAGCGCAGGCAGGTGCATGGCGGTGAACTCCCGGGGTGAAGGCGGTGAGGGCGATACGCTGCAGTCTGGTCACAATGCTGATCGCCATCCAATTCAAAATCACCCGTCTGTGATTTGAAGAACCGATCACCGCCCATGGACATCCGCAGCCTCGCCTGCTTCATCGCCGTGGCCGAGGAATTGCACTTCCGGCGCGCTGCCGAGCGGGTGTTCCTGTCGCAGCCTGCCTTCAGTGCGCGCGTGCGTGCGCTGGAAGACGAAGTCGGCGTCGCGCTGCTCGAGCGCGACCGCCGCCACGTGGCGCTGACATCCGCGGGCCTGGCCTTCCTGGAGCCTGCCCGCGCGGCGGTGCGGCATGCCGCCGAAGCGCGCTCCGCGGCGCAGCGCGCCGCGCGCGGCGACACCGGCCGCCTGCGGCTGGGTTTTTCGGTGGTGGCTTTTCACGGGGCGCTGCCGCAGATGCTGAACGAATTCCGCGGGCGGCACCCGGGCGTGGCACTCGAGCTGGTCGAGATGAACTCGCCCTCGCAGGAGCTGGCGCTGGCCGCCGGCGAGATCGACCTCGCGGTGCTGCACCCACCGCTCGACACACCGGGCTTGTCGACCCAGGCGCTGCCCGGCGAGCCGCTGGTGCTGGCGCTGCCCTCGGCTCACCCGCTGGCGCGACGCCGCACCGTCAAGCTGCGCGACCTGCACGGCGTGCCGCTGCTGGTGGCGCCGCGCAGCGTGGGGCCCCATGTGTACGACCGCCTGATCGGCGCCTTCCTGCAGGCCGGCGTCACGCCGCACATCGTGCAGGAGGCCACGCCGATGACCACGCTCATCGGGCTGGTGGCGGCAGGCGCCGGCGTCGGTTTCGTGGCCGGCAGCGTGGCGGCGGCGGGCCGCGCCGGCGTGGCGTTCCGGCCGGTGAGCCCGGCTGCGCCCGAGTTGCCGGTGGCCCTGGCGTGGCGCGAGGGGCGCCTGCCGCCGGCCGGCCAGTTGCTGCTGGCGCTGGCGAAGGCATCGAAAGCGGGCAAACGGCTCGCGTCGTCTTGAGACTGCGACGGTCGCGCCGCCGACGCGCGGCACGGCCGCCCGGGTCAGGACGGGCAGGCGCCGGGCATCGCCGGGTACTCCATTTCCTGCATCACCCACTCGCGCCGGGCGTCACCATACCGCTGCTCGATCTCGCACAGCGTGCGGTCCAGCTGCTGCACCGGCTTGAGCCCGGTGGCCAACGGCAGGCGGGGCCGCTCGCCGGAGGCAGGTTGCGTGGCCAGCACCAGCCCGCTGCGCAGGCTCACCGGCCCGGAGCTCGACACCGGCTCGACCTCGATGTGCCCGGTGCGCGACCAGGCGTCGACGGCCAGCGCCAGCGCGATGTCGTCCGTGCCGTCCTGCATGTCGACGTGCCAGCGCTGGTTGCGCCAGAAGGCCGCCTTGTTCAGCACGTACTCCCAGCCCCTGCCGGCCGTGAGGCCGAAGGGCGCGCTGTCGTGCGCCGGGCTCCATGACGCGACGCCCAGCTCGTCGGCCAGTGCGTGCGCTTTCGCGCGGCCACCGAGGGCCTCGACCAGCGCCAGCATGGTCGGCACCGATGCGGTGATGCCGGTGGTGGTGGCGACACCGCGGTCGACGACATAGCGCTGGTGCGGCACATGCGTGGCGCCGGGGTGCCGTTCGAGCAGCGTGCTGCGGTCGTACCAGTGGCCCGCGAAGCGCCGGCCGTCGAGCAGGCCGGCCTGGCCGACGACACGCGCGCCACTGCACACGCCGATGACCTTCGCGCCGCGCTGCGCCTGCTGTCGCAGCCAGCCCAGCACGGCGGGGTCGTTGTCGACCTCCATCGCCGGCACGACAACGTAGTCGGCCCCGCCGGGGTGCGCACGGTCGAAGCCGGCGAAGTCCTGCTCGGCCTCGACCTGCAGCGCCGGGTACAGCGCCACCGGGCCGCGACGCGGCGCGACCACCAGCACGTCGGCGACGTCGGCGCGTTGCAGCACCGCATGCGGCAGCAGCAGGTCGGTGATTTCAGTGCCTTCGTTGCGGGCCAGCACGGCAATCACCGGGCGGCCTTCGCGGTGCGGCTTCAGCGCGTCGACAAAGGCCTGCGCCTGCCGCTCCACGGCGGCCGCGTCGGGCGGCGGCGGCAGCGGCGCCCGCGAGCCGCAGGCCGCCAGCCCGAGGGCTAAGATCGCCGTGCCGATCAACGCGCTCATCTGCCGGGACATCTGCATTTCCGCTTCCTGGAATCTCGATGCCTTGAGCCTACAAATGCCCCGCCTGCCCCACAAGGACGAAGAAGCCGCAGTTCCTGCCAGCGACATCGTGCTGGTCGCGTTCGACGGCGTCGAGCCGATCGACGTGGCGGGGCCGGCCAGCGTGTTCAGCAAGGCCGAGTCGATGCGCCCCGGCAGCTACCGCCTGCACATCGCCTCGCCGACCGGCCACGCCGTGCTGACCAACGCCGGCCTCAGCCTGGCCGGCACCTGCAGCCTGCAGCAACTGCCCGCCACGCTGGACACCGTGATCGTCGCGGGCGGTGAAGAAGCCGGCGTGCGCGCCGCCATCTTCGAGCACGGCATGGCCGCCTGGCTGGCCGGCGTGGCGCCGCACACGCGCCGCATCACCAGCGTCTGCACCGGGGCTTTCGTGCTGGCTGCGGCCGGCCTGCTCGACGGCCGTCAGGCCACCACGCACTGGCGCGTGTGCGACCTGCTGCAGAGCATGCGCCCGCAGGTGAGCGTGCAGCACGAGCGCATCTATGTGCACGACGGCCCGGTGTGGACGTCTGCCGGCGTCACCACCGGCATCGAGCTGGCGCTCGCGCTGGTCGAAGACGACCTCGGCCACGAGGTGTCGATGGAGATCGCCCGCACGCTGGCACTGCCGATGCTGCGCGGCGCCGAACAGCCTCAGTTGAGCCAGACCCTGCAGGTGCAGGCCACCGCGAGCCACCGGCTGCGTGAGCTGGTGGCGTGGATCGCCACGCACCTGCAGGACGACCTGTCGGTCGAGGCGCTGGCGCAGCGGGTGCAGATGAGCCCGCGGCACTTCGCGCGGGCGTTCGCCGCGGAAACGGGCTGCACGCCGGCGCGCTTTGTCGAGCAGCAGCGTGTGGCGGCGGCCGAGCAGCTGCTGCGCCAGACGCAATGGACGCAAGAGCGCATCGCCAGCCGCAGCGGCTTCGGCTCGGTCGATGCGCTGCAGCGGGCGTTCGTGCGGCGGCACCGGCGCACGCCGCAGGCTTACCGCGATGGCGGCGCGTGAGCCGCCCCTAGGGGAGTTGCCTGAATGCGCTGGTCAGCGCCGCCGCCAGCGCATCACCGCTGCCGGCCTCCGCACCCGGCACGACCAGCAGCATGGCGCCGTTCTGGATGATGCGCTTGACCTGCGTGCTCTGCCGCATGTGGGCGCCGGCCAGGTCGCGGCAGCCCTGCACGGTGTCGCAGCGCAGCAGCGTCACCGAGAATTCCTTCGGGGCCGGCCGGGCGGCATCCGCCGCAGCAGCTTCCTGGGCCACCACCTGGGCCGCGTCGACCACACCCGCCGGCAGCTTGTTCGAGCCGACCTCGATGCGTGTGAGGCTGTGAGAAACACCTGCCTGGCGCAGGGCCGCCGAGTAGGCATCGATGGGGTCGGCCACCACGGCGGGCGCAGGGGCCGGCGCGGGGCTGCTCATGGCCGCCGGCTGAAGCTGCCCCGGGGGCGGCAGCCGGTCTGAGACGTCGACGTCCGAGTCCTCGTCTTCGGCCGCATAGGCCGCTTCCCGTTCCATCTGCTCCTGCCACATCGTTTTCACGACCTGCCAGCCGCTGAACATCAGCAGCAGGCAGAACACGAAGTTGGCGATGAACGGCACCGTGACGCTGGTCTCTTCGTCACCGTGGTGCGTGAACAGCGTGTACAGCGCGCCGATGGGGCCGAGGAAAAACGTGACGATGGCCAGCGCGACGCTCGAGCGCGCGACGCGAAAGCACAGCCACAGTTGCGAGGCACCCGCGAGCGCCAGCCACAGCAAGACGAGGCCCATGCTTTCCCTCACTCTTCATCGTTGTCTGATGGAGGGAAATTCTGGCATCAAAGAGGCGCGTCGGACGACGGCGAGAAGCTGCTCCCGACGTGCCGGAATTCACGGTCCATAGAACTGACGCGGCCGCCCTGGCCGGGCTGCAGTATTTGGCGGACGAGTGAGTCGTATCGCAAGCGACCGGGCATACCATCCTGAGCAGGCGCGAACGGAGCATCACGATGGCGTCCACCTGTTTTTCGATGGTGAGCATTGCGACCCGACACGGCGCCGGCGTCACAGCCCGGAGCTGAAGGCGACGGTCCTGACCGCCTTCGACGAGCCAGGGGCCTCAGTGGCTGCCATCGCACCGGCCCACGGTTTGAACGCCGACCTCGTGCACGAGTGGCGCGGGACAATGAACAAACGCGCGCCACGGCGCCTCGCTCGCTCAGGAAATGAAACGAGGCGAATTCCCGCTGGTATTCCTGAGAAATTCCTTGGCCTTGTTGGCGTCGAGCACCATGTGGGTCACGTATTTGCCGGCGTCGTTGAAGTATCCGCGTTCGACGAAGCCAGCCTTCGTGTAGAAAGCGCGCAAGTTCTCCGAATTCGAAGGCAGGTAATTCAGTTCGACACGACCGCCGCCGCCGACTTCCGTGGACTTCTCTATGGCCGCCCGGATCGCATGCACGCCGACACCCTTCGTGTCTGGAAGGCCGATGACACCGTTGATCTTGACGCCTCGGTTGTCAGGGAGCTCGGACATCGACAGCATGCCCGCGGGCTTTCCCCCGGCCTTCACGACGTAGTTCATGTGTCCGTCCATGTAGCCATTCATCACCTCCAGGCAGTGGTAGATGTGCTGCCGGCGAAGCGCGTCCTCCGGGGAGTCGCTTTTCGTTATCCCAAACCTGTTCTTCTTCTTCTCGGGCAACGAGGTCAGCAGGCTTTGTCGCATGTAGTATTTGTCGTTGCTGTATTCGCCGATCGGCTGCATCGCATCGAACGCAGAACGTCCGGCACCGGAAGCCTGCAAAGGGGTCGGACGCCAAGCCGCCGTGGTCGATGCCGTCGCCGGTTTGGCTTGCGCGGTGGTCACGGGGCGGTGCGAAGCGGGCCAGGTCGACGCAGGCTGAAGGGGCGGGCGCTGGGGACGGGCGGCAGCCTGTGCCAGGCTTCCCTCGCTGTGGCTGGGCCTCAATGGATGAGCGTACGGGCCTGTTGGCGGCCGGGCCGCATGGTGGCCTTGCGCCTGCGGGCTGAAATAGGCGGCCTGCGGCAGATTCCCGTGGCTATGGCTGTTCCTCAGGGGCTGAGCGGATGGACGTGCTTGCTGCCAAGCCGGGTAACTGCCTTGCCCTTGCAAGTTTGCGTGAGAAGGATAGGGTCGCGACGGGTTGAGGTAGGCGGCAGCCTGTGCCAGGTTCCCCTCGCTGCGGCTGGGCCTCAGCGGCGCAGCGTACGGGCGCACTTCTGGCCGGGCCGCGTAGTGGCCTTGCGCCAGCGGGTTGGCGTCGAGGGGATAGGGAAGCGATGACGGCTGGGGACCGGTGACATGCCGCAGGTTACCGAAGCTGAGGCTATGTTTCAGTGCCGGAGCGTAAGAGGGCCTTTGCGGAAAGACCGGTGGCTGCGCATAAGGCCGCGGCGGCATTGCATGGCTGGACGGCTGCCCCCACCCCTGCCGACCTTGTTGCTGTCGCCGATCATAGGGATTGGGCAGATGTGGCCTATCGTCAGGATAGGGCAAGGGCTGCGTGGAGGCGCTCTGTCTTTGCCCGTAGACCGGTGAATGGCTCGATGAGGCGGATCCCGGAGTCGTCCCTAAGAAGGCCGACAATCTGTCGTTGGACACGCGACGAGCCATCGACGCATTGCCGGAATGCGAGGGAGGCCGGCTGGCGAGCCCCGCCACGTTCTCCATCGAAGGACGGAGCGCCGCGGGTTTCGGAGGCAACGCCGGCCCCGCCGGCACTTGCGGCGCGGAAGCCGGCTGCCATCCTGGCACGAGAACGGCCGGCACATTGTTCAGTTTGTTGTTGAATCTCGCGTTCACGGCCAGGCTCCAAGGCATCACCCGATCACAGCGTGCGTTCAACCGGTGGCAAGCCTCCGCGACGGAGTGAAGATGGTGATGCTTCTGCGAAGTGCCGGCGGGCCGATGCGGCACATGCGTCTCTCCGCACCACTAGGCGAGCGGGTCGGCTACGGTTTGGGCAGCCGTATGACTCGTGTGGTATCGGCGTTGGCTGACTCGTCACCGAGCACCCGGCTGCGAAACGCCGGTGCGACATTCCACGGGTGCTGATCGTCGGTGAGGACGGTCACGGCTTGCCCGGCGTGAGCATCGCCACCGGGGTCTCGTCGGCGTGCAGCACCGGGCAGCGCAGCAAAGGTCGCTTTGATGCCTGCTGCCGCGCCGGGCTATGCCGGCCTCGCGTTCGGGCTGGCCGTGCGCACGCTCAGCCCGAACAGCAGCACCAGCGCCGCGCCGGTCAAGGCCGCCGACAGCAACGGCAAGCCTGACATCGGCATTCCTGCATCAATCGCGCGCGCGCCGATCCACGCGGCCACCGCATTGCCCAGGTTGAAGGCCGCGATGTTGAGCGTGGAGCCGAGCGCCGGGGCGTCGGCCGCCTCGTCGAGCACACGGCTTTGCAGCCCCGGTGCGGTGGCGAAGGCCGCCATGCCCCAGAGGAAGATGCCCGCCGTCACCAGCACCGGCAGGGCCAGCACGAAATGCAGCGCCACCTGCAACGCCGCCAGCGTGCCCAGGACCGCGAACATCGAGCGGCCGGGCCAACGGTCCGCGGCCCACCCGCCCAGCATGTTGCCGACCGTGAGGCCCAGGCCGAACAGCAGCAGCAGGGCGTTGACCTGGGCGGCGCTGAAACCGGCCTCGGTCTGCAGCAGCGGCGACAGGAAGGTGAGGGTGGTGAAGATGCCGCCGAAGCCCAGCGCGGTGAGCCCCAGCGCCCCCAGCAAGCGCGGCCGCAAGACGATGCGCCAGCCGGCCCCGCCGCGGCTGCCGTGCAGTTGCAGGGAGCGGGGCACCAGCACCAGCAGTGCCGCCAGCGCCACCACGCCGAGCCCGCTGACGCACCAGAAGGTCGCGCGCCAGCCGGCGTACTGGCCGATCCACGCGCCGGCCGGCACGCCCAGCACGTTGGCCAGCGTGAGGCCGCTGAACATCAGCGCGATCGCCGCGGAGCGGCGTTGCGGCTCCACCAGCGCGGCGGCCACCGTGGCGCCCAGCCCGAAGAACGCGCCGTGCGTGAGCGAAGCGACGATGCGCCCGGCCATCAACCAGCCGTAGTCGGGCGCCAGCGCGCACATCAGGTTGCCGACGATGAACAACACCATCAGCGCCGACAGCGCGCGGTAAGGCGTGGCGCGCGCGGTCAATGCCGCCAACGGCGGCGCGCCCAACGCCACGCCGAGCGCGTAGCCGGTCACCAGGAGCCCGGCACTGGGCAGGGTGACGCCGGTGTCGGCGGCCACCGCCGGCAGCAGCCCCACGATGACGAACTCGGTAGTGCCGATGGCAAAGGCCGCGAGCGCGAGCGCCAGCAGCGGCAAGGGAAACGCGGTGCTTCGGGTGTTCATCACTGCACCTCCGCGGCGGCGGCGGCGCCCAGCAGCGCACTCAGGTCGATGGCCTCGGCCATCGCCCGGTAGCCGGCATCCCCGGGGTGCAGGTGGTCGCCGGAATCGAAATCCGCGCGCAGCCGCGCCGGGTCGGCCGGGTCGCGCAGCACGGCATCGAAGTCCACCACCGCGTCGAACACTCCGGCCTCGCGGATCCAGCGGTTCAGGCGCTGTCGCAGCGCGTCTTTCTCGGGGCTGTAGTGGCCCTCCAGCGGCGTGCCTTTCAAGGCGTCCTTGAAGGGCGGCAGCGTGGCGCCCACCACGCGCACGCCGCGCGCACGGGCCTGCTCGACCAGCTGCCGCAGGCCGCGCTGCAACTCGGCCAGCGAGGGCAAGGGCTCGGTGCTGGCAAACGGGCCGCCGGGCCAGCCGATGTCGTTGGTGCCCAGCAGCACGACCACGGCGCGCACGCCGGGGCGGCCCAGCACATCGCGTTCGAAGCGGGCCAGCGCGCTGGCGCCCATGCCGTCGCGCAGCAACCGGTTGCCGGAGATGCCGGCGTTGAGCACCGCCACGCCCCGCGGCGCCAGGCGGCGCGACAAGTGGTCGGGCCAGCGCTGGTCCGCACCCGGCGTGGCGCCGTTGCCGTCGGTGATGGAGTCGCCGATCGCCACCACGGCGGCGGGCGGGCGGCCCGTTTCCACCAGCACCTCCGTGACAAACGCTCGCGCGGTGAGCGCCCGTGCCTGCGGTGTCGCGGGTTGCCCGGTGGCGTCGCCTTGCATCAGCAAGGCCGGCTCGCGCGCATCCCAGTGCATGCCCGCCACGGTGGCGGTACCGGGCAGGTGCAGATCGACCTGCAAACGGTCGCCGGCCTGTGTGGGCAAGGCCACGGCATCGCTCAACAACCGGGCGCCGGGCGGCACCAGTGCATCGTCGGCCCCCTGGAACCGCACCGCCAGCGCCGGCGCGGCGCCCGGGGCCCGCACCGTCATGCGGCCCACTTTCAGCGGCGCCGTACCGTATTCGTTGCTGACCACGAGGCGCAGGCGCTTGCCGCCCAGGCTGGCGCGCAGCGTCTGGCGCAGCGTGGCGTCTTGCAGCGTGCGCGGCATGCCGAGCGGCAGCACGAAGCCGTCGCCCCACACCGGTTGCGGGCTGGCGGCCCAGGCCGGCTGCCACACCGGGGGCGCGGCAGCGCCCTCGGGTGTTGAAACGGAAGACGGCGCGGCGCCCGCGAGCAGCGGCGCCAGCACGAAGGAAATGAGCAGGGTTTGGTGCAGCAGGTTCATGGCGTCACTGTGGCCAATTCCAACTGCGATGAGAAGACGGCAGAATGGAAGCCAGCTCATTCGAAACTGGAATGCCCACCATGGACCGGCTGCGCGCCATGAATTACTTCGTGAGGGCTGCCGAGCTGGGCAGCCTGTCGGCGGCAGCCCGCTCGCTGGCCACCACGCAACCCACCGTGAGCAAGCAGATCGCCGCGCTGGAGGCCGCCTTGCGCGTGCGCCTGCTCGAGCGCGGCCCGGCGCGCGTGGTGCTGACCGACGAGGGCGCGCGCTTTCTGGACAGCGCACGCCGCCTGCTCGAGGACTACGACGAAGCCGTCACCGCACTCGACGAACGCACCCGCCAGCCGCGCGGCCTGGTGCGCATCTCGGCGCCCGTGGCGCTGGGCGAGCTGCACCTGAACGCGTTGATGCTGCAGGCGCTGCAGCAATACCCGGAGCTGCGCATCGACCTGCTGCTCGAAGACCGCTTCGTCGACCCGATCGAGGAGCGCTTCGACCTGATGGTGCGCATCGGCCACACCCTGCCGCCCGACCTGGTAGCGCGCGAGCTGGCCACGTGGCCGCGCTACATCGTGGCCTCGCCCGACTACCTGCAGCGCCACGGCCGCCCGCGCCGCCCGCAAGACCTGGTGCGCCACCCCTTCCTGCGCTACCTGCTCGGCGCCGATGACACCGTGCAACTCACCGGCCCCGGCGGCACCGTCGACGTGCCGGTGACCGCACGCTACCGTCTGAACAGCGCCGTGGCATTGCTCGACGCCGTGCGCGACGGCGCCGGCATCGCCTTCCAGCCCTGCTGGATGGTCAACGAGTTGCTGCGCCGCAAGGAACTGGTGCGCCTGCTGCCGCAATGGACCGGCCCGTCGCAGACGGTGCACCTGGTCTACCCGCCGCGCCGGCGGCAGCCGATGCGTGTGCAGCTGATGCTCGACCTGCTGGCGGCGAAGCTCCGGGCGTTGTAGTGCGCTTTGCGAAGACGTTGTGCAGGAGCGGGCCCCCTGCTCGACGCGACGGCCCACGAGTGTGGCATCGTCGTGCAGCGGTATCGGCCCTGACCGCGTGGTCGCGCGGCCGAGCGTTCAACGCGATGGGGGGCGCTGCACCGTGACCAGCCAGATGCCGTAGCACACCAGCACCAGGGCCACCGCGTTCTTCCACTGCAGCACGCTTTCTTGCAGGAAAGCGGCCGACAACAACGCACCGAAAACCGGCACCAGGAAGTTGAACGCCGTGACCGTGCTGACGCGGTTGACCTTGAGCAGCGCGCTCCACAGCGCGAACGCCGCCGACGACAGCAGCACCAGATAGGCCAGCAGTGCGGTCGACGCCACCGTGAAACCCGACAGATGGCCGCCGGTGCCATAGCCGATGGCGAGCAACGCGACCCCACCGATGCCCAGCTGCCAGCCGGTCATCAACAGCGGGTCGAGCTGCTGCGACAGCCGCTTGCCATAGATGGCCGCCGCCGACAGCACGAACGCTGCGATCACCACGAAGCCCTCGCCCAGCAGCGTGAACTCGAACTGCAGCAGGTCACCGCTGAAGTTGACCGCCATCACGCCCGCCAGCCCCAGGCCGCAGCCCAGCAGCTTGCGGTGGCTGATGCGGTCGTTGTGATAGATGAAATGCGCCAGCAGCACGCTGAAGAAGGTGCCGGTGGCGTTCATGATCGACCCCTTCACGCCGGTGGTGTGCGACAGCCCAACGTAGAAAAAGAAGTACTGCAGCGTGGTCTGACTCAGGCCCAGCACCGCTGTGGCCCGCCAGTGGCCACGCATGGGCTGCAGCACCGCCGCGCCCCGGCAGGCCGCGAACGCACAGAGCACCAGCCCCGCGAACAGGAACCGGTAGCCCGCGAACACCAGCTGCGACGCCACGTCGGCCGGCGCGATGCCGAACAGCGCATAGCCGTTCTTGATGGCCGGGTAGGCACTGCCCCACAGCAGGCAGCACAGCGTGGCCAGCACCGCCACCATGCGGCGGTCGGTGAAGAGGGAGGCGCTGGGCACAGCGGCGGCAGGGGACATCGTGCGGCTCATGGCAGGGGCCGGGGGCAGGCGGAAAGGCGGCATTGTGTCGAGCGCGGGCAGCCGGCGTGCACGGCACGGCGCAAACCCCGCCGATGACTGGTGCGATGTGTGCAGCATTGCACCCCGCACATCGCACAGGGGTACTGCGGGCGGAGCGTGCAGCGCGTGGCGGCCACGTGCAGAGTCGCCCGTTCACCGGTGTCACAGCCACGCGAGCCGGCGCGTCTTAGGGGTGCAGCTCGCTCGAGAGCAGCGCTCAAAGCCCAAGGAGTCCATGCATGTCCACCCCCGTCAACCCGGCACGGCCCGCGTTCACCCTCACCAACCCCGCCGGCCTGTACGACCCGGCGCCCAACGGCTATTCGCACGTGGCGCTGCTGCAGCCCGGCGCCCGCCTGGTCTTCGTTGCCGGGCAGGGCGGCGAGAACGAGCACGGAGAGCTGCCCGCGGACTTCGGCGCGCAAGTGCGGCAGGGCTTGAGCAACCTGCGCATCGCGCTGGAGGCTGCAGGCGCCGGCCCCAGCGACGTGGCCAAGCTCACGGTGCTGATCGTCGACCACAGCGAAGCGCGGCTGCATGTGTTCGGCGAAGAACTGGTGCGTGCCTTCGGGCCGGGCCCGAAGCCGACGTGCACGCTGATCCCGGTGCCGCGGTTGGCGCTGGATGGGATGTTGTTCGAAGTGGAGGCGGTGGCCGTGTTGGCGGGGTAGCCGCTGAGGCCGAGGCCCAATGGCAGGAGCCCCCAGACCTTCCCTACAACCAGTTGCCCGCCTTGCCCCCGGGCGGCGAGCTGGAAAGCCGCGCCGTGCTCAAGGCTTGCATCGAAGCCCGGGCGGCGTTGGCGGAGCTGAAGCAGGCGGCCGAGCGCATCCCCAACCAGGCGATGCTCATCAACACCCTACCGTTGCTGGAAGCCAAGGACAGCGTGAAATGCCATTCGGCAAGGAGAAGCTTTTCATTCATCCCAAGCTGATGCAGCTGCTCAGCCGAGACAGCGACGAATTTCCGCCCTGCGCCTGGCCCGGACTCGGCCCCGCGTGCGTGGCGTCTGGCACTCATTCGCCCGCAAGCGAAGGCAACTTCTGCGCTGAAGCTGTGTCCGCTGCCCCGGCAGCCAAGGGGCTCCGGGGGTGGCCAGCCCGCTCGCCCCCGATGCGGGGGATGTCACGCCGGCGCGTGCAGTGGCAGCGTGCGGGCTTGAGCCGTCCCTGGCCACAGCGCCGCAGCGCCGGCGACCCTGAGCGCAAAAACCACCACGCATGACGAGGAGCACCGATGCACCCCCGCGCAGCCCGCCCCGTTGAAGCACCCTCATGGCGCCGCCAGTGGGCCCACACCCTCATCGACAAGGTCGTGCTGGCCGTCATCGTCTTCGTCGCGACCAGCGCCGCCAACCTGTGGTTCGACCAGCAGAAGGCAACGGCGGCCCTGCGCCTCACCGATTCGAACCTCATCACCGAGAGCGCCACCGCCCTGTGGAAAGACATCGGCGTCTTGCAAGGCCAGTACGGCGCGCTGCACCAGGCGCGGCGCGAACAGTGGTTCGCGAAGACGATGCTGAGGCAGCCCGGCAAGGAAGCCGACGCCGACATCCAGCAGCGGGCCGAGACGCTGCGCCAGCGCAAGGACGAACTGAGCCGCAAGGTGTGCGCCGAAGAGCACGTCATCGGCGAACCGATGGTGCGCCACCTGCTTCAGTATCTGTACCTGCTGGACGGGTACTACGAGTCGGAAGCGAAAGCGCTCGAAGCCTCGGACCCCGAGGCACAGAAGTTCAACCGTGAGATGGCGAAGGGCCTGGCCGACGTTCTGGCCACGCTGCGCCTGGATGTCGTGTCCACGCGCGAGTACGCGTTGCGCCAAGTGAGTCGCTGATGGATAGACGTCCCGGCAAGGCGGTCTTGTCGGCATGACGTCGCCCCATGTCGCAGCTTGTCAGAAATGTCGACACGTTCTGCGGACGCGTCGTCCGCAGCGACCTCAACCGAGGCGCCTCATGTTGAAGCGGTAGTGCCGGCGCGCAGCTTGCCGCCGAAATGCCCATCCCCGCCCAAACCCAGCATCAGGCGGTGCGTCGCCCGTGTGGCTGCGACATAGAGCACGCGCGCCGCTTCATGTTCCTCTTCGTCAGGAACGGGCATGTGTCCGACACCCGGCAGCGCCACCACGGGGAATTCAAGGCCTTTGCTGGCCTTCATCGTCATGACCTTGATCGTGTCGGCCTCGGGCCTGTAGTCGCCGGGGCGTTTGCGGACCGCGTGCGGCAGCTTCTGCTGGCGCAGCGCATGGGCGCACAGGTCCATGGTCTTCCAGTCGGCGCACAGCACCGCCATGTCGCCCCACGCAAAGCCGTCGTGGTGCGCCTGCTTCAGCTGTTCGGCGATGGCCCAGGCCTCTTCGCGCAGCGTCGGCAGGTTGATCAGCACCGGGGCCTCGCCGTCGCGCCCGCAACTGATGGGCTTGAGCACCGGGATGCCGTCTTCGTCGGTCTCGTCGGGGGTCAGCAGATCGGCTGCGACGGACGAAGCCACCTGCAGGATCTGCCGGGTGTTGCGGTAGTTGATCTTCAGGATGGTGGTGCGGCCTTGCGCCTGCACGCCCACGCTTTTGAAGCTGAACTGCCTGGTGCGCCCGCGTTCATAGATGCTCTGCGCGTCGTCGTACAGCAGCAGCAAGCTGTTGGTGGCCGGGTCGACCATCTGCGTGACCAGCTTCAGCCATTCCGGCGCAAAGTCATGCCCCTCGTCGATCAGCACCGCCTGGTATTGCCCGCTCGGAATCTGCTTGCGCTCGACGCCGCGGATCACGCCATCGACCAGGGCCTGCACGTACTGCGCCGACGACATCTGACCCGGCAACGGCTGGCCAAAAGCCACCAGCTGGTCGCGGCACCACTTGTGAAAGTGCCGCACGTGAACTCGTTCATCGGGCACCTTGGCCGCCATCGTGCTCGCCAGCTTGACGGCCAGCGGCTCGTTGAAGCACAGCACCAGGATGGGCTTGCTGCCCGGGCCCCCGGCACGTGCCAGCGCCTCGGCGCGGTAGCCCAGAATCATGGTCTTGCCCGAGCCCGCCACGCCGTGAATGATGCGATGGCCATCGCCGAGCGAGCGCGCCAGCTGCTCCTGCTGCAGGTCCATCACCCGCATGATGCTCGGCGGTTCTTCCGCCGCCGCGTCGGCGTCGTCCAACAGCGAGGCTTGCGCCTGCACGCGCACCTGCGGAAACATGATCCAACGCACCCGGTCCAGCTGCGGCAGGCTCATCGCGCCGCGCATCAGGTAGGGGAACATGCCCCACAAGCGGCTTTGCAGCGCTTCGGGTTCGACGCTTTCCAGCATCTCGTCCTGGCAGACCACCCGATGCGGCTCGATCGCATGGTGCAGCTCGGCTTCCTGGAACTGCTTGCGCGTGATGTTCGGGAACACCACGCCATAGCTCCACGGAAACGCCAGCTTGGCCTGGTGCGGCCCGTCAGCCTGCACCAGCTGCGGGTCGCGTTCCAGCGCGTTGACCACCTGATGCGCGTATTGACGGGCCTGCTCGAGCGGGTTGATCACATGCTTGGGCTGCCCGTCCACCAGGATCACCCACGTCTGCTTGTCAGCCTGACGGAGGGTCGAGAGCCGCCAGTCTTTCACTTCCAGGATGAGGATGCCGCGCCGCGGGTGCATGACGCAGAAGTCCGGGTGCGCGTTGCGCGGCCCCATCGGCACGTCGTACCAGATCAGGTAGTCGTCGTCCAGCTTGGCTTCCAGGCGCTCGGCCACGCGGCGTTCCCCGCCGGTCATGCGGGACGTGGAACTGCCGAGTGATGGAATGAGAGTCGCCACCGTGAGATCCCCCGCCGAAGCGAGCGACATGCTGGACTGCCCCCGATTATGTAAGCGTCAGCCCGCAGTGGCGCGCCACCTGGCAAAGGTGGCAGGTCGGATGGCGCAAGCGCCTGCCATACGTGCTCAACGAGCCGAGCCGGCCACCATGTTGCGCAGGCCCAGCACGTTCACCGCCGCCATGCGGGCATAGACGTGCAGTGTCGACAGATCGGTCGACAACTTGGCTTTCGCCGCTTCCTTCCACGCCGGGTGCGTCGGCGGGTAGGCCTGCGCGGTTGCCTGATACGCCTGCTCGACCGCCGCCTGCAGTTGCGGGAGCTGCTGCTTCACGGCTTCGCGGTTGGCAAGCAGCTGCGACACCGGCGTCTGCCGCAGGGCACGCCAGGTCTCGCGCACGTCCTGGAACGACGCCTGCACCTGCGGCGACGCGGCCTGCAGCCGCGGGTCGTTCCCTCGGGCGGCGTCCACCTGCTCGCCCAGGGCGTTGAAATGCGAGGTGTGCGACGCCGCCTGCTGCAAGACCTGGCCCAGCGGGGGCCGGTTCAGCAGGTGCGCCGAAAAGCCGAAGGTGCCCAGCACCTTGTCGGGCACGAACGCGGCGAGTTCGCGCCCCACCTGCCGCGCCAGTGCGGTCGACGCGCTCGGCCGGCTTTGCGGCAGCGGGCCGGCCCCGCCGGCCCATGGGTTGCGGCCAGGCGCGGCAGTGCTGGGCAGCAGCGCCCGTTGCTGCGGGGCTGGCCCGCCGGGCACACCGCGCGAAGCCAATGGGCTGGCGTGGGCCGCGCCATGGCTGCCGCCGCCTCTGTGGGGCTGCGGTGTCTGGGGCAGTGGGGTGTACGAGTAGCCTCGAAGCGGCCCTCGGGCGCCGTCGATCGCCATGCGGACTCCTGGAATGGCTGGAGCATCGGGCAGGGCGCGCCGGCAGCACAACGCCGATGCGAAGCGGGGGCAGCTGAGGCGAACCGCGTGGCGGTCAATGCAGCGTGTACGGCCAATGCCCACCCTGCGACTGCCGCACTCGCTTCACCTCGGCGATCAGGTCTTCGTCGGACTCATGCAGCGGCACCGAGGCGGCTCCCGTCATGGCGGCATGGCAATACACCTCGCCGAACAACTGTTGGCGCTGGAGTTTGCTCAACGGCGGGTGGGGCAGGTCGCCGGCGGGTTGTTCACCCCCGGCGTTCCGCCCCATGCCCAGCGATGTCAAGCCAAACAGAAGCTCGAGTTCCTGCCGGGCACTCGGCTCGGCGTTTCTGCAGGCCTCGACATTGCGGATCAGTTCTTCGTCGCTGGTCTCAGGGCTTAGCACCGGCAGGAAGGCTGCGCCGCACAGCGCTCCATGCAGATCGACTTCGAGCATCAGCGCATCGCGCTGCTCCTGGGTGAGGGGCAGGCTCAGGCTGGCCAGGTCGAGAGGGTCTTGCGGGTGGGTCATTCGAGGGCTCCCTGTTGTGGCGCATCGCTTGCGATGGCGCAGTGGTTGATGACTTCAGCGCTGCCTCGGCCGGGCCAGCCAAAGCCCCAGCATCACGACGAACCCGCCGACGGCAGCGTGCCAGACCACGATCAGCGTGGCTGCATCGATCAGGCGCAGGTGCGACAACTCCACCGCCACGGGTTGCCAGCCGGAGGACAGCTTCACGAAAGCCAGAAGGCGGAGCAGTTCCACCATCGACGCAAGCACCAGCACTTGAAACACAAAGCGCAAGGTTTGCGCAGGCGTGGCGGCTCTACCGGAATGCCAGGCCCGCCCGGCAAAGACACTGGCCAGCAGCAATGCGACCGGTGTCGATATAGAAAGCGATAGCACGTTGCCATCGAAGCCGCCAAGGTGCCAGGCAGCAATGACAAGGCCGTAGATGGCCAGGAATGTCAACAATGGCATTTGACGGCCCCCTCCCTTGGGCTACTCGCTGATGCACTGCGCCCCTTCGCACCTTCTGCCCCGATGTGGCTCTGCAGATGCACTGAGCAAGATGGACCCTCCCTTGTGAGAACGCTTTGGCGTCCCCACGCGATCGAGGCAATCAAGACAATCGACGCCGTTGTTTCTCGACCTGTGCCCGCAGGTATGGGTTCCGCACTGCTGCCTCGGTGAGCAAGTACACGGGTCGATCCAGCAGCGCTTCGAGCGCGTGGCTCAGGGCGAAGTAGGCCCGGGCAAATGCTGGCGGCACGAGGTCTTCGAACTCCACGACAAAGACCCATTGCTCAGCTGCACCCTTCGGGTCCGACTCCGGCACATCCAAACGGAGCACGTGGTTTTCGCGGCAGAGCGTGGCCAGTGTCTCCTGCTTCCCCAGGCGCAGATTCAACGGTCGAGCACTCCGCTGCACGGTTTTTCAGGCCAGCCCTTGCTTGCGACGCTTGTCGCGTGCCCGCTTCTCCTTGAGCGTGAACTGGGGGATTGGTTTGCCATAGTCGATGGCCGCATGAGACGCCCGGGGCCCTCCCATGGGTGGGTCAACCGAGCTGCCTACGCTGGCCTGGATTTCATCGGGCCACCGTGGCACGCCTTTGCCCTTGTGAGCCAACCACCTGATGAGGCTTGCGGGTACGGTCAGGGGCAGGAGAAACACGAGCATGAACAGGCCCACAGGAATGGTCAGGAACCATGCTCCTCTGAGCGCTTCACCCGTCCAGTAGGCCTTGCTGCCGGGACCGAGGAGTGGCTGTGCGAACGTCAGCGCGCCCCACCAGTTGCCCATGGACTCGTCGACGTAGAGCGCGTCCCCGTACGCGAGCGCAGGTCCCTCCCCACGCATGTAGCGGCGAATGTGTTCCCATCGCCCCATTTGGGTTGCCCCCCCGTCATAGCCCATGGTGAAGCCAACGCCGAACCTCGCGATGACGTTGGTGCCGCCGGGCCGATCCGTCACGGCCAGCATCAAGGCATATTCCTTCCGGGGCAGGTTCGTTCCGCCAAGGACCTGCAACTCGGCCACTTCGCCGCGCACGGATTCCCAATCGAACGAGTCAACCCGGAAAGAGGTGCGGCCGAACAACTTCCAGACCTCCCACCAGGGGGTGCCGAGGTCTGAGAAAAGGTGCACTTTTTGAGCTTGCTTGTCGAAAAGCACAGGCTGGTACCGATAACCAACAGAATCTATGCGGCCAACCGCAAGAGTAAGTACCAGGCCGAATACCCATAGCGCGTGGAGCGGGTACGCCGTCGGAGCGTCGAGCAGGGTCCAGATGCCCAGCGCGAGGCAGATCAGCGCCGCAGTTCCCATCCATGCAGCCATGTAGCCGTCGATAGATCCCATCTGGTCGATGAATTCGATTCCGTGCTCGTAGACAGCTCGGATCGAGCCACCGCCGGTCGCCGAGGAGTCGACTCGCTCATGCAAGGGAGGCAGCAACACGTGCGGCCAGGGGTTGGCCGGCTCCAGCTGCTCACCCGGCGGTGCCTTATCGTTCAAAGGAAGTCCTTTATCCATGCATACCCGCGAGCCAGCTTTGTCGCACCTGCCGTTCGATCCCATCGCTGCGCAGGGGTGGTCTTTGCCGCATGCGTCGTATCGTAGAGCACGAACGAACATCGGACTGCATTCACACCTTTCTCTGGTACTGCGTACCTCACGGTGACCACATGCATGCCTTGACGGTCGGGGCTTTCGGGCATCTGAATATCGCCGTCAGCAATCACTGCAACGGGTACAGCGTCGTCTGGGCTGCGATAGCCTTCCATTTTCAACGCGAGGCCGCGGCTGTCTGGGATCCAGTCCATGCTGGTGATGCGGGCCGTAATTTCGTCCGGGCCCACCAGCTCATCGTTCCATTCCAGCTCGATCTTCATACCTCTGGCGAGTGCACCGAGTTCATGCGTTTCCTCGTCTACCGACGAGAACTTCTTCATCAACGAATCCCCACCGATGCCGAAGTAGGTTCGGCGCAGAAATGACTCGCACTCGTCGTCTTCCAGAATGGTCGCGATGATGCCGATGGCGACGCCACCAATCCAAAGCATCAGCCCGATTCCTGACACAGTGAGGCCCAGGCCGGCGAGCGCCGAGACGCCCGTTGCCGGCAGCAGCGCAACACGCACGGCGCCTTGAAAGGCAACGCGAGACAGCAGAGCCGAACGCCAGGTCATGTATGAGCCAAGTGACATTCCGACGCCGCCGGATGCGTGGAAGGCTCCGCTCAGCGCGTGAACCGCCGTCGCATCCATGTCGCCTCGGTCAAATCTGGATCGAGCCTTGGCGAACGCGGACACCATGTCAAGGAAAGCGCCGCCTGCACCAAGCAGGCCCGCCCCGTACCGCAGAACGATGTGGCGAGGCACCCGTGAGGCGACTTCCGCCGCCCGCGGCGCAGCAACTCCTTCGGCTACCTTTGGCAACGCGAGTACATAACCCACTTCGAACGCCGCGCCCATGACGCCCAGCGCTGAGGAAAGCACGGCTGCTGCTGCGTCGACCTGCTCTACACCTCCCTTCTTGCTGAAATCATCGATCGCTTCGCTGAGGGCATAAGCCTGCAAGAACATAACTCCACCGCCCGTGAGCATGGGAAGCTTGTTCTTGCTCGCGCCGTCAACGAGCCGCTTCAACCACCCCTGTCTGAAAAGCGCCTGCTCACGCAAGACTTCGCGCGCAAATTCTTCAGGGAGCTCCGTAACCGCTTGCGGCATACCCAGCAAGTTCGGCCCCACCACCTGAAGCATCTTTGCATTCCTACGCTGTGCTGCATTCTTGATGGCCTCCTGGTCTAGCAGCAGCGGAACCAGCATGTCGTCGTGCATTCCCGCCAAACCTTGAAGCCTTCGCAGTTGGGCCGCTGAACTCGAAGCTGCTTTCGCTCTTGTTTGCTGCTGGCGGGCGCCTTTGGTGTTGAACTTCAGCTCAAACATCGGCGCTTTCAGCGCATCAATTGCCGCGTCCAACCATCGCCCGGCTTTCCATTTGACGAAGACGAAATACTGGCGCTCTGAGGTGCCGAGAAAGTGCAGCAACGCAGACGCCCGCACCCAAAGCACGCGCTTCTTTGATGCGTCCTCCGCAGTCAAAGCAAGTCCGTATCTCTTCGCCTTCTCGGCGTCGAGGGCCGCGGCCGTCATCACTGCGGTAGCTTGAACCGCCGCGCGGGCGAGCTGCTCGGCAAAAAGAGTTGCCGGCTCGCGCAGTCTTTGCCATGCCTGGTAGAACTCGCCCCAGTCTTCACGTTTGGCCATCAACACATCGTAAAGGTCCGCTCTCATTCCGTGGTCGGGCGGCTCTCCAAGGAGCCCTTCCGCTAAGTCAAACTCCGTCAGCAGCGCCTGCGCAATCCAGTGGGTTTTGTCCGATTCGTCCTTTCCGAACATCTTCACCATGTGGGTCAGCATCACCGGCGTCATCGCAGCCATGCCGTAAGCCCGCTCGGTGGCCGCCAACCGATCAAACGCTTCCTGCACCTGGATCCGCACCTCCATGTTCGGCCGCTGTTTTCCGCAGAGGGCTGGGGCGGCGTCGAACTGGTGTGTCATGCAGGTCATGATGGGTTGGCTTTCCAGCCACGCCACGCGGTCTGTCTCGGTGCTGACGAACCGGTCTTCCCAGTGGTCGTTCCAGCCCTTGTGCAGCTTCTCGAAATCTTCGACCGCCGCCATGTCGACCTTGCCCAGGTAGCGTTCGGAGCGGCCCTTCGCCTCTTCCTGGCCCATGGCCTGGGCGGCCCTTTCCACATGCGCCTGTGAATAGACCACGCGGCCCAGCCCTTCCGGGTGCGGCTGCGGCTGGCCGTCGACGGTGCGGGTCAGCGGCTTCCACACGGTGCCCGGCGGGTACAGGCCGTTGCGCTTGTTGGCTTCGAACGCTTCGCGCGTCATCGGCGCGTTCTGCGGGCCGTTGAGCCACTGCTGAGCCTTGGCTTCGACCTGCCTGCGCGCCACCTCGACCGCCCACGCCTGCACATACCGGACGTTCACGGTCGACTGGTGCTTCCAGGCCCAGTCGGGGTCGCGCTTGCCGAACCGCTTGGGCCCCAGCGCGGTGAACTCGGTGTATTCGGACTGCACCTGCCCCACCAGTGCCGCAAACTCTTCGGCCAGGCCGATGGGGTCGCGCACGTAGGCAATGATGGCCTTGTTCTCGGCCTTCGGGCCGGCGGTCTTTTCGATCAGGCGCACGCGATCGACCAAGGCCCGGGCCTGCCCGAAGCGCGCCTGCGGCAACGGAACCACCGCGTTCTGGAACACCGGCACCATCGGGTTGAACTTGGCGCCGCCCGGCGGCACCTCGTCATTGAAGTCGACGACGTTGTGTTTCAGCGCTTCCTCGTTGAGGGGCACACAGCCCTTGCCCGGCATGCTGCCGCCGTCCATCCAGGTCTGCGCCCAGATCAACGTCATCGACTCCAGGCGCTTGTTCGCGTCGTTGTGAAAACCCGCCAGCACCTGCGGCGTCCACAGGTGCGGCGAATAGCCCACCCAGATGGCCGGCTGGTTGCCCGCGCCGATCAGGGTGATCAGCCCCGCCGGCAGGTTGGAAGCCCCGCGCTGGCACACTGACTCGGCAGTTTCCGGCTGCACCGCTGCGCGCTTGCCTGCGTATTCGGCAGGGGTCACGTGTTCCAGCAGCTTCTTGTAGGTGCCGTCGCTGAAGCATTGCCACACGTCCCACACGCCACGCTTGTCGTAGAAGACGAACACGAAGCCCCTGGGCAGCAGGCGGATCACGGGCGCCGCGGCGCGCCACTCCATGCTCGCCAGAATCGGGTCCAGACCGGGCTGAAAGACGTAGCCCGCTTCTTTCAGCGCCTTGGCGTGCTGCTTGTCGACCACGCTGGCGGTGACCAGCATGGCAGGAAAGTCGAACCGTTCGCAGCGCTGGCAGTCGGCTTTCATGACATAGGCGGGCCTGCCGCCCGGCACTGCAGGCCGGGCGGTGGTGGGTGTGCTCATGGTGTTCCTCCCTCATGTTGTTGGTGGTGGCCGGGTCAGCTACCTTGGTTGGCGGTATCGCTCCCAGAACTCCTCGGGCAGCTCGGCAATGTGGTCGGACAGCGTCCCCGGGTTCAACCCGGCGTGGCGCACGGCGGTGACCAGCGCCGGGTCTTGCTGGAAGATGCCGTGCAAGCCCAACGCGATCAGCACAAAGGTCTGCAGGTCTCGGCCGTCCAGGCCCCAGGCGTCGGCCTGCACCACCAGGTGGTGCACCTTCTCGGTGGCGTTGCGCGGCAGCGGTTCGGCTTCGCGTTCACGCCAGGCTTCGACCAGGTGGTTCACCAGGCCGACGTGGTGCATGGAGGCCCACTGCGGTGGCGTGACGTGCAAGGCCGGCTGGGCCAGCAGGCGCTCTACCGGGTCGGCAGGTTGGGGCGCGGCGGCGTCGGGTGCCGGGGCTTCGAACTGCACCAGGTGGCCCGCGGCATCGACCGCCAGCCACAAGAGCTGGTTGCCCAGCAATGCAGTTTTCTGGTCGTGGCCCATGCTGGCCCACAGCACGGTCATCGTTCGCGGGTCATGCCAGCGCAGCCAGCGGCGTTGCCTGTCAGACGGGTCCGTGCGCTGGCTGCAGGTTGTGAAGCGCCGAGCGATGGTTGCCGCGTCGTCCGGGCTGACCAGCCAGCCGCAAATGGCGCGGCCGGTGCCTTCGTTGAGGTCGGGTTCGGGTGCCGGCGCATGCAGGTCTGCGTGCGAGCGGGTGATGGTGTCTTCCAGCAGCGGGTCGTCGAGTGCGGGGTCGGTTTCCAGCAGGTAGGCGGCCACCCGCCGGCAGTCGAGCTCGAAGACACGCGGGTAGTGCGCCTCTCCGTACCCCGCGCCGGCAGCCCAGCGCACCAGCGCTGTTCCGCGGCGCGGCGGTGTACCCGGCTGCGCCAGGCCGAGCGGGTCGTCGTAGCCGGGGGCGTAGAACAGAAAGATCTTCGACTCAGCCCAGCGGGCCTGTGCCGATTGCAGGGTGTCGAGCACCTGGCGGCGGAAGTCTGTGAGGTTCATGGGGCGCGATGTGCGGAGGCTGGGCCACCGGCACGTGCGCCAGCCGCTACAGCAAGGTGAGCCACGGAACTGCGGCAGGGTGGGGGGCCAGGATGGCGAAGGATGTGGGGCAGCGGCTCACGGCGCGCGCACGGAACGGCCATGCCCACGCGAGCAGCGCGCGTGGGCAGCATGGCGTTGGGGCCGAACTTCGCCCGAGGGTGGGCGCCTCGCAGGCGCTTGCGCGGCTTGGTGTCGTTCATTTCGTGCGCACCGTGTTGACATGCACGGTTGGAGGAGCAGCACGACTACCAACTGCTAGAGCAGCTCTCCCGGTGAGAAGTGGCGCAGTCTTGCACAGCAGGCAGATCATGGAACCCCGCATTTCGGGGAGGGGCGGCTGCGGCAGGCGGAGGAGCACCCGGGGCAGATACACATCGAACCAAATCGCGGCGCCAGCAGGACTTGGTGTGGCGCCGAGTCACCATTACGATCCGGTTTCGCCCATTCGACCCAGACGTACTCGGCCAAGAAGTAGCGCAATGGGCTTCATCAGAGGGAGAGTTCCATGAGTCAGTACGTCCACGAAACGGCCAAGCCGGAACTGCCGCATTGCGGCAAAGCACAGTTGTCGCTGCGCTTCAGCGGCTCGCACGTGGGCAGCGCGGTGTGCATCGAGCCATCACTGCAGATGGACGCGCTCGTGGAGGCGCTGCGTGAGGAACTGAATGAAGAGCGCCTTGCCATGTCCTGCTGACCGTCACGTACAGAACCCGGGAGCTGCTGCAATGAGCAAGCGCGTGGTGAATGGTGTTTGCGGAATGGCAGCCGTGATCGTCTTTGCACTCGCGGCTTATGTCACCACGATTAACCTGATCGAGGCCTATGGCAGCGGCCCGCCGTACTACGGCATGACGACCAACATGGACAAGTGGGAGCGCCCGGTGGGCTTTCTTGTGGGCCTGAATGTGGTGGCGCTCATTCTGATCGTCGTGCTCGGCCGCGTCGCTCGCAAGAACTGGCAATAGAACGACCCTCTCAGAACGGCAGCGGCAACTGCTGCTCCCTTGAATCGCCCCGGGATTTGAGGAGGCTCTTTTCTCTGAGAGGATGGAGCCATGAACAAGAAGTCGAACAAGTTCTCACCCGAGGTGCGCGAGCGCGCGGTGCGTATGGTGCAGGAGCACCGAGGCGA
>NZ_JAMKFE010000016.1 GCF_023721835.1 Caldimonas mangrovi | reverse complement strand
AAATGGCAAAAGGCAAGTTTGAGCGTACCAAGCCGCACGTGAACGTGGGGACGATTGGTCACGTGGACCATGGCAAGACGACGCTGACGGCGGCGATCACGACGGTGCTGTCGAGCAAGTTCGGCGGCGAGGCGAAGGCGTACGACCAGATCGACGCGGCGCCGGAAGAGAAGGCGCGGGGCATCACGATCAACACGGCGCACGTGGAGTACGAGACGACGAACCGTCACTACGCGCACGTGGACTGCCCGGGGCACGCGGACTATGTGAAGAACATGATCACCGGTGCGGCGCAGATGGACGGTGCCATTCTGGTGTGCTCGGCCGCGGATGGCCCGATGCCGCAGACGCGCGAGCACATTCTGCTGGCGCGTCAGGTGGGTGTGCCGTACATCATCGTGTTCCTGAACAAGTGCGACATGGTGGACGACGCCGAGCTGCTCGAGCTGGTCGAGATGGAAGTGCGCGAGCTGCTGAGCAAGTACGAGTTCCCCGGCGACGACACCCCGATCATCAAGGGTTCGGCCAAGCTGGCGCTGGAAGGCGACAAGGGCGAGCTGGGCGAGCAGGCGATCATGAAGCTGGCCGAAGCGCTGGACACGTACATCCCGACGCCCGAGCGTGCGGTGGACGGCACGTTCCTGATGCCGGTCGAAGACGTGTTCTCGATCTCCGGTCGGGGCACGGTGGTGACGGGCCGTATCGAGCGCGGCATCGTCAAGGTGGGTGACGAAATCGAGATCGTGGGCATCAAGGCCACGCAGAAGACGACCTGCACGGGCGTGGAGATGTTCCGCAAGCTGCTGGACCAGGGCCAGGCGGGCGACAACGTCGGTATTTTGCTGCGCGGCACCAAGCGCGAAGACGTGGAGCGCGGCCAGGTGCTGTGCAAGCCGGGCTCGATCAAGCCGCACACGCACTTCACGGCCGAGGTGTACGTGCTGAGCAAGGAAGAGGGCGGCCGTCATACGCCGTTCTTCAACAACTACCGCCCGCAGTTCTACTTCCGTACGACGGACGTGACCGGCGCGGTGGAGCTGCCGAAGGACAAGGAAATGGTGATGCCGGGCGACAACGTGTCGATCACCGTCAAGCTGATCGCACCGATCGCCATGGAAGAAGGCCTGCGCTTCGCCATCCGTGAAGGCGGCCGCACCGTCGGCGCAGGCGTCGTCGCCAAGGTCATCGAGTAATTGGAAGGTCGATAGGGGTATAGCTCAATTGGCAGAGCGTCGGTCTCCAAAACCGAAGGTTGGGGGTTCGATTCCCTCTGCCCCTGCCAGATCCAGGTGAGCTGCAAGGCGATCCGCGCAGCTCTCTGAACCTGGATTGGCCAGTCCAGCAGCCCGCAGGCGGGGTCCGAAAGGGCCTGACAAGCCCGGCGGGCTTTGCTGCTGATAGTGGTGGCCTCGGGCCACCACGTTCGAAGTGATGCAAATGACCCAACCTCAAGTCGAAACCGTCTCCACCGGCGCTGACAAAGCCAAGCTGGCGCTGGCTGGCGCTCTGGTGATCGGTGCCGTGGCGGCCTTCTACCTGCTGAACCAGCAGGATTTGTGGGTTCGCGTGGCGGCGCTGGCTGTGGCGCTGATCGCGGCAGTCGCGATCTTCTTCACCTCGGAGCCCGGCAAGCAGCTGATCGGCTTCTCGCGCGAGTCCGCTCGCGAAGTGAAGAAGGTCGTCTGGCCGACCCGCAAGGAAGCCATGCAGATGACGGGCTACGTGTTCGCCTTCGTCGTCGTGATGGCGTTGTTCCTGTGGCTGACCGACAAGACGCTGGAGTGGGTGCTGTACGACCTGATCCTGGGCTGGCGCTGAACGAGGACGAACGATGAGCGAAACCGAAAACCAAGCCGCTGCCGGCCCCGCCAAGCGCTGGTACGTCGTCCATGCCTATTCGGGCATGGAAAAGGCCGTCGAGCGCAACCTGCGTGAGCGCATCGACCGCGCCGGCATGCAGCACAAGTTCGGCCGCATCCTCGTACCCACCGAAGAGGTGGTCGAGGTCAAGAACGGCAAGAAGGCCGTCACCGAGCGTCGTTTCTTCCCCGGCTATGTGCTGGTGGAAATGGTGATGGACGACGACTCCTGGCACCTGGTGAAGCACACCTCGAAGGTGACGGGCTTCGTCGGCGGTGCGAAGAACCGTCCGGTGCCCATCTCGGAAGACGAGGTCATGAAGATCGTCAACCAGATGCAAGAGGGCATCGAGAAGCCGCGGCCCAAGGTCGAGTGGGAAGTGGGCGAAGTGGTGCGCGTCAAGGAAGGCCCCTTCACCGACTTCAACGGTGCGATCGAAGAGGTCAACTACGACAAGTCCAAGCTGCGTGTGTCGGTCACGATCTTCGGTCGTGCGACGCCGGTCGAGTTGGACTTCCACCAAGTCGAGAAGATCTGACGCTCTGGATTTGGGGCCCTGGCTGGGGCCTGCGATGCGCGAGCACTGCGAACCAGCCCGTTGCTCAGCCGGTGACGAGACACCGGCACGAGGAGCCAGGGTAGCCAGTCCCTGGCGTTTGTACTCAACAGGTCTCGCGTGGCCGCGAGGCTTGTTTCAGGAGAAATCATGGCCAAGAAGATAGTCGGCTTCATCAAGCTGCAAATTCCGGCAGGCAAGGCCAATCCTTCGCCCCCGGTGGGTCCTGCGCTGGGTCAGCGCGGCCTGAACATCATGGAATTCTGCAAGGCGTTCAACGCCCAGACCCAGGGCGTCGAGCCCGGTCTGATGCTGCCGGTGGTGATCACCGCGTTTGCGGACAAATCGTTCACCTTCGTCATCAAGACGCCGCCCGCGACCGTCCTGATCAAGAAGGCGATCAAGCTGGAGAAGGGTTCCAGCCGTGCTCACCTCGACAAGGTCGGCAAGATCACGCGCGCCCAGCTCGAAGAGATCGCCAAGACCAAAATGAAGGACTTGACGGCTGCCGACCTGGACGCTGCCGTCAAGACGATTGCCGGTTCTGCCCGTTCGATGGGCGTGATCGTGGAGGGTGTCTGATCATGGCCAAGCTGACCAAACGCCAGAAAGCCGTCGCCGGCAAGGTCGACAGCACCAAGCTGTATGCGATCGAAGAGGCGCTGAATCTTGTCAAGGAATGCGCGACCGCGAAGTTCGATGAGTCGATCGACGTGGCGGTGCAACTGGGCATCGATGCGAAGAAGTCCGACCAGGTCGTGCGTGGCGCCGTCGTGATGCCCAACGGCACCGGCAAGACCAAGCGCGTGGCCGTGTTCGCCCAGGGTGCCAAGGCCGAGGAGGCCAAGGCCGCCGGTGCCGACATCGTCGGCATGGAAGACCTGGCCGAGCAAGTGAAGGCCGGCAACCTCAACTTCGACGTCGTGATCGCCTCGCCGGACACCATGCGTGTGGTCGGTACGTTGGGCCAGATCCTCGGCCCGCGCGGCCTGATGCCGAACCCGAAGGTTGGCACCGTGACGCCCGACGTGGCGACGGCGGTGAAGAACGCCAAGGCCGGTCAGGTGCAGTTCCGTGTCGACAAGGCCGGCATCATCCACGCCACCATCGGCCGTCGCTCTTTCGAAGCCGACAAGCTGCGGGGCAACCTGGCGGCACTGCTGGACGCGTTGAACAAGGCCAAGCCGGCGACGAGCAAGGGTGTGTACCTGCGCAAGGTCGCGGTGTCTTCGACGATGGGCGTTGGCGTGCGCGTCGATGCAGCGACGATCAACGCTGCACCGGCTGCCTGATGTATGGAGGCGCCGCAGCATTTTGCGGCGCCATGAATTGGTGGGCCGGGGTGACGCCATGTCGCCCCGGGCTATCAAAGACCGTTGGCGTGACCCTCGCGGGTCGCTTAATCGACGGCAAGGCCTCATCGGGCCGAGCCTGAAGCCAACGCAGATGGCGCACCCGCTGGAATGGATGTGGGGCGAGTCGCAAGACGAGCCCGGTTTCCTGAACAGAGGTCGCTGTAACTGGTGCGCCGGGGGCGACCCCGGTGTGAATGTGAGGAGTAGACCTTGAGTCTGAATCGCAACGAGAAACAAGCTGTCGTGACGGAAGTGGCGGCCCAGGCGGCCCGCTCGCAGACGCTCGCGTTGGCGGAGTACCGTGGCCTCACCGTCGCTCAACTGGACCAACTGCGCCGGCAGGCGCGTGAGAAAGGCGTGTATCTGCACGTCCTGAAGAACACGCTCGCTCGCCGCGCCGTCGCTGGCACCCCGTTCGAGTGCGCGGCCGAGACCATGGCCGGCCCGCTGATCTACGGCTTTTCGGAAGACGCCGTTGCTGCCGCGAAAGTCCTCGCCGACTTCGCCAAAGGCAACGACAAGCTGGTCATCAAGGCCGGCGCCTTCGACGGCAAGGCCCTGGACGCCAATGGCGTGAAGGCCCTGGCCGCGATCCCGAGCAAGGAAGTGCTGCTGTCCCAGTTGCTGGGTCTGATGCAGTCGCCCGTGTCTCGCATGGCTCGCGTGCTGGCCGCCCTGGCCGAAAAGCGTGGTGAAGGCGCCCCCGCTGCCGAAGCTGCCGCTGCTTGAACCTTTCAACCGATATTTCGAAGTTTAGGAAACCAAAAATGGCATTCGATAAAGACGCATTCCTGACCGCGCTGGACAGCATGTCCGTGATGGAACTCAATGACCTGGTCAAGGCCATTGAAGAGAAGTTCGGCGTGTCCGCCGCCGCAATGGCCGCTCCCGCCGGTGCTGGCGGTGGCGCTGCCGCCCCGGCCGCCGAAGAGAAGACCGAGTTCAACGTCGTGCTGCTGGAAGCCGGCGCGAACAAGGTCGGTGTCATCAAGGCCGTGCGCGAAATCACCGGCCTGGGCCTCAAGGAAGCCAAGGACCTGGTCGACGGCGCTCCGAAGCCCGTCAAGGAAGGCATTGCCAAGGCCGACGCCGAAGCTGCCAAGAAGAAGCTGGAAGACGCTGGCGCCAAGGTGGAACTCAAGTAAGCGAGTTTCCCGCATGGGGCTGGGGGCTTTAAAAGGGCCTCCAGCCTTTTGCGCTTCATGGAATTGCTTCCAGAGCGCACCCGAAAAGGCATTTCAAGGCAAGCTTTGAGACCCTTTCCGAGTGTTCTCTGATCCGACTGCAGAGAACCGGTTTGGTCGGACCGCGGTGCAACGCCGAGGTCGTCCGCCAGCGGCTGGTAGTGGCCAGCCACCAAGCTTCAGATCCGTCCCGGTCGCCCCGGGGCGTCCTCTAGATCTGATCGCCAGTCGCCCGATTGAGCCCCTGCTGCGGCCAAGCAGGCGGCTTCAACGTACGGAGTGTTTATGGCGTATACCTACACCGAGCGCAAGCGCATTCGCAAGAGCTTCGGCAAGCGCAAGAGCGTCCTCAACGTCCCCTACCTGCTGACGATGCAGCGGGAATCCTACGTCGCCTTCCTTCAGAAGGACGTCCCCCCGCAAAAGCGCAAGCCCGAGGGTTTGCAAGCAGCCTTCCTTTCCGCGTTCCCGATCGTGTCGCACAACGGGTTCGTGGAGATGAAGTTCATCGAATTCAACATCGCCAGGCCTCCGTTCGACACGCGCGAATGCCAGCAGCGTGGGTTGACCTACGCGGCAGCCGTGCGTGCAAAGCTGCAGATGATCATCTACGACCGTGAGAGCCCGCAGGCCAAGACGGTCAAGGAGATCAAGGAGCAGGAGGTCTACATGGGCGAGGTGCCCCTGATGACCGACTACGGCTCGTTCATCGTCAACGGCACCGAGCGCGTGATCGTGTCTCAGCTGCACCGCTCGCCCGGCGTGTTCTTCGAGCACGACAAGGGCAAGACGCACAGCTCGGGCAAGTTGCTGTTCAGCGCCCGCATCATCCCCTACCGCGGCTCCTGGCTGGACTTCGAATTCGACCCGAAGGACGTGCTGTTCTTCCGCGTCGACCGTCGCCGCAAGATGCCGGTCACGATCCTGCTGAAGGCCATCGGCCTGAACCCGGAATCGATCCTGGCGCACTTCTTCGTGTTCGACAACTTCCGCCTGATGGACTCGGGCGCGCAGATGGAGTTCGTCGCCGACCGCCTGCGCGGTGAAGTGGCTCGCTTCGACATCACCGACAAGTCGGGCAATGTCGTCATCGAGAAGGACAAGCGCATCACCGCGCGCCACACGCGCACGCTGGAGCAGTCGGGCACGCAGTTCATCTCGGTGCCCGAAGACTTTCTCGTCGGCCGTGTGCTGGCCAAGAACATGGTCGACCCGGACACCGGCGAGATCATCGCGAAGGCCAACGACGAGCTGACCGACTCGCTGCTGAAGAAGCTGCGCGCTGCCGGCATCAAGGACATCCAGTGCCTGTACACCAACGAACTGGATCAGGGCGCGTACATCTCGCAGACGTTGGCCAGCGACGAAACCGCTGACCAGCTGGCCGCGCGGGTAGCGATCTACCGCATGATGCGCCCCGGCGAGCCGCCGACGGAAGACGCCGTCGAAGCGCTGTTCAACCGCCTGTTCTACAGTGCCGACACGTACGACCTGTCGCGCGTCGGCCGCATGAAGTTCAACGCGCGTGTCGGCCGCGACGTCTCGGAAGGCCCGATGACGCTGTCGAACGAGGACATCCTCGACGTCGTCAAGATCCTGGTCGACCTGCGCAATGGCCGTGGCGAAGTCGACGACATCGACCACCTCGGCAACCGCCGTGTGCGCTGTGTCGGCGAACTGGCCGAGAACCAGTACCGTTCGGGCCTGGCCCGTATCGAGAAGGCGGTCAAGGAACGCCTCGGCCAGGCCGAGACCGAAGCGCTGATGCCGCACGACCTGATCAACTCCAAGCCCATTTCAGCGGCGCTCAAGGAGTTCTTCGGTGCGTCGCAGCTGTCGCAGTTCATGGACCAGACCAATCCGCTGTCCGAGATCACGCACAAGCGTCGCGTCTCGGCCCTCGGCCCGGGCGGTCTGACCCGCGAACGCGCCGGCTTCGAGGTGCGCGACGTGCACCCGACCCACTACGGTCGCGTCTGCCCGATCGAGACGCCGGAAGGCCCGAACATCGGCCTGATCAACTCGCTGGCCCTGTACGCGCAGCTCAACGAGTACGGTTTCCTCGAGACACCGTACCGCCGGGTCGCCGACGGCAAGGTGACGAACCAGATCGACTACCTGTCGGCGATCGAGGAAGGCAAGTACGTCATCGCGCAGGCCAACGCCACGCTCGACGAGGAAGGCCGCCTGACCGACGAACTGGTGTCTGCCCGTGAAAAGGGCGAGTCGGTGCTGACGTCTCCGGACACCATCCAGTACATGGACGTGGCACCGACGCAGATCGTCTCGGTGGCCGCTTCGCTGGTGCCTTTTCTGGAGCACGACGACGCGAACCGCGCACTGATGGGCGCCAACATGCAGCGCCAGGCCGTGCCGACGCTGCGTCCCGAGAAAGCCTTCGTCGGCACCGGTGTCGAGCGCGTCGCAGCGGTCGACTCGGGCACGGTGGTGGCTGCCAAGCGCGGCGGCGTGGTCGATTACGTCGACACCAACCGTATCGTGATCCGTGTGAACGATGACGAAACGGTGGCCGGTGAAGTCGGCGTCGACATCTACAACCTGATCAAGTACCAGCGTTCGAACCAGAACACGAACATCCACCAGCGTCCGATCGTCCGCCGTGGCGACACGGTGGCTTCGGGTGACGTGATCGCCGACGGCGCGTCGACCGACCTGGGCGAGCTCGCGCTCGGCCAGAACATGCTGGTCGCGTTCATGCCCTGGAACGGCTACAACTTCGAGGACTCCATCCTCATCAGCGAGCGCGTCGTCGCCGACGACCGCTACACCTCGATCCACATCGAGGAACTGGTGGTGATGGCCCGCGACACCAAGCTGGGCCCTGAGGAAATCACGCGCGACATCCCCAACCTGTCCGAGCATCAGCTGTCTCGCCTGGACGAGTCCGGTATCGTCTACATCGGTGCCGAAGTACAGGCCGGCGACGTGCTGGTCGGCAAGGTCACGCCCAAGGGCGAGACCACGTTGACGCCGGAAGAGAAGCTCTTGCGCGCGATCTTCGGCGAGAAGGCTTCCGACGTGAAGGACACGTCGCTGCGGGTGGACCAGGGCACCAACGGCACCGTGATCGACGTGCAGGTCTTCACGCGCGAAGGCATCCAGCGCGACAAGCGTGCCCAGCAGATCATCGACGACGAGCTCAAGCGCTTCCGCCTCGACCTGAACGACCAGCTTCGTATCGTCGAAAGCGATGCGTTCGACCGTATCGAGAAGCTGCTGACCGGCAAGATCGCCAACGGCGGCCCCAAGAAGCTGGCCAAGGGTGCGACGATCGACAAGGCCTACCTGGCCGACGTCGAGAAGTACCACTGGTTCGACATCCGCCCGGCCGACGAAGACCTAGCCAATCAGCTCGAGTCGATCAAGAACTCGCTCGAGCAGACGCGCCACAGCTTCGACCTCGCCTTCGAAGAGAAGCGCAAGAAGCTGACGCAGGGCGACGAGTTGCCCGCCGGCGTGCTGAAGATGGTCAAGGTGTACCTGGCCGTCAAGCGCCGCCTGCAGCCTGGCGACAAGATGGCCGGCCGCCACGGCAACAAGGGTGTGGTGTCGAAGATCGTTCCGGTCGAAGACATGCCCTACATGGCCGACGGCACGCCTGCCGACATCGTGCTCAACCCGCTGGGCGTGCCCTCGCGGATGAACGTCGGTCAGGTGCTGGAAGTTCACCTCGGCTGGGCGGCGAAGGGCATCGGCCAGCGCATCGGCGACATGCTGCAGCAGCACACCCGTGTGCAGGAACTGCGCAAGTTCTTCGACGAGCTGTACAACAAGTCCGGCGGGACCACCGAAAAGCTCGACGACCTGAGCGACGACGAGATCGTCGAGATGGCCGAGAACCTCGCCAAGGGTGTGCCGTTCGCGACGCCGGTGTTCGACGGAGCGGCTGAGGAAGAGATCCGCGGCATGCTGAAGCTCGCCTACCCGGACGAGATCGCGAAGGCCAAGGGCCTGACCGCGACCCGTACGCAGGCGACGTTGCACGACGGCCGAACCGGCGATGCGTTCGAGCGCCCGGTCACCGTCGGCTACATGCACGTGCTGAAGCTGCACCACCTGGTGGACGACAAGATGCACGCCCGCTCGACCGGCCCGTACTCGCTCGTCACTCAGCAGCCGCTGGGGGGCAAGGCGCAATTCGGTGGCCAACGCTTCGGCGAGATGGAAGTGTGGGCGCTGGAAGCGTACGGCGCTTCCTACGTGCTGCAGGAAATGCTGACCGTGAAATCCGACGACGTGAACGGCCGTACCAAGGTGTACGAGAACATCGTCAAGGGTGAACACGCGATCGACGCCGGCATGCCGGAATCGTTCAACGTGCTGGTCAAGGAAATTCGCTCTCTCGGTATCGATATCGAGCTCGAGCGCAACTAAGGAGCAGATGCATGAAAGGCTTGCTGGACCTTTTCAAGCAGTTCACGCCGGATGAACACTTCGATGCGATCAAGATCGGGCTCGCGTCGCCCGAGAAGATCCGCTCGTGGTCGTTCGGCGAGGTGAAGAAGCCCGAGACCATCAACTACCGCACCTTCAAGCCGGAGCGTGACGGTCTCTTCTGCGCCAAGATCTTCGGTCCGATCAAGGACTACGAATGCCTGTGCGGCAAGTACAAGCGCCTGAAGCACCGCGGCGTGATCTGCGAGAAGTGCGGCGTCGAGGTCACGCAGACCAAGGTGCGCCGCGAGCGCATGGGTCACATCGACCTGGCGGCGCCCTGCGCGCACATCTGGTTCCTGAAGTCGCTGCCGTCGCGTCTGGGCCTGGTGCTCGACATGACGCTGCGCGACATCGAGCGCGTGCTGTACTTCGAAGCGTATGTCGTGGTCGACCCCGGCATGACGCCGCTGAAGAAGTTCTCGATCATGAGCGAGGACGACTACGACGCGAAGCGCCAGGAGTTCGGTGACGAGTTCGTCGCGCTGATGGGTGCCGAAGGCATCCAGAAGCTGCTCGCCGAGATGGACCTCGATGTGGAGATCGACAAGCTCCGCAACGACATGACCGGCTCCGAGCTCAAGATCAAGAAGAACTCGAAGCGCCTGAAGGTCATGGAGGCGTTCAAGAAGTCCGGCATCAAGCCGAACTGGATGATCATGGAAGTGCTGCCGGTGCTGCCGCCGGACCTGCGCCCCCTGGTTCCGCTGGACGGCGGTCGCTTCGCGACCTCCGACCTGAACGACCTGTACCGCCGTGTCATCAACCGCAACAACCGCCTGGCGCGCCTGCTCGAACTGAAGGCGCCCGAGATCATCGTGCGCAACGAGAAGCGCATGCTGCAGGAGGCGGTGGACTCGCTGCTGGACAACGGCCGTCGCGGCAAGGCGATGACCGGCGCCAACAAGCGTGCGCTGAAGTCGCTGGCCGACATGATCAAGGGCAAGAGCGGCCGCTTCCGCCAGAACCTGCTGGGCAAGCGCGTCGACTACTCCGGCCGTTCGGTCATCACCGTGGGCCCGACGCTCAAGCTGCACCAGTGCGGCCTGCCCAAGCTGATGGCGCTCGAGCTGTTCAAGCCGTTCATCTTCTCGCGCCTGGAAGCGATGGGCATCGCGACCACCATCAAGGCTGCCAAGAAGGAAGTCGAAGCCGGCACCCCGGTGGTGTGGGACATCCTGGAAGAGGTGATCAAGGAGCACCCCGTCCTGTTGAACCGCGCCCCGACGCTGCACCGCCTGGGCATCCAGGCGTTCGAGCCGGTGCTGATCGAAGGCAAGGCCATCCAGCTGCACCCGCTGGTGTGCGCGGCGTTCAACGCCGACTTCGACGGCGACCAGATGGCCGTTCACGTGCCGTTGTCGATCGAAGCGCAGATGGAAGCCCGCGCGCTGATGCTGGCCTCCAACAACGTGCTGTTCCCGGCCTCGGGCGAGCCGTCCATCGTGCCGTCGCAGGACGTGGTGCTGGGCCTGTACTACGCCACCCGCGAGCGCACCAATGGCAAAGGCGAGGGCATGGTGTTCTCCGACCTGGCCGAGGTGCTGCGCGCGCTCGACAACGGCGTGGTGGAGATCACCGCCAAGATCGCCGTGCGTCTGGTCGAGTACAGCAAGGACAAGGTCACGGGCCAGTTCGTGCCGGAGACCCGCCTGGTCGAAACCACCGTCGGCCGCGCGCTGCTGTCCGAGATCCTGCCCAAGGGCCTGCCGTTCTCGAACATCAACAAGGCGCTGAAGAAGAAGGAGATCTCGCGCCTGATCAACGCTTCCTTCCGCCGCTGCGGTCTGAAGGAGACGGTGGTGTTCGCCGACAAGCTGCTGCAGTCGGGCTTCCGTCTGGCCACGCGTGCCGGCATCTCGATCGCCATCGACGACATGCTGGTGCCGAAGGAAAAGCACGGCCTGATCGAGCGCGCCGAGCAGGAAGTGAAGGAGATCCAGCAGCAGTACGTCTCGGGTCTGGTCACCGCCGGCGAGCGCTACAACAAGGTCGTCGACATCTGGGGCAAGACCGGTGACGAAGTGGGCAAGGTCATGATGGCCCAGCTCGCGAAGGAAAAGGTCACCGACCGCCACGGCAAGCAAGTGGACCAGGAGTCGTTCAACTCCATCTACATGATGGCCGACTCCGGCGCTCGCGGCTCCGCGGCGCAGATCCGTCAGCTGGCAGGCATGCGCGGCCTGATGGCGAAGCCGGACGGCTCCATCATCGAGACGCCGATCACCGCGAACTTCCGCGAAGGCCTGAACGTGCTGCAGTACTTCAACTCGACGCACGGCGCCCGCAAGGGCCTGGCCGACACGGCGTTGAAGACGGCGAACTCCGGCTACCTGACGCGTCGCCTGGTCGACGTGACGCAGGACCTGGTGGTCACCGAGGAAGATTGCGGCACCAGCAATGGCATCGCGATGCGCGCCCTGGTCGAGGGCGGTGAAGTGATCGAGTCGCTGCGCGACCGCATCCTGGGCCGCGTGGCCGCCATCGAGGCGACCCACCCCGAGACGCAGGAAGCGGTGATCAACGCGGGCGACATGCTCGACGAAGATGCGCTCGACCAGATCGAGCAGGCCGGCATCGACGAGGTGAAGGTCCGCACGCCGCTGACCTGCGCCACGCGCTTCGGCCTGTGCGCCAAGTGCTACGGCCGCGATCTGGGCCGCGGCGGGCTGGTCAACACCGGTGAGGCCGTGGGCGTGATCGCGGCGCAGTCGATCGGTGAACCGGGCACGCAGCTGACGATGCGTACCTTCCACATCGGTGGCGCCGCCACGCGTGCAGCGGTGGCGTCGAGCGTCGAGGCCAAGTCCGACGGCATCATCGGCTTCAACGCCACGATGCGGTACGTGACCAACGGCAAGGGCGAGTTGGTGGTCATCGCGCGTTCCGGCGAGATCATCATCTCCGACCAGCACGGGCGCGAGCGTGAACGTCACAAGGTGCCGTACGGCGCCACGCTGAACGTCAAGGCCGACCAGCAGATCAAGGCCGGCACCATCCTGGCCAACTGGGACCCGCTGACGCGCCCGATCATCACGGAATTCGCAGGTCGTGCGAAGTTCGAGAACGTCGAGGAAGGCGTCACCGTCGCCAAGCAGGTCGACGAGGTGACCGGTCTGTCGACCCTGGTGGTGATCGACCCGAAGCGTCGCGGTGCGGCCAAGGTCGTGCGTCCGCAGGTCAAGCTGCTCGACGCCGCCGGCAACGAGGTGAAGATCCCCGGCACCGACCACTCGGTGACGATCGGCTTCCAGGTCGGCTCGCTGATCCAGATCCGCGACGGCCAGGACCTCGCCCCCGGTGAAGTGCTCGCCCGTATCCCGGTCGAAGGCCAGAAGACCCGTGACATCACCGGCGGTCTGCCGCGTGTGGCCGAGCTCTTCGAGGCCCGCTCGCCGAAGGACAAGGGCATCCTCGCCGAAGTCACCGGCACGGTGTCGTTCGGCAAGGAGACCAAGGGCAAGGTGCGCCTGCAGATCACCGACCCGGACGGCAAGGTCTGGGAAGAACTCGTGCCGAAGGAAAAGAACATCCTGGTGCACGAGGGCCAGGTCGTGAACAAGGGCGAGCTGATCGTCGACGGCCCGGCCGACCCGCAGGACATCCTGCGTCTGCTGGGCATCGAGGAGCTGGCACGCTACATCGTCGACGAAGTGCAGGACGTGTACCGTTTGCAAGGCGTGAAGATCAACGACAAGCACATCGAGGTGATCGTTCGCCAGATGCTGCGTCGCGTCCAGATCGCCAACCCGGGCGACACGCACTACATCGCCGGCGAGCAGGTCGAGCGCTCGGAACTGCTGGGCACCAACGACCGCATGCGTGCGGCGGGCAAGCTCGAGGCCACGCATGCCGACGTGCTGCTGGGCATCACGAAGGCGTCGCTGTCGACCGACAGCTTCATCTCGGCGGCCTCTTTCCAGGAGACCACCCGCGTGCTGACCGAGGCGGCCATCATGGGCAAGCGCGACGAGCTGCGCGGTCTGAAGGAGAACGTCATCGTCGGTCGCCTGATCCCGGCCGGTACCGGTCTCGCCTTCCATCTGGCCCGCAAGGCCAAGGAAGAGATGGACGAGCAGGAGCGCCGCGCGATCGCCATGCAGGAAGCCGAGGAAATGGCCGCACTGCAGATGGCGCAGCTCGAGAGCAGCGACGAATCGACGCCTCCGGCGAGCGAATGAGCCCCCGCCATCCGGCGATGAAAAAGGCGGCCTCGGCCGCCTTTTTCTTTGCCCGGCACGGCGCCCGCGCGTCAGGGCGCGCCGAGAGCCGATGCGGCGAGCTCGGTGTCCATGTACTCGGTGAGTTCGTGCAACTTGCCGTCGTCGCCGAAGCGGCACACATAGCAATAGGTGTTGTCGTAGCGCTTGCCGCTGCGGGTCGTCACGTTCCCCTGACACTCGACGACGACGTGATCGCCTTCCGCGATGAACCGGTGGGCGCGGTTCACATAGGTGTCGGCGAAGCGCGCGAACAGCGGGCGCAGCAACTGCTCGCGAACGGCCTGCTTGCCGCGCCAGGCGCCGGACCAGGTCGAGCGGCCCGGGATGATCCAGCTGAAGTCGTCAGCCATGGCGTCGACGAAGGGGCGGCCGTTGCCATTGGCGAGTTCCGCGAAGACGGCTTGCAGGGTCTGTTTGTGGTCGGTGCTCATGTCGCATTTCTCCTGGCAGATGGAACCGGCATGGGGTCGCCCGCGGGCCGTCTGCCTTCGGCCTGCCAGCGATCGTAGAAATCGATCTTCGCGTCGAGCAGCGTCAGCGACTCCGTCCATTGCGCGATCGTATTGACCACGCGCTCGCGGTGCGCACGCAGCAGTTCGTTGCGCTGCGCCAGCGTGGCCTTGCCTTGCCGGACCAGCGCCGTGTAGCGCCGCATCTCGGCGATGGACATGCCGGTGGCCCGCAGGCGTTCCATCAGCAGCAACCAGCCGACGTGCTGTTCGGTGTAGAGGCGCCGCCCACCGACGTCGCGTGCGACGCCGGGGATCAGTCCCTGGGCTTCGTACCAGCGGATCGTGTGTACGCTGCGCCCGGTGCGGGAAGCAAGGCCGCCGATGTGCAATGACGAGGGGTTCATGAGCGTCTCCTGGAACAGCCGGATTGAACCGGCTAGAGCGCGCTCTAGGTCAAGCCCCGTTCGGACGTGTGGGTATGCGCCGGTTCTGCCCCCCGGAATCCGGACCGCGGCCGTCACCAAAGCGCCCTATCATCTTCAGCTCCGCACGGAGCCTGTCATGACTGCCTGCCGCATCGCATTGATCTCGCACGACAAGAAGAAAGACGACATGGTCGCGCTCGCGCGCGAATTCCTGGATTTCCTGGGCCGCTGCCAGATCTGTGCCACTGGCACCACCGGCGGTCGCCTGCAGCGGGAGGTCGGTTTGGTGGTGGAATCGATGTTGAGCGGCCCGCTGGGCGGGGACCTGCAGATCGGTGCCCGTCTGGCGGTCGGTGGTGTCGACGCTGTGGTCTTCCTGCGCGACCCGATGACACCGCAACCGCACGAGCCCGACATCAACGCGCTGGTGCGCGCCTGCGACGTGCATGACATTCCTTGCGCTACCAATCTTGCATCGGCGCGCCTGCTGCTGAAGCAGCTACAGTCCGGCGGCTGATGACGGCCGCCACTCGAGCGGCCGGGCGACGCTGACCCCCAGCTGGGCCGCGCGCTTGGCCAGCTTCAGCAGCTCGCGGTCCTTGGTCAGCAACCAGTCCGCACCCTGGGCCACTGCCAGGTCGATGAATTTTTGGTCGTCGGGGTCCTTGCAGCGCAGGGGCGCACGTGGCGCGACCGGCTCGATGAAGCGCGCATGGGTGCGCCACACGGAGCGGATCGTCGTCACATCCGGTTGTCGGGCAGCAATCCACGAGTAAGTAAGCACACGCTCCATTTCCTCCTGCATGGGCGCGGTGGCGACCCAGTGCAGTCGCCCGTCCTGCAGCGCCTGGGCCAGCGAGACGATGTACGGATCGCGAAACACGAGCCAGTCGAGGAGCACGTTGGTGTCGAGCACCACCAAGGGAGTCGCGGGGGAAGGGTTCAAGGGCGAAAACCGTCGTTCTGAGATGCTGGCAAGACCTTGCTTGCGGCTGCGGGTTGCCCCGAATATAATCGAGGGCTTTTCGGCAGATTCTGCTGTGCTCTTTGCTGGGCAGCCTACCGCAACTGAAGCCGCTCATGTCGGCTTTTCTCCCTGCGGCTTCGGGCTGATGCTTCGCTTCAGGAGTGCTCGGCATCTTCCGGGAAAAGTCAGTTTTCAAGTAACTTCAAACGGGAACAAGTTACCCATGCCAACCATCAACCAGCTCGTGCGTCACGGCCGCAAGGTCGAGATCACGAAGTCCAAGTCGCCGGCAATGGAAAATTGCCCTCAGCGTCGCGGCGTGTGCACCCGCGTGTACACCACCACCCCCAAGAAGCCGAACTCCGCGCTGCGTAAGGTCGCCAAAGTGCGCCTGACCAACGGTTTCGAGATCATTTCCTACATCGGCGGCGAAGGTCACAACCTGCAAGAGCACAGCGTCGTGCTCGTGCGCGGCGGCCGGGTGAAGGATCTGCCGGGTGTGCGTTATCACATCGTGCGCGGCTCGCTCGACCTGCAAGGCGTGAAAGACCGCAAGCAGTCGCGCTCCAAGTACGGCGCGAAGCGGCCCAAGAAGGCCTAAAGAGCATCCAGTTGTCGCGGTGGGCGCGTATCTTGCGCGCAAGCCGGACGTGTGTAGCGGCAGCCTGTGGGCTGGCCGAGTAAGTGGGTGGCCCCAGAAGTCGGTGGCGCCCAGGGTGTGGGCAAAGAGCCTGCGCCAACTGAAGCAAAAGGAAGGTGAATCATGCCTCGTCGTCGCGAAGTACCGAAGCGCGAAATCCTGCCGGACCCGAAGTTCGGCAACGTCGATCTGTCCAAGTTCATGAACGTCGTGATGGAGTCCGGCAAGAAGGCCGTGGCCGAACGCATCATCTACGGTGCACTGGACCAGGTCGAGAAGAAGTCCGGCAAGGACCCGCTCGAGATCTTTCTGACCGCGCTGAACAACGTCAAGCCGATGGTCGAAGTGAAATCCCGGCGTGTGGGCGGTGCGAACTACCAAGTTCCCGTGGAAGTTCGCCCTGTCCGCCGCATGGCACTCGCGATGCGCTGGCTGAAGGAGTCTGCGCGCAAGCGTGGTGAGAAGTCGATGGCCCAGCGTCTGGCCAACGAGCTGCTCGAAGCAGCCGAAGGCCGCGGCGGCGCGATGAAGAAGCGCGACGAAGTGCACCGCATGGCCGAAGCCAACAAGGCCTTCTCGCACTTCCGCTTCTAAAGTCCGTCAACAAGCCCTACGGCTGCCCCGTTCGGTCCACGAGACACGCGGGGCGGCCTTTGTATTTGGAGTGACATCATGTCCCGCAAGACCCCGATTGAGCGCTACCGCAACATTGGTATCTCCGCTCACATCGACGCCGGTAAGACGACGACCACCGAGCGCATCCTGTACTACACCGGTGTGAACCACAAGATCGGTGAAGTGCACGACGGCGCCGCCACGATGGACTGGATGGAGCAGGAGCAGGAGCGGGGCATCACGATCACCTCTGCTGCGACGACCTGCTTCTGGAAGGGCATGGACCTGTCCTATCCGGAGCACCGCTTCAACATCATCGACACCCCGGGGCACGTCGACTTCACCATCGAAGTCGAGCGCTCGATGCGCGTGCTGGACGGCGCTTGCATGGTGTATTGCGCCGTGGGTGGTGTGCAGCCCCAGTCGGAAACCGTGTGGCGCCAAGCCAACAAGTACAAGGTGCCGCGTCTCGCGTTCGTCAACAAGATGGACCGTACCGGCGCGAACTTCTTCAAGGTCTATGACCAGATGAAGGCGCGGCTGAAGGCCAACCCTGTGCCCATCGTCGTGCCGATCGGCGCCGAGGAAGATTTCAAGGGCGTGGTCGACCTGTTCAAGATGAAATCCATCGTCTGGGACGAGGCCAGCCAAGGCATGAAATTCGAGTACGGCCCCATTCCGTCCGAGCTCGAGGCAGAGTGCCAGAAGTGGCGCGAGAACATGATCGAGGCCGCAGCCGAGGCTTCCGAGGAACTGATGAACAAGTACCTCGAGACCGGCGAGCTGACCGAAGAAGAGATCAAGCTGGGTCTGCGGCAGCGCACCATCGCGACCGAAATCCAGCCCATGCTGTGCGGCACCGCCTTCAAGAACAAGGGCGTGCAACGCATGCTCGACGCAGTGATCGACTTCCTGCCGTCACCGGTGGACATCCCTCCGGTGGGCGGCCACGACGAAGACGACAAGGAAGTCACCCGCAAGGCAGACGACAGCGAGAAGTTCGCTGCGCTCGCGTTCAAGCTGATGACCGACCCGTATGTCGGCCAGCTGACCTTCGTGCGCGTGTACTCCGGCGTGCTGAAGTCGGGCGACTCGGTCTACAACCCGATCAAGGGCAAGAAAGAGCGCATCGGCCGGATCCTGCAGATGCACGCCAACCAGCGTGAAGAAATCAAGGAAATCCTGGCGGGCGATATTGCCGCTTGCGTCGGCCTGAAGGAAGTTACCACCGGCGAGACCCTGTGCGACCCGGATGCCGTGATCACCCTCGAGAAGATGGTGTTCCCGGAGCCCGTGATCTCCCAGGCCGTCGAGCCCAAGACCAAGGCCGACCAGGAAAAGATGGGCACCGCGCTGGGCCGTCTGGCTCAGGAAGACCCGTCCTTCCGCGTGCGCACCGACGAAGAGTCCGGCCAGACCATCATCTCTGGCATGGGCGAGTTGCACCTCGAGATCATCGTTGACCGCATGAAGCGCGAGTTCGGTGTCGAGGCCAACGTCGGCAAGCCGCAGGTGGCCTACCGCGAGACGATCCGCAAGGCCGTCTCCGATGTCGAAGGCAAGTTCGTGCGCCAGTCGGGCGGCAAGGGTCAGTACGGCCACGTCGTGCTGAAGATCGAGCCGAACGAGCCGGGCAAGGGCTTCGAGTTCGTCGACGCCATCAAGGGCGGTGTGGTGCCGCGCGAATTCATCCCTGCGGTGCAGAAGGGTCTCGAAGACACGCTGCCCAACGGCGTGCTGGCGGGCTATCCGGTGGTCGACGTGAAGGTCACGCTGACTTTCGGCTCGTACCACGAGGTGGACTCGAACGAAAACGCGTTCAAGATGGCCGCGTCGATCGGTTTCAAGGACGGGTGCCGCAAGGCCAGCCCGGTGATCCTCGAGCCGATGATGGCCGTCGAAGTCGAGACGCCGGAAGACTACGCCGGCTCGGTGATGGGTGATTTGTCGTCCCGTCGCGGCATGGTGCAAGGCATGGACGACATGCCTGGCGGCGGCAAGGTCATCAAGGCTGAAGTGCCGCTGTCCGAGATGTTCGGCTACTCGACGACGCTGCGTTCGATGTCGCAGGGGCGTGCCACGTACACGATGGAGTTCAAGCACTACGCTGAAGCTCCGAAGAACGTGGCCGACGCGATCATCACCGCTCGCGGGAAATAAAGCTCACCCCCTACGGCCTGCGGCCGCCCCCTTCGAGGGGCGCCACCAGCAGACCGGCGGAGCCGGATCTGCGGTGTCAGCTGGAGGGCGTCGAGGGTGTTTGGATTTGTCTTTGGCGCCGCATTGCGGTTGGCCTGCTGCCCGTGGCAGGCCAGTGCTGGAGACGTAAAACCGACACGGGCAATTGTTCTTTCCTTGGAGAGCAGAAATGGCAAAAGGCAAGTTTGAGCGTACCAAGCCGCACGTGAACGTGGGGACGATTGGTCACGTGGACCATGGCAAGACGACGCTGACGGCGGCGATCACGACGGTGCTGTCGAGCAAGTTCGGCGGCGAGGCGAAGGCGTACGACCAGATCGACGCGGCGCCGGAAGAGAAGGCGCGGGGCATCACGATCAACACGGCGCACGTGGAGTACGAGACGACGAACCGTCACTACGCGCACGTGGACTGCCCGGGGCACGCGGACTATGTGAAGAACATGATCACCGGTGCGGCGCAGATGGACGGTGCCATTCTGGTGTGCTCGGCCGCGGATGGCCCGATGCCGCAGACGCGCGAGCACATTCTGCTGGCGCGTCAGGTGGGTGTGCCGTACATCATCGTGTTCCTGAACAAGTGCGACATGGTGGACGACGCCGAGCTGCTCGAGCTGGTCGAGATGGAAGTGCGCGAGCTGCTGAGCAAGTACGAGTTCCCCGGCGACGACACCCCGATCATCAAGGGTTCGGCCAAGCTGGCGCTGGAAGGCGACAAGGGCGAGCTGGGCGAGCAGGCGATCATGAAGCTGGCCGAAGCGCTGGACACGTACATCCCGACGCCCGAGCGTGCGGTGGACGGCACGTTCCTGATGCCGGTCGAAGACGTGTTCTCGATCTCCGGTCGGGGCACGGTGGTGACGGGCCGTATCGAGCGCGGCATCGTCAAGGTGGGTGACGAAATCGAGATCGTGGGCATCAAGGCCACGCAGAAGACGACCTGCACGGGCGTGGAGATGTTCCGCAAGCTGCTGGACCAGGGCCAGGCGGGCGACAACGTCGGTATTTTGCTGCGCGGCACCAAGCGCGAAGACGTGGAGCGCGGCCAGGTGCTGTGCAAGCCGGGCTCGATCAAGCCGCACACGCACTTCACGGCCGAGGTGTACGTGCTGAGCAAGGAAGAGGGCGGCCGTCATACGCCGTTCTTCAACAACTACCGCCCGCAGTTCTACTTCCGTACGACGGACGTGACCGGCGCGGTGGAGCTGCCGAAGGACAAGGAAATGGTGATGCCGGGCGACAACGTGTCGATCACCGTCAAGCTGATCGCACCGATCGCCATGGAAGAAGGCCTGCGCTTCGCCATCCGTGAAGGCGGCCGCACCGTCGGCGCAGGCGTCGTCGCCAAGGTCATCGAGTAAGAGTTGGTGCCCCCGGGTGCCGGCGCCTGGACGGCGCTGGTCACCCACCCCCCGACGGGGTCGCTGTCGCCTTGGGGCGGCCCGGCGGCCACAGCGCCCGTTCGGACACCATGTTTTCGTTGCAGCCCTTGGGGCCGCAACACTGCTCTTTAGGAAGCACCATGCAGAAGCAAAAGATCCGCATCCGTCTGAAAGCGTTCGACTACAAGCTGATCGACCAGTCGGCGCTCGAGATCGTGGATACCGCCAAGCGCACCGGCGCGATCGTCAAGGGCCCGGTGCCCCTGCCGACCCGCCTGCAGCGTTTCGACATCCTGCGCTCGCCGCACGTCAACAAGAGCTCACGCGACCAGTTCGAAATCCGCACCCACCAGCGTCTGATGGACATCGTCGACCCGACCGACAAGACGGTCGACGCGCTGATGAAGCTGGACCTGCCGGCCGGCGTCGACGTCGAGATCAAGCTGCAGTAAGCGGCCGACCAAGAACGGCCTAGGGTTGTTCGAGTTGCGGCGACGGTCGCTCTTGCTATAATCCCAGGCTTTTCCGCAAGTGCCCACCTCGGTGGGCCTTTGTGGTTTCTAGGTGGCAGGTCGTTCGAGCAACTCGGCGGCCTGTTGCAAATCAGTCAGCCCGGCCAATCGATGTCGGGCATCGGAGAAAACAATGAGTCTTAGCAATCGTCTCGGATTGCTGGGCCGCAAGGTGGGCATGATGCGCATCTTCACGGATGACGGCGACGCCGTGCCCGTGACGGTGCTGGACGTGTCCAACAACCGCGTGACCCAGGTCAAAACCGTTGAGACCGACGGCTACAGCGCCATCCAGGTGGCGTTCGGTGTGCGCAAGGCTTCGCGCGTCACCAAGCCGGAAGCCGGCCACCTTGCGAAAGCGGGTGTCGAGGCCGGTGAACTCCTCAAGGAATTCCGCGTGCCCGCCGAAGTGGCCGCCGAGTACAAGCCGGGCTCCACCCTCCCCGTGACGATGTTCGCCGCCGGCCAGATGGTCGACGTGCAGGGCACGTCCATCGGCAAGGGCTTCGCCGGCACCATCAAGCGCCACAACTTCGCTTCCCAGCGCGCCTCCCACGGTAACAGCCGCTCGCACAACGTGCCCGGCTCGATCTCCATGGCACAGGACCCGGGCCGTGTGTTCCCGGGCAAGAAGATGTCCGGCCACATGGGCGACGAAACCGTGACCACCCAGAACCTCGACATCGTGCGCGTTGACGAAGCCCGTCAGCTGCTGCTGGTCAAGGGGGCCGTTCCCGGCTCCAAGGGCGGCCACGTCGTGGTGCGTCCGGCCGTGAAGGTCAAGGTCAAGAAGGGAGCCCAGTGATGCAGATCGAGCTCCTGAACGAGCAGGGCCAGGCCGCTTCCAAGGTCGACGCGCCCGACACCGTGTTCGGCCGCGACTACAACGAAGCGCTGGTGCACCAGGTGGTGGTGGCCTATCAGGCCAACGCCCGCCAGGGCACGCGCGCCCAGAAGGACCGCGCGACCGTCAAGCACTCCACCAAGAAGCCGTGGCGCCAGAAGGGCACCGGCCGCGCCCGTGCGGGCATGACCTCGTCGCCGCTGTGGCGCGGGGGCGGTCGCATTTTCCCGAACAGCCCCGACGAGAACTTCACCCAGAAGGTCAACAAGAAGATGTACCGTGCCGGCATGGCCGCCATCTTCTCGCAACTGGTGCGCGAAGGCCGCCTGGCCGTGGTCGACTCCCTCACGGTCGAGTCGCCCAAGACCAAGGTGCTGGCGCAGAAGTTCAAGGCCATGGGTCTGGACTCCGTCATGGTGATCGCCGACGAGGTCGACGAGAACCTCTATCTCGCTTCGCGCAATCTGGCCAACGTGCTCGTCGTCGAGCCGCGCTACGCCGATCCGCTGTCGCTCGTGCACTACAAGAAGGTGCTCGTGACGAAGGCCGCGATGGAGCAGCTCAAGGAGATGCTGGCATGAGCACTCTGAAATTCGATGAGAACCGCCTGATGCAGGTGCTCGTTGCGCCGATCGTGTCCGAGAAGGCCACGTCGGTCGGCGAGAAGCACAACCAGGTGCTGTTCAAGGTCCTGCGCGACGCCACCAAGCCTGAAATCAAGGCGGCCGTTGAACTGATGTTCAAGGTCGAGGTGAATGCCGTGCAAGTGGTGAACCAGAAGGGCAAGGTCAAGCGCTTTGGCCGCACCATCGGCCGACGTGACCACGTCAAGAAGGCCTATGTGTCGCTGAAGGAAGGCCAGGAGCTCAACTTCTCCGGGGAGGCTGCTTAAATGGCCGTCGTCAAACTCAAACCCACGTCGCCCGGCCGTCGCGCCGTGGTGAAGGTGGTGCACAAGCATCTGCACAAGGGCAAGCCGGAAGCGTCGCTGCTCGAGCCGCAGAAGCAGAATGCCGGCCGCAACAACAACGGCCATATCACCACCCGTCACAAGGGTGGTGGGCACAAGCACCACTACCGCGTGATCGATTTCCGCCGCAACAAGGATGGCATCCCGGCGAAGGTGGAGCGTGTCGAGTACGACCCGAACCGCACGGCTCACATCGCGTTGGTGTGCTACGCCGACGGCGAGCGTCGCTACATCATCGCCCCCCGTGGCCTGGAGATCGGCGCGACCGTGCTGAGCGGAGCCGAAGCCCCGATCAAGGCCGGCAACACGCTGCCGATCCGCAACATCCCGGTGGGCTCGACCATCCACTGCATCGAGATGCTGCCGGGCAAGGGTGCCCAGATCGCCCGCTCGGCGGGAGCGTCCGCGGTGCTGATGGCTCGCGAAGGCACGTACGCCCAGGTTCGACTGCGCTCGGGTGAGGTCCGCCGGATCCACATCGACTGTCGCGCGACCATCGGCGAGGTGTCGAACGAAGAGCACAGCCTGCGTCAGTACGGCAAGGCCGGCGCCATCCGCTGGAAGGGCATCCGCCCGACCGTGCGCGGCGTCGCGATGAACCCGGTGGATCACCCGCACGGCGGCGGCGAAGGCCGCACCGGCGAGGCGCGTGCTCCGGTGTCACCGTGGAACACGCTGACCAAGGGCTATCGCACTCGCAACAACAAGCGCACGCAGACCATGATCGTGTCGCGTCGCAAGAAATAAGAGGTAGGTCATGGCTCGTTCATTGAAAAAAGGTCCGTTCGTGGACCACCACCTCATGTCCAAGGTCGAGACCGCTTCGGCCAACAAGGACAAGAAGCCGATCAAGACCTGGTCGCGCCGCTCGACGATCCTGCCTGAGTTCATCGGCCTGACGATTGCCGTGCACAACGGCAAGCAGCACGTCCCTGTCTACGTGACCGACCAGATGGTCGGCCACAAGCTCGGCGAGTTCGCGCTGACCCGCACGTTCAAGGGTCACCCCGCGGACAAGAAGGCGAAACGGTAAGGAGTGACCATGGAAACCCGTGCAAGTGTTCGCGGCGTGCGTCTGTCGGTCGACAAGGGTCGACTCGTGGCAGACCTGATCCGCGGCAAGAAGGTCGACCAGGCGCTCAACATCCTGGAGTTCACGCAGAAGAAAGCTGCCGTGATCATCAAGAAGGCGCTCGAGTCCGCCATCGCCAATGCCGAGCACAACGATGGCGCCGACATTGACGAACTGAAAGTCAAGACGATCTATGTGGAGCAAGGCACCACGTTGAAGCGTTTCACCGCGCGCGCCAAGGGCCGCGGCAACCGCATCAGCAAGCCGACCTGCCACATCTACGTCACCGTCGGCAACTGATAGGCAGACAGGAAGAATATGGGACAGAAAATTCATCCGACCGGCTTCCGGCTGCCCGTCACTCGTGCCTGGGCGTCGCGCTGGTATGCGTCGAACCGCAACTTCAGCCAGATGCTGGCAGAAGACCTGCAGGTGCGCGAATTCCTCAAGGCGCGGCTGAAGAACGCCGCGGTGTCGCGCATCCTGATCGAGCGTCCGGCCAAGAACGCCCGCATCACGATCTACTCGGCCCGTCCAGGCGTCGTGATCGGCAAGAAGGGCGAGGACATCGAGAACCTGAAGGCCGAACTGACCCGTCGCCTGGGCGTACCGGTGGCAGTGAACATCGAGGAAGTGCGCAAGCCCGAAATCGATGCTCAACTGATTGCCGACTCGATCACCCAGCAGCTGGAAAAGCGCATCATGTTCCGCCGCGCGATGAAGCGCGCGATGCAGAACGCCATGCGTCTGGGCGCCCAGGGCATCAAGATCATGTCCGCAGGCCGCCTGAACGGCATCGAGATCGCGCGTACCGAGTGGTATCGCGAAGGCCGTGTGCCACTGCACACGCTGCGCGCCGACATCGACTACGGCTTCTCGGAAGCGAAGACCACCTATGGCGTCATCGGCGTCAAGGTGTGGGTCTACAAGGGTGACACCTTGGGCCGCGGCGATGCGCCGGCAGCCAAGACCGACGAGCGCCCGGAAGACGACCGCCGCAATCGCCGTGGCCCGCGCAGCGACCGCCCGTCCGGCGACCGTCGCCCCCCGCGTGGCGGCCCTGGCGTGCGTGCCGGTGCTCGCAATGAAGCGCCGGCCGACGGCAGCGACAAACCGGCCGAGGCCACCGACGCGCCCAAGACTCCCGCAGTCAAGCGCGTGCGCAAAGCCGCCACCCCGGGCTCCGGCTCGGGCGAGGCGAAAGGAGAATAAGCATGTTGCAACCCGCTCGTCGCAAGTACCGCAAAGAGCAGAAGGGCCGCAATACCGGCATCGCCACGCGCGGCACGAACGTGTCGTTCGGCGAGTTCGGCCTGAAGGCCACCGAGCGCGGCCGCATCACGGCCCGCCAGATCGAGGCTGCCCGTCGTGCCATTTCGCGCCATATCAAGCGCGGTGGCCGCATCTTCATCCGCATCTTCCCTGACAAGCCGATTTCGCAGAAGCCGGCTGAAGTGCGCATGGGTAACGGCAAGGGCAATCCGGAGTACTACGTGGCTGAAATCCAGCCGGGCAAGGTGCTCTACGAAATCAACGGTGTGCCCGAGCAGCTCGCTCGCGAAGCCTTCCAGCTCGCGTCTGCCAAGTTGCCGCTGCGCACCATCTTCGTGGCTCGCCAGATCGGCGCCTGACACGACGCATTCGGAGAACTCTGATGAAAGCATCTGAACTGCGCAACAAGGACGTCGCCGGCCTGGAGAAGGAAGTCAAAGACCTGCTCAAGGCCCACTTCGGTCTGCGCATGCAAAAGGCAACCCAGCAGCTGAGCAATACCGCCACGCTGGGTGAGACCCGCCGCGACATCGCTCGCGCCAAGACCATCCTGGCCGAGAAGAAGAAAGGAGCCGCGAAATGACGCAAGCTCAAGCCGCTGAAAAGAACACCCGCACCTTCGTCGGCCGCGTGGTGAGCGACAAGCGCGCCAAGACGGTCACTGTGCTGGTCGAGAACCGTGTCAAGCACGAGCTCTACGGCAAGATCGTGGCCCGCTCGCGCAAGTACCACGCCCACGACGAAAAGGGCGAGTACAAGATGGGCGACCTGGTCGAGATCGCCGAAGGGCGTCCGATCTCCAAGACCAAGTCCTGGGTGGTGACGCGCCTGATCGAGAAGGCCCGGGTGGTTTGAAGCCCCCGCGCGCGACGTGGCGCCTCGTTGTGCCGCGACGCGAAACGACGGTCGGTCCGCCATACTGGCGCCCGACCGTTTTTCTTTTCTGTTTGCCTACACCTGGAGGGGCGCATGCTGAAAGTTGGAGACAAGCTGCCGGCCGGCACGCTGTACGAATTCATCGAGGTCGAGGGCAACGGCTGCTCGCTCGGTCCGAACGCGTTCGACATCGAGAAGGCCACGGCCGGCAAGACGATCGCGATCTTTGCGCTGCCCGGCGCGTACACGCCCACCTGCTCGGCCCAGCACGTGCCGGGCTATGTGCAGAAGGCCGACGAGCTGAAGGCCGCCGGTATCGACGAGATCTGGTGCGTGTCCGTCAACGACGCGTTCGTGATGGGGGCTTGGGGCCGCGACCAGAAGACAGCCGGCAAGGTGCGCATGATGGCGGACGGCAGCGGCGACCTCGCTCGGGCCACCGGCCTCACGCTTGATCTGAGCGCCAAGGGCATGGGCGTGCGTTCACAACGCTATTCGATGCTGGTGGTCGACGGCGTCGTCAAGACGCTGAATGTCGAGGCCCCGGGCAAGTTCGAGGTCAGTGGTGCCGACACGATGCTGGCGCAGGCGCGCCAGTTGAAGGCATAACTCGGCGACATCATCGCCGGCGAGTCCAAGCCCTTGACAGGGGCTTGCGACCTCCTTCATAATTCGCAGCTTCGCCGGAATTCGGGTGGGCTTCGTCCATTACGGGCGCAGGCCTGGTTGAGCCGGCTTCAGCCCAAGCGGCCGTGCGTGGCTTCATCGCCAGGCGCGGTCAGACGGGCCCAAGACTGACCGCGCCAGCGACCTGTGATGGGCACAGGTTTCAAGCGGGAAAAGTTGGGGACTTAAATGATTCAAATGCAATCGCGACTCGATGTCGCCGACAACACTGGCGCGAAGTCCGTCATGTGCATCAAGGTGCTCGGCGGCTCCAAGCGTCGTTACGCCGGCATCGGCGACATCATCAAGGTGAGCATCAAGGAAGCTGCGCCGCGCGGCCGCGTCAAAAAGGGCGAGGTCTACAGCGCCGTGGTCGTGCGTACCGCCAAGGGCGTGCGTCGCCAGGATGGCTCGCTGATCAAGTTCGACGGCAACGCTGCGGTGCTGCTGAACAACAAGCTGGAGCCCATCGGCACCCGTATCTTCGGCCCGGTCACGCGCGAACTGCGTACCGAGCGCTTCATGAAGATCGTGTCGCTGGCCCCTGAAGTGCTCTGAGCAGCGAGCGAGGACAGGCCATGAACAAGATTCGTAAAGGCGACGAGGTCATCGTGTTGACCGGTCGCGACAAGGGCAAGCGCGGCAAGGTTGCCGAGCGCGTCGATGCCGACCACGTCACGGTCGATGGCGTCAACGTCGTCAAGAAGCACGTGCGTCCCAACCCGATGAAGGGCACGACCGGGGGCATCGTCGACAAGACCATGCCCATCCACCAGTCGAACGTGGCGATCTTCAATCCGGCGACCGGCAAGGCCGACCGCGTTGGCATCAAGCTCCTGGCTGATGGCAAGAAGGTCCGCGTCTTCAAGTCGAACGGCGAAGAGATCAAGGCATAAGAGGTTCGAGATGGCTCGTTTGCAAGAGTTTTACCGCGAAAAAGTGGTGCCGAACCTGGTGCAGAAGTTCGGCTACAAGTCCGTGATGGAGGTGCCGCGCATCACCAAGATCACGCTCAACATGGGTGTGAGCGAAGCGGTGGCGGACAAGAAGGTGATGGACAACGCCGTCGGCGACCTCACCAAGATCGCCGGCCAAAAGCCCGTGGTCACCAAGTCCCGCAAGGCCATCGCCGGCTTCAAGATCCGTGACGGCGTGCCCATCGGCTGCATGGTGACGCTGCGTGGCGTCCAGATGTACGAATTCCTGGATCGCTTCGTGACGATCGCGCTGCCGCGCGTGCGCGACTTCCGCGGCATCTCAGGCCGTTCGTTCGATGGTCGCGGCAACTACAACGTGGGCGTCAAAGAGCAGATCATTTTCCCCGAGATCGAGTACGACAAGGTGGATGCTCTGCGTGGTCTGAACATCAGCATCACCACGACGGCGAAGTCCGACGACGAGTGCAAGGCGCTGCTGTCGGAATTCCGTTTCCCGTTCAAGAACTGAGGTGGCACGTGGCTAAAGTTTCGATGAAGCAGCGCGAACAGAAGCGCGCCGACCTGGCTGCCAAGTACGCCAAGAAGTACGCCGAGCTGAAGGCAGTCGCCAACGACGCCAAGAAGTCCGACGAAGAGCGTTATCTCGCCCGCCTCGAGCTGCAAAAGCTTCCGCGCAATGCGAACCCGACCCGTCAGCGCAACCGCTGCGGGCTGACAGGGCGTCCGCGCGGCACCTTCCGCAAGTTCGGTCTGGGTCGCAACAAGATCCGTGAATTGGCCTTCGAAGGCGACATCCCGGGTGTCGTCAAGGCCAGCTGGTAAATCGGCACGATCAGGAGAAATCCAATGAGCATGAGTGATCCTATCGCCGATATGCTGACCCGCATTCGCAACGCGCAGACCGTTGAGAAGGCCAGCGTTTCGATGCCCTCCTCCAAGCTGAAGGTGGCGATCGCCCAGGTCCTGAAGGACGAGGGCTACATCGACAGTTACGCCGTGCGTGGCGAAGAAGCCAAGCCGCAACTCGAGATCTCGCTGAAGTACTACGCTGGTCGTCCGGTGATCGAGCGCCTGGAGCGTGTGAGCCGTCCCGGCCTGCGCATCTACAAGGGCCGCAACGACATCCCCCAGGTCATGAACGGCCTGGGCGTGGCGATCGTGACGACGCCCAAGGGCGTGATGACCGACCGCAAGGCACGTCAAGCCGGTATCGGCGGCGAAGTGCTCTGCTACGTCGCCTGATGAGGGGAGGCCAGTAAATGTCCCGCGTTGGAAAAATGCCGGTCGCCGTCCCGCAAGGTGTGGATGTGGCGATCAATGCTGAACAGATCAGCGTCAAGGGTTCGTTGGGCACCCTGGTGCAGTCGGTGAACCGCCTGGTCACGGTCAAGAACGAAGGTGGCAAGCTGACCTTCACGCCAGCCGACGAGTCGGTCGAGGCGAATGCGATGTCTGGCACGATGCGTGCGTTGGTGGCCAACATGGTCAACGGCGTGAGCAAGGGCTTCGAGCGCAAGCTGAACCTGGTGGGCGTGGGCTACCGTGCCCAGGCCCAAGGCCAGAAGCTCAACCTGCAGATCGGCTTTTCTCACCCGGTGGTGAAGGACATGCCGACCGGCATCAAGGTCGAGTGCCCGACCCAGACCGAAATCGTGATCAAGGGTGCGGACCGCCAGGTGGTGGGCCAGATCGCCGCTGAAGTTCGCGCGATCCGCCCGCCCGAGCCCTACAAGGGCAAAGGCATCCGTTATTCGGACGAGAAGGTCTCCCTCAAAGAGACCAAGAAGAAGTAAGGAGCAGCCAGATGTTGACCAAGAAAGAACAGCGCCTGCGCCGCTCCCGCCAGACCCGGGCTCGGATCGCCGAGCTGCGTGTGGCGCGCCTGATGGTGTTCCGCTCGAACCTGCACATCTACGCGAGCCTGATCTCAGAAGATGGCGTCAAGGTGCTGGCGACCGCCTCGACGGCCGAGAAGGAAGTGCGCGAGCAACTCGGTGGCGCCAACAAGGGCGGCAATGTGACCGCAGCGCAGATCGTCGGCAAACGCATCGCCGAGAAGGCCAAGGCCGCCGGCGTCGAGAAGGTGGCGTTCGATCGCTCCGGCTTCGCGTACCACGGCCGCGTGAAGGCGCTCGCCGAGGCGGCCCGCGAAGGCGGCCTGCAGTTCTAAGCGCACGACCTCAAGGAATCTGAAATGGCAAAGTTTCAACCCAAAGTGGCTGACGAAGGCCGCGACGACGGTCTGCGCGAGAAGATGATCGCGGTGAACCGCGTGACCAAGGTGGTCAAGGGCGGCCGGATTCTCGGTTTCGCCGCGCTGACCGTGGTCGGCGACGGTGATGGCCGCATCGGCATGGGCAAGGGCAAGGCCCGCGAAGTGCCGGTCGCCGTCCAGAAGGCCATGGAGGCGGCCCGCCGCAACATGGTCAAGGTGAGCCTGAAGAACGGCACCATTCACCACAAGGTGAACGGCGAGCATGGTGCGGCCCGCGTGCTGATGGCGCCTGCCAAGCAGGGTGACGGCATCATTGCCGGCGGCCCGATGCGCGCGGTGTTCGAAGTCATGGGTGTGACCGACATCGTGGCCAAGAGCCACGGTTCGACCAACCCCTACAACATGGTGCGTGCCACGCTGGACGCGCTGACGTCGCTGTCGACCCCGGCAGAGGTGGCAGCCAAGCGCGGCAAGACGGTTGAAGAGATCTTCAACTGAAGCGGGAGCAGACATCATGGCTGATGACAAGAAAACTCTGAAGGTGAAACTGGTTCGCAGCCCGATCGGGACGCGCGAATCTCACCGTGCCACGATCCGTGGCTTGGGCCTGCGCAAGCTGAATAGCGAGTCGGTGCTGGAAGACACCCCGGCCGTGCGCGGCATGATCAACAAGGTGAGCTACCTGGTGAAGGTGCTCTGAAGCGGGCTGAGGACAAGATGCAACTCAACACCATCAAACCGGCCGAGGGCAGCAAGAAGGCCCGCCGCCGTGTCGGTCGCGGCATCGGCTCCGGCCTCGGCAAGACCGCCGGCCGTGGCCACAAAGGCCAGAAGTCTCGCGCGGGCGGCTATCACAAGGTCGGCTTCGAAGGCGGTCAGATGCCGCTGCAACGCCGGCTGCCGAAGCGTGGCTTCAAGTCGCAGTCGCTGAAGTTCAACGCCGAGATCCGCTTGTCGGACCTCGAGCGCCTGGGGGCGGCCGAAGTCGACCTGTTGGCGCTCAAGCAGGCCGGCCTGGTGCCGGAGCTGGCGAAGAACGTCAAGGTGATCGCTGCTGGCGAGCTGACCCTGAAGGTCGTGCTGAAGGGCATCGGCGCTACCGCCGGCGCCAAGGCGGCGATCGAGAAGGTCGGCGGCTCTCTGGCCGAGTAAGCGCGACGCGAGCAACAGGCTGTAGGACACCCACACAGTGGCAACCAACGCAACCCAGCTGGCCAAGACCGGGAAGTTCGGCGACCTCCGTCGCCGTCTCGTCTTCCTGGTGCTGGCGCTCGTGGTGTACCGCATCGGCGCGCACATCCCGGTGCCGGGCATCGACCCGACCCAGTTGCAGCAGCTGTTCCAGGGCCAGCAAGGCGGCATCCTGAGCCTGTTCAACATGTTCTCGGGCGGCGCGCTGTCTCGCTTCACGGTGTTTGCGCTGGGCATCATGCCGTACATCTCTGCATCGATCATCATGCAGCTGATGACCTACGTGGTGCCGACGCTCGAATCGCTGAAGAAGGAAGGCGAGGCTGGCCGGCGCAAGATCACGCAGTACACCCGGTACGGCACGCTTGGCCTGGCGCTGTTCCAGTCGCTGTCGATTGCGATCGCTCTGGAAAGCTCGCAAGGGTTGGTGTTGAACCCGGGGTTCGGCTTCCGGATGACAGCGATGATCAGCCTGACCGCCGGGACGATGTTCCTGATGTGGCTGGGTGAGCAGATCACCGAGCGTGGGCTGGGCAACGGCATCTCGATCCTGATCTTCGCCGGCATCGCGGCAGGCCTTCCCAGCGCCATCGGCGGCCTGTTCGAGTTGGTGCGGACCGGCGCAATGAGCATCATTGCCGCCCTGTTGATCATCACGGTTGTTGGGCTGGTGACCTACTTTGTCGTGTTCGTCGAACGCGGCCAGCGCAAGATCCTGGTCAACTACGCCAAGCGTCAGGTCGGCAACAAGGTCTACGGCGGCCAGTCGTCGCACCTGCCCTTGAAGCTGAACATGGCAGGTGTGATCCCGCCGATCTTCGCGTCGTCGATCATCCTTCTGCCGGCGACGGTGGTGAGCTGGTTCAGCACCGGCGACAGCATGCGCTGGCTGAAGAACATCGCCGATGCGTTGCATCCGGGCCAGCCGCCTTATGTGATGCTGTATGCGGCTGCGATCATCTTCTTCTGCTTCTTCTACACGGCGCTGGTGTTCAACAGCCGCGAGACGGCGGACAACCTGAAGAAGAGCGGAGCATTCATTCCGGGCATCCGACCAGGCGATCAGACGGCGCGCTACATCGACAAGATCCTGTCGCGCCTCACGCTGGCCGGCGCGTTGTACATCACTGCGGTATGTCTGCTGCCGGAGTTCCTGATCCTGAAGTACAACGTTCCGTTCTACTTCGGTGGAACCTCTCTGCTGATCATCGTGGTCGTGACGATGGACTTCTGGGCACAGGTGCAGTCGTACGTGATGTCCCAACAGTACGAGTCACTGCTGAAGAAAGCGAATTTCAAGGCAGGCTGAAGGCCTGGAACTGCTACGTGAAGCGAAGCACGCATGGCGAAAGACGACGTCATTCAGATGCAGGGCGAGATCCTAGAGAACTTGCCGAACGCAACGTTTCGCGTGAAGTTGGAGAACGGGCATGTCGTGCTCGGTCATATCTCCGGGAAGATGCGGATGCACTACATCCGCATCCTCCCAGGCGACAAAGTGACCGTGGAGCTGACGCCCTACGATTTGAGTCGAGCTCGCATCGTGTTCCGAGCGAAGTGAGCAACTGTCAACCCTCGGAGCTACTGACCGTTCATCGGGCGCTGACCCCGTCGCGAGCACATTGAGGTCAAGGAGAAGACCATGAAAGTTTCGGCATCCGTCAAGAAGATCTGCCGCAATTGCAAGATCATCCGTCGCAATGGCGTGGTTCGCGTGATTTGCACCGATCCCCGTCACAAGCAACGCCAGGGCTGATCGGCTAGCCGACCCCTGATGAACGCGAACTAGAGGACCACATGGCACGTATTGCTGGTATCAACATTCCGCCCCACAAGCACGCGGAAATCGGTCTGACTTCGATCTACGGCGTGGGTCGCACCACGGCGCAGAAGATCTGCGACGCCTGCGGCATTGCCTACAGCAAGAAGATCAAGGATCTGACCGACGCCGATCTGGAGAAGATCCGCGAAGAGGTGGGCCGTCTCACGATCGAAGGCGACCTGCGCCGCGAAACGACGATGAACATCAAGCGATTGATGGACCTCGGCTGCTACCGCGGCTTCCGGCATCGCCGCGGCCTGCCGATGCGTGGTCAGCGTACCCGCACGAACGCACGCACTCGCAAGGGTCCGCGCAAGTCGGGCGTGCAGCTCAAGAAGTAAGCAGCCGCTCCAGCTGATTGAAAGAAGGTTTCCATGGCTAAGTCACCTGCGAACAACGCCGCCCGTCGCGTGAGCAAGAAGGTCCGCAAGAACATTGCGGACGGCATCGCCCACGTGCACGCGTCGTTCAACAACACCATCATCACGATCACCGACCGCCAGGGCAACGCACTGTCTTGGGCCTCAAGCGGCGGGCAGGGCTTCAAGGGCTCGCGCAAGTCCACTCCGTTTGCGGCGCAGGTCGCGGCCGAGATGGCTGGCCGCGCAGCCCAGGAGCAGGGCATCAAGAATCTGGACGTCGAGATCAAGGGCCCCGGCCCGGGCCGCGAATCGTCGGTGCGCGCACTGGCCTCGCTGGGCATCCGTATCAACTCGATTTCCGACGTGACGCCGATCCCGCACAACGGCTGCCGCCCGCAGAAGCGTCGTCGCATCTAATACAATTTGATGTTTTGGTTCGCCGGCGAGGTGCCTTGAGCACCGGCGCCGGCGGTTTCGTTGAAGCCCACCGTCTGAGCGGCTCCAAAAAATCAACAGCTCGCCAGACTCGCGTGACCTGATCGTCGGGACACGTCAGATTTCAGAGGAAGCACTCAAGTGGCACGTTATCTAGGCCCCAAGGCAAAACTGTCCCGCCGCGAAGGCACCGACCTTTATCTGAAGAGCGCGCGTCGCGCCATTGGTGACAAGGCCAAGTTCGATACCAAGCCCGGCCAGCACGGCCGTACCTCCGGCTCCCGCACCAGCGACTTCGGTCTGCAGCTGCGTGAAAAGCAGAAGGTCAAGCGCATGTATGGCGTGCTCGAGCGCCAGTTCCGCCGCTATTTCGCCGAGGCCGAGCGCCGCAAGGGCAACACCGGCGCGAACCTGCTGCAACTGCTCGAGTCACGTCTGGACAACGTCGTCTACCGCATGGGCTTCGGCTCCACCCGCGCCGAAGCGCGTCAGCTGGTGTCGCACAAGGGCATCACGGTCAACGGCGAAGTCGTGAACATCCCGTCCTACCTGGTCAAGGCCGGCGACGTCGTCGCTGTGCGTGAGAAGGCCAAGAAGCAGCTGCGCATCCAGGACGCCTACAAGCTGGCCGAGCAGATCGGTCTGCCGGGCTGGGTCCAGGTTGACGGCGCCAAGCTCGAAGGCGTGTTCAAGAAGACCCCGGACCGCGACGAATTCGGTGCCGAAATCAACGAATCCCTGATCGTCGAGTTGTACTCGCGCTGATGCTGATTCTGGCGAACCCGCGGTCGCGGGTTCGCCCCTTTTCCCTCTCCCGGCGGGGGACGAAACCGCCGGGTGGTCCATCAGCCTTATCGGTGTAACGAGCCGAGGGTATTGACAGGAAGACCTCATGCAAACGAATTTGCTGAAACCCAAAGCCATCAACGTGGAGCCGCTGGGCGGTCACCGCGCGAAGGTCACGCTCGAGCCTTTCGAGCGTGGCTACGGCCACACGCTGGGCAACGCGCTGCGCCGCGTCCTGCTGTCGTCGATGGTGGGTTACGCGCCGACCGAAGTCACGATTGCCGGCGTGCTGCACGAGTACTCGACGATCGACGGCGTGCAGGAAGACGTCGTGCACATCATGCTGAACCTGAAGGGTGTGGTGTTCCGTCTCCACAACCGTGAAGAGGTGACGCTGGTGCTGCGCAAGGAAGGCGAGGGCCCGGTCACGGCCGGCGACATCCAAACGCCGCACGACGTCGAGATCATCAACCCGGATCACGTCATCGCCCACCTGTCGCAAGGCGGCAAGCTGGACATGCAGATCAAGGTCGAGAAGGGCCGTGGCTACGTGCCGGGCAACCTGCGCCGCTTCGGCGACGAGCCCACCAAGGCGATCGGCCGCATCGTGCTCGACGCATCCTTCTCGCCGGTCAAGCGCGTCAGCTACACCGTCGAAAGCGCCCGTGTCGAGCAGCGCACCGACCTCGACAAGCTGGTGATGGAGATCGAGACCAACGGCGCAATTTCGCCCGAGGAAGCGATTCGTGCGTCCGCGAAGATCCTGGTGGAGCAATTGGCTGTGTTCGCCCAGCTGGAAGGCAGCGAAATCGCTGCATTCGACCAGCCGGCCCAGCGCAGCCAGCAGTTCGACCCGATCCTGCTGCGCCCGGTCGATGAGCTCGAACTCACGGTGCGCTCGGCCAACTGCCTGAAGGCCGAGAACATCTATTACATCGGTGACCTGATCCAGCGCACCGAGACCGAGCTGCTGAAGACGCCGAACCTGGGCCGCAAGTCGCTCAACGAAATCAAGGAAGTCCTGGCATCGCGCGGCCTCACGCTGGGCGTTCGTCTGGAAAACTGGCCGCCGTCCGGCCTGGACAAGCGCTAAGACAAGACCGCCCCTCTAGGGACGACGCTGGCGGACCGGCAAAGCCGGATCCGCGGCGTCACTCGATAAAAACAGAGATCACTCAGTGCAACCCCCGGTACCTTGTACGGCCGGGGTTCAATAAAGAAAGGAAAGCACCATGCGTCACCGTCACGGTCTCCGCAAACTGAACCGTACCTCCGAGCACCGCCTCGCGATGCTGCGCAACATGGCCAATTCGCTGATCGAGCACGAGGCCATCAAGACCACTGTGCCCAAGGCCAAGGAACTGCGCCGCGTCGTCGAGCCCCTGATCACGCTGGGCAAGGAGCCCACCGTCGCGAACAAGCGCTTGGCTTTCTCCCGCCTGCGCAACCGCGACAACGTGGTCAAGCTGTTCGAAACCCTGGGCCCGCGCTACAACGCACGCCCGGGCGGCTACACCCGCATCCTCAAGATGGGCTTCCGCGTCGGCGACAACGCGCCGATGGCTTTTGTCGAGCTGGTCGACCGTCCCGAGCCGACCGAAGCGCCGGCTGAAGGCGAAAGCGCGGAATAAGCGTTCAGGTACTGCCCGCACGCCCGAAGGCCAGCCACGTGCTGGCCTTTGTCGTTCTGGTGCCGGTGCCGATCCCCTGTGCCGACAAACGTCGCCGCCCTTTGGCACACTGCACGCCATGTCGACTGCCACCCTGTTTCGCGTGCAGCACCTCGTCAAGCGGTTCGGTGCCAGCACGGTCGTCAACGACCTGTCGTTCGAGATCCATGCGGGTGAATGCCTGGGCGTGATCGGGCCGAACGGTGCGGGCAAGACGACCACCATCCGCATGTGCCTCGGCCTTGCTGCCCCGGACGCCGGTCGCATCGAGGCCTTCGGTCTGCCGCTTCCCGAGAAGGTGCGGGACGCCAAGGCGCGCATCGGTGTCGTCACCCAGTTCGACAGTCTCGACCCTGATTTCACCTGCGCCGAGAACTTGCGTGTGTACGGGCGCTACTTCGGCTTGCCGAATGCCGTGCTGAACCAGCGCGCGCCCAAGCTGCTGGAGTTTGCGGCGCTGCAGTCCAAGGCGATGGCCAAGCCCGGCGAGCTGTCCGGCGGCATGCGCAGGCGCCTCAGCCTGGCGCGCGCGCTCGTCAACGACCCTGACCTTCTGCTGCTCGACGAGCCGACCACCGGGCTCGACCCGCAGGCGCGTCACCTGATGTGGGAGCGCCTGAAGCTGTTGCTGCAGCAAGGCAAGTCCATCCTGCTGACGACGCACTTCATGGACGAGGCCGAGCGGCTGTGCGACCGCCTGCTGGTGCTCGATCATGGCCGCAAGATCGCCGAGGGCACGCCACGCGGGCTGATCGCCGAGCATCTCGAAAGCGATGTCGTCGAGGTGTATGGCGACGGTGCTGCTGCGGCCGGCGAACACCATCGACGGCTTGCACAACGCGTCGAAACGAGCGGCGAGACCGTGTTCTTCTACGTGCGCGAGCCGAAGCAACTGCTGGACCTGCTCGCCGCCGATCACAGCGTGCGCTATCTGCATCGACCTGCCAACCTCGAGGACCTGTTCCTCAAGCTCACGGGTCGGCAGATCCGCGACGAAGCCTGAGGACGGCCGTCCATGCTCATCTCGTTCTATGCCCCGCCGCGCCTGTCGTCGCGCCTGTGGCCAGTGGTGCAACGCAACTTGCTGGTCTGGCGCAAGCTCGCGGTGCCGAGCCTGATCGGCAACATCGCCGAGCCGTTGATCATCCTCGTGGCGTTCGGTTACGGCCTCGGCGCGCTGCTCGGCGAAGTCGGTGGGTTGCCCTACATCGTGTTCCTGGCGTCGGGCAGCATTTGCATGAGCGCGATGAACGCTGCGTCGTTCGAGGCGTTGTACTCGGCCTTCTCCCGCATGCACGTGCAGAAGACCTGGGACGGCATCATGAACGCGCCGGTGTCTCTCGACGACATCGTGTTCGCCGAGATGCTGTGGGCGGCGATGAAATCGCTCTTCACGGCCGTCGCGATCTCGGGCGTGCTGGTGGCGCTGGACATCAGCCGCGCCCCGACGCTGCTGCTGGCGCTGCCGCTGCTGTTCCTGGTCGGCATCACCTTCTCGTCGATCGCGTTGGTGTTCAATGCACTCGCGAAGAGCTACGACTTCTTCACGTACTACTTCACGCTGGTGTTGACGCCGATGACCTTTCTGTCGGGAATCTACTTCCCTACCGACCAGCTGCCCGACTGGCTGCAGCGCGTCGCGCAATGGCTGCCGCTGACGGCTGCGGTCGAGCTGGTGCGGCCGCTGGTGATCGGACAATGGCCCGAGCAGGTCGGGCAGCCGGCGGCCGTGCTGATCGGTTATGCCGTGGTGGGCTACTACCTGGCGCTGGTGCTGACGCGCCGGCGCTTCTTCAAGTGAGGGTGCTGCGATGACCGATGCCGCAGAGCGCGCGCTGCTGGCCTTCAGCACGGCCGCCGACGAAGCGAGCGCCGCCGGGCTCGCCCGCTGCTTGCTCGAAGAGCGCCTGGCCGCCTGCGTCAACATCGTCCCCGGCCTGCGTTCAATGTACTGGTGGCAGGGTCGCATCGAGGAGGGCGCGGAGTGCCTGCTGGTGATCAAGACGACGGCGGCGCGCTGGCCTGCATTGAAGGACCGGCTGCCTCAGCTGCATGCCTACGACGTGCCGGAGTTGGTCGCGACGGAAATCACGGACGGTCTGGAACCCTACCTTCGATGGCTGATCTCAGAAGTTCAAGGAGTCGCAAGATGACGGGTCGCATGCGCTGGTTGGTGGGGCTGGCCCTGGCCATCGGCCTGGGGTTGCTGGGGAGCGCGCAGGCGGAAGACGACTTCCTCGAGCCGGAGAAGGCGTTTGCCTTCTCGGCCTCCGCGCTGGACGACCGCACGGTCGAACTGCGGTTCGAGGTGGCCGACGGCTACTACATGTACCGCGAGCAGTTCCGTTTTGCAGCGAGCGGCTCGACGGTGCTCGGTGCACCGGTGATCCCGCCCGGCAAGGTCAAGTACGACGAAACCTTCCAGAAGAACGTCGAGACCCATCGGGGCACGGTGCGCATCCGTGTGCCGGTCGAGCAGGCGCAGGGGTCGTTCAGGCTGACTGTCACGAGCCAGGGCTGCGCCGATCAGGGGCTGTGCTATCCACCGATGGACAACCACGCTGAAGTCGCGCTGGCGGCGTTCGGCGGCGACGGCCGCGTCGAGCTGTTGAGCGAAACCGAGGCCGAACGATGGGGGCAGCCTGGCGGCTTGTCGTCCGCCCTCAAGGGCCTGATCGGGAGCACCTCGGGGCTCGCCGTTTCGACGCCGGTGGTGTCCGAAGACGCGCGGGCGCTCGTCAACACGCCCTCACCGACCGACACCGGGGGCATCGAGGCCGCGCTCCAGTCGGGTCGGCTGCTCACGGTGGTTGCCGTCTTCTTCGTCGCAGGCCTGCTGCTGTCGCTGACGCCTTGCGTGTTGCCGATGCTGCCCATCCTGTCGTCGATCATTGTCGGACAGGCCGAGGCCGACCCGCGCGTCGCCGGCCGCCGCCGTGGGCTGGCGCTGGCCGCGAGCTATTCCTTCGGCATGGCCATGGTCTACACAGCCTTCGGCATCGCGGCCGGGCTGGCGGGCGAAGGCCTCGCGGCCTGGCTGCAGACTCCCTGGGTATTGGGCGCCTTTGCCGGACTGCTGGTACTGCTCGCGTTGTCGATGTTCGGCTTTTACGAGCTGCAACTGCCTGCCAGCTGGCGCGAGCGGCTGAATCACGCATCCGGCCGCCTCAAGGGAGGGCGCTTCGCAGCGGTGTTTCTGATGGGCGGACTGTCGGCGTTGATCGTCAGCCCTTGCGTTGCTGCGCCGCTGGCCGGTGCGTTGGTGTACATCAGCCAAACGCGAGATCTCGTGCTCGGTGGCACGGCGCTGTTCGCTCTGGCGGCAGGCATGAGCGTGCCGCTGCTGCTGGTCGGTGGTTCGGCCGGGCGCTGGCTGCCCCGTGGCGGTGCCTGGATGGAACACGTCAAGCACTTCTTCGGCGCGCTGCTGATCGCGGTCGCGATCTGGATGCTGCAGCCGGTGTTGGCCGGGTGGGTGGCGATGTTGCTGTGGGGCTCGCTGCTGCTGGTGGGCGCTGTCTACCTGAAGGTGTTCGACGCGTTGCACACCGGGGCACGCGGCTGGGCCAAGTTTTTCAAGGGCATCGGTGTGGTGCTGGCCGTGCTGGGCGTGATCCAACTCGTCGGGGCCGCGTCCGGGGGCGGTGACCCGTGGCAACCGTTGCGGCACTTGGCGCGTACGGAAGGGGGGCTGTCACCGGCGCAGGGGCCGCGGTTCGAGTACGTGCGCAGCATCGACGAACTCGACCGTGTGCTGGCCACCGCCAAGCGGCCGGTGATGCTCGACTTCTATGCCGACTGGTGCGTGTCATGCAAGGAAATGGAAGCCTTCACCTTCAGCGACCCCCGCGTCAGCACCAGGCTCGCCAACGCATTGCTGCTGAAGGCCGACGTCACCGCCAACAACGCAAACGATCGCGCACTGCTGAAGCGTTTTCGCCTGTTCGGGCCGCCCGGCACGTTGTTCTTCGATGCCTCCGGCCAGGAACTCGCCGGCGTGCGGGTGATTGGCTTTCAGTCGGCAGACCGGTTTCTGCAAACCCTGCAGGCCGCCGGCCTGTGAGCCGCCTGCCGAGTTTTGTGCATGTGAGTGGCGTCAAACTCGAGAAACGTGCTATAGTCTCATCTCTTCGCCGCGGGGTGGAGCAGTCTGGTAGCTCGTTGGGCTCATAACCCAAAGGTCGTTGGTTCAAATCCAGCCCCCGCAACCAAGGATATATACGTCCTGCCGCCTGCTGCATTAAGCAGCCGGGCGGCAGGGTATGCGAGATCGGCGTAAGCGCCTTCCTCGTCCCGTCCGACCACCACTTCCCCTAGCAATTCAGCCAGCAGGCGCCGCGTGTGCTCGCGGTCGGTGTCTTTCTCCAGCGCTGAACGCAGATCGAGCATCAACCGCTTGTATTGCGCGATCACCTCGTGCGCCAGCACTTCCGGCGTCGGAACGGCCTGGGCTTGCATCTGCTGCTTCACGGCCTCCAAGTCCGCTTCGGCCGCCTTCAGCCGGCCCGCAATGGCTGCGCTGACCCCGACCAGGGCCAGGGACTGCACCAAGTTGTCGATTTCGCGCTGTAGCTCGTTCTGGCGCCTCTGAAGGGCATCGCACCGCTCGGTCTGTGACGCCGTGGCTGCGGCCACCGCCGCGCGCACTTCGTCATGAAGATCGACCAGCGCCTCCGGGTGCATCAGTTCCTCGCGCACCACGCCCAGCAGCCGGGTGTCCAGGCCCGCGCGCGGCACCAGCGTCTCGGACGGGCACGCTACCGGCCCCCGGTCGTGATGGGCCGCGCAGCCGTAGCCCCAGGCGTTGACCGCCACCACCGGCCCGCCGCACACCGAGCACCGCAGCAGCCCACCAAACAGCGTGCGCCCCGGCCGGCCGCCCTTGCGCCCCGCACCGGCCTTGTCCTCGCCGCTGGCGTGCTTGATCGCCCGGGCGCGCACCGCGTCCCACACCGCCTGATCCACGATGCGTAGTTCCGGCGCCTCGCGCACCTGCCACTCGTGCGGCGGGCGCAGCACATAGCGCCGCGCGCCCGTGTCCGGGCACTTGAGCCACTGGCGCCGGTTCCAGACCACACGGCCGACGTACAGCTCGTTGTTGAGCAGCCCCAGGCCCACATCGGCCGGCCCCTTCAGTGCACTGGACGCCCAGGTGCCGCCGCGCGAGCTCGGTACCCCGCGCGCATTGAGGTCGAGCACGATGGCCCGCATGCTTTCGCCGGCCGCGTAGCGCGCGAAGATGTCGCGCACATGCCGGGCCTGTTCCTCGTCGATCACCAAGCGGCGCCCGCCCGGGGCGTCCACGGTGCGGTACCCATAGGTTTTGCCGCCCGCGTGCAGGCCGCGCTCCATCTGCCCGGCAAGGCCGCGATGGGTTTTCTCGCGCAGATCGTCCAGGTACAACTCGTTGACCAAGCCGCGCGCGATGCGCATGACCTTGCGCCCGCTCGCCAGCGTGTCGTATCCGTCAGCGGTGCCGATGATGCGGATGCCCCGGTGCTCCAGGCGCTTGACCATGCTTTCGGCTTCGCCCAGCTCGCGGCTGAGGCGGTCCAGCCCTTCGAGGATCAGGATGGAAAAGCGCCCGGCCAGCGCATCGGCCAGCATCGCCTTGCCGCCCGGGCGCAGCGCGACGGGCACGCTGCCACTGACGCCTTCGTCAGCGTGGGTCGCGACGACCGTCCAGCCCTCGCGGTGTGCTCTGGCTTTCGCCTGCCTCAGTTGGTCCTCGATGGACGTTTCGCGTTGTTTGTCGGTGCTGTACCTCGCATAGAGGCACGCCAGGGGTGTTGTCATGTGAATCCTCCTTGGGTACCGCCTTGTTCAGAAGCTCATGCGCGATCTGCCGTGCCAGCAGCTTCACCAGCCCCTTGCGGGCCAGCGTGCGCGCGTGTTTGTCAGGCGGGGAAGGCTTCATCGTAGGACCGCACGCCCCATACAACAACCCAAAACCACGTGCAGCGTTCAGCGACCGAGGTAGACCGCCGTAATCTGTTCACGCTCGTGACCCAGCTCGCGCGAGATGGTCAATCGCGCCTCGCTGTCGGTGGCTTTCTGTTCGAGGGTCAGTTGCTTCGAGGTCGGTCCGCCGGCAGCCGGCGCATTCCAGCCCGTCAACTCGGCATAGCGGCTTTGCGCGTACGCATGCCGCAGCCCGTGCACACGGTCGATACCAGCCTGCGCGGTCTGCGCCTTGAAGCGGTTCAGTTGGTCCCTGTACGTTTTGTCGGCAGGGATCAGGCTGCCTGTCCCTGCGAGCGCCTTGGCCTGTGTCAGCAGCTGGCGTTGCGCCTCGGTGCGGATCGGCACGACGCGCTCGCGTCCGCCCTTAGTCCAACTGGCCTTCAATCGCAACACGTCGCCCTGGTCGGCCCAGGCCGGCTGGAGCTTGATGCTTTCCTCACGTCGCAGGCCGAAGGCCGCTTGCAGTTGCAAGGACATAGCGGTGTGCGCATCGCTGATCTTGCCGAGGCGGTCCGCATCGAGCACCTTGGCCTTCGAGACGTTGGTGACGTGCTGCCGCTGCGCGATGCCATAGGCCGCGTTGTCGCATGCCACGATGTTGCGCTTGCCGATCTTCTCGGCCAGCCAGCGCAGCGCGGCCATGCGGTTCTTCAACGTGCCGGCCGAGATGCCTTCGGCCTGCCAGCGGTTCACCAGATGCTCGACGTGCTTGTTGCGCAGGCCTTGCACACGCAGCTGGCGGAAGCCGCCATCCTGCAACTGGTTCGCCACCAGGGTCAGCAGCCGTTCGCGGTCGTGCTGGGTGGCGTAGGAGCCATCGCGGTTGCGCTGGCAGACGAGTTTCAAATCACGGTTAAGGGGGCGCATGGTGTGGTCTGGTTCAGGTAAGTGTTTCTGTCGACCTCCAGCGCCTTGGCGCGGAAGGTGATCCCGAGGGATCGCGAAGGACGCGGGACACCACTCCCGGTTGTGCAAGGGGTACCGCTCACCGCCGAAGCGGGCCGCCTGCGTTGCACGCGCTGCTGGCGTCGCGCGGGGGTGCCTGTGGGCACCGGGAACCGTGCGAGGACCGTTCACCCAGGGTCCGGATGGGGTGTGCTGCGGCACACGCGAATAAGTTGACGCAGGGGATCAACGGAGAGCGGGCGGGGAGCCCGCGGAGGCCTCGTCACTGGGCCAGTCACTGGCCTGGACGGGGCGGAATCGCAACGCCGAAGCGCTGCGGCGGGCGTCGTCACTGTCAGCGTTGCGCTGCCAGTAACGACGCTGGCGACTGAGCCGGCTTGTGGCTGGCCCAGTCCCAACATCGTCCGCTGCGCCATGCACCCGTTGCAGGTGCTGCGTCAGCGGGATGACCGCAGTAGTTGCGTCAGCAACCTTGCATGAACTCGGCCGAGCGGCCGGTGAAGATCGAGGGCGCCACGCACAGTGCGCCCTCAGCGAGAGAGCACCCTGCGTGCGACGCTGACGCAGGAAGGTGCATTGGTGCGGCAGGGGGAACTGCTGCCCGATGCTGGACAAGATGCCCCGCGCAGCGAACTACGACGGGACTGGAAGCATGCAGCCCGAGGGCTACGAAAAATAAGCCAAGCGGCAAGAGGCTAAAGCCTCTGGGGTGGGGCGCGGGGGACGGCCGGCTCTGGTCCAGCCTGGAGTGCGCCTCCGGGGTGCAGGTATCGACTGGAACGCCTTTTTCTCCGGGGAACGGAGGGGACAAGGAGCCCATTTGGACCCGTCAGTTGACAACGTCATGAACGGTGGCGTCAAGGCTCAGAGCTGGAACGCAGCACACATCGAGCGAGCGCAGCCGCTGCAATGAACTGCGCCTGCATGGGCTCGATTCCGCTGTGATCCATCGAGATCCACCCAGAGCCTCTGGTTTGAGAAGGTGGGCGACCGACGTCGGCTGCCAGCGCCGTTGTTCATCTGCGACTGACAAGCTGCGTCAAGAACCCACAGCGCGCATGGAGAAGGCAATCGATTCCCTCGCACCTGAGGGTTCGTTCCTTCAGTGCGTTGGTGTGGGTGAATTTGGTCGGGTCAAGGGCGGGCAACGCCCGGCGCAGCGAACCCTTGACGCGGCCGAATTCGCCCTGACGCTAACGGGCGGGGACAGGCAAAGCCCCTGCTGTGCCTGGCCCCCGAGCCCGTCCGGCGGCGAGGACTGCCCCGCCCCTGTGGGGCGGGGATAGGGGTGGGGGAAGTCCATCGAAATCCGGCCAGTGCCATCTGGAGCGTTTACGCATGGGCTTCGGATGCGATGCAAAGCGTCGGAGTCGCCTTGCACCGCATGCCGGGAGCGTAAGTGCGACGGAGCGCGTCAAGGCCAAGCCCTCCGGGCGCGCGTTACCGCGCGGCCTTGACCCGTTGGTACCGCGGTGAATCGCCAAGCGCTCGGGGGGTGACAAGTGGCAGGTGCAGTCGGACCGCCCCTGGCAACCATGACAGGTTTTCGGCCTCAGTTGCTTGCTGTTGCGGAAATCGGGCGAATAGCGCACTACCATCGGCGCCCAAAAGATCAGCGGAGGATCGGAATGGGCATCCCCTTTGTCGTGCTCGGCGACAAGACCAGCCACAAGGGCACCGTCGTTGGTGCGTCCGAGAGTACAGACACACACGGCAAGCGCATCGCGCGCATTGGAGACATGGTCTCCTGCCCAAAGAAGGGATGCCGTGGCCTGTTCCCCATCGTCACCGGTGACGCCTCGATGGTCATCGACGGATCGCCGGCGGCGTACCACGGTTGCAAGACCGCCTGTGGCGCAACGCTGATCGCCTCGCAGATCGTTTCAACAACCAGCCCCTCCGGCGGTGCCGGATCGGCCGATGCAGGCGGTGCCGTGGAGCGCTTCGGCGATGTAGGCGAGGGCCTTGCCGCGAGCTACCAAGACGAAGCGCTCGATGAAGCGATGGATCGTTTTCGCGGTCGCTTCCAACTTGTGCATCGAGACACAGGCGAACCCGTCGCCGGGAAGAGCGTGCGCGTGCGCTCAACCGGTGGTCAGTACCTGACGGGTGCAACGGACGCAGAAGGCTACACGCAGTGGGTGGACCGAGACGCAGCAGAAGCACTGGCCTTTGACATCGTTGAAGAAGAACAAGCATGAGCGGAGACAACCAGGGACCACTCGCAACGGGGGGCATGTCCAAGAAGGGAACAACGACCGTCGTCAAGGTCAACGAACCTGAACTCGACTACCTCGACAAGAAAGTTCTTTGCACGGCCATCTGCAAGTGCAAGAACACGCCGGGCGTGGGCAAAGACGGTCGGTCGCTAAAGCAGGTGTGCGTGTCTGCGCAACTCCGGGCACTCGATGCTTCCTTACAGCATCGCAGTCCGTACAAGCCGGAGATCAACTACGACATGACGAAGAGTCCGCCCGAGCCCATCATGGACAGCACTATCGAGACGAAGGGGCATGACTGGTTGCCCGGATGGCTCAAGAAGTGGTGGCCTGAAGACCCCGAGCATCCACCGTTCGAGCCGGGCAGGGGCATGGTGAAAAGGCCGGATGTCATCATCGTCAAAGACCCAACGAAGCCGCCCACGCAGGACAACATCAAGAAGGTCGTCGAAATCAAGTTCCCGCCTGACACGGTGAGCCGTGAACAGGATGCTGACTACCGGAGAATCGCAGGCGATGCTGACATGGTGGAACTGACGCCCGATAAGTGCGACTGCGACAAGATGGAGCCCGACAAACCGAAGGTGCCTGTGGATGTTGAAGACATCGGCACGATAGGCACGATCCTGGGGATGCTGCTGACCATCTTCGGGAGAAGACCTCCGCGCGCCCCAACGCCCGTGCCTGCCTACTGAGAACGCCATGACCGAAGCATTCGACTACGAGAAATTCCTGATCGAGAACTGGGACAAGGCGCAGATCCCGGGCGGCTTGCTGACGAAGAAGGGCAAACAGGACTATGTCGGAGCCGTGCCGGCGCTGCTCGGTACGCTCTACTTCGATAACGCCCATACCGAGGCCGTTCGCGACGCGATTTGCGAGTGCTTTGAGCAGTACGAAGCGCTCGCGAAAGAACACCTGACCTGGTTGTGGCGGGAGGCGCCCACCGAAGGGCCGGACAAGATGCCCTATCGGGATGCAAAGCCTATGCGGGACATGATGAAACGCTTGGGCGAGAACGATCTCGTCAGCTTCATCTACACCAGCGGGAAAGAAGCTCACGAGGCAGGTGCTTGGGAATTCGAGGTCGTGGGCCGCAGGGGATGGCGAGCGAAGATGAAGGACGCCGGGCCTTCCATCCTGCGCTTTGCGCTGCCCCCTCTCTACGTCCATCAGAACCCGCAAGCTTTCCAGCAATTGTTTGTGACCTTCGCCGACAAGTTGAAGGTGATCCATGGACATGGCGGTATCGGACTGGTCCTGTCGGCCGTACGGCGCAAAGACAACGAACCGATTGAGGCCTACCTGTCAGAGCACATCTACGGGCTGGACATCGGCACTGCATTTGTGCTTGCCGACGACCTACGCCAGGGCATCAAGACGGTGTCTTGGCTCACCGCGATCAACAACGAAATGGTTGAGAAGATCGGCGGCATGTTCCGAATTCAGTCAGAGCTACCCGGGACATGGTTTGCGCTCTACCCATACAGCAACGGGCTGGTGATTCAGGCAGGCCCCAAGGCGGAGGGCGCGTTTGCCAGTGAAGACCCGAGGCCGGCACTCTACGTACTGCCGAACATGCTGCTGAAGGAAGTCCGCACGCCGAAGATTGGGCACATCCACAGCGGTTCCGCTGATGGGGAGCCGCGCATTCGGGGGAAGGCTGCGGAGGACTGGCTGCAGCGCTTCGACGTGCCAGAGGAAGAACTGCTGTCTTACAAGGCGAAGCTGCTCAACGAACCGAAACTGACCGAGGAAACCGTGCGGCCGGGGCGACTGTAGCGCACTCGGAGCTGCTTGGTGCCCCAAAGGGCTATGCATGTGCTTCGTACCTCGGCGAGGCTCGTGGACGACCGTGCAACCGGTCTCACGGCCAGTTGGGACGTGAACGCTCGGCGACACCGCCGTCTAGCTGTTTTTCGGCCAAGAGGCATCGCTCAGCGAGTGCTGCTCCTTTGCGTCGCCGAATCCTCCACGTTCCATTCTGCGAAACCTGACTGCGATCAGAGGCCGAAATTCCACAACATGAAAACTGTCAATGTTCTCCCGCTTCCTCATTCCCACAGGATCTTTGTGTGTCGGCAGGCACCGACGGAGACACAACTAGGGTGCACACGATCATGTGTCGTGCCCCTGAATCGGTGCGTCGTCAACGAAGGATGAACTCCGCTGGCTTAGCTTTGCACTTTGGGCATTGCAGCAGGCGACTTATGGAAGATTGAAGAGCACTCCCGTCTCGCGCTTCACTTGCTGGCACGCTTCCGTCTGCACTCTGTGCGCATTTTCTAGCGTGTCGCTAGTCTCTGAAGAGTTTTGCCTCGCGATACCTGTGGACTTTGATAAGGAGATCGTGAAACGCTTCTCCCATCAAATCCTCGACCTTGCGATCGAGATCAAGTGCAAGCTGCTTGATAGCTTTGTGGGCGTCCTTACTGAAGTAGCCGACAAGCGGCTTCTTGCCGACTCTGCCAGGCTGGATGTAGCCCGCCGCTCGCTCGCCCCGGCCGGCCCGAGCCGCTTTGGGGTGTGAAGATGTAGCCATATGTCAGATAACTTGATAACAAGAGCACTACTTTAACAAGCCGTGGCGCTCATGAACTGGCCACATCAAGTACCTGGGTGCTTCTCATCAAGGATCGCTTGACCTCGATAAGACTACGAGTCCCTGGAATGATTTGCCGCGACCGGTTGGGTTGGGCGGCTCCTAACTTGTTGATTTTTCGAGGATGCAAGGCCTTTGCGCCTGGTGCAAGCCGTACAGACGCCTGTACACGTGCGTGGATCGTGACCAGCAGGTGTGCGGAGTGTGTGCCAGGGCGACGTGCTCAGTTGCGTCAGAGGTGCGCCCGATAAAGCAGCTTTAAACGATCCTGGAACGGGATTTGAAGACCACTCCATGGTGCGTCGCACCATTTCAGGGTGCGTGACTGCGGAATAGTCATCGTCAAGTTGGCCTCCTCGCAAGAGGATTTGATTGCAATAAAAAAAGGGAGTGTCGCGACACGCATTGCGAACATGACTTGACACGTGTTGCAATCCTGGGTCTAAAATATGCCATCGAGAGCGACACCATCATGAGCGACGACACCATCCCTAAAGATCTTGGCCGACGGCTGGGCGATTTGTCTGACCTGCCAGAGGCGTTGCGCAAGCAGATCATGGCAGTCAAGCTCGACGATTTGGAGCAGAAGATCATCGTGACCCTGAAGGACCGCTTTGACGGCATCGCGAACCTTGATGAACTGATGGTCGGCCTTTACCGCGATCACCAGCACATCACCGAGGACCGGCGGAAGCTGGCGAACAAGCTCTATCGCATGCAGCAGGCGGGACTGATCGAGAGCGTCCCCAAGCGCAAGGGCGTTTACAAGCTGAAGGAGAGCGTAGTAGCAGCGTAGACGCCCCACAAAGCAAAAGGCCAGCCGTCCTGTGAAGACGACTGGCCCGATGCAAGGCAATGAAGGCCGGAGCCCACAAAGCCCTAGGTGGTAGCACTCCTAGTGTAAGTGGTGGCCGTTTTTATCGTCAAGGAAGGGTTTCTCCGGACCGGACCTTGGCACCCTTATTACCTGAAAGGGGTAATAAAAATGGCCTCACGGCACGAAATCAAATGTGTCAACAAAAGCGATAGGTACAACCCTCACGAGCGCATCACTGCGATCGGCGGGGTAAATCCGAACGGCACCAACTGGAAGCTGAGCCAGGAGGAAGCAGTCCGGAGTATCGAGGCGGGTAGGTACCAGTTCTTCGTGAAGGCAGGTGGCCGGATCGTCGACGTGATCGTGGCGGTTAGCCGTTACGGCCACAAGTACCTGAAGACGGTCGCGGATGGCGAGCATCCGAACAACCTCCTCAGCCTTTACGAGTGCGTGCACTGATCGCGTGACCCGCGGGGGCGCATGCGCGCTCCCGCTTTTTTCCACACTAGGAGCTCCCATGTTCGAGATCTTCCGCGCCAAGGGCGGCGGCTACTTTTGGCACCTCAAGGCTGGTAACGGTGAGAAGCTGTGTCACTCCGAGGTCTACACGACCAAGCAGGCTGCGCAAGCCGGCATCGAAGCGGTGAAACGCATCGCGCCGGGCGCGCCGGTCTACGACCGGGCCTAATCCGGCAGACTCAGGGCCACCTCCCGGTGGCCCTCCTTTCATCCATCCGCAGGCGCGCAATGACGCCTGTTAACGTCCGTCTGCTTCGCTGAGCGCTAAACCTGCGAACGGAAGATTTGCCGCGCGTACACCTTCTCCTCCCCGCTCAACTGCCCATGCGCCAGCGCGGTGTATACGTGATGGACGAGGGCGCGATCAATGGTCGCATCAATCCGCTTGGTGACGGGGTCGACAGCACCAGTGAGAGGGCTCGCTTGCTGGCCAATGAATCCCTTCACCGCCGCTTCGATGGCCGCTTTGTCGATTGGTGTTGCAGTAGCTGGTGGCAGAGTTTGCGATCGAACTCCAGGGACTGCGTTCGGGGCGGAAGCCGGTGCATTGGGCCCGCTGGGTTTTGCAGGCGAAAATTTCAGACATGGGGCGAAGTCGGCGTCACCAAGCATTCCAACGCGGTCTGCGCGGCTAGTGATCTCGAAGCTTTGATGATGCGACACGCCTAAAGCGAGATCCTCGACCCCCAGTACGGCGATGCGCACGCCGCGCCTCTGTGCAATCTCGATTCCTACCGCGAGATCGCTATCCCCGGTTACCAAGACAGCGTCGCAAACCGCGCGGTGTGAGGTGAGTTCGATCAGATCGGTGACGATCAGCGAGTCCACTCCCTTTTGCTGACCTCGCCCGTTGATGGTGCCGGCGCGGAACTGTACATCGTCGACATTGACAATCGCGCGTTGCTGCGGCGTGTAGCCCTGTGCCATGACGCCGTCATACCAATACACGCGCAACAACTCTTTGCCCGAGAGGTCCAGCGTCGCCTTAGATTTGTCGACGAGGACCTTGATCAATGCAGTCGGATCGGAGATCTCCAAGTCTGCACGAAGTGTGCTGGCCTTCTTCGAGACGATTTCGATTGACTGGCGTAGCAGGTAGCCGGCGTCGACCATCACGACGAAGCGATTCATGGAGGGCCCCCAGAAATAGATAAGCCCCCTAAAGAGGGGGCAGTGGTCTGCCACCCTCGGATAGATAGGAGGGCGACAGACAGCCAGATTTGATCATCTATTGACGAACCCGTCAATAGGCAAGCAAGTACGGCCGCCCTCTCAGCATACGGGCGGGCTCTAGCACCTTTGGTGGGAGGTCCCGGATGTCCCTGAGGGTGAGGGCGGCTGCGTCTACGGTTTGGCATGTCTTGTGGCGTGCGCTGCGTGCATACATGCTCCTGCAGGCGGGCGGCAAACATGCGGCGTGGAGTCGCTTTCTCGCCAGAGCGGTAGATCCTTTGAGCGGGAGGGCGCTACCGCTCAGTATCGAAGCCGTAGACAACCACCAGATCGTGCCCCCGCAACCAAATCCGAGGCAGGTGCACCGCATCTGTCTGGCAGCAAAAAGGCCGGTCACTGACCGGCCTTTTTGTTTGCCGTGCCACCGCCCTCTAGGGCGGCAGCGGTATCGGGCGCTATGCGGTCTCCAGGTCGCTCCAGTTGCGCAACTCCATGTCGGCGGCATGCTCCGGGTCGAGCCACTCACGTGCAGAGGCCCAGACATGCTGGGCCAGGTCGATGGCGGCCGCGCTTTCCATGGCCGGTTTTCGGGCGAGCAGGCGGGCAGCGCAGCGCTCCACCCATTCGCTCTTGCTCATCTTGTCGCTCATGCGGCAGTCCTTCCCTGTTTGGATTTGAGGAAGCGGATTGTGCCGGGAGCGGCTTGCCCTTGGGTCGGACCCACCCATCAGGGGGAAAGCCGGCGGGATTGATGTTTCAAGTCGACCCCATGGGTTGTGACAGAAGCCGCGAAAACAGGGCCGTGAAAGAGCACTTTGTGCCCGGGGCGCCCGTAGGGCGGCTCAAACTGCACCTGCTTGCACGGTTAATGGATAGGCACAAATGTTTCAGGCTACGATAAGCGGGTCTGCGTGGGAGTCGGGAGCTTTCCGAGTGCCGCGCAGCGGCCAAGAAGCGTTTCCCCCGCCGTGTGCGGGGGATTTTTTTGGCGATCCGCCTTTTGCTCAAGTGGCCGGCCGCGCGGGCTGGCCGGTTTTGCCCATCAACGCGATGACGCGCTCGAGCAGAGTGTTCAGCTCTTGGAGCGCGTCCGGTTCGAGCCGGCTCAGCGCGTCGGGCAGAATGCCGCTCACCGGTTCGGGAGCACACCGTGCCAGCCGAGTGCCCTCGGGTGACAGGTAGAGCGCCACGGCGCGCTGATCGCTTGGGTCCCGGTGGCGTTCGATCAAGCCGCGCCGTTCCAGTGTTTCGACGAGGTTGCTGCAGGTGGCCTGCTGGATACCGAGTGCGCGCGCGAGCTGTGTCACGCGCACGCCCGGGGACACGTGCACCGCGGACAGGCACCACAATTGGGACCCGCTGAGCCCGGTGGCGTCCTGTACGTGCTGGAAATGGCGCTTGATCGAACGGACGATCAACCGGAAGCTGCGCAGCGATTGCAGCACCCCGGGCGCCAGCGTCGCGCCGGCCGCTGCGGGCCAGTCCGTGTCGGGCGGGGTCGAGCCGGCACCTCGATTGCCGTGGGAGGCTGCGTCTGGAACGTCTAGGGTCAATGCGGTCGGAGCAGGCATGCTGGGCACGGAGTGTGGCGATCGTTTGACTTGGCCGACAGGAGCACATCCCCTTCGGGGCAGGACAACACCACAACGCTTCTCGACCGGCAGCGTTGACATGATGAACAACAAGGAGCTTTTGCGATGGTGGACGAGCTGATGCAGGCGCAGTCCTTTCTGGGGGTGGCCGTCAACTGGTCCGCCGCCAGCACCCTGCTGGGAATGTCGCTGGTGGTCATCGCCGGCGCACTGATCGGGGAGGCGGTGTTCCGTTTCCTGGGCTTGCCGCGCATCGTCGGCTATTCGCTGGTGGGCATGGGCGTGGCGGCGGCCGGCTATGGTGTCGCCAGCGGCGAGATTCCGCCGGCGGTCCGGCTGATCCTTGACTTGGCGCTGGCCTTGCTGCTGTTCGAGCTGGGTGCACGCATCCACCTGCGCTGGCTGCGCACCAACCCGTTCCTGCTGCTGACCAGCTTGGCGGAGTCGCTGCTCACCTTCATCGTGGTCTATCTGGTGATGCGCTATGTCGGGCTGGATGTGGCTTCGTCGGCTGCGGTCGGGGTGCTGGCCGTGCCAGCCTCGCCGGCGGTGATCGCGCGTGTTGCCTCAGAGTTTGGTGCAGAAGGGCAGGTGACCGAACGGGTTTCGATGATGGCGGCGCTCAACACGCTGTACGGGGTGTTCGCGAGCAAGCTGCTGCTCGCCTGGCTGGACCTGGACCAGGGGCAGAACCCGGTGCAGGCCATCGTGCAACCGCTGTACGTCTTCATCGGCTCCTTCGTCGTGGCCGGCCTGCTCGGCTACGCCGTGGCTCGCGTGGCGCGGGGCCTGGACCTGCGCAACGAGAACTCGACGCTGCTGCTGCTGGGCCTGATCACCTTCGCGCTCGCGCTGACCAAAACCTTTGGACTGTCGACGTTGCTGGTGCCCCTGATGGCCGGCCTGTGGCTGCGCAACTCGACGCAGCGGCCCTGGGTGTGGCCACGTCACTTCGGCACGGCCGGCGGCGTGCTGGTGCTGATGCTGTTCGTGATCGTCGGCTCGTCGTGGTCGGTCGAGGGGTTGGCCACCGGTGGGCTGATCGCGCTGGCAGCGATGGCTGCGCGCGGTGCGGCAAAGGCCGCTGCGGTGTTCACGCTCGGCTGGTTCAGCGGTCAGTCGCTGCGCCAGGGTGTCGGCCTGAGCCTCGCACTGACGCCGCTGTCGGCCACCGCGCTGGTGATGTACGCGGACCTGCAAGGGTCGCACGCCGGCTTTGCCGCGCAACTGGCACCGATCGCCCTCAGCTCGATCGCGATCATGGAGCTGCTGGGTGCATTGGCGGTGCTTGCCGCGTTGCGCGGCGCCCATGAGATCGCAGCACGTCGCACCTGAAGCGGCGCTCACGGAGAAACAACGCATGACGCTCGAAGCCTTCGCCACCTCGCAGCCGCTCACCCTCGGGGTCGAGCTGGAACTGGCGATCGTCAACACGCACGACTACGACCTGTCGCCCAGTGCAGTGGACCTGCTGCGGTTGATGAACAAGCGCAAGATTCCCGGCGACGTGAAGCCGGAGATGACCGACAGCATGATCGAGCTGTCGACCGGCGTGTGCACCAGCCATGGCGATGCGCTGGCACAGCTGACGGAGATCCGGGGGGCGCTGGTGGACTGCGCCCGCAAGCTCAACGTCGGCTTGTGCGGCGGCGGCACGCACCCGTTCCAGGACTGGAGCGAACGGCGCATCTTCAACACGCCGCGCTTTCACATGCTGTCGGAGCTGTACGGTTATCTGTCGAAGCAGTTCACGATTTTCGGCCAGCACGTGCACGTCGGCTGTCCCGGTCCCGACGAGGCGCTGGTGCTGCTGCACGGCATGTCGCGCTTCATTCCGCACTTCATCGCACTGTCGGCCTCGTCGCCCTATGTGCAGGGTACCGACACGGGCTTTCACTCGGCGCGGCTGAACTCGGTGTTCGCGTTTCCGCTGTCCGGGCGCGCACCCTTCGTGACGACCTGGGACGATTTCGGCACCTTCTTCGGCAAGATGACGCGCACCGGCGTGGTCCAGAGCATGAAGGACTTCTACTGGGACATCCGCCCCAAGCCGGAGTTCGGCACCATCGAGGTCCGGGTGCTCGATACGCCGCTGACGATCGAGAAGGCCGCAGCGCTGGCGGCATACATTCAGTGTGTCGCCAGCTGGTTGACGAAGGAGAAGCCGTTCGAACTGGCCGAGGACGACTACCTTGTCTACACCTTCAACCGTTTTCAGGCCTGCCGGTTCGGTCCCGAGGGCACCTTCGTCGATCCCAAGACCGGCGAGCACCGCTCCTTGCGGGAGGACATCCTGTTCACGATGGGGGCGATCGAGCAGCACGCGATCGACCTGAAGGCCGACGGTGCGCTGCGATACCTGCGCAACGAGCTGCAGCGTTACGGCAACGACGCGACCTGGGCACGGCAGGTGCATGCCAAGGAGCATCTGCTGGCCGAAGTGGTGCGGCAGCAGTGCTTGCGCTGGAGCGGCGAGCTGGTCGTCTGATCGACGCCATGCTGCGAGGCCTGCATCACGTTGCGCTGATCGGCGCGGACGTCGAACGCTCGAAGCGCTTCTATGTCGACGTGCTGGGGTTGCGGGTGGTCGCCGAGAACTACCGCGAGGCACGCCGCTCGTGGAAGGTCGATCTCGATGGTCCGGGCGGCCTGCGGCTCGAGCTGTTCACCTTTCCCGATGCTCCGCCGCGGCCAAGTCGCCCGGAAGCACGAGGCTTGCGGCACCTTGCCTTCTCGGTGGCCAGCATCGATGCGGCTCGCAAGCACCTGCTGGCGCATGGGGTCGCATGCGAAGAGGTGCGGCTCGACGAGTACACCGGGCGGCAGTTTTTCTTTTGCGCCGATCCGGATCAACTGCCCATCGAGTTCTATGAGGTCATGACGGCGTAGTAGTTGTACTACATCGACTACAGCGGTCGCCGTCGTCCCAGTGCCTGTTCCTCCCAATCCGCTCAGCAAGCTTCTTGCTGGAGTGCAAGCGGGTACTGCACGTGCGTGCGGGTAAACACGTGGATTGACCTTGTAGTTTTACTTCAAGAGAATCCGTTCCCACGGCTCGGCGGCAGCTCGCCCTCTCTTGCGTTCGTCATATCACTACAAGCTCCCGAGCCGACCCAGGAGACAGACATGCACAGTGCGATCAAGTCCGGCTGGCGCCGGGCCTTGACGGTGGGCGCCTGCGTCGCTGCGGCAGCGTGGCTCGCGGCTTGTGGCGGTGGGAGCGGGTCCTCGGACGACGACGACAACGGCAACCCGGTGCCGGCCGCGACGATGCGGGTGCACTACCAGCGCGCCGACGAGACATATGCCGACTGGGCCGTGTACTCGTGGTCCGGCCCCTCGACGCCGTCGAGCGGCTGGCCCGGCTCGCCGCGCTACGTGTTTTCCAGCACCGACGGATACGGCGGCTATGTCGACATCCCGCTGAACACCGCGCTGGGCAAGATGGACTTCCTGCTCAACAACGCGAACGGCGACAAGGACGGCGACTGCGACCGCAGCGCCGGCTTCGCGACGGACGTCGCCACCGAGGGGCAGGAGATCTGGCTCAAGCAGGGCGACTGCAGCGTCTATGACAGCGCCGGTGCTGCCAGCGGTTTGAACCTGTCGACCGCGCGCGGCCTGTGGCTGGCCCGCGGCACGATCGCATGGCCCGGTGTGGCGACGGAGGGCCGCTTCAGGCTTCACCACGCGGCGGATGGCGGCATCACGGTCGCTGCGTCGGGTGTCAGCGGCGCCGATGGAGCCATCGAGTTGACCGCCGGAGCGCTGAGCGACACGCTCAAGGAGCGCTTTCGCCACGTCGCATCGGCGCCTGCGTTCGAGTTGCCTGCCGACGCCTTGCCACAAGTGCCGGCATGGCTGAAAGGGCAGCTCGTCCTGACCCGCGAGGTCGACGGCCGAGTGGCCGGTGCGACCCTGCTGCAGACGCAGGGTGTACTCGACGATGTCTATGCAGCACAAGCGGTGACCCAGGCGCTCGGGGTCAGCTTTGCGACGGACGGCACGCCCGTCTTCCGCCTGTGGGCGCCGACCGCGCGGTCCGTCTCGCTCAAGATCGTGGGCGGCTCGACGCTGCCGATGATGTTCGATGCCGACAGCGGCATCTGGAGCGTCGCGGGTGACAAGGCTTGGACCAACAGCGCCTACTACACCTACAGCGTCGAGGTGTACTCGCGCGCCGACTCGGCCCTGATCACCAACGAGGTGACCGACCCCTATGCCGTCACGCTGAACGCGAACAGCCAGGCCGCAATGGTCGCCGACCTGAGCGAGGCGACTTTCAAGCCGGCCGGCTGGGACGGCCACGCGGTTCCGGCCCTCGACGCGCCCGAAGACAGCGTGCTGTACGAGTTGCACCTGCGCGACTTCTCGGTCAACGACTCGACCGTCCCGGCCGCCTTGCGCGGCAAGTACAAGGCCTTCACCGTGGCAGGTTCCGACGGCATCACCCACCTGCAGGCGATGGCCGGTGCGGGGCTGACCCACGTGCACCTGCTGCCGGTCTTCGACATCAACACGATCGACGAGGTCGATTGCGTCAATCCGGTCGTGGCCGCCGCGGGCGCCATCAGCGAGGCGCCGCAGGCGGCCGTCAGCGCGGTCAAGGATGAGGACTGCTTCAACTGGGGCTACGACCCGCGGCACTACGGCGCGCCGGAAGGTAGCTACGCGACAGACGCCACCGATGGCGCGGTGCGCGTGCGCGAGTTCCGCGAGATGGTGCAAGCGTTGCACGGGGTCGGCCTGCGTGTCGTGATGGACGTGGTCTACAACCACACCAGCGGCAACTTCCTCGACCGGATCGTGCCGGGCTACTACTACCGCCTCAACGCGGATGGCTTCATCGAAAAGAGTACCTGCTGCGAGAACACCGCGCCCGAGTACGCGATGATGGAGAAGCTGATGCTCGACACGCTGAAGGTGTGGGCGCAGCAGTATGCGATCGATGGATTCCGCTTCGACATCATGGGCCACATTCCGAAGAGCGCGATGGTCCGGGCGCAGGCGGAAACCGACGCGGCCGCCGGCCGCCCGCTGTACTACTACGGCGAGGCCTGGAACTTCGGCGAGGTCGAGAACGACCGCCAGTTCGTGCAGGCGCGCCAGGCCCATCTGGCCGGCACCGGCATCGGCTCGTTCAGCGATCGCATCCGCGATGCGATCCGCGGTGGCGGGCCCTTCGACGTGGGCGAGGACATGGTGAAGAACCAGGGCTTCGTCAGCGGCCGCTGCTACGACAACAACACCCTCAACAGCGGCCCTTGCACCGACGAGCAGCGCGTCGATCTGCATGGCCGGCAAAACTTGATCCGGTTGGGAATGGCCGGCAGCCTGCGCGACTTCATGCTCGATGGCAAGCCGGCGTCCGACTACGACTATGGCGGCCAGCCCGCCGGTTACACGAGCGATCCACAGGAGATCGTCAACTATGCCGGGGTGCACGATGGCGAAACCCTGTTCGACATCGGCCAGTTCAAGCATGCGTCGACGGTCAGCCCCGAGGACCGTGCGCGCGCGCAAGTGGTGGCGCTCGGCACGGTGTTGATGGGCCAGGGCGTGCCCTTCATTCACGCCGGCGACGAGTTGCTGCGCTCGAAGTCGATGGACCGCGACAGCTACAACTCCGGCGACTGGTTCAACCGCATCGACTGGACGGCCACGACCCACTACTTCGGCGAGATGGGGCTGCCGCCGGCAGAGAAGAACGCCGAAGGCTGGGAGTTGATGAAGCCGTTCCTCAGCAATGCTGCGATCCGGCCTGGGGCGGCCCCGGTGGTGGCCGCACGCGAGGCCGTCATGGATCTGATGCGGGTGCGCAAGGACAGTACCATGCTGCGCCTGCGCACCGGCGACGACGTGAAGGCCTGCGTGAGCTTCCCCGACCAGGCGAGCCAGCGGGACGGCCTGGTCGTGATGCGCATCGCCGGCCAGAAGGCGGGCGGCGGCGCCTGCGGCGACGGCAAGTACGCCAGCGTTGTCGTGCTGGTCAACGCCGGCACCGCGGTGCAAAGCTATCCGGTGGCGGGCTACGCCGGCAAGACCGTCATGCTGCATCCCCTGCTGGCAGCTGGCAGCGACCCGCGGGTGAAGACGGCCGGCTTTGCGAGCGCAAGCGGTACTTTCACCGTTCCCGCCCGCACGGTTGCCGTGTTTGTCGAGCCCTGAGCCGAACAAAACGTTGTTTTGTCGCCTAACGGCGATTTGATTGAACTGCCGCCGGCCTGCGCCGGCGGCCTTTTTTTGTGTTCAAAACGGTCAAAATGACGGTTTTCCGAATCTGACGAGGTTTCCTCTCATGCACACCTTGAGTCTTGTTTCGACCCCCCTGTGGCAACGCGCCGCCATGCTGGCGGCAGGCCTGGTGCTTGCGGCCTGCGGCAAGCAGCCTGAGCCGGCGCCGGCTCCGGCACCCACGACCGAGGCTTCGGCCCCGGCGCCCGCACCCGCCAAGGTTTATGTGGTCGGCACCGACGCCGCCTACGCACCCTTCGAGTCGCAAAACGAGAAGGGCGAAATCGTCGGCTTCGACATCGACGTGGTCAGCGCGATCGCGCAGAAGGGCGGCTTCGAGGTCAAGTTCGTCAACACACCGTGGGAAGGCATCTTCAACACGTTGCAGCAAGGCGACCGCGACTTCCTCGTCTCGTCGATCACGATCACCGAAGAGCGCAAGCAGACGATGGACTTTTCCAACCCGTACTTCGACGCCCGCCAGCTGATCGCCGTGCGCGAGAACTCCAAGGTCGCGAAGTTCGCCGACCTGAAGAAGCTGAAAGTCGGCGTGCAGACCGGTACCACCGGTGACGAGGTCGTGACCCAGCTGCTGGGCAAGAACAGCACCAACGTCAAGCGCTTCGAGTCGACCCCGCTCGCACTGCAGGAACTGCAAGCCGGCGGCGTGGATGCCGTGGTGGCCGACAACGGCGTGGTCGAGAACTACGTCGCCAACAACACCGGTGCGAAGTTCAAGACCGTCAGCGACGACGCCTTCCCCGCCGAGCAATACGGTCTGGCGGTGCGCAAGGGCAACACCGAACTGCTCGAGAAGCTGAACAAGGGCTTGGCCGACATCAAGGCCGATGGCACCTACGACCAGATCTACGCGAAGCACTTCGGCGCCAAGCCCGCTGAGGCGCCCGCTGCCGCGGCGTCCAACTGAGACGGCCGGGCCGGGAAGTCCATATCGTGGATTTGCGCTGGGAGATCCTGTCCGGCTACGTGCCGCTGTTCACCGCCGGCCTGTGGATGACCATCAAGCTCACGTTGGTGGCCATCACGGCAGGTCTGGCGCTGGGCCTGGTGCTCGGACTCGTCAGCAGCTCGCGCAATGCGCCACCGCCGAAATCGGTGCTGGCGCTTGCGCTGCTGAAACCGGCCCAGTGGCTGACGCTGGCGTACGTCACCTTCTTCCGCGGCACGCCCCTGTTCGTGCAGATCCTGCTGGTGCATTTCGCGCTGATGCCCACGCTGATCCAGCCCGAGCACGGCTTGCTGCTCTCCGGTGACGCAGCGATCCGCTTCCGCCAGGAGCACGGTGCCTTCTTTTCGGGCGCGCTGGCCCTGACACTCAATGCCGGCGCCTACATCTCCGAGATCTTCCGGGCCGGCATCCAGTCCATCCACACCGGGCAGACCCAGGCCGCGTACAGCCTCGGCCTCACGCACGCCCAGAGCATGCGTTTCGTGATCCTGCCGCAGGCGTTTCGTCGCATGGTGCCGCCCCTCGTGAACGAGGGCGTCACGCTGATCAAGGATTCGTCGCTGGTCTCCGCGATCGGGTTGGCCGAGCTGGCGCTCGCCGCACGCACGGTGGCGGGGGCCTATTCGCGCTACTGGGAGCCGTATCTGGCGATCTCGGTGATGTATCTGGTGCTGACGCTGGTGCTGTCGCTACTGGCCAAGAAGCTCGAGGCGCCTGCGCATCTGCGCGGCCGTTAGGCCGCCTGCGTCCGCCACGACGCCGGCGGTACGCCGGCGTTTTCATTTGGCACGGCCGCTGCCCTTGAAACCGGGCGTACCGCCCCTATTCTTTGCCGCCGCAACCCTTAAATCCAACAACTCGGGACACGTCATGGACAAGCAGACCCTGTCATTCCAAGCCGAAGTGAAGCAGCTCCTGTACCTGGTTGCGCACTCGCTCTACTCGAACAAGGAGATTTTCCTGCGCGAGCTGATCTCCAACGCGTCGGACGCGTGCGACAAGCTGCGGTTCGAGGCACTGAACGACAACTCGGTCTATGAGGATCAGCCCAACCTGGAGGTGCGCGTCGGCTTCGACAGCAACGCGAAGACGATCACCATCAGCGACAACGGCATCGGCCTGTCCGCTGACGAGGCCATCGCCAATCTCGGCACGATTGCCAAGAGCGGCACCCGGGAGTTCATGGACAGGCTTTCAGGCGACCAGAAAAAGGACGCCCAACTGATCGGCCAGTTCGGCGTCGGCTTCTACAGCGGCTTCATCGTGGCTGATCGCATCACCGTCGAGTCGCGCCGTGCCGGCCTCAAGCCCGAGGACGGCGTGCGCTGGAGCAGCGAAGGCACCGGCGATTTCCAGGTCGAGACGATCACGCGCGACAAGCGCGGCACCGACGTGATCCTGCACCTGCGCGACAGCGACGCAGAGTTCTTGAGCAGCTGGAAGCTGAAGTCCATCATCAGCCGCTACTCCGACCACATCTCGCTGCCCATCCTGATGCGCAAGGAGGAGTGGAACCAGGAAAAGGGCGAGTACGTCCAGAAAGACGAGTGGGAAACCGTCAACCAAGCGGCAGCCCTGTGGACGCGTGCGAAGAGCGAGTTGACCGAAGAGCAGTATCACGATTTCTACAAGCAGCTCAGCTACGACACCGAGCCGCCGCTGGCGTACACCCACAATCGGGTCGAAGGCCGCAGCGAGTACACACAGCTGCTGTTCATTCCTGCCAAGGCGCCGTTCGACCTCTGGAATCGCGACAAGCGCGGCGGCGTGAAGCTGTACGTCAAGCGCGTCTTCATCATGGAGGACGCCGAAGCACTGATGCCGGTTTACCTGCGCTTTGTCAGGGGCGTGATCGACTCGGCCGACTTGCCGCTCAACGTCTCGCGCGAGTTGCTGCAGGAAAGCCGCGACGTGAAGGCCATCCGCGAAGGGTCGACCAAGCGTGTGCTCGCCATGCTGGAAGACCTGGCCGAGAACCAGAAGGACAGGTATGACGCCTTCTGGAAGGAGTTCGGCGCGGTTCTGAAAGAAGGCGTCGGCGAGGACCACGCCAACCGTGAGCGGTTGGCGAAGCTGCTGCGCTTCGCGTCGACGCATGCCGACGAGGGCGTGTCCTTCGCCGACTACGTCAGCCGCATGAAGGAAGGCCAGGAGGCGATCTACTACATTACCGCCGACACGCTGGCCGCCGCGCGCAACAGCCCGCAGCTCGAGATCTTCCGCAAGAAAGGCATCGAGGTGCTGTTGCTGGCCGACCGTGTCGACGAGTGGATGCTGAGCCACCTCAACGAGTTCGACGGCAAGCCGCTGCAGAGCGTCGCGAAGGGCGCGGTCGACCTCGGCAAGCTGCAGGACGAGGAAGAGAAGAAGAAGGCCGAGGAGACGGCCTCAGCGATCAAGCCGCTGCTCGACCGCCTGAAGGAAGCGCTGAAGGACAAGGCCAAGGACGTGCGGGTGACGACCCGATTGGTCGATTCGCCTGCCTGCCTGGTCAGCGAGGAGGGCGACATGAGTGGCCACCTCGCCCGACTGCTGAAACAGGCCGGCCAGAGTGCGCCCGACAGCAAGCCGGTGCTGGAGATCAACGCCGAGCACGCGCTGGTCAAGCGGCTGGATGGCAGTGAGCGCTTCGATGACCTCGCCCACATCCTGTTCGACCAGGCACTGCTGGCAGAAGGCGGGCAGCTCGACGACCCCAGCGCTTACGTCAGGCGTGTCAACACGCTGCTGGCCGGCTGAGCGCCGCCTGCAGCGACGGACGCCATCAAAAAAGCCGCCCGAGGGCGGCTTTTCTCTTGCTGCCGGGACCGATCAGTCCTGGCGACGACGGCGGCGTGCCATGAAGCCGACGGCACCCAGGCCCGCCAGCATCAGAGCGTACGTCTCGGGTTCCGGCACCGGCACGAGGCTGATGCCCACGACGAGGTCGTCGTAGTCGGCGTCATAGATGTGACCATCGTTGAAGCCGAGGATGAAGTCGTACTTGCCGAAGGCGGGGTTGCCTTCCGCGACGGCAGAGCCGGGGGTCACCACGTAACCTGCATAGGCAGAGCTCGGGCCACCGTTGGGCGCGACGTCACCGTCGGTCGTATCGGTGAACAGGAAGTCGAGCGCACCGGCGGCCACGTCGATCGTGTAGCTGCTGCCAACTCCCGTGGTCTGGTTGTTGAGAACCAGATCACCGAAAGTCAGCGTGTTGGTGTGCCACGCGTCGTCCTTGCCGAGGAAGGTGATGGTCAGCGCGCCGCCGAGCCCGGAATCCAGCAGACCATTGCGGGTGCCGCTGTTCAGCGTGCCCGTGAAGGTCGCCGGGGTGCCGTTGTACCCGGAGAACGTGATGTCCGAGCCACCGGACACCGAAAGTTGGGCACTGGCTGCGGTGGTCACCATCGCAAGTCCGAGCGCCAGCAAATGACGTTTCATTCAAATCCTCCTGAAAGTAAAAGCCCAGTTCGGGCGATATCGCATGGGGCTACTGGAGGGTAGGCCCCGCTGCGAAAACCTTCAGGCCCCCAAGTGAGGGTGCACTTTCGTGCATGGCAGGCACGATATTGGCTACGGTGTTACGGCGCCGACAAATCTTCTTGCATTGCCTCAATTTGTTCGCGCAGGCGCACCACCTGCTCCGACCAATAGGCGGACGTGCCGAACCACGGAAATGCAGGTGGGAACGCGGGGTCGGACCAGCGTCGCGCGAGCCACGCACTGTGATGCACGATGCGCAGCGTGCGCAAAGCTTCGATCAGCTGTAACTCGTGACGGTTGAACGACGCAAATTGTTCGTAACCCTCCAACACACATGCGAGCTGCCGTTGCATCGCTCCGTGGTGGCCGGACAACAGCATCCACAGGTCTTGTACGGCGGGCCCCATGCGCGCGTCGTCCAGATCGACGAAGTGCGGACCGGAGGGTGTCCACAGGATGTTGCCCAGGTGGCAATCGCCATGCAGGCGCAGATGACGCACCGGACCTGCCGCGGCAAAACACCGCGCCACGCCGTCCAGTGCGCGCTGTAGCGCATCATCCCAGGCGGGCCGGACATCCGGTGGCACGCAGTCGTGCGCCGCGAGCCAGTCGCGCGCATCCTCGCCGAAACTGCGCAGGTCCAGCGTCGGGCGTGAGGTGAAGGCGCTGCGCTGCCCGATCGCATGGATGCGCCCAAGGAAGCGGCCGAGCCACTCCAGTGTCTCCGGGTCCTCCAGTTCAGGCGCGCGGCCGCCGCGGCGCGGATAGGCAGCAAAGCGAAAGCCCGCGTGCTCCGCCAGCGTGGTGCCGGCAGGCATCGCAGGCAGGGACAGTGGTGCGACCACCGGGATTTCGGACTGCGCGAGTTCGAGCGCGAAGGTGTGCTCTTCGTGGATCTGCGCGTCGGTCCAGCGCGCCGGGCGATAGAACTTCGCGACGATCGGGTCGCCGTCTTCGAGGAACACCTGGAACACCCGGTTCTCGTACGAGTTCAGCTGGATCAGCCGGCCATCGCCGCGCAAGCCGGCGATGTCGAGAGCGTCGAGCACGACGTCCGGCGTCAGGTGCGAATAAGGATGGTCGGACGCGGAGCGGGAAATGGGTGCGATAGGCATGTGCCCATCCTACCGAGCCGCCGGTGGGGCGGCCGGGAATGTTCAGCGCGGAGCGGCTGCGGCCGGGGTGTCAACGACAACGGCGGCGATTTCGCTGTCGGGCGCCAGTGTCGGCACGGTGGGCGCGGTGGTGGGGGTGGGCGCCAGCGGTGTGAAGCCGCTTTCGATCAGTCCGTCGAAGCGGCTGTCGGGTGCGAAGAAGGAATCGGGATAGGCCGAATCCTGCCAGCCGGCAGCACGCTGCTCGCGCCGTCGTTGTACCGTCGTTGCCAGTGTCTGCTGGGCCTGCGCGAAGCGGGTGGGCGCGCCTTCGGCGGACGGACTGGCTGCGACCGCGCTCGCATGCCCCTCGACGGCCAGTTGGACCTCGGCGAGCGACGGCAGTTCGTCGGCGTAGAAGTGCAGGTACTGCACGCGACAGGCCTGCAGGACGCCGGTCTTGATCGTCGTCGCCCGGCGTGAGCGATGGTGGCGGCCCTCGATGTCGATCGCGGTGATCACGCGCCCATTGGGCGTGCACAGCGCGAAGGTCACGTGCAGCGAGCTGATCAGCTCGTGCCAGTAGGCCACGCGTGCGGGCTCGGAGGGCTGGGTGAACCGCGTCAGCGGCAGCTTCGCCAGGACCACGTAGTGCGGGAAGGCTTCGCGCAGTTGCCGGTGCATGCGGCGTTCGTCGGCGGTGAAGACCGGCCGCAGCATCAGGTTCCACACGTGCGGCAGCGGCAGCGGACGCTTGCGCGTGGTCAGCCACAGCACGATGCCGGCGCCGAAGGCGGCGGCGCTCGTCAGTGCGGCAATCAGGAGTACGGTCTGCATGGCCTCACCCGGGGGCGGAAAAGAACGAAGGAGTGCCGCGGCTTGGGCGGGCGTCGGCTCGAACGAGCGCGCATCATATCGACGCGACCGGGCCGGCTCCATCGCCTATCCGGGGGAGGAGCAATCGCTCACATGAGCCTCTTGCGCATCATTCCATGCCGGTGCCGCGATGGGCGCTGATGTGGGCCTTTACTTCCTTGATGCTGTCGAGAAGCGCGGAGAACCGCCGCGCCTGGCGCTTCAGCCCGTAATCCACCTCTGCTGCCTGCCGCTCGAAGAGCTGCTCCAGATGCGTGGCCAGCGTGTCGCGCGGCAGCTTGAGGTGGGCCTGTGCTTCGCCGCCGTCGCGCGCCACGATGGCTCCGGCCTTGCGAGCGATCTTCAGCATGGCCGTGTTCTCGCTCAGGGCGTGGATGTAGAGCGTGTCGATCTTGCGATTGCGCGCGTGCACGACGGCGCGTTCGAACAGCCGCGCGCCAAAGCCCTTGCCGCGCGCCGTCTTGGAAACTGATACGCCGAACTCGGCCATGGCCGGACGGCCGGGAATCTGCTGCGGCGCCTCGTAGGCCAGGTGGGCTGCCGCGATCAGGTGCAAACGCCGATTGAAGATGCCGAAGACCTCGTCGCGCTCGAAATCAAGCGACGCCACGTATTTCTCGATCTGCTTGTCGGTGGCGGGGTGGCCGAACCGCAGATAGCGGTCCGATGGATCGAGCGCCAGCAGGTGCACAAGAATGCGATGACGGTGCCGAGGCGCCAGCGAGCGAATCGGCACCCATGAGAACAATGGCTCGGAGGGCGGTGTCGTGCGCACCGGCCGGTCGTGACGGTCGCTACGGAAGCCTGCGCCGCCGAGTGCATCTCCGGGAAAACCCATGACCATCTCCTAAGGGTTAACCCTAGGATACACCATCTGACCCGGCAAGGGGAGCCGCACAGGTATCGGCCGGCCTGGTCTGGCCTTGCCGAGATGCCGCGGATTTGGGTATACTGCCCGGCTTTCCCGTCTTCAACCCCGGGAATTTACTGTCTGTGCCTTGCTCGGCCTTGTCTGGTGAGGGGTGCATGCAGTCGACGCCTAAGAGGCTGCCGCCCTTTGCTGTTCAGGAAGGGGCTCCAGAAGCAGCACCGACCGCGTTGTCCGTCCCCCGGTTTGCCGGGCGACCAGGGTTGAGCAAACCTACTTGGAACAGCTCATGAAAACCTTCAGCGCCAAGCCGGCCGAGGTGAAGCACGAGTGGTTTGTGATTGACGCCACCGACAAGGTGCTCGGACGTGTCGCCAGCGAAGTGGCACTCCGTTTGCGCGGCAAGCACAAGGCCATCTACACGCCTCACGTCGACACTGGTGATTTCATCGTCGTCGTCAACGCAGACAAGCTGCGCGTCACCGGCAACAAAGCCGAGCAAAAGGTGTACTACCGTCACTCGGGCTTCCCGGGCGGCATTTACGGCACCAAGTTCAAGGACATGCAGGCCAAGCATCCCGGTCGCGCGTTGGAGAAGGCCGTCAAGGGCATGCTCCCCAAAGGTCCTCTGGGCTACGCGATGGTCAAGAAGCTGAAGGTGTATGCCGGTGCCACGCACCCCCACACCGCACAGCAGCCCAAGGCGCTGGAAATCTAAGGAGCGGCGATGATCGGCAATTGGAATTACGGCACCGGCCGCCGCAAGTCTTCTGTGGCTCGTGTGTTCATCAAGAAGGGCACCGGCCAGATCCTGGTCAACGGCAAGCCTGTCGACCAGTACTTTGGTCGCCAGACCTCGATCATGATCGTGAAGCAGCCGCTGGTGCTCACGGCCAACGACGCGGGCTTCGACATCAAGGTCAACGTGCACGGTGGCGGTGAATCCGGCCAGGCGGGTGCGGTGCGCCATGGCATCACCCGTGCCCTGATCGACTACGACGCGACCCTCAAGCCCCAGCTGAGCCAGGCCGGCTTCGTGACGCGCGATGCGCGCGAAGTCGAGCGTAAGAAGGTCGGCCTGCACGGCGCCCGTCGCCGCAAGCAGTTCAGCAAGCGCTGATTCGTTTCGGTACTTGTTGCCTTCAAAGGCCGCCTTCGGGCGGCCTTTGTGCTTCTACAATCTTTTCCTTTGGTCGAGGCGCCCGGCCCGTGAAGCCCGCGCCCGCGTCGTTCGGAGGTCTGCATGTTGAAGGTCGGTATCGTCGGTGGCACGGGTTACACCGGAGTGGAGTTGCTGCGCATCCTCTCGCAGCACCCAGGGGTACGCATCACGGCCATCACGTCACGCAAGGAAGCCGGCCTGCCGGTGGCCGACATGTACCCCTCGCTGCGCGGCCGTGTCGATCTCGCCTTCACGACGCCCGACGAAGCGCGGCTGGCCGAGTGCGACGTCGTGTTCTTCGCGACCCCGCACGGCGTGGCGATGGCGCAGGCGCGCGAGCTGCTCGCCGCCGGCGTCAAGATCATCGACCTCGCTGCCGACTTCCGGTTGAAGGACACCGCGGAGTTCGAGAAGTGGTACGGCATGCCGCACACCTGCCCGGACATCCTCGGTGAAGCGGTCTATGGCTTGCCGGAGCTGAACCGCGAGGCCATTCGTGGCGCTCGTATCGTCGGCAACCCCGGCTGCTACCCGACCAGCGTGCAGCTCGGTTTTGCGCCGCTGCTGCGCACCCCTGGGCTGGTCGACGCGTCGCACCTGATCGCCAATTGCGCGTCGGGCGTGTCCGGCGCCGGGCGCAAGGCAGAGGTGGCCACGCTGTTCTCCGAGGCGGCGGACAACTTCAAGGCCTATGGCGTCAAGGGCCACCGCCACGGCCCCGAGATCAACCAGCAACTGCGCGCCGTGGCGGGCCACGCCGACGTGCACTGCCTGTTCGTGCCGCACCTGATCCCCGCGATCCGCGGCATCCACTCGACCCTCTACGCACGACTGACGCCTCAGGGGCAGGAGGCCGACCTGCAGAAGCTGTTCGAAGACTGCTACCGCGGCGAGCCCTTCGTCGACGTGATGCCGGCCGGGTCGGCACCCGAGACGCGCTCGGTGCGCGCCTCGAACATCGTGCGCATCGCGGTGCACCGGCCGATGCCCGACCTGGCCATGGTGCTGGTCGTCGAGGACAACCTGACCAAAGGCGCATCGGGGCAGGCGGTGCAGTGCATGAACCTGATGTGCGGGCTCGACGAGACCGCCGGCCTGATGTTCGTGCCGGTCCTGCCCTGAAGCGGCGGGCTGGGCGTGCGCTGGAAGCTACTGCGGCGGCGGCTGTCGATCAGCGCCCCGCGCATGATCGTCCGCAGCTACCTGCCCTGGCCGTTGCGCTGGGCGGTCATCGCGTTGATGCTCGGATTCTCGGCGGCGCTCGCGCTGTGGGCCTTCGAATTCGGCAAGACCCTGTCGGGCCTGCAGCGGGGCAACCCGGACGAACTGCACCGGCTGCGCAGCGAACTGCTTGAACTGCGCGAGCAGCGCGACAAGGCGCAGTCGATCGCCAACACCGCCGAGAGCCTGTTGCGTGCCGAGCGGGTGGCGCAAGAGCGCCTCGCGGAACAGATGAAGGCCCTCGAGGCCGAGAACCTCGCGCTCAAAGGCGACCTGGGCTTCTTCGAGCGGCTGCTGCCCGCGTCGGGCCAGCAGCCGCTGTCGGTGCGCTCGCTGCAGGCCGAGTTGGCCGAGCCGGGCCAGATGCGCTTCCAGTTGCTGGTGATGCAAAACGGCAAGACGCTGCCCGAATTCCACGGTCGCTACGAAGTGACGCTGACCGGCACGCTCAACGGGCAGGCGTGGACGCAGACGATGCCGGGCGGTGCCAGGTCGTTACAAGTGAAACAGTACCAACGTGTGGAAGGCGTCATCGCCTTCCCTGAACACGCCGTGGTAAAACAAGTTCAGGTCCGCGTGACCGACATGGGCGGCACGCTGCGCGCCCAGCAGTCCCTCAAGCTCTGAGCCTCGAGCGCCGTACAGAGCGTTGTCAGCACAATGCGGCCCGGCATGCACCGGGGCGCCACATCGTTGGAGTTCACCATGTTCGGCAAGAAGAAACAGCCGCCCATTCGCACGCTGATCGGCGAGGGCACCCGCATCGAGGGCCGCCTCGCGTTCACCGATGCCTTGCGCATCGACGGTGAGGTGGTCGGCGACGTGGTCGGCTCCGACGACGCTCCCACGCTGCTGGTCATCAGCGAGAAAGCCAGGGTCAACGGCAAGGTGAAGGCGCGCCATGTCATCATCAACGGAACCGTCGAGGGGCCGGTGGAGTCGGACGAACTGCTGGAATTGCAGCCAAAAGCGCGCATCTACGGAGATGTGCGCTATCAGTCGCTCGAAATGCACCAAGGCGCGACGATCGAGGGCGTGGTCCATGCCTTGAAGACGCCGGAGCAGGCCGCATCTAATGCCCTGAAGCTGGCCTCCAACAACGGATAATGCGCGTTGCCGAGCCCCACAGGATCTTTCCCGGAGTCCCCCATGACCGCAGTTGCCGAAGCCACCCCCACCACCGAGATGCCCGCCCCGATCGTCTTCACCGACAGCGCGGCCGACAAGGTCAAGCAACTGGTCGACGAGGAAGGCAACCCTGAGCTGAAATTGCGCGTCTTCGTGCAGGGCGGGGGCTGTTCGGGCTTCCAGTATGGCTTCACCTTCGACGAGATCGTCAATGACGACGACACGCAGATGAACAAGAACGGCGTCACCCTGTTGATCGATGCGATGAGCCTGCAATACCTCCTCGGCGCCGAGATCGACTACAAGGAAGACCTCGAAGGCGCCCAGTTCGTGATCAAGAACCCGAACGCGAGCACGACCTGCGGCTGCGGATCGAGCTTCTCGGTCTGACGCGTCGCTTGCGTGGCCGCCAAAGCCGCCCACTGGGCGGCTTTGTTCTTGACAGCTCAGGCAGCGTGCAACCCACCCAGCACGCGGGGACCGGCGGCTCCCGTCACGGAGGGCAAGTTGCCGAACTGCCCCAGGACGCGCTGGCGCGCGAGCCATGCGAAGGCCGCTGCCTCGACCTGCAGCGGCGGTAGACCGCGCTGGCTGCTGTCGACGACCTGCACACCTGGCAGCCGCGCGGTCAGGCGTTGCATCAGGTGAGCGTTGAAGGCGCCACCGCCGCACACCACCAGTTCCCGGGTGTCCGGCGCGTGCTCGCGACAATGTGCGGCTGCCGACGCCGCCGTGAACTCGCACAGCGTGGCCTGCACGTCGGCCGGCTGAGCCGGGATGCGGCCCAGGTGCCGTTGCAGCCAAGGCTCGTTGAACAGGTCGCGTCCGGTACTCTTCGGCGGCGGCAGCGACAGCCACGGCTCGGCCATCAGCGAGTGCAGCAGCGCATCGACAGCCCGGCCGCTCGCGGCCCAGCGACCGCCATCGTCATAAAGCTGGCCGAGGTGGTGTGCGCACCAGAGGTCCATCAACGCATTGCCCGGGCCGCAATCGAAGCCGAGTGTGGGCTGGCCGGGGCGCAGCAGCGTCAGGTTGGCGATGCCGCCGACGTTCAGCACGGCGACGTCTTGACCCGGCGTAGCGAAGAGGGCTCGATGAAAGCCCGGGGCCAGCGGCGCTCCGTGGCCCCCTGCTGCGATGTCGCGCGAACGGAAATCAGCGGCGACCGCTAGGCCGGTCAGCTCGGCCAGCAGTGCCGGCTGGAGCAACTGCAGCGTATAGCCGATGCCGTCGTATTCGTGCGGCTGGTGGCGCACCGTCTGACCATGCGCGCCGATGGCCCGGATGCTTGCGCGCGGTACGCCGCTGCGGTCGAGCAACTGGTGCACCACCGTTGCGTAGCAGCGCGCCAAGCGGTTGCCGGCGAGAGCCGCACGGTGCAGTTCGTTGTCGCCAGGCGTGTTCAGGGCCAGCAACTCGGCCCGGAAGGCCGCGTCGAAGGGCACGGATGCGTGGGCCAGCACATGCAGCGGCCGGTGGTCGGCGTGCGGGCCGAAGTCGGCCACCACGCCGTCGACGCCGTCTAGCGAGGTGCCCGACATCAGCCCAATGTAGATCTCGTTCATGGCGCGATTCTCGGCGCAAACCAAAGAAAAGGCCCGCACTTGGCGGGCCTGTCTTGCGATGCGCGGGAGCCTTATTCTGCGGCGCTCGCGTAGCGATGCCGCGCCTCGGCGACCGCCAGCTGCGCACGGGCCGACTGGGCCAACGCGGCGAACTGGGGGCGTGCGGCCGGCGAAATCGTGAAGGCTTCGGACGAGCGCGCGACCTTCAGCGGGTCGACCTGCTGGCCGGCTTCGCGGATCTCGAAATGCAGATGAGGGCCCGTGGCCCAGCCGGTCGACCCGACCGCGCCGATGTGATCGCCTTGCGACACGCGCTGGCCCTTGCGCACGTTGATACGGCTCAGGTGGGCATAGACGGTGAGTCGGTTGCTACGGTGCTGCACGTAGATGACGTTGCCGTAGCCGTTCTGTACCCCGGCGAATTCCACCGTGCCGTCGGCCACCACGCGCACCGGCGTGCCGGTCGGTGCACCGTAGTCGACGCCGAGATGGCGGCGCCAGGTCTTGAGCACCGGGTGGAAGCGCATCGCGAAGCCGGAGGTCACGCGCGAGAACTCCATCGGCGAGGCGAGGAAGGCGCGGCGCATGCTCTGGCCCTTGAAGTCGAAGTAGGCGCCTTTGCCGCCGGGCTCCTGGAACCACATCGCCTCGAACGCCTTGCCGTTGTTCGTGAACTGCGCGGCCAGCACGCGGCCGGCGGCCTGGTTCCAGGTGATCGGCTCGCCGTCGGCTTCCAGGGCTTCGTACAGCACACTGAAGTAGTCGCCGCGGCGCAGGTCGCGACGGAAGTCGATCTCGTTGGCAAAGATTTCGGCCATCTGGATCGCCAGCACCTCGGGCAGGCGAGCCTCGTCGGTCGCCGCGAACAGCGACGAACGGATCGTGCCGCCGCCCAGCCGCACCTGCGGCGCCAGCGGAGCCTGCTCGGTCTTGGCCTGCAGGCCGAGAGCGTCGCGCGCGATGGTCAGGCGGGTGAAATGGGTCGAGAACTGCTCGCCTTTTTCGGCCGGATAGCGGGCCACCAGGCGGCGCAGCTGCCCGAACTCGCCGGTGACGACCTGCACCATCTTGCCGGGCCGCCCCTGGAGCAGCTTACGGGCGACGGCATCGTTGCGCAGGAAGGCGGCGGCTTCAGCGTCGACGACGTTCAGTCGGCTGAGCAGCGAGTCGGCGGTGTCGCTGGCGCGGGTGAGGTCGTTGCGCGTCAGTTCGAGCAGCACGTCGCCGAGGGCGTCGACCTGCTCGTTCAACGGCAGCGGAGTGACGTCTTCGAGGACCAGGCGGCGGGGCAGGTCGGCCGCATCGGGCGCCAGCGGTGCGACGCCGAATGCGGTGATGCCGGTGCCCAGCAGCATCGCGACCACGGCGGCAGCGATGCCCCGACGGTGCCGGTGCGCCCAAAGCGTCGCGCGGTCGAAGCCGCGTCCGAGGGATTCCAACGCTTTCAATTGATGTGTCTGTCTTGGGGGCGACCGGCCAGGACTTTCCTGGCCGCGGCGCCCTACAGTTGAACCGAACCCTCGGCGGGTGGAAGCCCGGAGGCCGTCCACTAGAATGCCGAGGCACCAAATATGGGGGTTTGCGGTGCGGCGCAGTATAGCAACCGCCCTTTTCGACCCCCAACTGCAAAAACCCGTATGCCCTTGACCTCCGAACCTTCGTCCGGCGCCGCGCCTGTCCGTCCATCCCCTGCGTCCGAGTACCCGATCACCGACAAAGTTCGGGAGGCGATGACGATTTCTTTACGCGGTTGCGACGAACTGTTGCCTGAATCGGACTGGTTGAGCAAGCTGGCGAGGGCAGAAGCAACACGCGTGCCATTGCGGATCAAGCTGGGCCTTGACCCAACCGCCCCCGATATCCATATCGGCCATACCGTGGTGCTCAATAAGATGCGCCAGCTTCAAAACCTGGGGCATACGGTGATATTTCTCATCGGCGACTTCACGTCGACGATCGGCGATCCCTCCGGACGCAACAACACGCGCCCGCCGCTGACGCCGGAGCAGATCAAGGCCAATGCCGAAACCTACTACAAGCAGGCCAGCCTGGTGCTGGACCCGGAGCGCACCGAGATTCGTTACAACTCGGAATGGAGCGACCCGCTGGGTGCACGCGGCATGATCCAGCTGGCGGCCCGGTACACGGTGGCCCGGATGATGGAGCGGGACGATTTCACGAAGCGCTTCAAGGCCGGTACGCCGATTTCGGTGCACGAGTTCCTGTACCCGCTGATGCAAGGCTATGACTCGGTGGCGCTGAAGGCCGATCTGGAGCTCGGCGGCACCGACCAGAAGTTCAACCTGCTGATGGGGCGCCACCTGCAGCAGGAATACGGCCAGGAGCCGCAGTGCATCCTGACGATGCCGCTGCTCGAAGGCCTGGACGGCGTCGAGAAGATGTCCAAGTCCAAGGGCAACTACGTCGGCATCGCCGAGCACCCGAACCAGATGTTCGGCAAGCTGATGAGCATCTCGGATACGCTGATGTGGCGTTACTTCGAGTTGCTGAGCTTTCGACCGCTGGACGAAGTCGGCCGGTTGAAGGCCGAGTGTGCGTCCGGGCGCAACCCGCGCGACGCCAAGGTGATGCTGGCGCAGGAAATCGTCGCGCGCTTCCACTCGCCGCGGGCCGCTGAAGAGGCGCTGGCCGATTTCAACAACCGCGCCAGGGGCGGCATCCCGGACGAAATTCCCGCAGTGAGCCTGACCGGCGCGCCGCTCGGCATCGGGGCGCTGCTGAAGCAGGCGGGGCTGGCGCCGTCGACCAGCGAGGCGATGCGCCTGATCGAGGGCGGCGGCGTGCGCATCGATGGCGCTGCCGTCGGCGACAAGGCGCTCAAGCTCGAAGCCGGCACCTTCGTCGTGCAAGTCGGCAAGCGCAAGTTCGCGCGCGTGACGCTGGCCTGAAGACGGCGCACAGGCGGCCGGCATGTCGGTCACCGGGTATCTGAAGCTGTCGATCGCGGCGGCCGTCGCGACCATCGGCCTGAAGACCGCGGCCTGGTGGTTCACCGGCTCGGTCGGCCTGCTGTCGGATGCGATGGAGTCCTTCGTCAACCTGGCGGCGGCGGTGTTCGCGCTCGCGATGGTGACGATCGCCCAGGCGCCGGCGGACGACGACCACCCGTACGGGCATCAGAAGGCCGAATACTTCTCCAGCGGCTTCGAGGGGTTGCTGATCCTTGGCGCAGCCCTGGCCATCGTCTGGGCGGCCACGCAGCGGCTGTTCTCGCCGCAGTCGCTCGAATCGCTCGGACTGGGCGTCGGCCTGTCGATGCTGAGCTCGGTCGTCAACGGGGGCGTGGCCTGGATGCTGCTGCGCGCCGCGCGCCGGCACGAGTCGATCGCGCTGGAGGCCGACGGCCGCCACCTGATGACCGACGTGTGGACGTCGATCGGCGTCGCGGGTGGCATCCTGCTGGTGCCGGTGACCGGCTGGCTGTGGCTCGACCCCGCGTTGGCGATCGTGGTGGCGCTCAACATCGCGCGCGAAGCCTGGGGCTTGTTGCGCCGCTCGGTTGACGGCCTGATGGACCGCGCGCTCAGCGGTGCCGAGCGTCAGGCCATCGAGCGGGTGCTGCAGCGACTGGGTAGCGCCGAGGTGCGCTTCGACGACTTGCGCACGCGCCGAGCGGCGGGTGCCAAGTTCTGCCAGCTGCACATGCATGTGCCCGGCTCGTGGCGACTGGACCGGGCCGCCGCGCGGCGCGAGGAGGCCGAGCGTGCGCTGATCGACGCGGTGCGCGGGCTGCGAGTGACGATCGAGCTGCTGCCGACGAACGTCGAGCCGGTCGGCCAGCGGGTGGCGCACGAAGGAAGTGACGGGAACAAGGAACACCGGTGATCGGGTTGATACAGCGGGTGGCGCAGGCACGCGTCGAGGTGGGCGGTCAGGTGGTCGGCCGGATCGGCCACGGCCTGCTGGTGCTGGTGTGCGCCGAGGCCGGCGACGTGGACGCGCAGGCCGACAAGCTGGTCGCGAAGCTGCTGAAGCTGCGCATCTTCAGCGACGACGCCGGCAAGATGAACCGCAGCGTGCAGGACGTGCAAGGCGGTCTGCTGATCGTCTCGCAGTTCACGCTCGCGGCCGACGTCTCCGGGGGCAACCGGCCGAGCTTCACGAATGCTGCGCCGCCCGACGAGGGCAGGCGCCTGTACGAACGGGTGGTCGCGCTGGCCCGGCGCGATCACCCCGAGGTCGCCACCGGCGAGTTCGGCGCCGAGATGCAGGTGCACCTCGTCAACGATGGGCCGGTCACCCTTCCGTTGCGGTTCTGATCCAAGCAGGAAAAAGCCGCCCGGCCTTGCGGCGGGGCGGCTGTGCAACTTCAGCGGAAAGGAGGTCGATCAGTCGGCGTAGGTGCCGGCGGCCTTGATGACCGGGCCCCACTTGTTGATCTCGCCCTCGACGAACTTCTTGTGGCCGGCCGGCGACGTGCGGTCGTCCGTCACGACCACTGCGCCCAGCGCTTCCTCGCGCTTGATAAACTCGCCGTCCTTCAGCGCAGCCTTCAATGCGGCGTTCAGCTTGTCGAGCACCGGCTTGGGCGTGCCCTTGGGGGCGTACACGCCGTGCCAGATCGAGACGTCGAAACCCTTGAGCCCGGATTCATCGAGCGTCGGCAGGTTCTTCAGGGCAGGCGTGCTCAGGCGCTTGGTGGTCGTGACCGCGTAGGCCTTCACCTTGCCGCCTTCGATCTGGCCGGTGGTGTTGGTGGTCTGGTCGCACATGATGTCGACCTGGCCGCCGATCAGGTCGGTCATGGCCGGGCCGGTGCCCTTGTACGGAACCGTGACCATCTCGGTCTTGGTCATCGACTGGAACAGCAGGCCGCACAGGTGCGACGCGGCGCCCAGGCCGGCGTTGGCGAGGTTGACCTTGCCCTTGTTGTCGCTGAGCCACTTGCTCAACTCGGCGTAGTTCTTGGCGGGCAGCGACGGGCGGCCGATCAGCGTCATCGGCACTTCATTGACGAGGCCGACGAACTCGAAGTCCTCCAGCGGCTTGTACTGCAGGTTGCGATACAGGGCCGGCGAGGTGGCCATGCCGATGTGATAGACGAGCAGGGTGTAGCCGTCCGGCGAAGCTTTGGCGACCTTGGTGGCGCCCAGCGTGCCACCGGCGCCGGCGACGTTCTCGACGATGATCTGTCCGTTCAGCGGCTTGCGCATCGCCTCGGCCAGATCGCGGGCGACCTTGTCGGTCGGGCCGCCGGCCGCGAACGGGACCACGAAGGTGACCGGTTTCGAAGGAAAGTCTTGGGCCAACGCGCCGGTTGCGGTCAGGGCGGCAGCGGCAGCCACCATCAGCATGCGTTTCATGACAGGGTCTCCTTGTGGTTGGCAGGGGATGAAACGCCGTGATGCTACGTCGTGAGACGGAGCGCGCATGACGGAAACTACGTAAGGCCGGGTAAGCCTTGAGTCGGCGCAGAAGGCGCCTCTTTTATGCCGAATTCCCCATATCGGAATTGCCAATGTGTATTGGACGGCTATAAACGGCCGGGCGTACGCTGGCGGCTCCTTCCAGGAGTTCACCCGTGTCCAGCCGTTCGTCCGCCCTCCTTCTCCAGCTTCTCGTGGCTGCAGCCGTGGCGACGGCGGCGCCGGTGCGTGCCGACGTGCTGTCGGTGCACGCGGCCCAGCAAACGCTGGCACGCGGCGCGACGGCCTGGGACGTGCGCAGCGCCGCAGACTATGCGCAAGGCCACCTGCCGGGGGCCGTGCGCGCGGAGTGGGGCGGCGAGTTGACGCTCACGGCGCTGGAGGCAGCGGTGTCCCAGGCCGGCATCGACCTGTCGCGCGAAGTGCTGGTCTACGGCAGCGCCGGCGAACCGCGAGCGCGCCGGCTGTACGAGGTGCTGCAGCGTGTAGCGCCTGGCCGTGTGCACTGGCTCGTCGGCGGCGTGCAGGAGTGGGCGCTGGCAGGGCAGCCGCTCAGCCGGGTCCCGGCAGTTCGGGCACCGGTGCCGCAGCGACTGGTCGTGTTGCGCGAAGACGGGGTCGCCGGCGAATTGCGGATGGCGGCCGATGCGCTGCGGCGCAGCCGTCCCTGGCCGCAGCCGGAGTCGGTGGCGCTGATGCAGGCGCGTGCCGACTGAGAGAAGAAGCACTCGATTTCGAAGCCGAGGCCTGCGCTTGCAGGCCTTCGTTTTCTGTCCCCGGGAAGGCCTACTCGTAGCTGCGAGCGTCCTCGATCACCTTGCCGTCGTTCGGCAGGCTGCCGGGCGCCAGGAACTGCACGTCGCAGCGCAGCTTGGTCACGTCGCGCACACTGTCGGCGACTCGCTGGCCCAGTCCCTCCGGCGTGCCTTCGACTTCGGCGTGCAGCGTCATGCGGTCCTGCGCCATCGCGCCGCTGACCACCAGGCGCGCACGCTTCAGTTCGGGGTGGCGGCCGACCACCTCGGCCACCTGGCTCGGGTGCACGAACATGCCGCGTACCTTGGTGGTCTGGTCGGCACGGCCCATCCAGCCCTTGATGCGCGTGTGGGTGCGGCCGGTCGGGCAGCGGCCCGGCAGCACGGCGGACAGATCGCCGGTGCCGAAGCGGATCAGCGGGTAGTCGGGGTTCAGTGTCGTCACCACAACCTCGCCCACTTCACCGTCCGAGACCGGCTCGCCGGTGCCGGGCCGCACGATCTCCACGATGATCTGCTCGTCGAGCACTAGGCCTTCGCGCGCAGGCGTCTCGTAGGCGATCAGCCCCAGGTCTGCCGTGGCATAGCACTGGTAGCCGTCGACGCCCTGTTGCTTGAACGCTTGCTGCAGCGACGGCGGGAAGGCCTCGCCCGAAACCAGGGCCTTGCGCAGGTGCGGCAGCGGCTGGCCCGATTCGACCGCCTTGTCGAGCAGGATCTTCAGGAAGCTCGGTGTGCCCAGGTAGCCGTCGGGCCGCAGGTCGTGCATCGCCTGCAGCTGCAGCTCGGTGTTGCCGACCCCGCCGGGAAAGACCGTGCAACCGACCGCCTGTGCGCCGGTTTCCATCATCGAGCCGGCCGGTGTCAGGTGGTAGCTGAAGCTGTTGTGCGCGAGGTCGCCGTGGCGAAAGCCCGCGGCGAAGATCGCGCGAGCCATGCGCCAGTAGTCGGGCGCCCGGCCCTCGGGCTCGTACAAGCCGCCGGGCGACTGGAACACACGGGCCGCGCCGCTACCGGCGCCGGTGGCGCGCCAGCCGATCGCCGAGTGGCCGCCGAACGGGTCCTGTGCACGGCGGGCCTTCTGCCGCTCCATCAGGTCGTGCTTGCGCGTGACCGGCAGGCGCGCCAATGCCGCTCGCGACGTGACGTCGCGCGCATCGACGCCGTGGAGCACGGCGGCCATCGCCGGTGCGCGCCGCTGTGCCTGCTCGATCTGCCGTGGCAGCGCCTGCAGCAGCTGTTCCTCGCGCTGCTGCGGGTCGCGGGTTTCGAGCGTGTCGTAGTGGTCGGTGCTCATTCGTCGCTCCAACGGCTGAGACGCCGCTTGACCTCGTCGGTGAACTGGCGCACGTCGGCACTGCTCTTCAGCGTGCGTGTCTCCCACTCGGGCGAGCGGGAGGGCTGCTTGACGATGCGCGCCTGCAGCGCCGCGCCATCGAGGTTCAGCTCGACCAGGCGCTGTCCCTGCAGGTCGAAGCCGTTGCCGCGTTCCGCCAGGGGGCGCAACTCGCGCAGGCTGCGCCTCAGCTGCAGCAGCGCGTCGTCCGGTTTGAACGGGGGCGGGGCGAAGAAGTCGTCCATCGCGGTCTCCCGGGTCAGGCCAGCCAGCGCTTGCGGCGCTTGTAGCTTTTGGCGTCGCGAAAGTTCTTGCGGTCGCCTCCGCCCATGCCCAGATAGAACTCCTTGACGTCCTCGTTCTCGGCCAGGGCCTTCGCGGCGCCGTCCATCACGATGCGGCCGTTCTCGAGGATGTAGCCGTAGTCCGCGTAGCGCAGCGCCATGTTGGTGTTCTGCTCGGCCAGCAGGAAGGTCACGCCCTCGCGTGCGTTCAAGTCCTTCACGATGCCGAACACCTCCTCGACGATCTGGGGCGCCAGACCCATCGACGGCTCGTCGAGCAGCACCATCTTCGGGTTGGCCATCAGCGCCCGGCCGATCGCGCACATCTGCTGCTCGCCACCGGAGGTGTACGCCGCCTGCGAGTGGCGGCGTGTCTTCAGGCGCGGGAAGTAGGCGTAGACTTTCTCCAGCGTCTCGTGGACCGCCACCTTGCCGTCGCGGCGCGTGTAGGCGCCGGTCATCAGGTTGTCCTCGATGGTCAGGTGGCCGAAGCAGTGGCGGCCTTCCATCACCTGGATCACGCCGCGGTGCACCAGATCAGCCGGGGTCAGCGCCTCGATGCGCTCGCCGCGCAGCTCGATCGAGCCCTTGGTGACCTCGCCGCGCTCGCCGCGCAGCAGGTTGCTGACCGCGCGCAGCGTGGTCGTCTTGCCGGCGCCGTTGCCGCCCAGCAGGGCGACGATACTGCGTTCGGGCACGTTCAGCGAAACGCCCTTGAGCACCAGGATCACATGGTTGTAGATGACCTCGATGCCGTTGACGTTGAGCAGTGTTTGCGGTGTCGTCATGTGTTGCCCTTGAACTCATGCAAGCACCGCACGCGGTGCTTGCATGAGGGCTCCTCGCGGAGCCCGGCACGCGGCGGGAGCGCCCGCCGCGGCTGGCGCTACAGGGCGCCGCAATCGGACGCGGCGCGTCGCTCCAGCTTCTTCTCGCCGGCGTACTTGTCGGCGGCCGCCTTCACCATCGGCTTCAGGATCTGCTCGTCGGCCTGGTACCAGTCGGACGTGAAGTTCCACTTGGCGCCGTCCCAGGTGTGGATGCGCGCCCACGCCGAGCCCATGTGGTCGCTGCACGAGGTGCTGACCGGGCGCATCACGCCGGCGAAGCCTAGCCCGTCGAGCTTCTTCTGGTCGAGTGCGAGGTTCTCCAGGCCCCAGCGCACCTGCTCGCCGGTCATCACCTTGCCTTTCCCGAAGCGCTCCTGCGCGCGCTTGACGCCTTCGACGCCGAGCATCGCGGAGATCAGGCCGCGCATGTACAGCACCTGGCCGACTTCTTCTTTCGGGCCGGTGCCCTGGCCCTTGCCATGGACCATCGCCAGCACGTCCTTGACGACCTTGGCGTTCGGCTCGGCACCGTGCTGCATCGCCAGGCCGTGATAGCCCTTGGCCGCGTCGCCGACGTCCTTGACGTCCGGCTCGGCCGCCGCCCACCAGACGCCGTACATCTTGTCGCGCGGGAAGCCGGTGGCCACGGCCTCCTTCAGCGCCGTGGAGTTCATCACGCCCCAACCCCACAGGAAGACATAGTCCGGGCGCTGCTGCCGGATCTGCAGCCAGGCGGCCTTCTGCTCGACCCCAGGGTGCGTGACGGGGATCGTCAGCAACTCGAAACCATGCATCTTGGAGCGCTCCTGCAGCAGCGGGATCGGCTCCTTGCCATAGGGCGAGTCGTGATAGACCAGCGCGACCTTCTTGCCCTTGAGCTTGTCGAGCCCGCCCAGTTGCTTGCCGACGTGCTGCACCAGCACATCGGCGGCCACCCAGTAGGTGCCCAGCAGCGGGAAGTTCCACTTGAACACGCCGCCGTCGGCGGATTCGGAGCGGCCGTAGCCGGAGGTGATCAGCGGGATCTTGTCGCCCGGCGCCTTTTCGGTCAGCGCAAAGGTGATGCCGGTCGACAACGGCTGGAACACCGTGGCGCCCTTGCCTTTCAGGCGTTCGTAGCATTCGACGCCGCGATCGGTGGCGTAGCCGGTTTCGCATTCCTCGAACGTGATCTTCACGCCGTTGATGCCGCCTTGCGCGTTGACCAGTTTCAGGTAGTCGACGTAGCCGTTGGCGAACGGCACGCCGTTCGGGGCGTAGGCCCCGGTGCGGTACACCAGCACCGGGAAGAATTGTTCCTTGGCCTGCGCGTGCGCGGCGGGCGCCAGCAGCGAGCCGGTGGCGGCCACCAGGGCGGCGGCGAGAGCGAGCGACTTCAGTTTCATGCCTTGTCTCCTTGGGGGCGATGCACTTTCAGGTGCTGTTGATGTGTCTCTCGGAAAGTCAATGCGGGAAGGGCCAGAGGCGCAATTTCTCTTTGGCGGTGGACCACAAGCGCGCCAGACCATGCGGCTCGACGATCAGGAAGAACACGATCAGCGCACCGAAGATCATGAATTCGAGGTGCGAAGCCGTTGCGGTCGACATCGGGATGCCGAGCCAGGCCGGCACCTGGTTCAGCGCGATCGGCAGCACCACGATGAAGGCCGCGCCGAAGAAGCTGCCCATGATGGAGCCGAGGCCGCCGATGATCACCATGAACAGCAGCTGGAACGAGCGGTCGATGCTGAAGGCTGCCGGCTCCCACGAGCCGAGGTGCACGAAGCCCCACAGCGCGCCGGCGACGCCGACGATGAAGGAGCTGACCGCGAAGGCGGTGAGCTTGGCGTACACCGGGCGGATACCGATCACCGCGGCGGCGACGTCCATGTCGCGGATCGCCATCCACTCGCGGCCGATGGTGCTGCGCACGAGATTCTTCGCGAGCAGGGCGAACACGACGACGAAGGCGAGGCAGAACAGGTACTTCTGCACCGGCGTGTCGATCGGCTGGCCGAAGACCTGCAGCCCCGAGACGTTGACCGAGCCGGAGGCGGAATCGTTGGTGAACCACCGGATGCGAAGGAAGGCCCAGTCGACGAAAAACTGAGCGGCCAGCGTCGCGACGGCGAGGTACAGGCCCTTGATGCGCAGCGACGGAATGCCGAACAGCACGCCGACCCCCGTGGCACACACCCCGCCCATCAACAGCGAGGCGATCAGCGGCATGCCTTCGATGCGCACCTGGAAGTTGTAGGCCGCATAGGCGCCGACTGCCATGAAAGCTCCGGTGCCGAGCGAGATCTGGCCGCAATAGCCGACCAGGATGTTGAGGCCCAGCGCGGCGAGCGACAGGATCAGGAAGGGAATCAGGATGGCGCGAAACAGGTACTCCGGCGCCAGCCCCGGCACGACGATGAAGGCGACCGCCAGCAGCAGCCCGATGGCGATGCGGTCCTGCAGGATCGGGAAGATCTGCTGGTCGGCTCGGTAGGAGACCTTGAACTGGCCGTTTTCGCGGTAGAGCATCCGGTTCTCCTTGCCTTCAGACGCGGTCGATGATCTTCTCGCCGAACAGCCCTTGCGGCCGAACGAGCAGGAAGATCAGCGCCAGTACATACGCGAACCAGATCTCGATGCCGCCACCCAGCATCGGGCCGATGTAGACCTCGGACAGCTTCTCGCCGACGCCGATGATCAGCCCGCCGATGATGGCGCCCGGGACCGAGGTGAGCCCGCCGAGGATCACCACCGGCAAGGCCTTGAGCGCCACCTGCGACAGCGAGAACTGCACGCCGAGCTTGGAACCCCAGATGATCCCCGCCACCAGCGCGACGAAGCCGGCCACCGACCAGACGATGACCCAGATGCGGTTGAGCGGGATGCCGATGGACTGCGCGGCCTGGTGGTCGTCGGCCACCGCGCGCAGCGCGCGGCCGGTGGCGGTCTTCTGGAAGAACAGCGCGAGCGCGCCGACCAGCGCTGCGGCCACCAGCGCAGCGACGAGGTCCTCCTGGCTGATCAGGATGCCGCCCTCGAAGGTCTGCTCGGCCAGGAACACCGGGTCCTTGGGCATGCCGACGTCGATCTTGTAGATGTCCGAGCCGAACAGCGTCTGGCCGAAACCGTCGAGAAAGTAGGCAACACCCAGCGTCGCCATCAGCAGCGTGATGCCCTCCTGGTTGACCAGCTTGCCGAGCACCAGTTTCTCGATCAGCCACGCGACGACGATCATCAGCGCCATGGCGCCGATGAAGGCCAGCAGGTTGGCCAGCAGCTTGCTCTCGAAGCCGAGCCACTGCGGGATCCATTCGGACAGCCGCGCCATCGCGAGCGCAGCGAACAGCACCATTGCGCCCTGCGCGAAATTGAACACACCGCTGGCCTTGAAGATCAGCACGAAGCCGAGCGCGATCAGCGAATACAGCATGCCCGCCATCAAGCCGCCGAACAGAGTTTCGAGGAAGAATCCCATGCGAATCTTCTCCTTCAGTGCGTGATCGTCAGCACGCAGCGAGCGTCAAAGTCAGCAGCCACCGCGGAACCGGCTTTGCCGGGCCGCTGGTGGCGCCCCCTCAAGAGGGCGCGCGAAGCGCGTAGGGGGTGGGCCATGTCAGTGCGAGGTGCCGAGGTAGGCTCGGATCACGTCTTCGTTATTGCGTACTTCGCCGGGCGTGCCATCGCCGATCTTCTTGCCGTAGTCGAGCACCACGACGCGGTCGCTGATGTCCATCACGACGCCCATGTCGTGCTCGATCAGCACGATGGTGGTGCCGAACTCGTCGTTGACGTCGAGAATGAAGCGGCACATGTCCTGCTTCTCTTCCACGTTCATGCCGGCCATCGGCTCGTCGAGCAGCAGCACCTGCGGCTCCATCGCCAGTGCGCGGCCGAGGTCGACGCGCTTTTGCAGGCCGTAGGGCAGGCGGCCGACCGGCGTCTTGCGATGGGCCTGGATCTCGAGGAAGTCGATGATGCGCTCGACGAAGGCGCGGTGCGCCATTTCCTCGCGTTCGGCCGGGCCGATGCGCAACGCCTGCAGGAAGAGGTTGCTCTTTATCTTCAGGTTGCGCCCGGTCATGATGTTGTCGAGCACGCTCATGCCCTTGAACAGCGCCAGGTTCTGGAAGGTGCGCGCCACCCCCATCTCGGCCACCTGGCGCGAGTTCATGTGTTTGAAGGTCCTGCCTCGGAAGGTGATCGAGCCCTGCTGCGGCGCATAGACGCCGTTGATGCAGTTGAGCATCGAACTCTTGCCGGCGCCGTTGGGGCCGATGATGGCGCGGATCTCGTGTTCGCGGACGTTGAAGCTGATGTCGGTCAGTGCCTTCACGCCGCCGAACGCGAGCGATATGTTCTGCACGTCGAGGATGACGTCGCCGACGCGCCGCATGGCGGCCGGGACATCCTGCGTCTGCTCACGCTCGGCGGCGATGCTCGGCATCGTCGCGGCGCGCAAGGCGGTGGCTGCTGCGGTCATGCGGCGCTCCTCATCGCGGGATAGGTCTTGGCATCGGCGATGCGAAGCTCGGCCGACACCATGCCGGTGCGGCCGTCCTCGAACTTCACCTGCGTCTCGATGTATTGCGTGGCCTTGCCTGCATACAACGCGTCGACCAGCACCTGGTACTTCTCGCCGATGTAGCCGCGGCGGACCTTGCGCGTGCGCGTCAGCTCGCCGTCGTCGGCGTCCAGCTCCTTGTGCAGGATCAGGAAGCGTGCAATCTGGCTGCCGGCCAGTTTCTCGTCAGCTGCCAGGTCGGCATTGACCTGCTCGACACACTCGCGGATCAGCTCGTACACCTCGGGTTTCTGGGCCAGGTCGGTGTAGCCGGCATAGGGCAGGTTGCGCTTCTCGGCCCAGTTGCCGACCGCCTCGAAGTCGATGTTGATGAAGGCACACACTTTCTCGCGGCCGTCGCCGAAGGCCACCGCTTCCTTGATGTGCGGGAAGAACTTCAGCTTGTTCTCGACGTATTTCGGCGCGAACATCGCGCCGTCGTTGGCGCCGCCGTGCAGGCGGCCGACGTCCTTGGCGCGGTCGATGATCTTCAGGTGGCCGTTCGCATCAAGGAAGCCCGCGTCGCCCGAGCGGTACCAGCCGTCGTCGGTCTTGACCTCGGCGGTGGCTTGCGGGTTCTTGTAGTACTCCTTCAGCAGGGCCGGCGTACGGATCAGGATTTCACCGCTCGGCTCCACCCTCAGCTCGACACCGTCGATCGGTACACCGACCGTGTCGGCCTTGACCTGGTGGTCGGGCTGCAGGCAGACGAACACCGCCGTCTCGGTCGAACCGTAGAGCTGCTTCAGGTTGACGCCGATGGAGCGGTAGAAGGTGAACAGGTCGGGGCCGATCGCCTCGCCGGCCGTGTACGCCACGCGAATGCGGCTCATGCCCAGCGTGTTGCGCAGCGGGCCGTAGATGCACAGGTCGCCCAGCGCGTAGAGCACGCGGTCGCCGACCGACAGCGGCTTGCCGTCCATGCGCGCCGGCCCGACGCGGCGCGCGACGTCCATGAAGCTGCGGAACAGCCAGCGCTTGATGCGGCCGGCGTCTTCCATGCGGATCATGACGCTGGTCAGCAGCCCTTCGAAGATGCGAGGCGGGGCGAAGTAATAGGTGGGGCCGATCTCTTTCAGGTCGATCGTCACGGTGGCCGCCGACTCGGGGCAGTTGACCACGTAGCCGCAGGCCAGCCATTGCGCATAGCTGAAGCAGTTCTGCCCGATCCAGGCCGGCGGCAGGTAGGCCAGCACTTCCTCGTCGGCGCTCAGCTTGTCGAAGCTCGCACCGGCCTGTGCCCGGTTCAGCAGCGCGAAATGGGTGTGCACCACGCCCTTTGGGTTGCCGGTGGTGCCGGAAGTGAAGAACATCGCAGCCACGTCCTCGGGGCGCGCCTTCTCGACTTCCGCCAGGTAGAACCCGGGGGCGCGCCGCTCATGGCGGCGGCCCGCTTCGATCAGCGTGTCGAGGCTGGCGAGCCCCGCGTCGCGATAGTTGCGCAGCCCACGCGGATCGTCGTACCAGATCTGCCGCAGCTGCGGGCACTGCGAGCGGATCTCGAGCAGCTTGTCGACCTGCTCCTGGTCCTCGACGATCGCGAACGCGATCTCGGCGTTGTTGATGGGGAAGACGAATTCGGCCCCTGCCGCATCCTGGTACAGCGGCACCGGGACAGCACCGAGCGACTGGGCGGCGAGCATTGCCGCATACAGCCGCGGCCGGTTCTCGCCGACCACGACGAGATGCTCGCCGCGTTTCAGCCCGGCATCGGCCAGCCCACAGGCCATCTCGCGCACCAGCCCGGCCAGTTGCGCCCAGGTGAACGTTTGCCAGATGCCGTATTCCTTCTCGCGCAGCGCCGGCGCATCGGGCCGGCGGGCAGCATGTTCGAGCAGCAGGCGCGGAAACGTCGTTTGCACCTTGTCTCCTTTGGCGCGCAATGCTTTGCGCTTTTGATGGAGTGTGATGCTAGGAAGAAGTTTGACGTCAAGTTGTCGTTCTGACGACAATCCTAGGGTCCGCCCCCAGGGGAATTACCCGCGCATGGTCGAAGCCTCCGTCACCCCCTTGCACCGCCGCGCACGGGCGCCGACACCACGCGAGCTGGCCGACGTGCCGTGGCTGCAGGTGCTCGACGCACGCGACAGCGACAGCATTTCGCGGGCGATCCAGGTCGCCGACGCCGAGCCGGGGGAACTGCTGTGCCGCATCGGCCGCCCGCCGACCTACTGGTTCGGCGTGATCGACGGGTTGCTGAAGATGAACAACGACTCGTCGACCGGAGCCATGGTCACCTTCACCGGCATTCCGCCGGGTGCGTGGTTCGGGGAAGGCACCCTGCTCAAGCGCGAGCCGTATCGCTACAACGTGCAGGCCCTGCGCAAGAGCGTCGTGGCGGGCCTGCCGATCGACAGCTTCCATCGCCTGCTCGACAACAGCATTCCGTTCAACCGCTTCGTGATGCGGCAGCTGAACGAAAGGCTCGGCCAGTTCATCGCCGCGCGCGAGATCGACCGGCTGAACGACCCGGACCTGCGCGTGGCACGCAGCCTGGCCGCGTTGTTCCACCCCATCCTCTACCCGGGTGTCGGCAGCATGCTGCGCATCACGCAGCAGGAACTGGGCATGCTGGTCGGGCTGTCGCGCCAACGGGTCAACGAGGCGCTGCATACGCTGCAGCGCAGCGAGCTGATCCGCATCGAATACGGCGGCGTGCGCGTCCTCGATCTGGAAGGGCTGCAGCGACAGGTATTTCACGGCTGAAGCGCGCCTTGCTGCGGCTTGGAAGGGGGCCGTCGATATACTGAGCCGGTTCACCGCGCGTGGAGACGAGGGGCGCGGTGCGGGCTCATCAACACAAAGGCGGCCTGCGTGGCACGCCGGACATCCGCCCCATGGAACACGTCGACTTCATGCACCTCGTACGCCTCAGCGAGCAGGCGTGCGAGCAGGATGCCACGGCCTACCGGCGCAGCGTCTGGTGGTTTGCGGTGCTCGGCTATGCCATGGTGATCCTGCTGGCGCTGGCGGCGTTCGGTGTGCTGATCGCCATCTGGCTGGCCCATGGCACGCAAGGCTTTCGCGGCTGGATGGTGTGGGGCGGCGTCGCCGCACTGGCCTTGCTGTGGGTCTGCCTGCGTGCCTTGATGACGCGCTTCGAGCCCCCCGAAGGACACCGCCTGCAAGCGGACGACGCCCCCGAGTTGTTCAAGGCGCTCGAGCGCATCCGCCGCGCCGTCAAGGGCCCGGCCATCGACGTGGTGATGATCGACGCGTCCTTCAACGCGTCGATCATGCAGCGTCCGCGCTTCGGCCTGTTCGGCCACACCAACTACCTGACCATCGGCTGGCCGATGCTGTGCGCGCTCGAGCCCAAACGCCTGCTCGCGGTGATCGCGCATGAATATGGACACCTGCGCGGCGAGCATGGCAAGTTTTCTGCCTGGGTCTACCGCACGCGCACGGCCTGGTGGCGCATGTACACCACCTACGAAGATGACGACAGCCCGGTGTCGTGGCTGCTGCGGCGCTTTTTCGTCTGGTACATCCCGCGCTTCAATGCGCGCACCTTCGCACTGGCGCGCCAGGACGAATACGAGGCCGACCGCATCGCTGCACGCATCTGCGGCGCCGACGTGGTCGGCCAAGCCTGGAACGAGATCGAGATCAAGAGCCGCTGGTACGACGCCGAATACTGGCGCCGGCTGTGGCGTCGGGCCGCACAGCAGGAACAGCCCGATCCGATGCCGCACGCAGACATGGTGCAGCGGCTGCTCGAGCCGCCTCCACAAGCTTTCGCCCAGGAGGCCCTGCGCCAGGCGATGCAGCAACTGCCCAGCTATGACGACACACACCCGGTGCCCAAGGACCGGCTGGCCGCGCTGGGCGCGAAACCCGAGGTGCCCGGCTGGTCGCGCAAGCCGGCGCTCGCGCTGCTGGGGCCGGCGGCGCGTCGGGTCGCGCAGCACTTCGACCGCGAATGGTGGAACGAGATGCGGCGCGACTGGGCGCGCCACCGCGAGCACCTGACCGGCTGCCGCGACCGCATCCGGGACCTCAAGGCGCGTGCGGCGGAGCTGTCGGCCGACGAATGGGTCGAGTGGGCACAGTGCTTCGAGGCGCTGTCGACCGACGACCCCAGCGCCTTCTACCAGCGCGCCTTGCAGCGCGACCCCCGGCATGCCGAGGCGATGCGCCGTCTGGCGGCGCACCACGTGGATGCCGGCGACCCACACGCTCTGGCCCTGCTGGAACGGCTGCAGGCCGAGCACGTGCACCATGGCTATGCCGCCTGCACGATGGCGCAGGAACTGATGGACCGGCTGCACCATGCCGGCGAAGAGGTGACCTCGCAGGCGCGGCGCGTGTGGCGCGAGCGGCGCGAACGCTTCGAGCAGATCGAGCAGCAGGCCTGGGAAAGCTTCAGCACCACCCATCCTTGCACCGATGCCTGCGCACCGCGCTGGAGCGAGCCCGAGCGCAAGCAACTGGTCGACGAGCTGATCCGCACGCCGGACGTGGCCGCGGCCTGGGTCGGCGGCAAGCAGGTGGCGGCCATGCCGGGCCGGGCCTACCTGGTGCTGTTCGTGCGGTTGAAGAAGGTCGACGAGGCGCTCGGCCGCGAACTCGTGCGCCAGCTGATGCACCGGCTGCCGTTCGGCGGGCGGCTGCTCGTGACGATGGTCGACCTGTACGTGCGCGAGGCCGACATGCTGGCGGCCGGCGCCCAGCCGGTCTACCAGCGCCAGCGTTGAACTAGGGCCTGTTAACACTACGGAGGGCTGATGCGTTGTTGTCCCAAAGGTCGTGAGCAAGGCGAAAAACGCAGCCGGGTAGGCCTACCCGGCGAGGCTTTGCAACGCCGCGCACGGCCTTTTGGACAACAACCCGCAGGGAGCGGCCTGCCAGGGCGCAGCGCGTCGTTGGGCTCCTCGCCCAGACGCCCAGTCTGGGCAGCGTCGCCCGCCTAGCTCTGCGCCCTGGCAGGCACGCTCGCACAGCCCTCCGTAGTGTTAACAGGCCCTAGCCGGCGTTGCTCACGCCGGCCGCCACATGGCCGGCCGGCACGTGCAGCGACGCGTTCTCGATGTGGCGCATCTGGTCGTCGAAGAAGAAGTCGGGCTCGAACTCGCGCAGGAACTCGCCTTTCTGCAGGCCGCCGAGGAACAGCGCTTCGTCGACCTCGATGTTCCAATTCATCAACGTGCGGATCGCACGCTCGTGAGCCGGGGCACTGCGCGCGGTGACGAGCGCCGTGCGGATACGCATAGCCGGGCTGCCGCTGCGCTGCAGCCGGTGCAGCGCTTCGAGCAGCGGCTTGAAGGGGCCCGCGGGCAGCGGGAAGTTCGCGCGGCTGCTCTCGTGCTCCTGGAAGGCGTCGAGCCCGCCGGACTGGAAGATCTGCTCGGCCTCGTCGGAGAACAGCACCGCGTCGCCGTCGAAGGCGATGCGCACCTCGGTCGGGTGCGCGTCGGAAGCGCGCGCCGACAGCGGATACACGCGCGCGGCCGGAAAGCCCACTTCGAGCGCCGAGCGCACGTCCAGCTCGTTGGCCGACAGGAACAGGTTGGCGTTCAGGGGCCGCAGGTAGCGGTAGGGCGACTGCCCGCGCGTGAACACGCCACGCTGGATCGGCAATCCGTAGTGCTTGGCCGAGCGGAACACCCGCAGCCCGGAGTAGGGGTCGTTGCGCGACAGGATCACCACCTCGACGCGCGGCTTGCCGTCGGCGGTCTGGTCGTTGAACGCGAGCAGCTTGTGCACCAGCGAGAACGCCACGCCCGGCTTGGCCGGTACGTCTAGCCGCTGCATCTGCAATTCCATGTAGGCATGGTCGTCGGTCGCCTCGAAGAGCTGGTTTTCCTCTTCGAAGTCGAACAGCGCGCGTGAGGAGATGGCGACGACCAGCTGGCCGGCAAGGGTGATGCTCATGGGGCGGGATGATAGAAGCTTCACGCCGACGGGGCGGGCGGGGCCATGACGTCCGCGGGATTTGGTGGAATGATGGCGTGGCGAAAACGGTCGCCACCAGACGGAGAGATCATGATGAGACGAACCCTGTGCAGGGGGCTGTGCGGTGCGGCGGCCGGGATGCTGATCGCCTGTGGCGGCGGAGGTGGTGGGGGCTCGGACGACGGGCCGAGCGGCAACTTCTCTGCAACCGACTACCACCTCACGGCCGATCTGGCCGCAGCGTCGGTGCTGGCCAGCGGCTCGATGGACGAGCAGCTCGAGCAGGCGCTCGGCGACGGCCGGGACGGGCCGCCCGTCCATCTGCACACCATCGCAGGCGTCCGGTCCTTCGTGCTGTCCACCTCGGTGGCCCCGCCGTCCGACCGCGAGCAGGCGCAGCTCACGACCTCGGTGAGCGAGACCTCGTCGTGCGACCACAGCGGCACACTGACGATCCGGATGACCTTCGAGGTGCCGCTTGTCATTCCGCCCGGGTTCGTGCTGGGCCGGCAGGCGGGCGACAAGGTCAAGGTCACGGCCGACGACTGTGCGTTCTCGGCAGGCGACCGCCCGGTCAACGGCAGCTTCACGGCGACCTTCGTCAGCTACGTCGACGACGACGACTACAAGTTGTCGTTGAGCTTCGACCGGTTCGGCACCGACATCCTGCAGCTGGACGGGACGGTGCGTGTCACCTCGGTCGGCACCACGGGCAGCATGACGCTGGCCTATCGGGGCCTGACGGCCACTTTCGAGGATTCCACCGTCACCTGGCACCACTCGGTGCAAACCGAGTCCGGTACGGCGGCGCAGGCCTCGTTCTCGGGCGAGTTCGAGTCAGCGGACGGCGCCACCTTCGACTGGGCACAAGCGCAGCCGTTCGTGCTGTCCCCTGCCACCGGGTATCCCACCAGCGGCGTGCTGACCCTCCGCGATGCGCAAGGCGATCGGGTCGAGATCGTGGCGGGTGCGGAAGGCTTCACCTACAACTTCTACACGGCAGGCAACACCAGCAGCACGCCCACCGCGACCATGCAGGGCCGCTTGTACGCCGACTGACCGCGGGACACCGAACGAGAACCGCCGGCGCGGCGGCTGTTCTGTTCCGCTTCCTCGGCCGGCCGCCGCCAGCCCCCCGCAGAGCGCGAGAAAAGCTGCCAACGATTGCACGGTACACGCCCGTGGCAGGAGAAACGGAGCCCCCCTGATCGGGGGATGTTTGCTCCAGGGAGGATTTTCCATGGAATGATGCGCCCCGCGCACCGACGCACGGTCGGCGTGGTGCGCACGTGTTCATCAAAGACGACCGAATTGGAGAGGCTTATGTCGATATCGAAGGGCGCGCGCTGGATCGCGTTGGGAGTGATGTCCGTGCTGGTCGCGGCATGCGGCGGCGGTGGCGGCGGCAGTGGCGGGTCGGAGGGCTCGACGCCGACAACGGCGACCGGCGATTTTTCCGAGACCACCTACAGCGCGACGGCGGACGCCGCGGCGACGACGGCGCTGAGCAGCGGCTCCATCGATTCGTTCACCGGCGTGCCGCTGGGGCTTTCTGCCTCTGACCGCACTGTCGATCTGAGCAGCCCGGCCGGCGTGCGCGCCTTCGTGCTGCAGCAGGCCGGGCGCCATGTGCTCGAGCAGTCGCTGGCGACGGAATCCCAGACCACGGACTGCGACGTCAGCGGCACGTTCAGGGTGACCGTGACCTACAGCGATCCCGACGAGGTCCAGGCCGGCGACAAGGTCAGCTTCGCGATGAACGACTGCGTGTTCGCCTCGGGCGACGCGCCGCTCAACGGCAGCTTCACCGCCACCTTCCGGTCGTATACCGACGAAAACGACAACAGCATGTCGATCGTCTTCAACGACTTCGGCAGCGCCGACGCCATGCTCGATGGCCGGTTGACAATCACCTCGTCGCAGAACGGCGCCCAACTCACGATCGCCTACCAGGACTTGACCGCCACCATCGATGACGAGCCGGTGACCTGGTACCACACCATCGCTGTCGGGACGGATCTGTCTCTCGGCGGTTTCATCGAGGTCGACGGCGAGGCCTATCGACTGACGCAGGTCGAGCCGTTCACGCTGTCCGGCACGGGCTACCCGAGCAGCGGCACACTGCGGATCACCGATGCCCAAGGCGATCGGGTCGAGATCGTGGCCGGTGCGGAAGGCTTCACCTACAACTACTACGTCGCCAGCAACACGACCGGCACGCCGACGGCCACCGTGCAGGGGCGCCTGTACGCCGACTGACCCGAGGGAACCCGATGAAAAACAGCCGCGACAGCGGCTGTTTTTGCGTGGGGCGAACGCCGAGGGTGCTGTCTACTGCACGAAGCCGATCGGCTGCCGTCGCGGGCCCAGGTCCGGCAGGTCTTTCTCCTCGATGCGTCCGCGCTGGTCGAGCTTGGCGTTGCCGAAGGCCGTCATCCAGGCGCGGCGCATCTCGCGCGGCGCCAGTTCGCTCATGCGCTCCAGCACCGCTTCGCCCGGCTCAGGCTCGAAGCGCGTGCCCCAGTCGTGCTCGCCGCGGATCGATGCATACAGGCGCAGCGCGATCTTGCGCGCAGCGTCGCGGTCGGGCGCCGGCACCTCGTAGACATTCATGCGATTGAGCAGCGGGTCGGGAATCGCGCGCTCGTCGTTGGCGGTCGCCACCCAGATCACCTGGCTGGCGTCGATCGGCACTTCGGCAAATTCGTCGGTGAAGACGCCGGCGGTGTCGTACTCCAGCAGACTGTACAGCGCGCCGAGCGGGTCGTAGGTCGCTTCGCCGCCGGCCTTGTCGATCTCGTCGACCACCATCACCGGGTTCGCGTACTGACCGTCGACCAGCGTCTCGAACACCTTGCCGGGCCGCGCACCCTTCCACTGCGACGAGGCCCCCGACAGCACCCAGCCGGCCGTGAGCGAACTCATCGGCACGAACCCCATGCCGGTGCCGAGCAGTTGCGAAAGGCGCCGCGCGAAATGCGTCTTGCCGACGCCGGGCGGCCCGAGCAGCAGCATCGGCGTGATCTCGAGCGCGTCGCGGCTGTCCTCGCACAACGCGAGCTGTCGCTTCACGTCGTCGAGCACTTCCCAGAAGTTCGGCAGCTCGTCGTAGAGGCTGTCCATCACCGGCAGCCCGGAAGGCTTGACCTGGAAGCGCTCGGGCCCGCGTTCGAGCATGCGTTCATACGTCGACCGCAGGTTTTCGTGTTCCTTTTGCGGCAGCTTGTCCAGGCGCCGCTCGACGTCGGTGACGCGGTAGAGGGCGCGCATGTGGGCGATCGGGATGTGAGCGCCGCGCACGGGAACCAGGTCGTTGGAACTCATCTTCAACCTCCACGGCAACTGCTGCAGGTGAGAACCATTGAAGCAAAGCGTACCGGGGCCAATCCCTCGGAACAAACGGGGAAATCCCGGCTTCATACAAGCATGATGCGTGCCGGCCGCGGGCGGGCGTGACGGTTGTCACGCGGACCGGTCAGTGCGGAGTGCGTGCGACGTCAGCGCACCCAGGAATTGAGCTGGATGATCGGCAGCAGCACGGCCAGCACGATCAGCATCACGACGATGCCCATCACGACGATCAGCAGGGGCTCGAGGATGGTCGCCATCTGCAGGGCCCGGCGTTGCACTTCCTGGCCCAGCTGGCCAGCGGCCCGTTCGAGCATGCGCGGCAGCGTGCCGGTCTGCTCGCCCAGGCGCGAGAACATCGCCAGCAGCCCGGGGAAGCGTTTCTTGCCGGCCAATGCAGCGGCCAGCGGCGCACCTTCGCGCACCTGCACCAGCGCATCGAGCGCATCGGCGCGCATGGCCCGGTTGTTCAGGGTTTCGGCGGCCGCCTGCAGCGCCTTCAGGATGGGCACGCCGGCGCCGGCCAGCATTGCCAGCGTGCCGGCGAAGCGCGCCGCGTTGTAGCCGCGTGCGAGCCGCCCGACCAGCGGCAGGCCGAGCCAGGCGGCGTCGAAGCGTTCGCGGAAAGCCTCGTTGCGCAGCATGATCGACAGCGTGCCGAGCCCGGTAGCGATCACCACGGCCGTGAGCCAGCCCCACTGGCGCACGAAGGCACTGATGGCCAGCATCGCCACGGTCAGGAAGGGCAAGGTCTGCTTGGTGCCGGAGAACACAGACGCCACCTGCGGCACCACATAAGTGACGAGGAAGATGACGATCACGACCGCCACCAGCGAGACGATGGCCGGGTAGAGCGCTGCCGACACCAGCTTGCCGCGCAGCGCCTGGCGTTCTTCGAGGTCGTCGGCGAGCTTCTCGAGCACCAGGCCCAGGTTGCCGCTTTGCTCGCCGGCGGCCACCACGGCGCGGTAGATGTCGTCGAACTCGCGCGGGGCGGTGCCGAGCGCCTTCGCAAACGTGGAGCCTGCGTTGACCTCGCTGCGCAGGTGGGCGACGAGTTCGCGCTGGCGCTCGTCTTCGGCCTCGTCGCTCAAGGCGGTCAGCGCGCGCTCCAGCGGCAGGCCGGCGGTGACCAGCCCGGCGAGCTGGCGTGTCCAGATCGCGAGGCCGGTGGTGCCGAACACGCGGCGCCGCAGCGCCAGCCCGGAGGCCGCCTCGGCCGCTTCGGTGACGACCACACCGACTTCCAGCGGCACCAGCTTCTGCGCGCGCAACTGAGCTCGCGCGGCTTTCGCGTTGTCGGCCTCGATCAGCCCGGTGCTGGTGCGGCCGGTGGCGTCGAGCGCTTCGAAGCGGTAGGCAGGCATCGGAGCAGTCGCGTCAGTCGCCGGTCACGCGCAGCACTTCCTCGAGCGAGGTGATGCCGGCGCGTACCAGGCGTTCGCCGTCCTCGCGCATCGTGCGCATGCCGCTTTGCTCGGCGGCGACGAACAGCTGCGACTCGGCGGCGCGGCTGTGGATCAGCGCGCGCACCTTGTCGTCGGCCACCAGCAACTCGTAGACGCCGGTGCGGCCCTTGTAGCCGCTGTTGGCGCATTCGGGGCAGCCGACCGGGTGCCAGCGGCCGGCCTCGTCCTGCTTCTTGCAGACCACGCACAGCTTGCGCACCAGACGCTGTGCCAGCACACCCAGCAGCGACGACGACAGCAGGAAGGGCTCGACGCCCATGTCGGTCAGGCGGGTGACGGCGCTGGGTGCGTCGTTGGTGTGCAGGGTGGCGAGCACCAGGTGGCCGGTCAGCGAGGCCTGGATCGCGATCTGCGCGGTCTCGAAGTCGCGGATCTCGCCGATCATGATGACGTCCGGGTCCTGGCGCAGGATGGCGCGCAGCGCCTTCGCGAAGGTCAGGTCGATCTTGGCATTGACCTGCGTCTGGCCGATGCCGGAGAGTTCGTATTCGACCGGGTCTTCGACGGTCAGCACGTTGGTGGTCGCGGTGTCGACGCGGCCCAGCGCGGCATACAACGTGGTCGTCTTGCCGGAGCCGGTCGGGCCGGTGACGAGCACGATGCCGTGCGGTTGCTGGATCAGCTTGTTGAACTTGACCAGCGTGTCGCCGCCCATGCCCAGGCTTTCGAGCGAGAACTTCGACTCGCCCTTGTCGAGCAGGCGCAGCACTGCGCGTTCGCCGTGCGCCGAGGGCAGCGTCGAGACGCGCACGTCGATGGCCCGGCCGCCGATGCGCAGCGAGATGCGGCCGTCCTGCGGCAGCCGTTTCTCGGCGATGTCGAGCTCGGCCATGATCTTCAGGCGCGAGATCAGCGCGGCGTGCAGCGCCTTGTTCGGCTGCACCACTTCGCGCAGTGCGCCGTCCACGCGGAAGCGCACCGACGAGCTGCGCTCGTAGGGCTCGATGTGGATGTCGGAGGCACCGTCCTTCGCGGCTTGCGTCAGCAGCGCGTTGAGCATGCGGATGATCGGCGCGTCGTTGGCCGCTTCGAGCAGGTCTTCGACCGCCGGCAGCTCCTGCATCATGCGCGAGATGTCGACCGCGCTCTCGACCTCGCCGACCACCGCCGCCGCGCTCGACTCGCCGCCGGCATAGGCCGCTGCAATGCGCTGGCTCAGCGTGGCGGCCGCCTCGCGCTCGAAGGTGTCGACGTCGAAATGGCGCAGCACTTCGGAGAGGGCTTGCGGCGACACAGCCTCGTCGGCCCACAGCACCAGCCGCTCGCCGTCGTCTTCGAGCAGCACGGTGTGGGCCTTTGCGAAGGCGTAGGGCAGGGGATGGCGGGCGCCCATGATGATCAGCGTTCGATCGGGGTGTTGGGGGTCAACGGCGGCAGCGTGCCTTCGCGGCCCGGTTGAGGCGGCGTGGCGCTGTCGGGCGCCTGCGGCACCGACAGCGGCGGCAGCTGGGGCGCCTCGTTGACAGGCACCAGCACGCGCGGCGAAGGTTGCGTTTCCTTCTGCTGCGCGCGGATCAGGTCGTAGCGGTCGAGCGAGAACTTGTTGGTGGCCTCCTGGTCGCGCATCACCACCGGGCGCAGGAACAGCATCAGGTTGCGTTTTTCCCGCGTGCGGTTCTCGGTGCGGAACAGGCCGCCGATCACCGGGACGTCGCCGAGCACCGGAACCTTCGAGCGGCCGTCTTCATAGCTGTCCTGCATCAAGCCCCCCAGCACGATGATCTGGCCGTCATCGACGACGACGGTCGACTCGATCGAGCGCTTGGTCGTCGCCGGCCCGGCGTTGCTGGTGCCGGGCACGTTGGCGGCTATCACGTTCGACGACTCCTGGAAGATCGTCAGGCGCACTGTGCCGTTCTCGCCGATCTGCGGCTTGATGCGCAGCGTCAGGCCCACGTCCTTGCGCTCGATGGTCTGGAACGGGCTGGTCGTGCCGGTGCCGGTGTTGGTGTACTGGCCGGTGATGAAGGGCACGTTCTCGCCGACGACGATCTTGGCTTCCTCGTTGTCCAGCGTGATCAGATTGGGCGTCGACAAAATGTTGGCGCCGGTGTTGTTCTCCAGCGCGCGCGCCAGCAGGCCGAGCGTGTAGTACTTGCCGAACTTGCGCACGATGCCGAGGTTCAGACCGTTGCCGGGCAGCTCGGCATCGGCCAGCCCGTCGATGCCGCCCGCCAGCGCGCGCGTCGCGTTGAGGATGTTGCCGCCGCCATCGCCCCAGTTGGTGCCGACACCGCCCAGGTACTCGTTGCCGCTGTTGCCGATGATGCTCTGCCACTGGATGCCGAACTCGGCCGCCTTGTCGGCGTTCACCTCGACGATCATCGACTCGACATACACCTGCGCACGCCGGGTGTCGAGCTGGTCGATCACCGAGCGCAGCTGCCGGTACAGCGGCTCGGGCGCGGTGATGATCAGCGCATTGGTGGCTGGGTCGGCCTGGATGAAGCCGCCGGTCGACGGTTGCGCGGCGCCGCTGACCGGCGCCGTGGCCTGTGGTGAGGCCCCGCCGTTGGTGCTGCTGCTGCTGCCCAGATTGGCCATCTGGTTGTTCGCGGTGTTGATCGACGACGTGCCGCCCCCGCCGCCGCCGCCCGCGCCGCCGGGCTGACCTTGCGTCGTGAAGGCGGCGCGCAGCACCTGCGCAAGCCGCACGGCGTCCGCGTTCTTCAGATAGACGACATAGATGCCGCTGCCGCCAGCCCCGGCCTGGCCCGGCCGGTCGAGCTGCTGCACCAGCGAGCGGATCATGTTCATGCGCGCCGGGTTGGGCGCACGCACCAGCAGCGAATTGGTGCGCGCATCGGCCAGCACCGTGCCGCCGCTGCCGCTGCCGCCGGCGGGCGCAGGCGCCTGCCCCCCGGCAGGGGCGCCGCCGGGGCCGGTGGCCTGCAGGTCGCTCAGCCGTTGCACCAGCACCGCAATGTCGCTCGCGACCGCATGCTGCAGCGGAATCACTTCGACGTCGGTGCTGTTCGGCAGGTCGAGCGCGGCGACGATCTTCGCCAGTCGGCGCAGGTTGTCGGCATAGTCGGTGATGACGAGCGAGTTGGTGCCCGGGTTCACGTTGATCGTGTTGTTCGGGCTGATCAGCGGCCGCAGCACCGTGACGAGGTTGTTCGCGTTCTCGTGGTTCAGCCGGAAGATCTGCGTCAGGATCTGATCGCCGCGCACCTGCGGCGCGGGGCCGGCCGAGACGGTGCCGGTCTGCAGCTTCGCATCGGCCTCGGGCACGATCTTGTAGAGCCCGTCGACCTGCACCACTGCAAAGCCCAGTCCGCGCAGCGCGGCCAGGAAGCTGAGGTAGGCGTCGGAGCGGCTCATCGGCTGCTCGCTGTAGAGCGTCATCGTGCCCTTGACGCGCGGGTCGACGACAAACTGGCGCTTCAGGATCACGCCCATTGCTCGCGCGACGCCTTCGATGTCAGCATTGACGAAGTTCAGCGTGACCTGGGTCGCGGCCGACGCATCGGCGCGTTCGGCCGGGGCCGGCTGCTGGGCCAGGGCGGGCGACAGGAGGAGGGCCGCCAGCGCGGCGGCGACCGTCGCACAGGTCAGCCGGGTCGCAAGGCGGTGAGGCCGGTTCAACTTCATGCTTATCCGATCGAAATGATCGAGCGGTCGCCGTTGCGACGCCCAATGATGTTCAACAGGTTGTTCAGGGCTTCCTCGTTGCCTTCGCTGGCGCGTGCTTCGCCGCGGAAGCGCATGCCGGTCGGCGCCCAGACCCCTTCGCCGCTCAGCTGCAACGCGCCTTCCGTCGTGCTGAGGACGCTTTGTACCTGTCCTTCGGGGTTGCTGAACAGGCTGAGCCTGTAGCTGCCCAGCTGGTCCACCGTGGTGAGCGGCGAGGACGCGTTCAGCACGTCGATGTCGGCTCGCCCCTGAACCTGCCAGCGGCCGGCGACCTGCTGGAAGCTCATGCCCGGCGAACTGAGCCGGATCGCACCCCCCAACTGCAAGGTGTTCCACGGCGTGCCGAGCCCGCCCAGCAGGCCGCTGGGCCATTGCGCGACCCAGTCGGGCCGGGGCAGCAGCGTGATCTCGGTGCGGCCGAGGCCGGGGCGGATCTGCAGCGACGCCGTGCCGTTGATGCAGCAGTCCTGGCGCAGATCGAGTTGCAGCGCAGTGCCGGCCAGCCGCAGGGTCCATGCGAGACGCCCGGGCAGCGTCGCGGCGTCGCGACTGCCGGGGCCACCGGTCAGCACCAGCACGGCATTGCCGGACCAGATCGTGCCGTCGGCCTGGGCCAGCAGCACCCGGTGCTCGGTTGCGCGTGCCACGGCACTGGCAAGCCAGGTGGCCGGTGCAAAGGCGATCAGCGCCAGCACCGCGCCGAGCAGCGCGCCGGCCATCGCCCAGCGCCGCGCCACCACCTGACGCCGGGTGGTTACCGTGGCACGTGTGGCGTCGAAACGCGACGGGCTGAACTGCGAATGGCCGAAGCGCGAGACGCCAAAACGTGACGATTCGTTGCGGCGCCGGCGCCAGCCGGCGAGCGAAGGCAGGCGCAGCTTCATGAGCCCCCCCCGGGCAGGCTGAGCACGACGGTGCCGTTGTAGCCGTCGCCGCTGCGCGTCACCTGGGCTTGCACCACGCGGGCTCGGCCGGCGCTGCGCGCTTCATTGAGCCAGCTCAGCATCGCCTCGGGCGGTACGCCCTGCAGCGTCAGCGTTGCGCGGTCACCCTGCAGGTTCAGCCGGCTGCGCTCGCCGAGACGTTCAGTCGCGGCCTGCAGCGCCCGCGCCGACTGGCCCTGGTTGATGGTCGGAGCGCTCTTGAGTTGTTGCGACTCGGCCGCCAGTCCACGCATCACGCGCAACTCTTCGTCGAGCTGCGCGATCCGCGGCGGTGCTTCGCGCAGCGTGCGCAGGGCCGGCTGCAGCCCGACCCACCACAGCAGTGCCATGGCGACAAGAGCGCCGGCGGCGAGCAGCATCTGGCGCTCGCGCGCACCGAGTGCACTCCAGCGGGCGGCCGCCTGGGCCCGGGCTTCGTTCAAATTCATGCGCCTGCTCCCTGTGCGGCGCGCCGCAGCGTCACCCGGCTGCCGTCGCGCTCGACCCGCCAGCCGGATGGCTGGAGGCTGGCGCGCAGGCGTTCGATCTCGTCTTCGGCCCAGCCGTTCACCGACAGCGTCAGCTGTCCCGGCTCGAACTGCAGGCCCTCCAGCACCCGGTGCTCGGGCCAGGCGCTGGCCGCCGCCTGCAACATGGGCTCCAGGTCGGTGTCGCCGGCCTTGCCCGCCTGCAGGCGCAGCTGCTCGACCTCGCGGCGCATCTGCACCGGCGCGTCGAGCACTGCCCGCACCTGCGGGAAGGTGGTCTGCAGCAGGCTCACCTGGGCGCGTTTGCGCTGCTCGACCTCGTTGCTCTGGTGCCAGGCCCAGGCGTTGATGCCGACAAGATGGATCACGGCCAGCACGGCCAGCCCCCAGCGGGCCGGCCGCCAGGCCGGGCCGCCGAGTTGGCGCCACACGTCGCGGAAGGCGCGCACACCCCGGTGCTTCAGCCCCAGGTCGAACTGCCGCAGGTTCCAGCCGGTTTGGGCGGCCAGCAGCGCCATTTGCGGGGCCGGATACACCTCTACCGGCTGGCCGAGCCATTGTTCGGCGGCTTCCACAGCGGCCGGCTCGGCCGTCCACTGCATGCCCTCTGGCAGCGGTTGCGGCAGCCAGCTGCGCACCAGCGTGCCGCCTGGGCGCAGCACCATCACGCCGTCCGGTCGCGCCCACACCAGGCGCAGGTCGCGGCCGACGTCCGCGTTGGCATCGTGTTCGAAATGTCCGCGCGGCGGGTCCATGGGCTCGGCCTGAGGCACCAGCCGGTCGACGATGACGCGCGAGCCCTCCAGGGCCGTCAGCTGGGTTCGAAGCCAGGCCTTGTGGGTCACCGCGATCCAGGTGTCCGAGCCCGGTTGCGCCTGCGGCGCAACCGCGCAGTGGGCGTCTTCGGTGTCTTCGAGCAGGACGTCCTCGAGCAGGCCGGCCAGCGCTGCGCGCAACTTGCCGGCGGGCGCCTTCGGCAGCGTCACCCGGTGCCAGGCCAGATCGGCCGCCGGCACCACGCCGACGACCGTGTCGGCCTTCGGCAGCAGCGCGGGGGCGCAGCGGCCGTGGCTGTGCACCATGGCGCCGTCCTTGCTGAGCACGTAGTCGAACTCCGTCGGCGCACGCGGCGTTTCCCCTCCCGAGGGGCCGGAGCGCGGGCCCAGGTGAGGGCGCGGCGCGAAATGGATGACGAGAACGCTCATGCGGCCAGGGAATAAGGATGGCGGATTGTATGAAGCAAAAGATGAAGATTCATCGGTAAATGCCTGACCACTGGCGTCATTTGTCGTGACCCTGCATCAAGGTGTAAGCCCGCTGCCGACCGTGAAGCTGGTTCTTTCGCGGCGCAGCGTGGTCACCCGGCGGCCCTGGCGTTGCACCAGCGAACGCTCCTCGACGACACGCTGCTCGATGCGCATGCGCCCGCGCACCTCGAAAAAGCTGGACGCGATGCCGGCGCGGGACTCGCTCGGCACCAGGCCCGGAGGCAGGTGCTGCTGCACGTCCGCCAACTGCTTGAACGGCGTACGTTGCCTCACCTGGATCAGCCGGTCGGCGGTGCCGATGTCCGTGTTGAGCACGGCCGCGATCACTTCGCGCGATGCGGTATTCAGGTTGATCGATGTGCGCACCGGCAGCAGCGTGACATAGGGCGCCAGGCGGGCGCTGGAGGCCTCGTCCACGCCCAGCCAGCGCAGTTCGTCGACCGTGGGCGGCAGCAAGGGCGCGTCGCTGTCGCCGGCCGGTGCGCTGGCGCTGCGCCCGGGCAACGCGAGCCGCAGCGCCGAGGTCAAGGTGCTGGCGACGCCGGAGTCGATGTTCACCAGTTCGCACAGCCGCTGCAGCGCATTGATGTCTTCCTCGGACGGCGCGCCTTCGTTGACGAGGTTGGTCAGGTTGAAGCGCGACTGCGCATCGATGATCTGCCCGGCGAGGAAGGCTTCCGGCGCGTCCTCGACATGGCTCTCGTCGGCGGCCAGGAAGGTCGACAGCCGCGCCTCGGCCAGCGGTGTCGCCCACGGCTCGGAGAGGTGGTCGGCGCCGCCGGTGCGGGCGTCTTCCATCAGGATCAGCCGGGCCCAGTCCAGCGCGCCGCTCAGGATCCACGCCGATTGAGCGCGGGTGCGCTCGGCGATCTCGATCTGCACCGAGCGCCACTGGCGCCAGTACATCGCACTGGCCAGCGTTGCGACCAGGGTGACGATGATCATTGCCGTCAGCAGGGCGGCACCCCGTTGACTGCGGCGATGGGCGGAAAAGGCGGTCTTCATTCCGAGCGGGTGCGCAGCACCAGGTCGCGGGTATAGGCGCCGTTGAGCCCCGAGCCGGCCGCCATCGACAGCACCAGGCGCACCCCTTGCGGCAGTTGCTGCTTGCTGCCGGCCGCCGCGCCGCCTCCCTCGGCCGGGGGCGGCGGCTCGACGTCGCCGGTCGATTGCGGGTTGGTCCAGGCGTTGTTGCGCCAGAAATAGACCTGCCACTGCGCCAGCCCGGGCAGGGCGCGCACCGTGCCGGTTTCGTTGCCGAGCAGCTGCTGCGAGCGCAGCCACACGTCCTGCAACTCGCTGCTGCGCGTGACCGGCGGTGCGGTCCAGCGGTGCCAGATGCCGTCTCGCAGGGTCCAGACGACCATCTGCACCCCGAGGTCGGTGCGCCGCGTCAGCCGCAGCGAGGCGCCGTCGAACTGCAGCGGCGGCACCACGGCGGTGTCGTGCAGCGTCGACAGGTCGGCGTCCCACTGCGCCAGCACGGTGTTCAGCCGCAGCATCGTGTCGAGCCGTTGCTCGCTGATGGCCTTGGTGCGCACGATGCCGTCGATGCCCTGCCACGCCATGCCGGCCAGCACCGCAAGGATGGTGATGGTCACCAGCACCTCGATCAGCGTGAAGCCGCACGGGCGCGTACGGGCCGGGGCGTGCACGCTCATCTCCTCGGCACGATGGTCGACAGCACCAGCAGCGGTTCGCCGGTCTCGGTGCCGACACGCGCGTCGACGCGCCGGAAGTTCGGGTTCGGCGTCGGCCGCACCACCAACTGCCCGGCGTAGGCTCGGCCGCCCTGTTCGCAGCCGAAGCTCGCGTCGCCGACCGCGGGAAACTGCCGCATCAGTACCAGCGCGCTCAGTTGGTTCTCGGCGCACCATTGCGCGGCCATCATGTCCGACAGACGCTCGGCGTTGCGCGTCAGCGCGCCGCCTGCCTTGACGCCGGCGGCCAGCGCGATGCTGACGATGCTGAGCGCGACCAGCACCTCGATCAGCGTGAAGCCATGCGGGTGCTTGTCACGGGCCACGGGGCACCTCATTGGCGATCGCGAACGGCAGCAGCCCATCGGTCTCGAGCGTGATGCGTCGGTCTTGCAGCGCCAGCGTCAACCGCTGCGCGCCGATGATGGGGTCGGGGCCGAGCACCAGTGCCGGGGCGCCGATGACGTGCGCCTGCACTTCCGGGTTGAGCCAGTGCGTCGGCAGCTGCAGCGAGTCCGGCAGTCCGACGAAGCGGAAGTCCTGTCCCGAGGTATTGTTCTCGATGCGTGCCGGCTGCCACAGCACGCTGAGGCCGGCCGCCCGCGCTTCGGCCCGTGCGGCTTCCAGCAACGCTGCGAGACGCTCGGCTTCGCGCTCGAGCTGGGTGGCGGCCGGGTCGCGGATGGCCAGGCTGACGGTACCCACCGCGACGGCGAGCAGGGCCAGCACGACCAGCAGCTCCAGCAGCGTGAAGCCGCGAGTCGGCCGGCCGGGCAAGCTATTGCCAGGAGCCGACGTCGGCGTTGTTGCCTTCACCACCGGTTTGCCCGTCGGCGCCATAGCTGAACACATCGACCTCGCCCTTCACCCCGGGGTTGACGTACTGGTAGGGGCGGCCCCAGGGGTCGTTGGGCAGCTTGTCGAGATAGGGCTTCCAGTTCGGCGGGATCGGGCCCGAGGTCGGCTTGGACGTCAGCGCCTGCAAGCCCTGCTCGGCGGCGGGAAAGCGCTGGTTGTCGAGCTTGTAGAGCTTGAGCGCCTGCATCAGGTTGTTGACATCGGTGCGTGCGGCGGTCACGCGGGCGTCGTCGGCGCGGTCGAGCACGTTCGGCACGATCAGCGCCGCGAGGATGCCGATGATGACCAGCACCACCATCAGCTCGATCAGGGTGAAGCCGCGCGCGAGCGGCGAGCCGGCCAAACGGGTACGACGGGACAGGCGGGTCATGATGGGTCGTCGGGCAAAAAGGGTCATGGGATCGACCGTGTCTTGTGAGGGGGGTGAACTGCACTACCTGCGCACACAAGGCGGGGGCGAGAAAAAACTGGCCTTGAATCATAATCGCCCGATGGTTTCGCGACTGCTTGCATTTGTGGTCTGGGCGCTGGCTGCCGGCGGTGCGGTGTTCTGGACGCTGCGCCTGGCGGCCGAGCCGTTGCCCGTGCCGCCCCAGGCGATGCCCGTCGTCGGGCAGGTCGGCAGCCCCGGTGCTGTCGTGCGCATGCTGGGTGGTGGGCGGGCCCCGGCGGAGCAGGCAGCGGCTGCGCCGCCGCCCGAAAGCTCCCGTTTCCGGCTGATCGGCGTGATGGCGCCGCGCGAGGGCTCCCGGGGCACCGGCGTCGCGCTGCTGTCCATCGACGGCAAGCCGCCGCGGGCCTATGCGCTGGGCAGCGCCGTCGAAGGCGACCTGCTGCTGCAGGGCCTGGGTCAGCGCAGCGCGACCTTCGCGCGCGGTGCGGCCGGACCGGCTTTCACGCTCGAGCTGCCGCCGCTGCCGCCGCCGCAGACCGGCATGCCGCAAGGGCTGCCACCTGACCAGGGCGTGTCGGCCGTGCCGCCACCCCCGCCCCCGCCGCCGGGCAACGCTCCGGTGCTGCAGTAGGGGCAGCGGTTTCACGGTTTCGGTCACCTCCAGGTGTCGATCGCCGTGGCCGCCGCAAGCTCTTCCCTCCCCGACGCGCTGCGCGCCGAAGCGCAGGCCGAACTGCAGCGCTTTCCGCCTTTCTCCCAGATGGCGACCGAACCGCTGCAGCGGTTGCTCGACGGCGCACTGCAGCAGCACTACGCCGCCGGGCAGACCGTGCTCGAACCGGACGACGGCCCGGTGCGCCATCTCTGGTACGTGCGGCATGGCGCGATCAGCGGCCAACAGGGGCTGGCCAGCATGGCGACGGCCGGTTTCCAGTACGAGGCGGGCGACCTGTTCCCGGTCGGGGCGGTCACGGGCGAGCGCGCGGTCACGGCCACCTACCTCGCGACGCAGGACACCACCTGCCTGCTGATCCCGGCCGCACTGGTGCGCGAACTGGCCCATGCCAGTGCACCTTTCGCCGATTTCCTGAACCGGCGCATGCTGCAGTTCGTCGAGCTGTCGCGCCGGGCGGTCCAGGTGGCCTATTCGTTGCAGACGCTGGCCGAGCAGTCGCAGGAAACGCGGCTCGGCACGCTGTCGCGAGAGCGGCCGGTCAGTTGCCCGCCCGGCACGCCGCTGGCCGAGGCCCTGGCCACCATGCACGCATTGCACATCGGCTCGATGCTGGTGACGGACTCGCAAGGCTGCGTGGCAGGCATCCTGACGCGCCACGACGTGCTCGGACGTGTGACGCTCGCCGGCAGATCGCTTGACACACCGATCGCGCAAGTCATGACGACGCCGGTGCAGATCCTGAGCACCGAGCACACCGCGCAGGACGCTGCCGTGCTGATGTCGCGCCACGGCATCCGCCATGTGCCGGTGACCGAATCCGGTCGCCTCGTCGGGTTGGTCAGCGAGCGTGACCTGTTCGCAATGCAGCGTCTGTCGCTGAAGCAGGTCGGCACCGCGATCCGCTCGGCGCGCGACCTGGCCACGCTGCAGGTGGTCGCGCAGGACATCCGCCGCTTTGCCGGCAACCTGCTCGGCCAGGGGCTCGGCGCGCGCCAGATCACCGAGCTGATCAGCCACCTCAACGACGTCCTCACCGCGCGCGTGGTCGAGTTGGTGGCCGACCAGCACGGCGCCGACCTGCGTCGAGCGTGCTGGATGGCGCTGGGCTCCGAAGGCCGCTGCGAACAGACCATTGCGACCGACCAGGACAACGGGCTGGTGTTCGTCGCTGACGAGCCCGCCGTGCAGCGCGCGGCCTGGCTCGCCTTCGCGAAAACGGTCAACGAGGCGCTCGCCGGCTGCGGCTTTCCGCTGTGCAAGGGCGGCGTGATGGCGATGAACCCCGCGTGGTGCCTGACCGCCCGGGAATGGTGCGAGCGCTTCGACAACTGGATCGAGCGCGGCGCACCGGAAGATCTGCTCAATGCCAGCATCTTCTTCGACTTCCGGCCGCTGGCCGGTGTTTTCGAGCTGGTGAAGCCGATGCGCGACTTCGTCGGCCGCCGTGCGCGCGCGGTCCCGCGCTTCCTGCGCCAGATGGCGGAAGTTGCCCTGCAGCACCGCCCGCCGCTGAACTGGCTGGGCGGTATCGAGACGACGAACGAAAACGGCCGCGAGGTGGTCGACCTGAAACTGCAGGGCGTGTCGGTGTTCGTCGAGGCGGCACGCATCTATGCGCTCGCCCACGGTATCGAGCACACGTCGACGCGATTGCGGCTGCAGGGTTTTGCGGCTGCAGCGGGCGTCGCTGCTGCTGAAAGCGAGGCCTGGATCGAGGGCTTCGAGTTCCTGCAGTTCCTGCGGCTGCGCGCGCAACTGGGTGCCGAGGGCTGGCAGACGCGGCCGAACGCGGTCGACGTGCGCACGCTCAATGACATCGACCGCCGCATCCTGAAAGAGACCTTCCGCATGGCCCGCCGCCTGCAGCAGCGGCTCGAGCTGGACTACCTCAGGTGAGCGGCGCCGGCTGCGTCGGGCCCGGGTCCTCGCCTTCGGCCACTTCGGTGAGCAGGGCGCCCGCGGCATTGACCAGCGGCCAGGCGAGTGCCGCCCCGGTGCCGTCCAGGCTTTCGAGACCCAGTTCGAGCAGCGGCCCGGCCTTCAATTGCTGCAGCGCCACGCTCAAGCCTTGCCGGCCGTGGCTGCGCGCGAAGATGCAGTAGTCGGTGACCGGCGCGGCGATGCGCGCGGCCACCATCAGCGCCGCACAGGCCGGCAGCCCGTCGACGACGATGACGTGGCGCTTGCCGGCCGCCACCAGCATCGCGCCCGCCATCATCGCGATCTCGAAGCCGCCGAGCGCCGCCAGCGTCTCGACCGGATCGCCGACCGTCTTGTGCCGGCCCTGCGCGCCTTCGAGCACCACCATCAGGTGCGCCAGCAGGTCCGGGCTCATGTCGGGGCCGCTGACGACCAGATCGCGCACCGGCAGGCCGGCCAGGCGCGAGATCACCAGCGCTGCGCTTTCTTCGCTGCCTTCGCCCAGGCCGGCGCAGGCCAGCACGTTGCCGGGCAGCGTGTCGGCGATCTCCATGCCGGCACGGATGGCGGCCTGCGCCTGGTCGAGCGTCATCGCCATGCCGACACGCGTGTTGCGGGTGCCGTGCGCGATCTTGCGGGCCTGCACCATGGGGTGCCGTGGCGTCGGGTCGGCCATGCCGCAGTCGATGACCGTGAAGTTCATCCCCTGGATGCGCGCGAACACCGCCAGCGGGGTGCGCACCGAGACGATGCTGTTGACCAGCGCCAGCGTCGGCTCGCCGGTCGGTGTCGTGATGCCGTCGACCGCCAGCCCGTGGTCGGCCGTGAACACCACCAGCTGCGGGTCGTGCAGGCGCGGCTTCAGCGTGTTGCGGATCAGTCCCAGACGCACCGCGAGCGGCTCCAGCTCGCCCAGGCTGCCCGATCGCTCCTGCCGGCGCGCGAGCTTTTGTTTCAGCGCCTGCTCCAGCGGCGGATGAAACGTCGGCGCGATCAATGAACGATTGAGCGACATGGGACGGGCCTCGAAGAAGGTGCGACGGGAACGTGCGGCTCAGCGCAGGAACAGCTTGTACACCGGGTTGTCGGTCTCGTCGACGCACGGGTAGGCCAGCGTGTCGAGGAATTCCTTGAACGCCTTCTTGTCGCCCTTGGGGACCTGGATGCCGACCAGGATGCGGCCGTAGTCGGCGCCCTGGTTGCGGTAATGGAACAGGCTGATGTTCCATTCCGGGTGCATGCTGGACAGGAAGCGCATCAGTGCACCGGGCCGCTCGGGGAAGATGAAGCGGTACAGCAGTTCGTCGCGTGCCAGCTCGGTGCGCCCGCCGACCAGGTGGCGCACGTGCTGTTTCGCCAGTTCGTCGTGCGTCAGGTCCAGCGTCGGAAAGCCGTGCTTCTTGAACAGTGCGGCGATCTTGCTCGACTCGCCGCGGTTCGCGGTCGTCACCCCGACGAACACGTGCGCGAGCTTTTCGTCCGAGATGCGGTAGTTGAACTCGGTGACGCTGCGCTGGCCCAGCAGCTCGCAAAAGCGCCTGAAGCTGCCGCGTTCCTCGGGGATCGTGACGGCGAACAAGGCTTCGCGTTCCTCGCCGACCTCGGCGCGTTCGGCCACGAAGCGAAGGCGGTCGAAATTCATGTTCGCGCCGCAGGTCACCGCGACGAAAGTCTTGCCCTTGCAGCGGTGTCGCTCGACGTACTGCTTGACGGCGGCCACGCCCATCGCACCCGACGGTTCCAGGATGCTGCGCGTGTCCTGGAACACGTCCTTGATCGCAGCACACACCGCGTCGGTGTCGACCAACACGTAGTCGTCGACCAGCTCGCGCGCCAGGCGGTAGGTTTCCTCGCCGACCAGCTTCACCGCCGTGCCGTCGGCGAACAACCCCACGTCGTGCAACTGCACGCGCTTGTTCTGCTGCACGGAGCGCACCATCGCGTCCGAGTCGGTCATTTGCACGCCGATCACCTTGATCTCCGGGCGCACCGCCTTGACATACGCGGCCACGCCCGAGATCAGCCCACCCCCGCCGATCGCGACGAAAATCGCGTCGATCGGCCCCTGATGCTGGCGCAGCACCTCCATCGCGATGGTGCCCTGGCCGGCGATCACGTCCGGGTCGTCGAATGGGTGCACGAAGGTCAGCCCGCGCTTCTTCTCGAGTTCCAGCGCGTGCAGGTAGGCGTCGGAATAGCTGTCGCCGTGCAGCACCACCTCGCCCCCGAGCGAGCGCACCGCCTCCACCTTCACCTCCGGCGTCGTCACCGGCATCACGATCACCGCGCGGCAGCCCAGCTTGCTGGCGCTCAGCGCGACGCCTTGTGCATGATTGCCGGCCGACGCACAAATGACACCGCGCTTCAGCTGAGCCGGGCTCAGGTGCGCCATCTTGTTGTAGGCGCCGCGCAGCTTGAAGCTGAACACCGGCTGGTTGTCCTCGCGCTTGAGCCACACCTCGTTGCCGAGCCGGCGCGTCAGGTTGTGGGCCAGCTCCAGCCCGGTCTCGATCGCCACGTCGTAGACCCGCGCGTTCAGGATCTTCTGCAGGTAGTCGGCCGGTTTGAGGGCTCTTTTTCGCGTCGCTGCGGACGAGGGCGGGGTGGTGGCGCGTGCCATGCTGGGGTTTCTCCGACGAGGGGCACGCATCATAAGGCAGCGTCCGCGGAGACTCAGCGCGCCACCTGCAGACGGTCTTTGCGTGTACGGCGCGTGCCGGCCCAGCGGCCACCGTGGGTCCGGCTCCGCCGGTCCGCCAGTGGCGCCCCCTTGAGGGGGCCGGCGAAGCCGGTAGGGGGTGGGGGAAAGAAAAAGGCCCAAGGCGGTAAAGCCTTGGGCCGAATCCACCAAAGGAGGAGGGTGGAGGAGACAACCGGCGTGAGTGGTGCGAAGGGCTTCAGTGCTGAAGAACTCAATCACTTACATCACATGAACAATAGTTTAATGGGGCGCATGGTGCGGCGCAACAGGAAATTCGTGCTTTTGTCGCGCGCACGGCGCAGGTGCTCGGGGCAAAATCTCACGCACCGCACAAAAATGCGACTTTCTCCACACCTGCTGAACGAAGCGACACCCCATGGAATGCACCGTGAACTGGATGCCGGCCTCCGGCATGGCCTTTTCCGCCGAAACCGGCAGCGGCCACCTGCTGACGATGGACGGCGCCCCCGACGGCGGCGGCCGCAACCTGGCGCCGCGGCCGATGGAAACCGTGCTGGCCGGCACCGGCGGCTGCACTGCTTATGACGTCGTGCTGATTCTCAAGCGCGGCCGCCACGACGTGCGCGGCTGTCAGGTGCAGGTCAAAGCCGACCGCGCCGAGGTCGACCCCAAGGTGTTTACCAAGATCCATATGCACTTCGTCGTCACCGGCCAGGGGCTGGCCGACACGGCGGTGCAGCGCGCCATCCAGATGTCGCACGACAAGTACTGCTCGGCCAGCATCATGCTGGCCAAGACGGCGGAGATCACGACCAGCTTCGAGATCGTGGAGGGCTGAGCCGGCGTTTGCCGCGCCGTCAGATCCGGTGCGCGGTGGTCGTCATGACCTTGGCCGCTGCGCGCATCGCCCACCGCACCGGCGGCGGCAGCTCGGCGGCGCCCGCCTGTTGCGCTTGCAGGGCATGCCGCGCCTCGTCGTCCTTCATCTGCAAGACGATGGCGCGCGACGCGTGATCCTCCGCCGGCAGGCGGTCCAGATGGCTCTCCAGGTGCTGTTCGACCTGGCGCTCGGTCTCGACGACAAAGCCCAGGCTCACCCGGTCGCCGCCCAGCCGGCCCGCCACCAGGCCGATGCCCAGCGCGCCGGCGTACCACAACGGGTTCAACAGGCTGGTGCGGTCGCCCAACTCGCGCAGGCGCTGCTCGGTCCAGGCCAGGTGGTCGGTCTCCTCGCGAGCGGCCGCCTCGAAGTGCGCCTTGAGCGCCGGGTCCCGTGTCACCAGCGCCTGGCCGGTGTAGAGCGCCTGGGCACAGACCTCGCCGACATGGTTCACGCGCATCAACGAGGCAGCCAGTTTCCGCTCCGCTTCTTGCAGCGGCTGCCCGGGCTCCCCGGCGGATCGCGGAGTCTCGCGGGACGCGTGGTGCGCGCCGAACACGGTGCGCAGGGCGTTGTCGGCGGTGCTGAGCAATGCGTCGATGGGGGAGCGTGACATGGTGGGCATCGGTGTCGCGAACCCCCGCATTGTGCCGCGCCGACCGCTGTGTTACGCATTGCCGCGCGGCCGCCCTCCCGTTGCAGACAGACAACAGGCTCGTCGTTTTTATGGGGCAAATGCTGGCCTGGGTCGGGTCGGTCTGGTGGAATAGCGAGCAACTTCCGATGAGGAGGTTGGCTTGAAGCGCATCGCGAAGAATGGCGCGCTCGAGACCTCTTGTTCAACCTAGGAGATAGTTGCAATGAAAAAATCTCTTCTCGCTCTCGCCGTGCTGGGTGCCTTTGCCGGCACAGCGTCTGCCCAGTCCAACGTCACGCTGTACGGCCGCGTTGACCTGAGCGTCGCCCGCAACATCGGCACCGACTACTGGCAAATGCAGAACGGTTCGGGCAGCCGCCTGGGCGTGCGCGGTGCCGAAGATCTGGGTGGCGGTCTGAAGGCCATCTTCAACATCGAGCATCGTTTCAATGCTGATACCGGCGAACTGACCACGGCCAAGTTCTGGCACGGCCGTTCCTATGTCGGCCTGGCCGGCGGTTTCGGTGAAGTGCGCTTCGGCCGCGACTACACCCCGTCCTTCCTGTTCGTCGAGTTGGCGGCCGACCCGTGGGGCTTTGACACGGTCGCAACCCCGGGCACGGGCCTGCGCGGCTCCATCGAGCCGGTTCGCAAGGACAACAGCATCAACTACTCCTCGCCGAACTGGGGTGGCTTCCGCATTCATGGCCAGTGGTCTATGGACGAAGTCCCGGGCAACGACACCAACGGCACGTGGGGTTTTGCGGCCACCTACGCCGCGGGTCCGCTGTCTTTCGGCCTGGGTTACGACAAGTCGGCTGACGAAGATGGGACGTGGCTGATCGGTACGGCTGCGTACGACTTCGGCATGTTCAAGCTGATTGGCGCGCTCGGCCAAGGCCGCACCGCTGGTGCTGCCGGCGTCGACGGTGACAAGATGCGCGATTACCACATCGCGGCGACCGCTCCCATCGGCGCGGGCGAACTGCGTGGCTCGTACAACCGCCTGACGAACCGCGACGCGGACGTCAAGGTCATGAACAAGTTCAGCGTCGGCTACCACTACCCGATGTCCAAGCGCACCACGGTCTACACCGACCTGGCTCGTGACAGCGCCGACCACATCGACGACAACAAGTGGGGCTTCGACGTCGGTATCAAGCACAACTTCTGATCCGGCGCTTGCCTCGCGCAAGCCTCGAATCGCCATTGTGCGAAAGCCGCCTTCGGGCGGCTTTTTTCATGTCTCCTTCGCGACAGCGCATGAATCGAAGAGACACAACTCGCTCGGCCCTGTCCCGCGAAACAAGGACACCCCAGGGCTTCCCCCTTTGACGAGTGGCAAGCGATTTGCTGAAGATTGAGCTTTCAATATTCAGGATTCCTCCATGGTGCATCGCAAGTCCTTTGCGGCGGGCGTCGCTTCGACCCTGGCCGCTGCAGCCCTGTGTTCGGTCGCGTTGCCGGCCGCAGTCCAAGCCAAGTCGTTCAAGTGGTCGAGCTCGAGCGACATTCCGACCTGGGACATCCACTCCCAGAACAATGCGCTCGCCAACGGCATCCACGCCTCCGTCTACGAGTCGCTGTTCTATTACGACCGCAAGTTCCAACTGGAACCCGTGCTCGCGACCGGCCACCAGCAGGTCAGCCCCACCCAGGTGCGCGTCACCTTGCGCCGCGGCGTGAAGTTCCATGACGGAGCGGACTTCAACGCCGACGACGCGGTGTTCTCGCTGAACCGCGCGATGGACAAGTCGTCGAACTTCGGCGTGTACACACAAGGCATCGACAAGGTCGAGAAGGTCGATGACTACACCATCGACATCTTCACCAAAGGCCCTAACCCGGTGCTGCTGCGCCAGCTGACCGAGCTGCGCATGATGGACAAGGGCTGGGCCGAGAAGAATCGCTCCACCACACCCAAGGACATCAAGACCCCGGAAGAAAACTTCGCCCACCGCAACGCCAACGGCACCGGCCCCTTCATGCTCAAGAGCTGGGACCAGGACGTGAAGATGGTGCTGGTGCGCAACCCCGGCTGGTGGGGCAAGATGGACAGCAACCTCACCGAGATCGTCTACAGCCCGATCAAGTCCGAGGCCACGCGCATGGCCGCGCTGTTGTCCGGTGAAGTCGACATGGTGCTCGACCCCGCGCCGTCCGACATGGCGCGCATGCGCCACAACCCCGCGCTGAAGGTGGTGGACGGTGTCGAGAACCGCACCATCTTCTTCGGCATGGACCAGTTCCGCGACGAACTGCCTGGCTCGAACGTGAAGGGCAAGAACCCGCTGAAGGACGTGCGCGTGCGCAAGGCGCTGTACCAGGCCATCGACGTCAACGCGATCCAGAAGACCATCATGCGAGGCATGAGCCAGCCGACCGGTACGCTGATCGCGCCGCAGGTCAACGGCTGGACCAAGCGCGCCGACCAGCGCTACGCCTACGACGTGAGCGCGGCCAAGAAGCTGCTCGCCGAGGCGGGCTACCCCAACGGCTTCGAGGTCGATTTCGCGTGCCCGAACAACCGCTACATCAGTGACGAGCCGATCTGCCAGGCGGTGACCGCAATGTGGGCCCGCATTGGCGTGAAGGCCAGGCTGCGCACGCTGCCGCTGGTGACGTACTTCCCGATGATCCAGCGCTACGAGGCCAGCATCTACATGCTGGGCTGGGGCGTGCCGACCTTCGACGCGTTGTATTCGCTGCAGTCGCTGGTGCGCTCGGTCGGTGCGCAGGGTGACGGCAACTACAACGTCGGGCGCTACAGCAACCCGCAAATGGACGCGCTGGTCGAGCGCATCAAGAAGGAAGTCGACCAGACTAACCGCAACCAGTTGATCGAGCAGGCACTGCTGTTGTCGCATCAGGATGTCTCGCACATCCCGCTGCACAATCAGGTGATCCCGTGGGCGATGAAGAAGAACATCGAGCTGTACCACCGCGCCGACAACCGCATCGACATGCGCGCCGTCAAGGTCAACTGACCGAGCCGTTCGCGACCCTTCGCCTTGCCTGCCCTACCCGGGCGGCAAGGCATGTATTCACGCAGTGCCGCAGGCGACCCCTTGGCGCTGTAGTCAACCAAGACTGTCCATGCTGGTTTTCATACTTCGCCGCCTCGCGCAGGCCGTCATCGTCATGCTGACGGTGGCTTTCATCGCGTTCATGCTGTTCCAGTTCGTCGGCGACCCTGTCACGAATCTGCTGGGGCAGGACGCGACGCCCGAAGAGCGTGCCCGCATGCGTTCCGATCTCGGCCTCGACCAGCCGTTCTTCGTGCAGTTCGGCCATTTCGTCGGCAATGCGGTGCAGGGCGAGTTCGGCCTCAGCCTGCGCCAGGGGCGCAAGGTCTCGTCGCTGATCGTCGAGCGCTTCCCGGCAACTCTGGAGCTGTCGCTGACGGCGGCTGTGCTTGCGCTGGTCGTCGGCATTCCGATGGGGGTGTATGCCGCGCTACGGCGCGGCAGCTTCCTGTCGCAGGTGCTGTTGACGATCTCGTTGCTCGGCGTGTCGCTGCCGACCTTCCTGATCGGCATCCTGCTGATCCTGGTGTTCTCGGTCACGCTCGGTTGGCTGCCGAGCTTCGGGCGCGGCGAGACGGTGACGCTCGGCCTCTGGAGCACCGGCTTCCTGACGCTGGACGGCTGGAAGCACCTGGTGCTGCCGTCGATCACGCTGGCGATCTTCCAGCTCACGTTGATCATGCGATTGGTGCGCGCCGAAATGCTGGAGGTGCTGCGCACCGACTACATCAAGTTCGCCCGGGCGCGCGGCCTGTCGGACCGTGCCGTGCATTTCGGCCACGCGCTGAAAAACACGCTGGTGCCGGTGATCACGATCACCGGCCTGCAGCTGGGGTCGCTGATCGCGTTCGCCATCATCACCGAGACGGTGTTCCAATGGCCCGGCATGGGGCTGCTGTTCATCCAGGCGGTGACGTTCGCCGACATCCCGGTGATGGCCGCCTACCTCTGCCTGATCGCGCTGATCTTCGTGCTGATCAACCTGGTGGTCGACCTGCTGTATTTCCAGGTTGATCCGCGGCTGCGGATCAGCAACGCCGCCGGAGCCCACTGACATGCGGCCCATCTCGCAAGGCGTGTTCACGCACATCGCCGGCTTCCACCCGGAGCTCACCGCCTTCCGGCGCGACCTGCACGCCCACCCCGAGCTCGGCTTCGAGGAGGTGCGCACCGCCAGCCGGGTCGTCGAGGCCTTGAAGCTCACGCGGGTCGACGAGATCCACACCGGCATCGCGAAGACGGGCGTGGTGGGCGTCATCCATGGACAAAGCCGCGTCTCGGGCCGCAGCATCGGGCTGCGCGCGGACATGGACGCGCTGCCGATGCGCGAGGAGAACGACTTCGCGTGGCGTTCGGGCAAGACCGGCCTGATGCACAGCTGCGGCCACGACGGCCACACGACCATGCTGATCGGCGCGGCGCGCTACCTCGCCGAGACGCGTCGCTTCGACGGCACCGTCTACCTGGTGTTCCAGCCCGGCGAGGAAGGCTTTGCCGGTGCGAAGGCCATGATCGACGATGGCCTGTTCGAGCGCTTCCCGGCGCAGTCGGTCTATGCCATGCACAACTGGCCGCACCTCACGGCGGGCCAGGTCGGCGTGGCCCCGGGACCGATGATGGCGGCCGCCGACCGGATCGAAATCACCGTGACCGGCAAGGGCGGGCACGGCGCGCACCCGCATCTGGCGGTCGATCCGGTGCTGGTGGGGGCGCACATCGTCGTCGCCGCGCAAAGCCTGGTCTCGCGCAACGTCAGCGCCTTCGACAACGCGGTCGTCAGCCTGTGTGCGGTGCAGGGCGGCGACGTCGGGGCGATGAGCGTGATTCCGCGCCAAGCCAGGTTGGTCGGCACCGTGCGCACTTTTCGCCCGCAGGTGCAGGACCTGATCGAGGAGCGTCTCGGCCGTCTGGTGGAGTCCATAGCGGTCGGGTTCGGGGCGTCCGCGGCGCTCGACTACAAGCGAGTCTATCCGGCCACCGTCAACTCGCGGGCCGAGGCCCTCTTCGCGGCTGACGTGGCCGAATCGCTGCTGGGCACCGAGCGCGTGGTGCGCGACCTGCCGCCGAGCATGGGGGCGGAGGATTTCTCGTTCATGCTGCAGGTCAAGCCCGGCGCCTATCTGCGCATCGGACAGGGCCGGGATGCCAACGATCCCGGCTGCTTTCTGCACAGCAGTCGCTACGACTTCAACGACGAGATCCTGCCGCTCGGCTCCGCGCTGTTCGCGTCTCTCGCCGAAAAGGCCATGCCCTTGCCATGAACGCAAGTGCGGCAGACCCACTATCGGCCCTGGCCGCCGCCGGCGACCATGGGGCCTGCAGGTTCACCCAGTCCTGACCTCGTTCGCTTACCCAGGAGGATCCCCATGAAGCTACAACCCACTCTGCTGGCGCTTGCGCTGGCGCTGGCCTGCGGCCTTGCAGCCGCGAAGACCGTGCGCATCGCCAACCAGGGCGACGCGCAGTCGATGGACCCGCACTCGCTCAACGAGTCGATGCAACTGAGCTTCACCGGCAACGTGTACGAGCCGCTGGTGGCGCGCGACAAGAAGCTCGCGCTGGTGCCCGGCCTGGCGACCAGCTGGAAGCAGACCTCGCCCACCGTGTGGCGCTTCGAGTTGCGCCGCGGCGTCAAATTCCACGATGGCACACCGTTCGGCGCCGACGACGTGGTGTTCTCGTTCAAGCGGGTCGCCGGCGAGGGTTCGGACATGAAGAGCTACGTTTCTTCGGTCAAGGACGTGCGCAAGGTCGATGACCACACCGTCGAGATCGAGACCGTCACGCCTTTCCCCATCCTGCCGGACGTGCTGACGTTGGTCTACATGATGAGCAAGAAGTGGTGCGAGGAGAACAAGGCCGAGCTGCCGGTCGACCGGCGCAAGGGCATCGAGAACGCCGCGAGCTTTCGCGCCAACGGTACCGGCCCGTTCCGGCTGAAGGAGCGCCAGCCGACCACCCGCACCGTGCTCGTGCGCAACGCCGGCTACTGGGACAAAGTCGAGAGCAACGTCGACGAGGTCGTGTTCACGCCGATCGGCAACGACGCGACGCGTGTCGCGGCGCTGCTGTCCGGCGAGGTCGACGTGATGGAGCCGGTGCCGCTGCAGGACGTGCAGCGCCTGCGCTCGAGTTCCGACATCAAGCTGCTGCAGGGGCCGGAGCTGCGCACCATCTTCCTCGGGATGGACCAGAAGCGCGACGAACTGCTGTTCTCCAGCGTCAAGGGCAAGAACCCCTTCAAGGACAAGCGGGTGCGCCAGGCCTTCTACCAGGCCATCGACATCGAGACCATCAAGACGCGCGTGATGCGCGGCGCCGCGACACCGACCGGCCTGATGATCGCGCCGGGCATCAAGGGTTTCCCGGGCGAGTTGAACAAGCGTCTGCCGTACGATCCCGAGGCGGCGAAGAAGCTCCTGGCCGAGGCCGGCTATGCCAACGGCTTCGAGGTGAGCATGAACTGCCCCAATGACCGCTATGTCAACGACGGCGACATCTGCCAGGCGGTCGCGGCCAACCTGGCGCGCATCGGCGTCAAGATCAACCTGCAGGCCGAGACCAAGGTCACCTACTTCCCCAAGATCCTCAGTCGCAACACCAGCTTCTACATGCTGGGCTGGACACCCGGCACCTACGACTCCCACAACGCGCTCAACGCGCTGATGGCCACGCCCACCGACAAGGGCCAGGGCCAGTTCAACCTGGGCTCCTACAGCAACGCCAAGCTCGACGAGCTGACGTTGAAGATCCAGTCCGAGACCGACCAGGCCCGGCGCAACGAGATGATCCGCGAGGCCTTCAAGATCCACCAAGACGACGTCGGCCACATTCCGCTGCACCAGCAGGCGCTGGCGTGGGCCACGAAGAAGAACGTCGAGCTGGTGCAACTGCCCGACAACTTCATGTTCTACAAGTGGATCGTCGTCAAATGACGGCACGGGCCGGTGGCGCGGTCTGCCGCCGGTCCACCGTGTCCGATGCCGGCCTCTCGGCGAGCCGGTGCCCCTGTCTCAACAGCGCTCTTCGATGACCACCACTGCATTGCAACGCTTCTTCGGCGGCGACGTCTGGTACAGCTTTCGCACGTCGCCGGTCGCCATCCTGGCCGCCGTGATGGCTTTCGTCTGCATCTTCGCCGCCGTGTTCGCCGGCTGGGTCGCCCCGCACAACCCGTTCGACCTCGCGACGCTCGAACTCGGCGACGCCCGGTTGCCGCCCGCGTGGATGGACGAGGGCAGTTCCAAATACCTGCTCGGCACCGACGGCCAGGGTCGGGACATACTCTCCGCGTTGATGTACGGCGCGCGCATCTCGCTGTTCGTCGGTTTCGCGTCGGTCGCGCTGTCGATGCTGATCGGCGTCAGCCTCGGGTTGCTGGCCGGCTTCCTCGGCGGCCGTCTCGATGCGCTGCTGATGCGCGTGTGCGACGTGATGCTGTCGTTTCCCGCAATCCTGATCGCGCTGCTGATCGACGGCGTCGGCCGTGCGATGTTCCCCGACGCGCACGAGACGCTGGCCTTCGCGGTGCTCATCCTTGCGATCACGCTGACCAAATGGGTCGACTACGCCCGCACCGTTCGCGGCTCCACCATGGTCGAGCGCAACAAGGACTATGTGCAGGCCGCGCGCGTGATCGGCGTCAGCCCCTTGCGCATCATGCGCAAACATGTGCTGCCCAACGTGATGGGCCCGGTGCTGGTGCTGTCGACGATCCAGGTCGCGCAGGCCATCATCATCGAGGCCACGTTGTCCTTCCTGGGCGTGGGCGCGCCACCCACCTCGCCGTCGCTCGGCACCCTGATCCGCGTCGGCAACGACTTCCTGTTCAGCGGCGAGTGGTGGATCACCGTCTTCCCCGGTGTGATGCTGGTGCTGATCGCGCTCAGCGTGAACCTGCTCGGCGACTGGCTGCGCGACGCGCTCAACCCGCGCCTGCGCTGACGAAGAAAGCTGTCACGATGACTTCTCCCCTGTTGCAAGTGAAGAACCTGCGTGTCGAGTTTCCGACACGCCATGGCACGCTGGTCGCCCTCGACGACGTGTCCTTCGACATCTCGGCCGGCGAAATCCTTGGCGTCGTCGGCGAATCGGGCGCCGGCAAGTCGCTCACCGGCGCATCCATCATCGGCCTGCTCGAGCCGCCCGGCCGGGTGGCGGGCGGGCAGATCGTGCTCGAAGGCCAGCGCATCGACAACCTGCCGTACGACGCGATGCGTCGCGTGCGCGGCCGCCGAATCGGTGCCATCTTCCAGGACCCGCTGACCTCGCTGAACCCGCTGTACACCGTCGGGAGGCAACTGATCGAGACCATCCAGACGCATTTGCCGCTCGGCCATGCCGAAGCGCGCCAGCGTGCCATTCAACTGCTGAAGGACACCGGCATTCCGGCGGCCGAGGCACGCGTCGACCACTACCCCCATCAGTTCTCGGGCGGCATGCGCCAACGGGTCGTGATCGCCTTGGCGTTGGCGGCCGAGCCGCAACTGATCGTCGCCGACGAGCCCACCACCGCACTCGACGTGTCGATCCAGGCGCAGATCATTTCTCTGCTCAAGCGCCTGTGCAAGGACAAGGGAGCCGCGGTGATGCTGGTGACGCACGACATGGGCGTGATCGCCGAAACGTGCGACCGGGTTGCTGTGATGTACGCCGGCCGCATCGCCGAGATCGGTCCGGTGCACGACGTGATTCACTCGGCGGCGCATCCTTACACCGCCGGCCTGATGGGTTCGATCCCGTCGATCGAGGACGACCGTGCAAGGCTGGCGCAGATCGAAGGGTCGATGCCGCGCCTGAACGCCATTCCGCCGGGCTGTGCCTTCAATCCCCGCTGCCCGCACGCTTTCGACCGTTGCCGCAGCGAGCGGCCCGACCTTCTCGACGCCGGTCGTACGCGCGCCGCGTGCTGGCTGCATGCCGAACCGATCCGGAGGGCTGCATGACCGCGCCGCTCGTGCAGGTGAACGATCTTGCCAAGACCTTCGACGTCTCGGCGCCCTGGCTCAACCGCGTCGTCGAGCGCAAGCCGCGGCAGTTCGTGCATGCCGTCGACGGCGTCAGCTTCTCGATCGAGCGCGGCAAGACGCTGGCATTGGTCGGCGAGTCGGGTTGCGGCAAGAGCACCGTCGCGCGGTTGCTGGTAGGGCTGTACACCCCCAGTCGCGGCGACGTCGTGTTCGAAGGTCGGCCGACGGCGGCCGTGCTCGCGTCACGAGAGGGTCGCGGCCTGCGCCGGCGCATGCAGATGATCTTCCAGGACCCGTATGCCAGCCTGAACCCGCGCTGGAAGGTGCTGGACATCGTCGGCGAGCCGTTGCGCGAGCACGGCCTGCTGAACGACACCGCGGCGCTGCGGCAGCGGGTGGGCGAGCTGTTGCAGTCGGTGGGACTCTCCGCTGCCGACGTCGAGAAATTCCCGCACCAGTTCTCCGGCGGGCAGCGCCAGCGCATCTCGATCGCGCGGGCGCTGGCGACGCAGCCCGAGTTCCTGGTCTGTGACGAGCCCACCTCGGCGCTCGACGTGTCGGTGCAGGCGCAGGTGCTCAACATCATGAAGGACCTGCAGCGCGAGCGCGGGCTGACCTACCTGTTCATCTCGCACAACCTCGCGGTCGTGCACCATGTGGCCGACGATGTGGGCGTGATGTACCTGGGCCGGCTGGTCGAGGTGGCGCCCAAGCGCGAGCTGTTCGATCGGCCGCAGCACCCGTACACGCGCATGCTGCTCGACGCGATCCCCGACATCCACATGACGGGTCGCGCGCGCACGCCGGTGCAGGGCGAGGTACCGAACCCGCTGAACCCACCCAGCGGCTGCGCATTCCACCCGCGCTGCCCGTACGCCAACGAGCGCTGCTCACGCGAACGGCCGGTGCTGCTGGAACTGCGCGGCGTGAAGGTGGCCTGCCACGCGGTGGAGGAGGGCCGGATCTAGCGCGAATAGGGATCCGGGAAGCCGAGCGAGAGCATCACCGCGCTCTCGCGCGCCTCCATCACCTCGGCCTCGTCCTCTTCCTCGTGGTCATAGCCTTGCGCGTGCAGCGTTCCGTGCACCAGCAGATGGGCGTAGTGCGCCTCGAGCGTCTTGCCCTCGTCACGCGCCTCGCGCTCGACCACCGGCGCGCACAGGATCAGGTCGGCCACGACGACCGGCTCATGTGCATAGTCGAAGGTCAACACGTTCGTCGCGTAGTCCTTGTGCCTGTAGTCGCGGTTCAGCGCCTGGCCTTCGTCGGCATCGACGATGCGCACCGTGATCTCGGCCGGCACTTCCAGTGCCGCGCGCATCCAGCGCATTGCCTTGTGGCGCGCCAGATGACCACGGTGCCTGGCGTCGGCGAACTGCAGCGACAACCGCAGGGTCGGTCGAACAGGGCGGGTCATGTGTCGGTGGTCTTCTTGGCGGCGTCGTAGGCCTCGACGATGCGCGCGACCAGCGGGTGCCGCACCACGTCGGCGGCCGTGAAGCGTGTCATCGCGATGCCGCGCACGCGCTTCAGGATGCGTTCGGCCTCTATCAGCCCGCTTTTCTGGCCCTTCGGCAGGTCGATCTGGCTCACGTCACCCGTCACGACCGCCTTGCTGCCGAAGCCGATGCGAGTGAGGAACATCTTCATCTGTTCCGGCGTCGTGTTCTGCGCCTCGTCGAGGATTACGAAAGCATGATTCAGCGTGCGCCCGCGCATGAAGGCCAGCGGTGCGATCTCCAGCGTCCCCTTCTCGAACGCCTTGGTCACGCGGTCGAACCCCATCAGGTCGTACAGCGCGTCATACAGCGGGCGCAGGTAGGGGTCGACCTTCTGCGCCAGGTCGCCGGGCAGAAAGCCCAGGCGCTCGCCGGCTTCCACGGCCGGACGCGTCAGGATGATGCGCTGCACCGCGCTGCGTTCCAGCGCGTCGACCGCGCAGGCCACCGCCAGAAAGGTCTTGCCGGTACCTGCCGGGCCGATGCCGAAGGTGATGTCATGGCCGAGGATATTGCGCAGGTAGCTGGCCTGGTTGGGCGTGCGTCCTTGCAGGTCGGTGCGGCGGGTGCGCAGAACCAGTTCGTCGTCGTCGCCCTTGGACGCCCCGACGTCGTCGGCCTGTACCGCCTCGACCAGCGCCAGCTGGAACTCGTCGGCCGGGATCGGCTTGCGCGCCCGGTCGTACAACGACTGCAGCAGGGCCACCGCACGTTCCGCGGGTTTCCTCGCGCCCTCGATGCGGAAGGACTCGTTGCGACGCGTGATGCTGACGTCGAAGGCCGCTTCGATGCTGCGCAGGTGCTCATCGAGCGTCCCGCACAGGTGGGCCAGGCGGGCGTTGTTGAGGGGAATGAAGGCGTGGCGAAGGATCACGTAGCAGCTACTTTGGGGCCCGGCCGGGGTGGCGGGCAACGGGGCAGATTGTCCCTCGCGGGCGGCTCCAGCAGAATCCACTTCCATGAGTCCCTTGTTGCCGATGCGGGGTTTGCACCGCAGTGGGTTGTTTTTTTGCCTCGCCGCCCTGGGGCTCATGCTGTTGCTGGCCGGTGCCGCGGGCTCTGCCACCGCGGCCGAGATCGAGTTGCGCGAGGCGGTGGTCGTCGAGGAACAGGCTTTCGACGGGCCGGTGCAGGCGGTCCACCAGCAAGTCGGCCTGCCGGACGACTGGGCGGAGACCCGCCCCGGTTTCGAGGGCACCGTCTCCTACCGCGTCGAGTTCGACGTCGCTGCGCCGTCGCAGGACCTGCTGGCGCTGTACGTCGAGCGCGCCTGTACCAATCTGGAGGTACGACTCAACGGCGAGTTGCTCGCACGCGACGGCCGCATGCGCCCCCCCATCACCCGCAACTGCTACCGCCCCCACCTGATCGTGCTGCCGACCACCTTGCTGCGCCCCAGCGGCAACCGGCTGGAGATCAAGGTGGCCGGCCACACCTTGCAGCGGGTGGCGGCACGCCAGCGTGCGGGCGGGCTGTCAGAGCTGGTGATCGCGCCGCAGGCACAGCTGCTGCAGCATTACGAAAGCCAGCTGTTCTGGAACGTCACGATGGCCCAGGTCCTGGGCATCACCATCGTCGTTCTCGGGTTGTTCATGCTCGGGCTCGCCTGGGCCCGGCGCAGCGAATCCGCCTACCTGTACTTCGGGCTGCTGCTGGTCGGCTGGGCGATCATCGCGTCGCGCCTGTGGGCACGTCACATTCCGATCGAACACCACCTCGGCGAAGTGCTGTTGACCTGCCTGATGGCCCCCGTGATCGCCTGCGCGGTGCTGTTCTTGCAGCGCTACGGGGGGCACCGGTATCGCTGGGTCGATGCGACGATGCTGTCGCAGTGCCTGCTCGTGCCGGCCAGCATCGCGCTCTTGCCGCAGGAGGACTTCTTCGCCGTGGCCACGGTCTGGTCCACCCTCTATCTTGTCGAGGTCTCGTGGGCTGCGGTCTACTACCTGCGCCACGTGTGGCGTGAACGACGCTCCGAGTTCTGGATCATGAGCGGCGCACTCATGGTCATGATGCTGCTTGCAACGGTCGAAACGATGGTGCAGCACGGCTGGGTGGATCTGCCGCGCGTACACCTGATCCATTTCGCGATGCCGCTGCTGTTCTTCGCCGTGGGTCTGCGTCTGGTGCAGCAGTTCGTGCAAGCGCTGCAGGCGGCCGAAACGGCGCGCGTCAACCTGGAGCAGCGCATCCTCGAGAAGACCGCGGAGATCGAGCGCAGCTACTCCGACCTGGCCGAGGCACGCATCGAGCAAGTCGCCGAGGCGGAGCGCAAGCGCATCGCCGGAGATCTGCACGACGACCTGGGTGCGAAGCTGCTGACCATCGTGCACACCAGCGGCGACGAGCGCATCTCCACGCTGGCACGCGAGGCACTCGAGGAAATGCGGCTGTCGGTGCGTGGCCTGACCGGCAAGCCCGTCAAGATCGCCGATGCGCTCGCGGACTGGCGCGCCGAGGTGGTCTCGCGTCTGGGCCAGGCGGCGGTGCAGATCGATTGGACGACGGCCCACGAGAACGACGAGCGCCACCTCTCGGCACGGGCCTACGTGCAGACCACCCGCATCCTGCGCGAGGCCATCAGCAACATCATCAAGCACAGCGGCGCCAGCGCCTGCACGATACGCTGCGTCATCGACACCACCGATTTCAACCTGGTGATTCAGGACAACGGCCGCGGCATCCCGCTCGAACTCGACGGCAAGCTCGACCGCGGCCACGGCATGGCGAGCATGAAGCGGCGCGCCAAGCAGTTGGCCGGGCAGTGCCTGGTCGAGTCGGGGCCGGGGTACGGCACGGTGATCCGGCTGACGTTGCCGCTGTGAAGCCGGGTACCCGGGAGTCCCTTTCCCCCATCGGGACGATGGGGCGCGCCGTTTCACACTGGTACCATCGACGTCACCTGTTCCTCCCTGCGGGAGCGGGCATTCAAGCCCGCGCTGACGATGCACATCCTTCTGCTCGAAGACCTTCCTGAAATCCGCCAGTGGCTCAAGACCTTGGTGATGCAGGTCTTTCCTGCAGCTCGTGTCTCGGAAAGCGCGCGTGTCCACGATGCCCTGGAGCAGATCACCGCCTTGCGGTTCGACCTGGCGTTGATCGATCTCGGTCTGCCCGACGGCTCCGGTGTCGAGGTGGTGGCGGCGCTGCGCGAGTCCCAGCCGGATGCGCAGTCGGTGGTCGTCACCATCCACGACGACGATGATCACCTGTTTCCCGCGCTGCAGGCGGGCGCCTTCGGCTACCTGCTGAAAGAGCAGGCCAAGGACCAACTGGCCGAGCAATTGCAGCGCATCACGCAGGGCGAGCCGCCGCTGTCGCCGTCGATCGCCCGCCGCGTGATCGCGTATTTCGCGTCACAGGCCCGTACTCAGCCGGCTGAGGCCCAACCGCTGCTGCCGACCGTTTCGCTCACCGAGCGCGAGAACGAGGTGCTGCTGCGTGTCGCCAAGGGCTTCACGCTGCCCGAGATCGGCGTCCAGCTCGGTCTGTCGCGTCACACGATCGCCGACTACGTCAAACAGATTTATCGCAAGCTCAACGTTTCTTCCCGTGCGGAAGCCGCGCTCGAGGCACAACGTCTCGGCCTGTTCCGCAAATCGCCTCGTTGACGGGCCGCGCGCCCCGATAATCGCCCGATGATCGGTCGTCTGACGGGCGTGATCGCGGAGAAGGCCCCTCCGCTGGTGTTGATGGATGTCAACGGTGTCGGCTATGAAGTCGACGTGCCGATGAGCACCTTCTACAACCTCCCCAACCTGGGCGAGCGCGTCACGCTGCTCACTCACTTCGTCGTGCGCGAGGACGCGCAGATCCTGTTCGGCTTCGGCACGCCGGCTGAGCGCGAGACCTTCCGCCTGCTGGTCCGTATCTCCGGCGTCGGCCCCCGCACTGCGCTGGCCATCCTGTCGGGCATGAGCGTCGGCGACCTGGCCCAGGCGGTCAGCCTCCAGGAGGCCGGCCGCCTCGTGAAGGTGCCCGGCATCGGCAAGAAGACCGCCGAGCGGTTGCTGCTGGAATTGAAGGGCAAGTTGGGCGCCGACATCGCCCAGCCGTCGACGGTGGTCAGCGACGCGCATGCCGACGTGCTGCAGGCTTTGGTGGCATTGGGCTACAGCGACAAGGAGGCGGCAGCTGCGTTGAAGGCGCTGCCGGCTGAGGTCGGCGTGAGCGAAGGCATCAAGCTGGCGCTGAAGGCGCTCGCCAGGTGAGCAGGCAATGAGCATCCAGACGGACGACTTCACCCCGCCGCCACGCCAGCGCGTGGTCTCGGCCGCGCCCAGCTCGCCGAACGAGGAAGCCATCGAGCGTGCGCTGCGGCCCAAGGGCCTGCAGGAATACGTCGGCCAGGCCAAGGCGCGCGAGCAGCTCGAGATCTTCATCGGCGCTGCCCGCAAGCGCGGCGAGGCGCTCGACCACGTGCTGCTGTTCGGCCCGCCCGGCCTCGGCAAGACCACGCTGAGCCACATCATTGCCCACGAGCTGGGTGTCAACCTGCGCCAGACCTCCGGCCCGGTGCTCGAAAAACCGAAAGATCTCGCCGCACTGCTGACCAACCTCGAGCGCAACGACGTGCTTTTCATCGACGAGATCCACCGGCTCAGCCCGGTCGTCGAGGAAATCCTCTATCCCGCGCTCGAGGACTACCAGATCGACATCATGATCGGTGAGGGGCCGGCCGCGCGCTCGATCAAGCTCGACCTGCAGCCCTTCACGCTGGTCGGCGCCACCACCCGCGCCGGCATGCTGACCAACCCGCTGCGCGACCGCTTCGGCATCGTCGCCCGGCTGGAGTTCTATACCGCTGACGAGCTGTCCCGCATCGTCACGCGCTCTGCCAGGCTGCTCGGCGCACCGGTCGACGCCGCCGGCGCGCTCGAAATCGCACGCCGGTCGCGCGGCACGCCGCGCATCGCGAATCGCCTGCTGCGCCGCGTGCGCGATTACGCTGAAGTCAAGGCCGACGGCCGGATCACCAAGGGCATCGCCGACAAGGCGCTCGCGATGCTGGATGTCGACCCGCAAGGCTTCGACGTGATGGACCGCAAGCTGCTCGACGCAGTGATCCACAAGTTCGACGGTGGCCCGGTCGGGCTCGACAACCTCGCCGCAGCCATCGGCGAGGAGCGCGACACCATCGAAGACGTGATCGAGCCCTACCTGATCCAGCAGGGCTATTTGCAGCGCACACCGCGCGGGCGCATTGCGACGCTGGCGGCCTACCGCCACCTCGGCGTCACGCCGCCAGGGCGCATGGACGCTGCCGGCGACCTGTTCCAGGAATAGGGTGCGGGCGACTCAGCGCCCGGTCGACACGCCGGCTGCGGCCGACGCCTGAGAAGCAGACGCGGGCGCGGAGGCCCCCGTGCTGATGAGCCCCACCGCCCACAGCCCGGCCACGATGCCCAGTGCCGAGCCGGTCAGCGCGCCGAACGACAGCGTATGCGCGGTCCACAGGAACCATGAGGTCGCCCCCAGCAGCAGCACAAACAGCACGACGGCTGCTCCTTGCGCACCCCGGCTCATCGGGGGGTCGTAGCGCGTCACCTGAGCGATGTCGAACGCCGGCTTCGGGTAGCGGGCAGCGACGTCGGCGGGCCGCCAGCCGGGCGGCTTGATCCATACGAGCAGCTTGTCAGCCCAGCGTTCGGCATGCCAGCTGTCCTTTGCCAGTTCCCAGTAGACCTGCAGGTTCGCCCACACCGGGTTCCAGCTACGCAGCGGCCCACGTGTGCCGTACACGCAGGGGTCGCGGTCGTCCTCTTCCTCGAAGGTGCCGAACAGGCGATCCCACAGGATCAGGATGCCGCCGTAGTTCTTGTCGATGTACTTGTCGTTCACCGCATGGTGCACGCGGTGGTTGCTCGGCGAGCAGAACACACGGTCGAACCCGCCGAGCCGGCCGATCTGCTGCGTGTGCACCCAATATTGATACAGCAGGTCGATCAGCGCGACCACCGCGAACACCAGCGGCGGCACGCCCAGCACGGCCATCGGCAGGTAGAAGATCCAGCTGCCGATCCAGCCGGTGCTGGTCTGGCGCAGTGCGGTCGAGAGGTTGTAGTCCTCGCTCTGGTGATGCACCACGTGCGCGGCCCAGAACAGCGCCGACTCGTGCCCCAGGCGATGGTTCCAGTAGTAGAAGAAGTCGTACAGGATCAGCGCGCCCCCCCAAACCCACCAGGCGTCGGCCGGCAACTGCCACAGCGCTGCCTGCTGGTGGACGACGGTATAGATGCCCACCGTCATCAGCTTCGTGAACACGCCGGCCAATTGGCTCATGATGCCCAGCCCGATGCTGTTCATCGCATCGTTCAGCCGGTAGGTGTTGCGCCCGCGCACGATGCCGACCGCGTATTCGATCGCGATCAGCAGCAAAAACACGGGGGTGGCGAGAACGATGACTTGGGCGCCTTCCATGACGGCATGTCCTCCGAGTCGGGCAGGCCCTCAGTTTTGCACGATCGTTCGCTTTTTTGCAGTCGGAGAATCCTAGGGGCTGCACCGATTGCGGCCGGCGCCGAGGCGCTCAGGCGGCGCGGCCGATCCGGTCGCCATCGGACGATTCGTCCAGCACGTCCGTCGCAAGGTGCCCGGTATCCGACCAGCCGACGAGGATGAAACCCTCCCCGGTGAACAGCAGCCGATTGATGCTTGCGTTACCCAGCTGCCAGGTGCGCGGCGCCTGCAGGTCGACCCGCGAGGCGGCCCGGTACAGGCAGTCCAGCACGCCGCCGTGCGCGACCATCGCGATGGTCTGCCCCGGGTGCCTCTGTGCCAGCGTGGTGGCGGTGTCGACCACCCGCGCATAGAAGCCGGCCAGCGTCTCGCCACCCGCCGGCCCGAAAGAGGGGTCGCGCTTGCGCCACCGCAGTGCGTCGTCCGGCCACCGCGCCTCGATCTCCTTGAAGGTCAGCCCTTGGAAATCGCCGAAGCCTCGCTCGCGCAGGCCGGCGTCGGTGTGCACTGCAATGCCGACCGCCTGGCCCAGCGCGAGAGCGGTTTCATGCGCACGCGACAGATCGCTGGAGTAGATCGCATGGATGGTCTCGTCGGCCAATGCCGCCCCCATGCGCTGTGCCTGCCAGCGGCCGGTGTCGTTCAGCGGAATGTCCAGGTGGCCCTGGATGCGCGTGTCGACATTCCAGGCGGTTTCGCCATGGCGCACGACGAAGAGACGGGTGGCATCGGGGTGGGGCATCGGCAGGCAGAAGGCAGGGGACGGCCTGCCATTGTCGCTGCTGCTGCCTTTCGTCGCCCGCCTGAGGGTTCAAGCCAGGCGCCGGTTGAGCGTGTAGGTGCCGGTAAAGCTCGCCTCGCCCAGCACATGCCCGGCTATCGCTTCACGCACCTGCGCGCCGGTGAACGAGCCTTCGACCGGGCAATGCTCGATGTCGAGCGCATACAGCGTGAAGATGTAACGATGCTCCCGAGCATCGTTGAACGGCGGGAAGGGGCCGTCGTAGCCGAAGTACTGCCCGCCCAGGTCGTCGTTGCCGGCAAACCAGCCCGTGTAGTCGTTCAGTCCGTGCCGTGCGCCGCGCAGCGTCGCCGGTCCGCTCTTGCCGCGAGGCGTGAATTCGCGACTGAACTCGCCTTCGCCGATCTCGCGCAGCGAAGCCGGCAGGTCCACCATCGCCCAATGGAAGAAGTCGACGCGTGGCAACTCGGCCGGGACCTCTCGGTCCGGCTGGTTGACATCGTCGCCGCGACTCGGCACGTCGGGGTCGTGGCAGATCAGCGCAAAGGACCGTGCGCCTTGCGGTACGTCCGACCAAGTCAGATGCGGGTTCACGTTGTCCGAAAAGGTCACGCCGCCCTGGCCGTCAGTTTGACCTGCCGCATAGCGAGCGGGAATGCGCTGGCCTTCGCGCCAGCTGTTGCTCGAGAGTTTCATCCGCGTCTCCAGTGTGCAAGAGGATGTGGGGTCACACGCCCCAGACGATGTCCTTGCCCGCTGCATGCGCGCGCCGCATCATCTCGATCAGGGGCCATGCGCGCTGCCGCAGCGTGACCGTCTCGCGCGGCGACAGCGTCCGGCCTTCGGCCTGCGCCTCTTCCTCCGCACGCTTGCGCTCGGCCTCCTCGTCGAGGATCGCCTTCTCCAGCGCGGCGATCGCCGCCGGCATGTCGGCGGGCAGGATGATGCCCTTCGGCGCGGGCTCCTTGCCGATCAACTGCACGATGTGGTCGCCGGCCGGTCCCGTCATGATCACGTCACCGGCCGCCTTCGACTTGAACTTGTAGAGCATGTTCAGCGGTAGATATAGCTGCGATTGAATGGAAAGTCCGATTGTGCGCCCCGCATGAGCCCATCCTCTTCGCGTCCCGACGGCCGTGCGGCAAGCAGTTGAAACAGCGAGATCCAACCGCGCTCGAAACTCATCGCACACCCCGCCAGGTAGATTCGATACGCCCTGACCGTGCGCTCGTTGGTCAACGCGCGTGCGGTGTCCAGGTGTTGTTCCAGCCCGTCTGACCAGGCCCACAGCGTGCGGGCGTAATGGGGGCGCAGGTTTTCGGCGTCGAGCAGTTCCAGCCCGCCTTCCGACAGGCTTTCTGTGACACGCGCGACATGCAGCAACTCGCCCCCCGGGAAGATGTATTTCTCGATGAAGTCGCCCATGCCACCTCCCAACTGGCTGTTGCGCAGGCCACCAGCCGTGATGCCGTGATTCATCACCAGGCCACCCGGGCGCAACAGCTGCCGGATCTTCGCGAAGTACGAGACCATGTTCGCCCGGCCCACATGTTCGAACATCCCGATCGAAGCGATGCGGTCGTAAGGCTGGTCTTCTGGCAGGTCGCGGTAGTCGAGCAGATGCATCTGCACCCTGCCGGCAAGGCCGCGCTGTTCGATCAGGCGGTTGACATGTGCATGCTGGTTCTTGGAGAGGGTGATGCCGATTGCCTCGACGCCATAGTGTTCCGCCGCCCACAGCAGCAGCCCGCCCCAACCGGCTCCGAGGTCGAGGAAGCGCTGCCCGGGTGCCAGACGCAGCTTGCGGCAGATGTGATCGAGTTTGGCTTCCTGCGCCTGGGCCAACGTCATTTCCGCATCGCGGAAGTAGGCGCAGGAGTACACGCGGCGCGGGTCAAGCCAGAGCGCATAGAAGTCGTCCGAGACGTCGTAGTGAAACTCGATCTGACGCGCGTCGCGATCCCTGCTGTGCCGCAGCAACGAGTGCAGTTGCCCAGCCCACCGTTGCCACGGCGAAGTCGCATCGTCTCGTACCGGGTCTCCCACCAGCCGCGCGGCCACGGCCATCACCTGGCGCATGCCGCCTTCGATGTCGACCTGCCCCTTGACGTAGGCGTCGGCCAGATCGCCGATCTGCCCGCTCGCGAGTGCACCCAGCCAGCGCGACTCGTTCAACTTGAGCCGTACGTCGGCGTTCGGGGTGCCTGCGCGCCCGCCGGGCCACTCCAGCGCCACGCTGCACGGCAGCGCCGCAAGGCGCTGTTCGATCAGGCCAGACCATCCCTGCATCGTCTTCCCCTTCCGGCGGGTACTGCGGATACAACTGATGCCCGAAGTCTCCGGTATTGCCGGTACCCGTGCAAGCGGCTGGGAAGCGGCCCGGCGAGCGAAAACACGTCGAAAGTCCCAGGCCGTTCCGGGCTGACCCGCGCTAGCATTCCGGCATGACACTCCAGGTTTTCGGTCTGCCCGTCGCGCGCGGGGTCGCCATTGGCAAGGCGGTCCTGGTCGCATCCAGCCGCGTCGATGTCGCCCACTATTTCATCAATGCCGACCAGATCGAGGCCGAGATCGGCCGTGTGCGCCAGGCGCGCAACACGGTGGCCGACGAGCTTTCGACTCTCAAGCGCGAGATGCCTGACGATGCTCCGCCAGAACTGTCCGCACTGCTCGACGTGCACCTGATGCTGCTGCATGACGAATCGCTGACCGGCGCCACCAAGCAATGGATCCGGGAGCGCCACTACAACGCCGAGTGGGCGCTGTCCGCGCAGCTCGAAGTGCTGGCGCGCCAGTTCGACGAGATGGACGACGACTACCTGCGCGAGCGCAAGGCGGACGTGGAGCAGGTGGTCGAGCGTCTGTTGCGCGCACTCGCGCGCGGCGAAAGTTCTGCGCTTGCACCTGCTGCCGGGAAGGTCGTGGAGGATTGGGGAGGCGAGGAACCGCTGGTGCTGATCGCCAACGACATTGCTCCAGCGGACATGCTCCAGTTCAAGCAGAGCGTGTTCAAGGGCTTCGTCACCGACGTGGGCGGCAAGACCTCGCACACCGCGATCGTTGCTCGCAGCATGGACATTCCGGCCATCGTCGGCGCGCGTGAAGCAAGTCGGCTGATCCGCCAGGATGACTGGGTCATCATCGATGGCGACGCGGGTGTGGTGATCGTCGACCCGTCGCCGATCGTGCTGGAGGAGTACCGTTTCCGCCAGCGGCAAAGCGAGCTAGAACGCGAACGTCTGGCGCGCCTGCGGCATACACCGGCCATCACGCTGGATGGCGAGCAAGTCGAGCTGCTCGCCAACATCGAGTTGCCGCAAGATGCGCCCGCGGCACTTCAAGCGGGAGCCGTCGGCGTCGGATTGTTCCGCAGCGAGTTCCTGTTCATGAACCGGGAAGGCGAGCTGCCGGGGGAGGACGAGCAGTTCGAGGCTTACCGGGCTGCCGTGCAGGCGATGCAAGGGCTGCCGGTGACGATCCGCACGGTGGACATAGGCGCCGACAAGTCGCTCGAGCGACTGTCACTGAGCGAACTGCGCCACGAACACACGCTCAATCCAGCGCTCGGGCTGCGCGCCATCCGGTGGAGCCTGTCGGAGCCCAGCATGTTCCGCATGCAGCTGCGTGCGATCCTGCGCGCCAGCGTGTTCGGAAAGGTGCGCCTGCTGATTCCAATGCTCGCTCATGCCGGCGAGATCCGCCAGACCTTCGAAATCATCGCGCGCGCCAAGCAGCAGTTGCGCGATGCCGGTACGCCGTTCCTCGACGTGGAAGTGGGCGCAATGATCGAAGTGCCGGCTGCCGCACTGATGATCCCCTTGTTCTTGCGCTACTTCGATTTCGTTTCGGTCGGCACCAACGATCTGATCCAGTACACGCTGGCGATCGACCGTGCTGACGAGAGCGTGTCATATCTCTACGATCCGTGGCACCCGGCGGTGCTGCGGCTTATCGCCGGCACGATCGCCGAAGCACGCGGTGCCAGCAAGGGCGTCAGTGTCTGCGGCGAGATGGCCGGTGACCCCGCGTTCACGCCGCTGCTGCTGGCGATGGGCCTGCGCAGTTTCTCGATGCATCCGTCACAGATCGCGTCCGTCAAGCAGCGCATCCTTCGCTCCGACACGTCCAAGCTCGCACTGCATGTCGCCCAGACGCTCGGCAGCGACGACCCCCAGGCTAGTTTCCGCAAGCTGGCCGGCGATGCAGGCCAAATCCACTGACCTGCTTGCGCCTTTCTTTTTTTCTGTGCTACAGTCACTGTCTTCGCTGAACGCGGTGCTGGTTTCGAAAAGAGGCGGGTGCCGAAAGCGGGAGGCGAAGAAAAAAGAGCTGAGTGCTTGACAGG
>NZ_JAMKFE010000015.1 GCF_023721835.1 Caldimonas mangrovi | reverse complement strand
TGGGCAGGTCCGTCGTACCTGTGATGGTCGGTGTCGAATCGTTGGTCAACGCGGGGGCGTCGACCGTCAAGATTGGCGCGGTGGTGTCCAGCGAGCCGGCATCGTTCGCGGTCGCTGTGTTGCCCGCGGCATCCGCAGCAGATGCGACCACGGTGAAGCTGCCTTCTGCCAGAGCGATCGGCACGGTGACCGAGTAGGCACCACCGGTGACAGTGGCGGTGAGCGTCTGGGTGGCACCGGCGGAGTCGGTGACCGTGATCGTGACCGTCGAGTTGTTCGGCAGGTCGGCTGTCCCGCTGATCGTCGGCGTGGCGTCGCCCGTCAATGTCGGCGCGTCGATCGTCAGCGCAGGAGCGGTCGTATCGATGCTGCCAGCGTCATTGGCGTTCGCAGTGTTGCCAGCGGCATCGCTGGCCGTTGCGGTCACCGTGTAGCCGCCGTCTACCAACGCGACCGGCACCTGGACCGAGTAGGCGCCACCTGACACCGTCGCATTCAACGTCTGTACCGCACCCGACGCATCAGTGACGGCCAGCGCAACGACCGATCCGTCAGGCAGGGCGGTCGTGCCGGAGAGGGTCGGCCGGTTGTCGTTCGTCAGCGCGGGAGTGTCAATCGTGAGAGCGGGAGCTGTCGTGTCGATCGTTCCAGCCGCTGCTGCGGTGCTGGTATTGCCCGCGGCGTCTTGCGCAGTGACCCGGACGGTGTATCCGCCGTCGGCAAGTGGCGTGGGCACATCGACGGAATAAGCTCCGCCGACCACCGTCGTGGTGAATGTATGAACAGCCCCGGCCGCATCCGTGACTTCCAGCGTCACGGTTGAGCCGTCGGGCAGGTCGGTGGTGCCGCCGAGTCTGGGGGTGGCATCGTTGGTCAGCGCCGGTGCAGCCACACTGACGGCAGGAGGCGTGGTATCGACGGCGTCGGCCTCGTCGGCCGCGTCCCCCGCGGTCCCATTGCCGGTTTCGACGACCGCGGGCTCAACGCCGGCGGCGGGCGCGGTTGCTTCGATTTCCGTGCCGTCGACCGATTCATTCACCCGGTCGACCCGCAGTCCCGGCGCCAGGCCGCTGCCGGCACCGTCTGCGGTCAAGCCCGCGGCAGGCGCATCTTCCTCAGACCCACCCTGGTCCACTGCAGTGATGGCGCGCTCGATTTCGTCGACGGTCACCCGCTCGGGCTTGCCCGCCTCCAGCCCGGCCACTGTCAACGGCTCATTGGTACGCGGCACGTAGACGGCGCCGCTCTCGTCAGCGATCTCGACCCGGCCCTCACCGGTCACGACGATCACGTCGCCTTCGCGCACGACGTCGCCGATTTTCAGCTCGCGCATCTGCCCGTTCGGCAGCTTGAGGAACGCCTTGCCGGTAATGGCACTGACCTTGCCGAGCACGGTGGAAGTTGTGGTGGCCATGTCGTTTTTCCTTCTAGGCAGGGCGCGTAGCGCACTTTGAAACAGTTAGCTACAGAATAGGGAAACAATGCTTCCACGGGGGCGGCTCGACCGTCCGAAAACGTGATCCTCAGCACGTTTGCACCCCGAATCTGGCGGAAATGCGCGCGCGCCGATGCTTCAACGGCCCACGCGCGCCGGCGTTGATTGCCGGGTGGCAGATTTGGGCTCGAATTCGGGGGTTTTCGTGATCTGCTTGGTAAAGCGGGGCCCGCAAAGTGCGCGCCCGGCCACCGTGCGCTGGGGGTCAGCGCTCGCTGAGGGCGACGGACTTGGCCCGAAGAATGGGCTTGAGCAGGTAGGCCAGCACCGTCTTGTTGCCAGTGAGGATGTCGACCTCGGCCGTCATGCCGGGAATGATGGGAAGCTTTTCGCTGAAATTCGGCCGGTCGGTGCGCACGCGCACGACGTAGAACGCGTTGCCGCGCTCGTCGACCACGGTGTCCGGGCTGATGTTGACGACTTCCGCCTGCAGCCCGCCATAGATGGAGAAATCGTAGGCGGTGAACTTGACGGTCGCCCGCTGGCCAGGGCGGATGAAAGCGATGTTCTTGGGCAGCACGCGAGCCTCGAGCAGGAGCGCATCGTCCAGCGGCACGATCTCGACGATGTCCTTGCCGGGCTGCACGACGCCGCCGACCGTATTCGCCAGCAGGCGCTGCACGGTGCCGCGCACCGGCGAGCGTACCGAGGTTTTGTCGACCTTGTCGGCCAGTGCCACCGCTCCTTCGTTCAGCGCATTGAGCTTGGCGACGACGTCCGACAGTTCCTTGCGGGCCTCGTTGCGGAAAGAAATCTCGGTTTCCTGTATCTTGCGCTGCGCCTCGCCGATCGACGCCTGCACCCGGGCAATCTGCGCCGTGCCCTGGTCGACATCGCCGCGGAAGCGCGCCACCTCGCGCTCCAGACGCAGGATGTCCACCTCCGACACCGCCCCCGAAGCCAGCAGCGGCCGGGTCTTGTTCAGTTCCTGCTGCGCGAGCTCGAGCCCGCGCGCCGCAGAGCTCCGCTTGGCCTGCATTTCGCGCAGCTCTTCCTGGCGCTGCTGCAGCTGCTGGCGGTTGATCAGCAGCAAGGTGTTGAGCTCGGACTGGCGCGACTGGTACAGTTGCCGCTCCTCGTCGACGGTGCGCTGTTCGGCAGTGTTGCCGTCGCTGGGCTTGGGCGGCGCGAACGCCGTGTCCTCGGCAATCGCGCGCAACCGTGCCGCGCGGGCCTGCAGCGCGAACACCTGCGCTTGGCTCTCGTTCACGCCCGACACGGCGCGTGTTTCGTCGATGCGCAGCAGCAACTGGCCGGGCTCGACGACCTGGCCTTCGCGCACCAGGATTTCGGCGACCACACCGCCGTCGAGCGACTGCACCACCTGCAGCTGACGCGACGAGATCACCTTGCCTTCACCGCGCGTCATCTCGTCCACGTGGGCCAGCGCCGCCCAGACCAGCAGCACCAGCAGCACCAGCAGCGCGGTGCGCACGATGCGCTGCGCGTGCGCAGTGCGGCGCCGGTTCATCACTTCGTCCGCCTCGAATTCGAAGCCTCGATAGGCCGCGCGCTGCTCCTCGGCCGTGGCGTCGACCGGCCCGAGCACGCGATCGACGGCAGGCTGCAGCAGCCGACGCAGGCCTTCGAGCAAGCCGAACAGCACTTTTCCGATCACCATCAGCAGCTTCATGCCGCCCTCGCGATCTTGCCGGCCGACAAGGCCTCCAGGATGCGATCACGCGGCCCATCGGCCACCACGCGGCCGCCGTCGACGACGATGACCCGGTTGGCCAGCGACAGCAGCGAGGTCCGGTGCGTGACGAGCACGATGGTCTTGCCTTCGGCGTACTGCGCGATCTTCTGGTTGATGTGCGCCTCAGTCGAGAAATCCATCGCGCTGGTCGGCTCGTCGAGCAGCAGGATGGGCGCGTTGTGCAGCACGGCCCGGGCGATGCCGACACTCTGGCGTTGCCCTCCCGACAGCGATTCGCCGCGCTCGCCGACCATCATGTCAAAGCCGCGCGGGTGGCGATTGATGAACTCGGTCAGCCCGGCCACCTCGGCGGCCGCGACGATGGCCGTGTCGTCGGCAAAGGGCAGGCCGAAGGTGACGTTGTCGCGCAGCGTGCCGTAAAACAGCATCACGTCCTGCGATACGCAGCCGACATTGGCGCGCACGTCCGCCGGGTCGAGCTGGCGCAGGTCGATGCCGTCGATCAGTACCGAACCTTCGGTGGGCGCGTACAGCCCCAGGATCAGCTTCTCGATCGTCGTCTTGCCCGAGCCGACGCGGCCGATCAGCGCCACCCGGTCACCCGGGTTGATCTTGAAGCTGACGCTGTCCAGTGCGGCATCCTGCCGGTTGGGGTAGGCGAACTTGACGTTGCGGAACTCGATCTCGCCGCGGAATTCCTTGCGCTGTACGTAGCTCTTGCCCAGCGGCCGTTCGACCGGTTGATCCATGATCTTGTTCAGCGAGTCGAGCGCCGTGCGGGCGCCCTGGTACTGCATCAGCAGCCCGATGATCTGCCCGGCGGGCGCCAGTGCACGGCCCGACAGCATCGTGCAGGCGATCAACCCGCCCATGGTCAGCTCGCGCGCGCCGATCAGGTACACGCCGACGATCACGACGATCACCGACACCAGTTGCTGCGCCCAGGCCGTGCCGTACATCGCCTTGGCCGACAGCCCGCGCATGCGCACGTTGAGCCCGGCGAGAAAGGTGTTGGCGCGCTCCCAGCGGCTCTGGATCACGCCTTCGGCGCCCTGTGACTTGATGGTCTCCAGCGCGGTGAGGCTTTCCACCAGCGTCGCGTTGCGCATCGCGCTGGCGCGGTAGGTCACCTCGGCCAGCGAATGCAGACGGTGCTGCAGGAAGTAGCCGATCACCAGCACCAGCACGAAAACCGCGAGCACCGGAACCGCCAGCCAGGGTGAAATCCAGGCGATCGCGACGATGAACAGCACGGCGAAGGGCAGATCGATCAGCGTCGTCACGGTCGAAGAGGCGATGAAGTCGCGCACCTGCTCGAAGCCGCGCAGGTTGGACGCGAACGAGCCGACCGACTCCGGCCGCGACTCCATGCGCATGCCGAGCACCCGTTCCATCAGCTGCGCAGAAATCTGCACGTCGATGCGCGCGCTCGCCTCGTCGACGAAACGACCGCGCAGCAACCGCATCACGAGGTCGGCGGTCAGCACCAGTGCGACGCCGATGCCCAACGCCCACAGCGTCTCGACCGCGTTGTTCGGCACCACCCGGTCGTAGACGTTCATCGAGAACATCGGAAAGGCCAGCGCGAAGGCATTGACCAGCAACGCCGCCCACAGGATGTCTCGGTAGACGAAGCGCTGCTCCGAGAATGCGCCCCAGAACCAGTGTCGGCTGCGCGGCTTGCGCACGTCGGGTGTGCGCGCGTCGAAGCGGAAATGCGGCCGCACGAACAGGGCGAGCCCGACGTAGCGCTGCGCCAGTTCTTCGCGCGGCAGGCTGACCGACCCCTGGCCCGAGGCCGGCATCAGCAACCGTGCGGCGCCGGTCTGCGCATCCCAGCCGAGCAGGACGCAGGCTTCGTCGCCGTGCAGGATCAGGATGGCCGGCAGCAGGGCGGGGTCGATCTTGTCGAGCGGCTGCCGTTGCAGCTTGCTCGCCATGTCGGCGCGCGCGGCAGCACGTTCGACCAGTGCGAGCGTCAGGCGCCCCTGCACCAGCGGCAACCCGGCCGACAGCGACGCGCGCGAGGCGCCGACCCCATGCAGGCGGCAGACCTCCACGAGGCAGTCGAGCAGCGGATCAGGATGGACCAGATCTTCGCGCTGCCGTGCGGCAGCGCCGGTCGGCAGTGGCTTGTTGGCGGACGGAATCTGAGCGGTCATCGGCTATGGGGGAGCAAGCCCTTCGGTTCCCGGTCGGGTCGCAGGTTCTCGGACTGGAGAGCCGAAACCGGAACTCCTACGCGATATCGGCCGTATGAACGCCGAATTGACCCCGGGCTCGGTCGGAAAAATAGTGTTTCAGCGTTTCCCTCACCGTACGGAAGGCGAGTTCCTCCCAGGGAATCTCCTGCTCGGCGAACAGCTGCGCCTCGATGGTCTCCGGGCCGGGGTTGAAATGATCGTTGAGCAGCCGCGCGCGATAGAACAGGTGCACCTGGCCGACCCGCACCACGTTCAGCAGCGTGAACAGGCCCTGCAGTTCTATGGTGGCCCCCGCTTCTTCCTCGGTTTCGCGCAAGGCGCCTTGCTCGGTGGTTTCGCCAAGTTCCATGAAGCCGGCCGGCAAGGTCCAGAAGCCGTAGCGTGGCTCGATGTTGCGGCGGCACAGCAGCACCCGGTCGTCCCAGATCGGTACCGTGCCGACCACGTTCAGCGGGTTTTCGTAGTGGATGGTCCCGCACGCCCCGCACACGGCGCGCTCGCGGTTGTCGTCCGCGGGGATCAGGTACGTGACAGGTGAGCCGCAGGCTCGGCAATGCTTGATCTGGCGGGCATGAAGCATGGCGGGCAGTGTAGCCTGCGACCGGCCGCTCGCAGGCCCTGTCAAGCCGCTTGGAAGCCGCGCCGCAGTAGCATGGAGGGCTCAACGATCAGGAGTAACCCTTGAGCGACGTCCTTCAAGCGGCCCCGATTCCCCGCGTCCCGGTGGTCGGCGGCAGCGATACCTTCCCGGTCCACCGGATTTATTGCGTCGGGCGCAACTATGTCGAGCATGCGATCGAGATGGGCCATTCCGGCCGCGAGGCGCCGTTCTTTTTCATGAAACCGGCCGATGCGGTGCTCCCGGTGGCGCAAGGAGAGACCGGCCGCATGCGCTATCCCGGTCTGACCAAGAACCTGCATCACGAGCTGGAGCTGGTCGTGGCCATCGGCAAGGGCGGGCGTGACATCCCGGCGGCCCAGGCGCTTGAACATGTGTGGGGTTACGCCGTCGGCCTGGACATGACCCGGCGCGACCTGCAAAACGAGATGAAGAAGCAGGGCCGCCCCTGGTGCGTCGGCAAGGGCTTCGAAGAGTCCGCTCCGATCGGCCCGATCACGCCCGCAGCGCAGGTGCCGGGGGTGCATGACGCCGCCATCGCGCTGACGGTCAACGGCGAGACCCGGCAGAACAGTCGCACCAGCAAGCTGATCTGGAGCATCGCCGAGGTGATCGAGCACCTGTCGATGGCCTGGACGCTGGCGCCCGGCGACCTGATCTTCTCGGGCACTCCCGCAGGCGTGGGCGCCGTGTTGCCCGAAGACACGCTGGAAGGCCGCATCGACGGGCTCGTGCCGCTGCGCGTCAGCGTCGTCGCTTGACGGTCCGACGCCGTTCCAGGGCGGGCGAGAACACCTCGAGCAGCAGCAGCGTCGCTCCCCCTTTTCTGAAGCGGGAGCGTCGCGCCCACCATGTGCCGGCGGGCAACGGCTCGCCCGTTGCTTCCAGCCAGCGGCGCGCCACCTGCCGGCGCCATGCGCCGGCCGGACACAGACGCTGGTACTCCAGCGCCGAGCGTGCAATGGCGCGGTCCTGGAACAGCAATTGCGCCAGAGGGCGGGTGCCCAGCCCTCGCAATGCGCGCCATGGGCCTCGCACATGGCGGGCATCGACCAGGCTGCGCGCATAGACGATCGGCTCGCCGTCGCAGCGCAGCACCACCTCGCGCGCGTGCACCCGGCCGCCGGGCTTGTTCAGCGCAGCGGCTTCGCCGGCGCGCAAAGCGCTCGGCCCCTGGCGCAACCGCTGCACGGTGAAGCTCTCGCACACCGCCTGCAGCCGCGCGCTCAGCGAGCCGCCGGCGGTGAGCCAGCGGCGCACGCGACACCAGGGCAGGGGGCGGGAAGACCAGGACGACATCGACACCGGGTGGAAGGGCAAGCGGGCGCCATCATAGCGATGGGGTCGCCGCAGCATCGACATCGAAGCTGGCTACACTGCCGCGCATGAGGTTGCACAACTACTTCCGTTCCTCCGCTTCCTTCCGCGTGCGCATCGCCCTCGAACTCAAGGGCCTCGGGTACGACTATGCGCCGGTCCACCTGGTCAAGGGCGAGCAGCTCAAGGAGCCTTTCGCGTCGATCTCGCCGGAACGCCTGGTGCCGGTGCTGCAGGACGGCGATCACACGCTGACCCAGTCGCTCGCGATCATCGAATACCTCGAGGAAACCCACCCCGAACCGCCGTTGCTGCCGGCCGATGCCGCCGGGCGGGCGCGCGTTCGGGCGCTGGCGCTCGACATCGCCTGCGAGATCCATCCGTTGAACAACCTGCGCGTGCTGAAATACCTGGTGAAGGAACTCGGGGCGAGCGACGAGGCCAAGACCGCCTGGTATCGGCACTGGGTCGAGAGCGGCCTCGAAGCCGTGGAGCGGCAACTCGCGGCAGCCCCGGCCGCCGGCCCCTTCTGCCACGGCGACCGGCCCACGCTGGCCGACTGCGTGCTGGTGCCGCAGATCTTCAACGCCCGGCGCTTCGAATGCCGGCTCGACCACGTCCCGACCGTCATGAAGGTCTTCGACCACTGCATGCAGCACCCGGCATTCATGGCGGCCCAGCCGTCGCGTTGCCCCGACGCCGAGGGTTGAGGCGCCGATGAGCGGACACGACGTGACGGCCGCAGCCTGGATGCGGCCCGAGTGGCCGGTGCCGCCCAGTGTCGGCGCGCTGATGACCACCCGGGCCGGCGGCATCAGCGCGGCCCCCTACGACAGCCTCAATCTGGGGGACCATGTCGGCGATGCCCCGGACGCCGTGGCAGGCAACCGCGCGCGCCTGGTCGCAGTGCTGCGGGCCGAGCCGGTGTTCCTGCGCCAGGTGCACGGCACCAAGGTGGTGCACCTGCGACCGGAGCACACCCGGAGCGGGATGCCCGTCGAAGCCGACGCGGCGCTGGCCACCGAGCCGGGCCTGGCCTGCACGGTGATGGTGGCCGACTGCCTACCGGTGCTGTTCGCTTCACCCGATGGCCGCGCGGTGGCCGCCGCGCATGCCGGCTGGCGCGGGCTCGCCGCAGGTGTGCTCGACCACACCGTGGCGGCGCTGTGCGTGGCGGGGGGCTGCGAGCCGGCCGACCTGCTGGCCTGGCTCGGCCCTTGCATCGGTGCCGACAGCTTCGAGGTGGGGGATGACGTAAGACAGGTTTTCCGCCAGGCGCAGGCCGGAGCGGCCCTGCGGTTCCGGTCCGGTGCGCGGGCCGGCAAGTGGTGGGCTGACCTGCCAGGTCTGGCCCGCGACCGGCTTGCCGCCGCCGGGGTGGTCAAGGTCGGTGGGGGCCACTGGTGTACCGTCGAAGACCGCTCACGGTTCTTTTCGTTCCGGCGCGACGGCGTCACCGGCCGCATGGCTGCCGCCGTCTGGATCGCCGATGGCCGCCGGAGGTGAGGGCGCTGCTGCCGACCCCAGCGCCGCTTGCCGTTGCGCCTGCTGCGCCCTGCGCCGGGCCGGAGTGCCCAGCAGGTACACCACCAGGGCGACCGGTCCCAACCCATAGAGCATGAAGGTGAAGACCGCGCCGAGCACGGTGCCCTGGCTGCTGAACGCTTCGGCCACAGCCATCATCAAAGCGACATAGAGCCAGGTGATTGCAACGAGATACAGCACGTTCGTTCCGGTTCGGCGGGCAGGTGTGCCCGATTGACAGCTATCAAACAGACAGGAGGATTATGGAAGCGACACTGAGCGCCCGAGGGCGCCGGGTGTACAAACACGTGGTGGATGCACGGTGCGTGCAGAACCTTGCCCTGTTTGCACCTACCCGATAGAGGAGACGATGAAGCAAAGCGCGACCCCCCGTGCCGCAGCGCAGCGGCGACCGGACGCCGATCCGGCACAGGCGTTTGGCGAGCATGTCGGTGCAGCCGTCGATGCGTTTGCGCGCCTGAACCTGCCGATCCAGGAACTCTCGCAACTGCAGTCCGAATACCTGAAGGAAGCGTCCCGCATCTGGAACACGGCCGTCTCGCAGCCGGGGCAGCCGGTGGCCGTAGCCGACCGCCGTTTCACGGCGTCCGATTGGGCCGACAACCCGGCGGCCTCGTATACCGCGGCGATGTACCTGCTCAATGCCCGCACGATGCTGAAGATGGCCGACAGCGTGCAGGGCGACGAGAAGACGCGCCAGCGTATCCGCTTCGCGGTGCAGCAATGGCTCGACGCATCGGCGCCAAGCAACTTCCTGGCGTGCAACCCCGAGGTGCTGCGCAAGGCGCTTGAAACCAAGGGCGAAAGCATCGCGCAAGGGGTGCTCCATCTGCTGAACGATCTGCAGCAAGGCCACATGTCGCAGACCGACGAGAGCGTGTTCGAGGTCGGCCGCAACATGGCCACCACCGAGGGCAGCGTGATCTTCGAGAATCAGCTGTTCCAGCTGATCGAATACAGGCCGCTCACCAGACAGGTCTACGAGCGGCCGCTGCTTGTCGTGCCGCCTTGCATCAACAAGTTCTACATCCTTGACCTGCAACCCGAGAACTCCTTCATCCGTCATGCGGTGGAGCAGGGCCAGCGAGTGTTCCTCGTCAGCTGGCGCAATGCTGACGAGAGCATGGCGCAGATCGGCTGGGACGAGTACATCGACGACGGCGTGATCCGCGCGATCCGCGTCGTGCAGGAAGTGGCGAAGGCCAAGCAGATCAGCACGCTGGGTTTTTGCATCGGTGGCACGCTGTTGGGCACTGCACTGGCGGTGCTGGCGGCGCGCGGCGAGCAGCCTGCGGCCAGCCTGACGCTGCTCACGTCCTTTCTCGACTTCGCCAACACCGGGGTCATCGACCTGTTCATCGACGAAGCGGCCGTGCAGATGCGCGAGATGGCCATCGGGCCGAACAGCCCGATGAAGGGTGGGTTGCTGCGTGGCAGCGAGCTGGCGACCACCTTCTCCTTCCTGCGCCCGAACGACCTGGTGTGGAACTACGTCGTCGGCAACTACCTGAAAGGCGAGACACCACCGCCGTTCGACCTGCTGTACTGGAACTCCGACAGCACCAACCTGCCGGGGCCGATGTTCTGCTGGTACCTGCGCAACACCTACCTGGAAAACAATCTGAAGGAACCCGGCAAGACCGTCGTCTGCGGCGAGCCGGTCGACTTCGGCCGCATCGAGGCACCGGCCTTCATCTACGGTTCGCGCGACGACCACATCGTGCCGTGGGACGCCGCCTATGCCTCCACACGACTGCTCAAGGGCAAAAAGCGATTCGTGCTCGGCGCTTCCGGCCACATTGCCGGTGTCATCAACCCGCCGGCCAAGAAAAAGCGCAGCTACTGGACCCACGCCAAGCTGCCTGCGCGCGCACAGGAATGGCTGGCCGGGGCGGTCGAGCACCCAGGCAGCTGGTGGCCCGAGTGGACCGAATGGATCAAGAACCATTCGGGCAAGCAGATTGCGGCGCCGCGCGCGCCAGGCAACCGCATCCACCAGGCCATCGAGCCGGCCCCGGGCCGGTACGTCAAGCAGAAAGCCTGAACCCGCATCCTGAAACCCACCCCAGATCCGACCCATACAAAGGAGCTAGAGCCATGACCGAAATCGTGATCGTTTCCGCCGCCCGAACCGCCGTGGGCAAGTTCGGAGGATCGCTGGCCAAGACGCCGGCGGCCGAGCTGGGCGCCACCGTCATCAACGAAGTGCTCCAACGCGCCAGGCTGCAGGGCGACCAGGTCAGCGACGTGATCCTGGGCCAGGTGCTGCAGGCCGGTTGCGGCCAGAACCCCGCACGTCAAGCTGTCATCAAAGCCGGGTTGCCGAACAGCGTGCCTGCCATGACCATCAACAAGGTGTGCGGCTCGGGCCTGAAGGCCGTGATGCTGGCAGCCCAGGCCATCCGTGACGGCGACGCCGACATCGTCATCGCCGGCGGCCAGGAGAACATGAGCCTGTCACCGCACGTGCTGCTCGGCTCGCGCGATGGCCAGCGCATGGGCGACTGGAAGATGATCGACTCGATGATCACGGACGGCCTGTGGGACGTCTACAACCAGTACCACATGGGCATCACTGCCGAGAACGTGGCCAAGCAGTACGGCATCACGCGCGAACAGCAGGACGAACTGGCGCTGGCCTCGCAGCAGAAGGCGGCTGCCGCCCAGGACGCCGGCCGCTTCAAGGACGAGATCGTGTCGGTGAAGATTCCGCAGAGAAAGGGTGACCCGGTGGTGTTCGACACCGACGAATTTGTCAACCGCAAGACCAACGCCGACGCGCTGGCCGGCCTGCGGCCCGCATTCGACAAGGCCGGCAGCGTGACCGCGGGCAACGCGTCCGGTATCAACGACGGCGCCGCTGCCGTGGTCGTGATGACCGCCCAGCGGGCCGACCAACTGGGCTTGAAGCCGCTGGCGCGCATCGCCTCATATGCCAGCGCCGGCCTCGATCCGGCCTACATGGGCATGGGGCCGGTGCCGGCCGCGCGCAAGGCGCTCGAGCGTGCCGGCTGGAAGCCCGCCGACCTCGATCTGCTGGAGATCAACGAGGCCTTCGCCGCGCAGGCCTGCGCGGTGCACAAGGAAATGGGCTGGGACACGAGCAAGGTCAACGTCAATGGCGGCGCCATCGCCATCGGCCACCCGATCGGTGCGTCCGGCTGCCGCATCCTGGTCACGCTGCTGCACGAGATGCAAAAGCGCAATGCCAGGAAGGGCATTGCGTCGCTGTGCATCGGCGGTGGCATGGGCGTCGCCCTGACCGTGGAGCGCTGAGACTTCTCGACATCAACCCGGAGACGGGGCAGGGGGAACACGGGGTTGACCCGCAGAGCCTTTGAGGCAACCCTCGTCTCCGGCACAACGAATCTGAACAGGAGCAGACAAATGACCCAGAAGGTTGCATACGTCACCGGCGGCATGGGTGGCATCGGCACGGCGATCTGCCAGCGCTTGGCCAAGGACGGCTTCAAGGTGATCGCCGGCTGCGGCCCGAGCCGCGACTTCCAGAAGTGGATCGATCAGCAGAAGGAACTCGGTTTCACCTTCTATGCGTCGGTCGGCAATGTTGCGGACTGGGACTCGACCGTCGCGGCTTTCTCGAAGGCGCGTGCCGAGCACGGCCCCATCGAGGTGCTGGTGAACAACGCGGGCATCACGCGCGACCGCATGTTCCTGAAGATGTCGCCCGAGGACTGGCACGCCGTGATCGACACCAACCTGAACAGCATGTTCAACGTCACCAAGCAGGTGGTGCCGGACATGGTCGAGAAGGGCTGGGGCCGCATCATCCAGATTTCGTCGGTCAACGGCGAAAAGGGCCAGGCCGGCCAGACCAACTATTCGGCCGCCAAAGCCGGCATGCACGGCTTCACGATGGCGCTGGCGCAGGAGGTGGCGTCCAAGGGCGTGACGGTGAACACCGTGAGCCCGGGCTACATCGGCACCGACATGGTCCGCTCGATCAAGCCCGAAGTGCTGGAGAAGATCGTCGCGACGATCCCGGTCAAGCGCCTCGGCACGCCCGACGAGATCGCTTCCATCGTGGCCTGGGTCGCGTCGGACGAATCCGGCTTCGCGACCGGCGCCGATTTTTCGGTCAACGGCGGGCTGCACATGGGCTGAATCCGCGCAACTGCCTTGCGACGAAGCCGCTCTCGGGCGGCTTCGTCCGTTCAAAGCATCTGCTGCAAAGCCGGCCAGACGTTGTCGAGCATCCTGGCCTGGGCCTGCTCATTGGGGTGGATGCGGTCCGGCTGGAACAGTTGCGCCGCTTGCGGCACGTCGGCCACGCCCTTCAGCAGAAAAGGGACGAGTTGCGCCTTGTGCGCCTTGGCGACACGCGGGTAGAGGGCGTTGAAATCCTCGGCGTAGGCGCGGCCGTAGTTGGGGGGCATCTGCATGCCCACCAGCAAAACGTTTGCTCCTGCGGCCTGCGCATCGGTCACCATGCGCACCAGGTTGTCCTCGGTCATCTTCAGCGGCAGGCCGCGCAGCGCGTCGTTGCCGCCGAGTTCGATCACCACATGGGTCGGCTGATGGCGCTTCAGCAGCGCCGGCAGTCGCGAGCGCCCACCGGAGGTGGTATCGCCGCTGATGCTGGCGTTGACCACGGCGGCCGTCATCTTCTCCCGGGCCAGCTTCTGCTCCAGCAGCGCCACCCAGCCGCTGCCGCGCTTGAGCCCGTACTCTGCCGACAGGCTGTCGCCGACGACGAGGATGCGTGCCGTACGGGGGGGGGCAGCGGCGAGAGAGCCCACGCACGCCAGTGCAGCGGCAAGCAGGATAAAGTCGCGACGTTGTCGAAAGGACGCCATGAGCCAACCGATCATTGCAGTCGAACGCGTCACCAAGCAGGTGCGCGATTCCACAGGGACGCTGACGATTCTCCACGATATCGATTTCACCCTGCAGCCGAAGGAATCGGTGGCCATCGTCGGCGCCTCGGGTTCCGGCAAGTCGACCTTGCTGAGCATCATCGCCGGCCTCGACACGCCGACCGGCGGCACTGTCAGGCTGGCCGGGCAGGATCTGTTCTCGATCGATGAAGATGCCCGTGCTGCGCTGCGCGCCGAGAAGGTCGGCTTCGTGTTCCAGAGCTTCCAGCTGATGGGCAACCTGACGGCGCTGGAAAACGTGATGCTGCCGCTGGAGCTGCAGGGCCGCAATGACGCACGCCGGGCCGCGACCGAGATGCTGCAGCGCGTGGGCCTCGGCGAGCGCCTGAATCACTATCCCAAGGTGCTGTCCGGCGGCGAGCAGCAACGTGTGGCACTGGCGCGAGCCTTCGTCGTGCAGCCGGCCGTGCTGCTGGCCGACGAGCCGACCGGCAGCCTCGACTTCGCCACCGGCGAGAAGGTGATGGAGCTGATGTTCGACCTGAACCGCGAACGGGGCACCACGCTGGTACTGGTCACGCACGACCGCGCCATTGCCGAGCGTTGCGACCGGCAGATCCGCATCGAGGCGGGTCAGGTGGCGCCGGCTACCATCGCGGCATGACCGCAGTCCCCAAGATCCTGTTCGGCTTCCATGCCGTCACGGTGCGCCTGAAGACGGCGCCGCAATCCATCCACAAAATCTACGTCGATGCGTCGCGCCGCGACCAGCGCATGCGCCAGTTCTCGGCACGTGCGCAGGAGGCGGGCGTGCGCCTGATCGACAGCGACGACGAGCGGCTGCACAAGCTGTGCGGGACGCACCGTCACCAGGGTGTGGTGGCGAAGGTGGAGCCGGTGCCGCAGGCGCGCTCGCTCGACGACCTGCTCGATGGGCTCGGCGAGCCGCCGCTGCTGCTGGTGCTCGACGGCGTGACCGACCCGCACAATCTGGGAGCCTGCCTGCGCGTGGCCGACGGCGCGGGTGCGCACGCAGTGGTGGCACCGAAGGATCATGCGGTGGGCATCAACGCGACCGTCGCGAAGGTCGCCAGCGGTGCCGCCGAGACGATGCCGTATTTCATGGTGACCAACCTGGCGCGCAGCCTGAATGAGCTGAAGGAGCGCGACATCCGGGTCATCGGCACGTCGGACGATGCGCCGAAGACGCTCTACCAGGCCGACCTGAAGGGCCCGGTCGCGCTGGTGCTGGGTGCCGAGGGCGCGGGCCTGCGGCAACTGACGCGCAAGACCTGCGACGAACTGGTCAGCCTGCCGATGCGCGGCGCCGTCGAAAGCCTCAACGTCTCGGTGGCCAGCGGGATCTGTCTTTACGAGGCGCTGCGCCAGCGCAGCTGACGACAGTGGACGTGCTGCTCGGCACCGTGCGCGAGTGGATCGCCGGCGCCGGGCGCCTGTGCGTGCTGACAGGCGCCGGCATGTCCGCCGAGAGCGGCGTACCGACCTTCCGCGACGCGTTGACCGGCTTGTGGGCGCGGTACGACCCGCAGCAGCTGGCCACCGAAGAGGGGTTTCGCGCGAACCCGCAGCTGGTGTGGGACTGGTACGCCTTGCGCCGCACCGGCGTGAGCCGCGCGCAGCCGAACCTCGGCCATGTCGCGATCGCGCAGTGGGAGGCCGCACATCCGGGCGGCCTGACGCTGGTCACGCAGAACGTCGACGACCTGCACCAGCGAGCCGGCAGTTGCGAGGTGATCTGCCTGCACGGCGCCATCTTCGAAGACCGCTGGCTCGACGACTGCCGCCGCCGCGCCCGCGGCGAGCCGAGCTGCGACACGCAATGGGCCCGGCCCGGCAGCCCGCCGCGTTGCGGCGAGTGCGGCAACCCGGTGCGCCCGGGCGTCGTATGGTTCGGCGAGGCATTGCCGCAGCACGCGCTCGCCGCAGCGCAGCGGGCGGCAGCCGAATGCGACGTGATGCTGGTCGTCGGCACCTCGGGCGCCGTGCATCCGGCCGCCGGGCTGCCGGTCCTGGCGCGGCGGGCGGGCGCCCGGGTGGCGATCGTCAATCCCGGTCCGAGCGAGATCGACGATGCCGCCGACGTGCTGCTGCGCGGCACCGCCGCCGAACTCCTGCCCAAGCTGCTGGGCTGATCGCTACACTGGACGCCTTGCACCGACACGCCTCGCCAAGGTCCCTCCATGCCCGTCATCGAAGTCAAGCACCCGCTCGTCAAGCACAAGGTCGGCCTGATGCGCGAAGCCGAGATCTCCACCAAGAAGTTTCGCGAACTGACCGCCGAGGTGGCACGGCTGCTGGCCTACGAGGCGACTGCCGACTTCCCGCTCGAGAAGACGACGATCGAGTGCTGGAGCGGCCCGGCCGAAGTGGACCGGATCAAGGGCAAGAAGGTCACCGTGGTGCCCATCCTGCGTGCCGGCCTCGGCATGCTGGACGGCGTGCTCGACATGATCCCGAACGCGAAGATCAGCGTCGTCGGGCTGTCGCGCAACCATGACACGCTGCAGCCGGAGCACTACTTCGAGAACTTCGTCGGCGAGCTCGGCGCGCGCACCGCGTTGATCATCGACCCGATGCTCGCGACCGCCGGCTCGATGATTGCCACCATCGACCTGCTCAAGCGCAAGGGCTGCAAGGACATCCGTGCACTGGTGCTCGTGGCGGCGCCGGAGGGCGTCAAGGCGCTCGATGGTGCGCACCCGGAGGTGCGCTGCTGGACCGCGGCGATCGACAGCCATCTCAACGAACACGGCTACATCATCCCGGGGCTGGGCGATGCCGGCGACAAGATCTTCGGGACCAAGCACGAATAGCGCAAAGAGGCAGCCGATGAAACGTTGGGTCGTCAGTTGTGGCGCGGCCACAGCCTTGGTGCTCGGTGGCTGCACCCAGGAACAGCAGAACCAGTTCCGCCGCGGCGTGCAGAACTGGACCGGCACCAACGGCGTGCTCGAAATCTATGCCGGCGACAAGCTGGTCAAACGCTTCCTGAAGATCGACAAGATGAGCACCGCGATGGGCACGGGCGACGGCGTACCGCGTTCCTACCGCTTCGGCTATGGCGTGCTCGACGAGAACCTCAATGGGCTGGTCGACGACACCGAGCGCCGGGTCTATTTCGAGATCAGCGACTACGCGTCGAGCTACATCTTCTACGAAAGCCCTCGCTGAGCGGGCGCGCCCCTTCAGCATGCGATACACAGCTTTACAGACCGGGGCCTGAACGCTTGCCGCGTCAACCGGTCTATGGACGGTGTCGACGCGAAGGAGCGATCCGAATGAAAAGACTACGTTTCTGGATGACCGGGGGCCTGGCCGTCGTGATGGCGGCCGTCAGCGGCGACCTGGTGCGTGAGCCGTCCACCAGCGGGTCCACCGCACGCTACAGCCAGTACGACGCCGACGAGACCCTGCGCAAGCTCGAGACCGCAGCCCGCGGTCACGGCTACACGATTTTCGCGCGACTGGCCGCAACATCGGCCGCAGCGGAAGCCGGCCGCTCAATGGCACTGGTGCTGGGCGTCCCGGAAGGCGGTACGCCGGTGATGGTCGACGAGGCCGCCGCGTCGATCGAGGTGCCTTTGGCCCTGACCATCGTCGCGCGGCCCGACGGGCGCACGGAGGTGAGGGTGCCGGGCGAGCCCGGCCTGCCGATCTCGGGCCTCGTTCCGCTCAGCCGCCTGGTTGACTCCGCGCTGTCCTGAAGCGAGCCGTCGGGGCGCGGCCTCAGACCCACCCCAACATGCCGGCCGCGGCACCGGCCGCCACCATCCACATCGGGCTCCACTTCGTGCGCAGCATCAGCAGCACTGTCAGCCCGATGGCCGCCAAGCCGCCGGCACTGCCGCGCGTGGGCTCCGCCAGGATCCATCCGGTCGCCAGCAGCAGGCCCACCGTGACGGGCGCCATGCCGGCACTGAAGGCGCGGACGCCCAGGGAATCCTGCCGGCGTTGACGCCAGCGGGTCACCCACAAGGCGAGTACCGTCGATGGCACCATGATGCCGATCATCGTCGCCGCCGCACCGGGCAGGCCGGCAACGTTCCAGCCCACCACGGCGACGAACAGGATGTTGGGCCCGGGGGCGGCCTGGGCCAGCGCAATCGACGACGTGAACTGCGTGTCGGTGATCCAGCCGTGTTCGAGCACGACGTAGCGGTGCATGTCGGGCGCGGTCGTGATGGCACCGCCGACCGCCAGCAGTGACAGCAGCATGAAGTGACCGAGCAGCGCGAGCAGGTCCACGGGGGCGAGCGGGTTCATCGCTTGAGCCTCCACCAGGCCAGCGCGATGCCCGGCGGCCCGAGCCCCGCCAGCACCCACAATAGCGGCCAGCGCAGGCCGGCGATCATGGCGAGTGTCGCAAGCGCCAGCAGCGCGGCCGGAACTTGTCCCAGCGGCGAGCGCTTCAGGGACGCAACGAGCTTCAGCGCCGTGGCGATGACCAGCCCGGCCGCGACCGCCCCCATGCCGCGCAGCGCTCCGGCCGCGAGAGGATGCGCCAGGACCTCGGTGTACAGCGCCGCAAGTCCCAGCACGATCAGCAGCGGGAACAGCAACATGCCGGCGACAGCGACGGCAGCACCCTTCCAGCCGAAAAAACGGTCACCGACCATCAGCGACACATTGATGATGTTCGGCCCGGGCAGCACCTGTCCAAGCGATAGCATGTCGACGAAATCCTGCTTGCCGAGCCAGCGCCGGCGTTCGACGAGTTCGCGCTGCGCGATCGGCAGCACGCCCCCGAATCCCTGCAGCGCCAGCCGCGTGAAAGCGAAGAACAGCTCTGTCAGGGATTCGGGCCGCGGCAACGGGGAATCATCGGATGAATTCGGCATGTGCCCAGTGTACCGATGCGGCGGGCGACCTTGCCAGGGTCAGTGCGGCATGCGCTCAGCCCGTTTGCGTGGGCCCGGCGAGCTTGCGGGTCACCCAGTGGCTCGCCGCCATGGCCAGCAGCAGCCACCCGAACCCGACCCAGCTCAACGGCGCGTAGCCGCCATGCAGCATGAGCCAGCCGCCACCCGCTGCACCGACGGCCTGGCCCAGGTAGATCGCGGAGGTGTTGAGCGCCATCAGTGCCGGGGCCAGCAGCGGGGCGGCAAGGCCGAGCCGGGCCTGCTGGGCCGAATTGGTGGCGAAGCAGCCGAGGCCCCAGGGCACCAGCACGGCCGCCAGCATCCATGGCGTCGTGGCCAGCGGGAACAGCAGCAGGCTGGCCGCGATGAGCACCAGCAACACCGCGACCGCGCGCGAGGCACCGTAACGGTCGATAGAGCGCGACAGCAGCACGTTGCCCGTCAGGCCCCAGGCGCCGAACCACGCGAAGACCAGACTGATCTGCGCCGGGCTGGCATGCAGCACCTGGCGCAGGTAGGGCGCGAAGTACGCGAACACGGTGAACTGTCCGGCGCCCTGCAGCGCCGTCACGCCGACCATGGCCATCAGCACGCGGTCACCGAACACGCCGCGCCAGGCACGTAGGCTCATGCCCGGCGGGCGCACGCCGTCGGGCAGTGAACGGTGTACCGCGACGGCCGCACCCAACGACATCGCCGCGACGCCTGCCATGGCCCAGCGCCAGCCCCAGGTCTCACCGACCCAGGCCGACATCGGCATGCCGGCCACCGAGGCGACCGACCAACCGAGAAACACGAAGGTGATGCTGCGACCGCGCTGCTGCGGTGTCGCCATGTGGCCGATGGCCGCCGCAGCCTGGGGGGTGAACACGGCGGCGGCCAGCACGGTCAGCGCACGCACCGGCCACAGCGTGGCGTAGTCGGGCAGCAGCGCGCACGCGGCGTGGCCCGCCGCGTACCACAGCATCGTCAGCGTCAGCAGCCGGCGGCGGTCCCAGCTGGCGAGCAGGCCGCCGAGCAGCGGTGCACCGAAGCAGATGACCGCGGCGCCGATCGCCACCAACTGCCCGGCCAGCGCGACGGATACCTGCAGCGAGTGCGCCAGATCGTTCAGCGTGCCGCTGACCACCATCACGCCGCTGCCGATCACGAAGTTGCCGAACAGCAGCGCGCGGCAGGTCGACGGCAGGGCGGGAGCCCAGTCGGTAGTGGTGCTCATGGGCACTCAGGCGCGCGACGGGGGTGGCACCGTCCTACACGGCTTCATAGTGCTCGACGGTGGGAAAGGGATCGTAGAAGTGATGCAGCAGAGCTTTCCACCGCTGGTAGCCGGGCGAGCCGCGGAAGCCCAGCGTGTGGTCTTCCAGCGTGTTCCACCGGACCAGCAGCACGTAGCGATTGCGCCGCTCCAGGCAACGTTGGAGCTGATGGCCGAGACAGCCGGGTGTCCCGTCGATGATGGGCGCGGCTTCGCGGAATGCCGACTCGAAAGCCTCTTCCTGGCCTGGCCGCACGTCGAGCGTGGCAACTTCGAGAATCATCCCCGGATCACTTTCAGTGCATCGGGGTTGACGAGACCGGTCGGCGCGCCGTTGATGAAGTTGATGACGTTGTCGAACGCGGCGTCGAAATAGAGCTCGTAGCTGTCCTGCTCGACGTAGCCGATGTGTGGCGTGCACACGGCGTTTTCCAGCCGCAACAGCGGATGGCCCTGCAGGATGGGTTCGCTTTCGAAGACGTCGACCGCCGCCATGCCAGGGCGGCCGCGGTTCAGCGCGCTGACGAGCGCGTTCTCCTCGACCAGTTCGGCCCGCGAGGTGTTGACGAACAGTGCATTGGGCTTCATGCGCAGCAGGTCGTCGAACTTGATGACACCCCGGGTCGAGTCGACCAGCCGCAGGTGCACGCTCACCACGTCGCTCGCTTCGAACAGCGCCTCGCGCGTGAACGCCGCGCCGTAGCCGTCGGCCTCGGCTTTGGCGCGCGAAGCCTCGCTGCCCCAGACCAGCACGTTCATCCCGAAAGCCTTGGCGTAGCCGGCGACGATCTGGCCGATCTTGCCGTAACCCCACAGGCCGAGCGTCTTGCCGCGCAACACCATGCCGACGCCGAAGTTCGGCGGCATCGAGGCGGCTTTCAGCCCCGACTGCTGCCAGGCACCGTGCTTCAGGTTGCCGATGTACTGCGGCAGGCGTCGCATTGCCGCCATGATCAACGCCCAGGTCAGCTCAGCCGGCGCCACCGGCGAGCCCACGCCCTCGGACACCGCGATGCCCATCCGGGTGCAGGTCTCGACGTCGATGTGCGAGCCGACGCGGCCGGTCTGCGAAATCAGCTTGAGCTTGGGCAGTTTCTCCAGCAACTGGCGTGGGAACTGCGTGCGTTCGCGGATCAGCACGAGCACGTCGGCGTCGCGCAGCCGCACCGAGAGTTGACCGATGCCCTTGACGGTGTTGGTGAAGACCTTGGCGTTGTAGGGCTCGAGTTTCGCCGCGCACTTGAGCTTGCGCACGGCGTCCTGATAGTCGTCCAGGATGATGATGTTCATGAAGGCTGCCGGCTGTGGACGGCCGCCAGGGAAGCCGCCGCCAAACCGACATTCTGCATGTTTCTCACCGACGCGGCGCTGGGGCCGGCGTGTCACGCGCAACAAGGCGCTTTCGAGTCGGGGACGTTCAGAGCGGCACGAAGCCCGAGCGCAGCGAACGCGTCGGGAAGTGCTGGTCGAGCCGTTCCAGCCGGTGTGCCGCCTCTTTCTGCGAGTGGGCCATCGACACCGCGTCGAAGACCTGCGAACGCAGGTACCACAGCTCGTGAAGGCCGCGTGCGCGACGGATGCCGTGCACCGCACGTTCGGCCGCTGCACTCGGGATGTCGGCCAGCGCCGCCTCGAAGTCGTGACGGGCCAGCCGCACGCGTTCCGGCACGTGAGACGGTGTGCCCGGCAACAGATGCAGACGCTGCAGCGCGGTGCGCCACCACGGCACGTGCGATGGCCGTTCGCCCGCTGCCGGGCGCTGCCATGCGGCCTGAGCCGGTGCCGCTTCGGCCGCCAACGTCGGCTCGTCGTCGTAGCCGCCCTCGTGGAGCGGGAGCGAGCCTGGCGCGTGAGTGAGCAGGGAGATCATGGCAAACAGAAGGGCCGGTGAGAACCTGATGGCAGTTGTTTGTCATTGTCGGCGGCCGGGCCCTGGCCGAAACCCGGGAAAACGGGCTTTCCGGGCCGCTTCTCGAAGCACTGGCGGCGCCGCGCGACGGCGGTTACGCTGGTGGACGAGGAGCTTTCAGATGATGAAGTGGATACGTCGTGCGCTAGCCGCACTGGTGCTGTTGGCCGTCGCCATGGTGGCTGCGGTCTGGTTCTATACGCGTCAGGCGTCGCCCCAGACCGAGGGGCGCCTGGCAGTCCAGGGGCTCAAGGCCGCGGTCACGATCACGCGCGACGAGCACGGCATCCCGACGATCGAGGGCGAGTCGCTTGCAGACGTCATGTGGGGCCTGGGTTTCGTGCATGCCCAAGACCGGCTCTGGCAACTGGAGATGCACAAGCGCATCGGCTCCGGACGGCTCGCCGAGGCCTTCGGCAGCAGCGCGCTGGACACCGACCAGTTCCTGCGCGCGCTCGGCGTGCGCCGCACTGCCATGCGCCAATGGGAGAGCGTCGGTGGCGATACGCGCACCACCGTGGAAGCCTACGCGGCCGGTATCAACGCCTTCGTGCGCGAGCACATGAAGGCACGCCCGCCGGAGTTCGTCGTGCTGGGGCTGGAGCCCGGCACCTGGGAGCCGGCCGACACCGTCGCATGGACGACGATGATGGCGTGGGACCTGGGCGGAAACTGGAACAACGAGCTGCTGCGCATGGGCCTCTCGCTCAAGCTGCCGGTCGAGCGCATCAACGAATTGCTGCCGCCGTACCCCGGCACGCAACCGCTGCCCACGATCGACTACGCTGCGCTGTTTCGCGGCTTGCGGCTCGACGCGTCGCTCGGGCAGCCGGCCCTCGCCGCCGCACCGGAGTCCGGGCTCGACGGCATCGGCTCCAACAACTGGGTCGTGGCCGGCTCACACACCGAAAGCGGCAAGCCGCTGCTCGCCAACGACCCGCATCTGCGCCTGAGCGTGCCCGCGCTGTGGTACTTCGCGCGGCTGCAGGCGCCGGGCTTCAAGGTCGCGGGTGCGACCATGCCGGGGTTGCCCGCCGTGATCCTGGGGCAGAACGAGCACCTCGCGTGGGGCTTCACGAATACCGCGCCGGACGTGCAGGACCTCTACCTCGAACAGATCCATGCGGACGACCCCACGCTGTACCGCACGCCGGACGGTTGGGCCAAGTTCGAGTCCGAGGAAGAGATCATTCGCGTCAAGGGCAAGGCCGATGTCCGCGTGATCGTGCGCGCGACACGGCACGGTCCGGTCATCTCCGACGCGCCTGGCGCCGCCGAGCGGCTGACCGGCCCGCGCGCGCAGCCGACCCATGCGCTGGCGATGCGCTGGACCGCGCTGGAAACCCCCAACACGACCCTGGAAGCCGCACTCGGCCTGAACCGCGCACGCACCGTGGACGAATTCGTGCAGGCTGCATCGCAGCACCTTGCGCCGATGCAGAACATGGTGGTGGCCGACGCGCAGGGCCGCATCGGCATGGTGTCGGCCGGCCGGGTACCGGTGCGCAAGCCCGAGCACGACCTGAAGGGCCTGGTGCCGGCGCCGGGCTGGGACGCGAAATACGACTGGGCCGGCTACCTCGACGCCATGCTGACCCCGCGTGAATTCGACCCGCCGCGCGGCTGGATCGCCACCGCCAACCAGCGCATCCACCCGCCCGAGTACCCGCACTTCATCACCAGTGAATGGACGCTGCCGTACCGCCAGCAGCGCATCGAACAGCTGCTGCCGGCGCACCCCAAGCACAACGTCGAGACGATGGCTTCCATCCAGGCGGATGTCGTCTCGCTGGCGGCGCGCCGCCTGCTGCCGCTGCTGCGGCGCGCGCAGTCGGACCACCCCCTGGCGCCCGCCGCGCTGCAGCAGCTGGCGGCCTTCGATGGCCAGATGACAACGGACCGGGTCGCGCCGACCATCCTTTGGGCCTGGCTGCGGCACGTGCCGCAGGTGCTGTTCGCCGACGAGTTGGGCGCCGACCTGTGGCCGCAGGTGGCGAACCGCAACTTTCAGGACGCCATCGAAGGCGTGCTCGAGAACGACAACGGTTGGTGGTGCGACGACAAGACCAGTGTGCCGGTCGAAACCTGCCAGCAGGCGATCGACATGGCGATGACGCGGGCGTTGACGGAATTGCAGGGGGCCTATGGGCCGGAGGTTTCATCGTGGAACTGGGGGCGTGTGCACCTGGCACGCTCCGAGCATCGGCCCTTCAGCCGTGTCGGCCCGCTGGCGCGGCTGTTCGAGCTGCGCACCCCGACACCGGGCGACACGTACACCGTCAACGCCACCCGCGTGGCATTGAAGGCCGACCCGCTGTCTGGCGAGCGATACCTCAACGAGCATGGGCCCAGCCTGCGGGCGGTGTACGACCTTGCGGATCCGAGCCGCTCGCGCTTCATGCATTCGACCGGCCAATCCGGGCTGCCGTTCTCTGGCCTGTACCGCAGCTTCGTACAGCCGTGGGCCGAGGTGCGCTATGTGCCGGTATGGGCCCGCGGCGACCGCGTGCTGACGCTGCTGCCCGAGTGAGCCGACCGCGCCTTACAGCACCCAGCTGGGCCCCGCCAGCAGCGCCCCGAGGCCCGCAAGGCAACTGCCGAGCAGCACGGGTCGCAGCCCGGCGTGGTGGCCCAGAAAGCCGCCCAGTACGAACAGCAGGCCAATGGCGATGCCGTGTGCCAGGCGCAGGCTCGATTCGGCGTCGTCGATCCACAGCAGCGGCAGGGCGGCCGGCAGCGTGCCGGCGAGCACCAGCAGCAGCACTGCCGCAGCTCTCAGCAAAGTCGTGAGGCCGCTTGGCTCGGCTTGCGCCGATTCGCGGACCACGGTTTTCATGCGATGCACCTCGTGAGGCCTCAGGTCGCCGAGCAGGCCGGCCGGCAGTTCGCGTTCGAGCCGTTGAGCGAACAGGTCGGGCGTGGAAGCCTGCAGCAAGTCGGCCTGCAGCTGTTTGCGCTGCACGCCGGCCAGCCTGCTGCGGCGCAGGAACAGCACCGCGCACACCATGCTCCAGGCCGCCCCGGCCGACATCGCGGCCAACGCGATCGTCCGTGCGCTGCTGCCGAGGATGGCAAAGGCACCGGTGAACAACACCGTGACCAGCAAGCCGCAGACGATTTCGCCGGCCCGCTGCACCGGGTTCAGCCAGCCGTGCCGGCGTGGCTGACGGCCCTGCGCGGTGGCACCGAACAGCGCCGCCAGACGCGACACAACGCCGGCTTTGCGCCCTGCGCCGTGTAGATCGCTGCCCTGCATGCCGAACTGCTCCTTGTGGTTGGGTGCCGATCGTCTGCCGGAGCAGCGAAAGGCCCGAGATGCAGTATCGGGCTGTTCGCAGCCCTGGGAAAGCTGTCAGGTCTACGAGAGCACGGCCTTTGCCAGCTCGAACACCGAAAGCGGCGCGCTGCCTTCGGCCTTGTTGTTGATGGTTACATAGACTTCATGGCCGGCCAGGGCCGTGGCAGCGACCACCTTGGCCAGCACGTGCCGGGTGTCGGGGTCTGGCGCTTGCATCCTGTCGAAGGGCTCGAAGCGCTTGCGGGCCTGCTCGTATTTCAGGCCGCGCAGCAGGTTCCAGCGGCATACCAGTGGCCCGGGCCACAGCGCGCGCAGCATCGGCAACTGGGCTTCGATCGGTGGCATGCGGTCGTGCAGGCCCAGGCAGTAGCGCACCTCATGGCGCTTCAGCAGCGCTGCGAGTTCGGGGCCGAGCAGCTCGCCGTCGCGGATTTCGAGCGCCACCAGCGGCCGGCAGGTGCCGGTGGCGACGGCGGCGCGCACCGTTGCAAACATCGTGTCGAGGCGTTCCAGCAACGCCTGCGGCCGGCTCAGCCAGTCCAGGGTCAGCGGCGAGAGCTGGAACACCAGCACGCCCAGCGCCTCGCCCATGCCCTGCAATGCCGGCCGCACGAACAGGTCGGTGGCCGACGGTCCGTCGAGGAACAGCGGGTTGGGGCTGGTGGCCTTGCCGTTGTCGGGGTTGCGCACCGTGGCGTCGGTGACCAGCGACGGCGCCTTGACGACAAACCGGAAGCCGGGAGGCACCTGGCCTGCCAGGTCGGCGTACGTCGCGGCTTCCAGCGGGCGGTAGAAACTGCGATCGAGGCTGACGCAGCGCAGCAGCGGGTGGCGGGAATAGGCGGTGAGGCCTCGCCTCGACAGCGTCGATGGGGCGTAGTCGCGGCCCCACACCAGCCCGGTCCAGCCGGGGAAGTACCACGACGACGTACCGAAGCGGACGAGCGGACTCAGCCGCCCGGCGAGCGCGAGCAATTCGGCGCCGGGGTCGGCAGCGATCAGGTCACCGGACTCAGAGCGCGCCTTGGGCGGCGCAGGCGCGGGGGCGGTCGGAGGCGGCGCATGTTCTTCCGGAGATTCGAACAGGCTGGCTTGCGGGGCAGCCGGATGCATGGGCGGACTCATCGCGGGCGGCACGGTGGCGAAGACGCGCCACTGTACCGCCTGCCGGTCGGCTCAGGCTGGTTGCAGCAGCCGCTCGCGCAGCGTCTTCGCCGCCTGCACCATGTGCGACAGGGCCGCGTTTGTCTCGGGCCAGCGCCGGGTCTTCAAGCCGCAGTCGGGGTTGACCCACAAGCGCCGTGGGTCGACCACTTCGCAGGCACGCTCCAGCAGGCGTTCCATCTCCTGCTGGCTCGGCACGCGCGGCGAATGGATGTCGTAGACGCCGGGGCCGATCTCGTTCGGGTACGCGAAGCTGCCGAAGCCGTCGAGCAGCTCCATGTTCGAGCGCGAGGTCTCGATCGTGATCACGTCGGCGTCCATCGCAGCAATGGCGGGCAGGATGTCGTTGAACTCCGAGTAGCACATGTGCGTGTGGACTTGCGTCTCGTCGGCCACGCAGCAGGCGGCCAGCTTGAAGGCCTGGACGGCCCAGTGCAGATAGGGCGGCCAGTCTCGGCGCTTGAGTGGCAAGCCTTCGCGGAAGGCCGGTTCGTCGATCTGGATGACACCGATGCCGGCCTTCTCGAGGTCGGCCACTTCGTCGCGGATCGCCAGTGCGAGCTGCCGTGCGGTCAGCTCGCGCGGCTGGTCGTCGCGCACGAAAGACCATTGCAGCATGGTCACCGGCCCGGTCAGCATGCCTTTGACGGGCTTGTCGGTCAGCGATTGGGCGTAGCGGGCGGTGTCGACCGTGATCGCGTCCGGGCGGTGCACGTCGCCATAGATGACCGGCGGCTTGACGCAGCGGGAGCCGTAGCTCTGCACCCAGCCATTCTCGGTGAGCGCAAAGCCGAACAGGTGCTCGGCGAAGTAGTCGACCATGTCGCTGCGCTCGGCCTCGCCATGCACCAGCACGTCCAGACCGAGCGACTCCTGCTGCTGGATCGCATGGCGGATTTCCTCGCGCATGCGCTGCAGGTAGTCGTAAGCGCCCAGCTCGCCGCGGCGCCAGGCGGCACGATCGGCGCGGATTTCGGGCGTCTGCGGGAAGGAGCCGATCGTCGTTGTCGGCAGCAACGGCAACTGCAAGGCGGCGCGCTGGCGTTCGGCCCGCACCGGGTAGGCGCTGGTGCGCCGCTCCATCGCCGGCGTCAGCTGCTGCAGCCTTTTGGCGACGTAGGGGTGGGTCACCAGCCGCGAGTGGCGACGCGAGGCGAGGGCGGCGTCGCTCTCGGCCAGCGCCTCGCGCACGGCGTCCTCGCCCTCGTCGAGCGCGCGCTGCAACGTGCTCAGCTCGCCGAGCTTCTCGTCGGCGAAGGCCAACCAACGCTTGATCTGCGGGTCCAGCCGCGTTTCATGCCGCAGGCTGAGCGGCACATGCGCCAGCGAGCAGGACGGTGCCAGCCACAGGCGCTCGCCGAATCGCTCGTGCAGCGGCTGCAGCGTGGCGAGCGCGCGCCGCAGATCGGTGCGCCAGATGTTGCGGCCATCGACGATGCCGACCGACAGTACCCGCTGCGCGCCGAGGCGATCGGCGGCGGCAGCGAGCTGCCACGGCGCACGCACCGCGTCGACGTGCAATCCTTGCACCGGCAACGCAGTGATCGTGTCCAGGTGGTGGGTCACGTCGTCGAAATAGGTCGCGAGCAGCAGCTTCGGGCGTGTGCCGGCGAGCGCGGCGTAGGCCGGTGCGAACGCGTCGCGCCACGCCGGGTCCAGGTCCAGTGCGAGGATGGGCTCGTCGATCTGTACCCATTCGACGCCCGCGTCGGCCAGCGATCGCAGCAGCTCGGCATAGCAGGCTGTCAGCGCCGGCCACAGCGCGAGCCGATCGGCGCCGTCGGTCGACTTCGCCAGCCACAGGAAGCTCAGCGGCCCGATCAACACCGGCTTGACCGGACTGCCGAGCGCCTGCGCATCGGCCACCTGCGCCAGGTAGGCGTGTGCGTCGAGGTGGAAATCCTGCCCGGCATGCAGCTCGGGCTTCAGGTAGTGGTAGTTGGTGTCGAACCACTTGGTCATTTCGAGCGCTGGCTGGCCCGGCGTGCCGCGGGCCAGGGCGAAGGCCGTCGCCAGCCGGTCGCATCGTTCGGCGGTGAAGCGCGGCGGGATCGCGCCGAACATCAAGGCGTGGTCGAGCATCGGGTCGTAGAACGCGAAGTCGCCGGCCGACAGCAGGCCGAGGCCGGCCTGCTGCTGCCGCAGCCACGCGGCATGGCGCAACCGGGCGCCCACTTGTTGCAGCGCCGCGGCGTCACTGCCGCCTTGCCAGAAAGATTCGAGGGCGAACTTGAGCTCGCGCCGTTCGCCGATGCGCGGATATCCGAGGAGGTGGGTGAGGGCCATGAGGGTGCGGGTGTGAGGTTGCGGTTGACGCTGTGCAGTCTGGTTTGGGACACTCCTTCGATCAAGCGAAATCTTTTCAGAAGAACTTGAATTTCATTCAAGTCGAACCTCATGCTCGAACTACGACACCTGCGCTCGCTGTTGGCGATCGCCGAGACCGGCAAGCTCGCTGCTGCTGCCGAACGCCTGCATCTGACGCAGTCCGCGCTGTCACACCAGGTGCGGGCGGTTGAAGCACACTACGGCGTGCCGCTGTTTCAGCGCACCAGCCAGGGCCTGCGGTTCACGCCCGCCGGCGAACGGCTGCTGGTGCTGGCGCGAGAAGTACTGCCTGGGGTGGCCGCGGCCGAACGGGATCTGGCGCGTGCGCACAGCGACACCCGCGGCGAATTGCGCATCGCGCTCGAGTGTCACACCTGCTTCGACTGGCTGATGCCAGTGATGGACGAGTTCCGCCGTCGCTGGCCGGAGGTCGAGGTCGACCTGGTGGCGGGGTTCCACAGCGACCCGATGACGCTGCTGGGCGACGGCAAGTGCGAGCTGGTGATCGGCTCGCCGCCCGGTGCGAGGACGTCGGGACGGCGCGGCCTGGCGAGCTGGCCGCTGTTTCGCTTCGAGATCCTCGGTGTGCTGCCGGTCGAGCACCGCCTGCGCCACCGGCGGCGCCTGCAGGCCGAGGATTTCGCAGGCGAGACGCTGATCACCTACCCGGTGCCCGAAGAACGCATCGACGTGATCCGCGAGGTGCTGCGACCGGCCGGCATCGCCTTCGAGCGGCGCACGGCCGAACTCACCATCGCGATCCTGCAACTGGTCGCCAGCCGTCGAGGGGTCGCGGCGCTGCCGAACTGGGGCGTCAAGAACTATGTCGACTACGACTACGTGGTCGCCAAGCGCATCGGGCCGAAGGGGTTGTGGAGCGAGCTGCATGCAACTGCGCCGAAGACGCTGGCGGTCAAACCCTACCTGGTCGACCTGCTCGGCATCGTGCGCGAGCAGTGCATGCGGCTGCTGCCGGGCATCGAGCTGTTGGGCTGAGCCGCCGTTTCCGGTGCAAATTCCCCGCTGGCAGTGAAGTATTTGGCAACACAGCCAGAAGGCAGGCCCCCCCTAGGTGGGCGAAGGGATCCGCCGGATACCATCGCAGCAGCTGCAACAATATGATTCTGCTGTAAACGCAGCCGGGGAAGCGCGGCGCCCGCCGTGCAGGAGTAGGGAGCGAGATGTTTTGTCTTCGAACGATTCTGTTGTTGTTGGCGCTGTTGCCTGCCTGGGCGACGGCAGCCGATGCGCATGCGATCGTGACCATCCTGGAAGGGGACGCTGCGCTGGTGCGCGAGTCGGAGCGCTTTGCGCTTGGCGAGGGCGTTCGGCTCCAGCCGGAAGACATCGTCGAGACGGGTCCCAAGACCGGCCTGCTGAGGATCGAGTTCAAGGACGGCCGCATCGCCGATCTCGGGCCCGGCACCGCGGTGCTGCTGGCACCCAAGCTGGCGTCGGGCAAGCGCGAGCGGCGGCCGGCCGATCTGTACCTGCGGCAGGGCTGGGTGAAGCTGACTGGCGCAGGCCGAGCCAAGGGCCAGGCGGGCTTTTCGTCGCCCGAGTACGACGTCAGCGAGGTCGAAGGCGTGGTGGTTGCGTTCATCGATGATGCCGAAAGCTTTGTTTTCGCCGAGACGCGGCCGCTGAAAGTGGTCGAGCGCCGCAGCGGCAATGCCGGCCCGAGCTTGTCGCTGAAGGGTGGCGAGAGCTACTGGCGACGGGGCGCCGACAAGGGCGCCGTCGGTCAGCGGCCGCCAGGCGAGATGCTGGAGCGCATGCCCCGCGCTTTCCGCGACACGCTGCCGCCGCTGTCCGACCGCTACGGCGCACAAACGATCCAGCCCAGGGCGCAGCGCACGGTGGACTACGAAGACCTCAAAGGCTGGCTGCAAGCCGAGCGCGCGGTGCGGGCGAACTTCGTCTCGCGCTGGAAATCGCTGGCCAACGACGACGGCTTTCGCCAGGCATTGATCGCCAACCTGCGCGCGCACCCCGAGTGGGACCGCGTGCTGTTCCCCGAGAAGTACCTGCCCAAACCGCCCGTGGCCGCATCGGCGCCGGCCGGCGCGGCGGGCGCACGCTGACCGGCGCCCGATCGACAACAACATGCCCGACTCTGTGAGACTCCATGAAACTGCTGCTCAAGTTCAACCTGGTCTTTGTGCTGGTTTTCGTGCTCGGCCTCGGCGCCACCGGGTACATCACCCGTGATCTGCTGCAGCGCAATGCCCAGGACGAAGTGCTCGACCATGCGCGCCTGTTGATGGAGAAGGCGCTGGCAGTGCGTGGCTACACCTCGGGCCAGATCGCGCCGCTGCTCGAGACGCAGATGAAATACAGCTTCCTGCCCCAGTCGGTGCCTGCGTACTCGGCCACCGAAGTGCTGGCGACGCTGCACAAGAAGTACCCGGACTACGCCTACAAGGAAGCGACGCTGAATCCGACCAACCCGCGCGACCGCGCGGTCGAGTGGGAAGTGGACATCGTCAACCAGTTCCGCAACACGCCGGCGCAGACCGAATTCGTCGGCCAGCGCGACACGCCGAGCGGCCGTTCGCTCTACATTGCCCGGCCGATCCAGATCAAGGACGCGGCCTGCCTGCGCTGCCACAGCACGGTCGATGCAGCCCCTAAGCCGATGGTGGATCGCTACGGCCCGGCCAACGGCTTCGGCTGGAACCACAACGAGATCATCGGCGCGCAGATCGTCTCGGTGCCGATGGCCGTGCCGCTGGAGCGGGCGAACCGCGCCTTCAGTGTCTTCATGACGATGCTGACCGGCGTTTTCGTGCTGATCGGCCTGGCCCTGAACCTGATGTTGTGGAAGCTGGTGATCCAGCCGGTGAGCCGCCTGTCGAAGATTGCCGACCGCGTGAGTCTGGGTGAACTCGAAGCCCCGGAGTTCACCGCCAGGAGCCGCGACGAGATCGGCACACTGGCCGATTCCTTCACGCGCATGCGCAAGAGCCTGGTGCAGGCGATGAAGATGCTCGACACCTGATGCCGCAAGGTGACGCATGAAGCACCCTGAACGGCTGGGCAAGTACCCCATCACCGGTGTCCTCGGCGAGGGCGCGATGGGGGTGGTCTACAAGGCCTTCGATCCGCACATCAAGCGGCAGGTGGCGATCAAGACCATCCGCCGGCAATTGATCGACGACAGCGAGCACGGCCAGTCGGTCGCGGCGCGCTTTCGCAACGAGGCGCAGGCCGCAGGGCGGCTGCTGCACCCCGGCATCGTGGCGGTTTATGAGTACGGCGAGGACCAGGACCAGGCCTTCATCGCGATGGAGTTCGTCGAGGGCAACAGTCTGTCGCACTACCTGTCGCGCAAGACGCGCTTCCCTGACCAGGACGTGCTGAGCATCATGACGCAGTTGCTCGCCGCGCTCGACCATGCGCACGAGCAGGGGGTGTGGCACCGCGACATCAAGCCGGCCAACCTGATCATCACGCGCCAGGGCCGGCTGAAGATCGCCGATTTCGGTATCGCGCGCGTCGATGCGATCGGCTTGACCCAGGTGAACTCGGTGGTCGGCACGCCGGGCTACATGTCGCCCGAGCAGTACACCGGTCAGCCGCTGGACCATCGCGTCGATGTGTGGGCCGCCGGCGTGCTGCTGTACCAGCTGCTCACCGGGCAACTGCCGTTCAACGGCAGTGCCGAAACGCTGATGTACAAGATCGTGCACGAGGAGCCGGTGTGGCCCTCTCAGCATGCCGGCTCGACCCGCCCGGTCGTCTACGACCAGATCGTCGCCACGGCACTCGCCAAGCGGCCCGAGGCCCGCTATGCCAATGCGCTGCTGTTTCTCGAGGCCCTGACCAGCCACGCGGACGAGCCCGTCAAGCCGACGGTGTCGGAGGAGACGGTGATCATGGAAGTGATGCGACCGGAACCGCGGGGCGCAGGCAGCGTGTCGAGTGCCGTGCGCAGCGGCTCGTCGGGGGCCGTCACCACCGCGCCGCCGACGCACTGGGACGCGTCGACGCTGTCGCATCTGGAAGCCACGCTGGCCAAGTATGTCGGCCCGGTCGCGAAGGTGCTGGTACGGCGTGCCGCGCGCGACTGCTTCGACATCGAGACGCTCGCCTCGCGGTTGGCGGAGCATTTGCCGACGGAGCCGGAGCGGGCTGCATTCATGCAGCACACCACCAGTGGCGTCAGCGTGCGGGCCCAGCGCAGCACGGGCGGCACGGCCACCGTGTTGAGCACGCACCTGCGGCTCGACGCGCAAGTGATCGAGCAGGCGCAACGCATACTCGCGGGTCACATCGGGCCGATCGCGAAGATCGTGACCAAGAAGGCCGCGGCCAAGGCGACCACCCGCGCGGAATTCTATGAGCTGCTCTGTGCCGAACTCGGCAGCGATGCAGATCGGACCAAGGCGCGGGCCGCGCTCGCCGGCATCAAGTAGTTCCGCGCGCGGAGGCTATTGCAGCCTCATCCCGAAGCGTGCGAATTGCGGCGCCCAGCGCCCGAGCAGGTCGACAGACACCAGCACGCGCTCTGCGCGTCCGATCAGCAGGTGGTGTGGCACGAAGCCGAAGTAACGAGAGTCGGCGCTGTCGTCACGGTTGTCGCCGAGCACCAGGTAGGCATCGGCCGGTACCGTCACCGGGCCGAAATCGGGCACGGTGGCCAGGCCGTCGAGCCATTGCAGGGCATGTTGGTGCTCGCCGAGCTGCTCATGCAGCCGCGTTGCCGGCACCTGCCGGCCCGCGACGGGCTCCAACACGGTGCCGGTCGTCCGGTAGCCGAGAGGCAGGCCGTTGATCGACAACACCTTGCCACGCATCGAAACCACGTCGCCGGGCAGACCGACCACGCGCTTGATGAGGCGGGTGCCGTCCTCGGGTGACGAGAAAGTGACGATGTCGCCACGCGACACCTCGCCGGTGCGGGCCAGCACGATGTCGGTCAGGGGCAACTTGACCTGGTAGGCGAGCCGGTTGACGAAGACGACGTCGCCTTCTCGCAGTGTCGGACGCATCGAACCCGAAGGGATGGGATTCCAGTCGGCCACGGCCGTTCTGAACAACCCGAACAACAGCAGGAAAGCAATGAGGCCGCGGTTTTCACGCAGCCAGCGGGTGAGTTGGCTCATAGACGACGTCTCCCCCAGGCGCGTGGCGCGCCCGAGAAAGACGATTGTGCCGTGCTTCAGTGCACCGCTCGGCCACCCGCAGCCCGCAAGCCGTTGACGATGAGCGCATGGTGCGTCTGCGGCAACTCCAGTTCGCGTGCGAGCTGGCGGCCGAAGACCTGACCGCGCAGCACGCTGTGACGCACGCGCAATTGTTCCAGGCTTTGCGGTTCGCTCAGGAAGCGCATGCGCTCCATCGGCGCGAGGCTGTCGGCATTGCGCTCGGGCGACAGGTCGAGCAGAAGCCGTCGGCGAGCAACCGCCCGACCACCGTGGCCGGTGTGGCGCGCACCCATGGCGCTGCGCACCAGGTCGAACAGGCCGGGGTCGCGCAGCACGTCGGCCCAGCGGGCCGGCGGCGTCTCGCGGCGTGCGTAAGCCCAGGCGTGGCGCAATACCGCCGGCGTCCAGCTTTCCTCCGGGATGGTCAGCAGGCCGTACGAGCGCACGCGTTCGCCGAGCCGTTCCTGGCTCGTGAAGACGGCCAGCGGCACCGCGAACAGCAGCGGCAGCGCGATGGGCGCCATCCACAGCACCGCGGCGGGGTTGACGACCGCGATGGCGAGCGCTGCGAGCAGCACCACCGCGCAGCTCGGCGCAAACCGGCGGCCGGCGTCGCGCCACGCGATCGACTGGGCTTCGCGCGGGGGCGATTTCCAGTCGATGCGCCAACCGGTCAGGGCGGCCAACACGAACATGCTGTGCGCCACCATGCGCACCGGCGCCTGCAACACGGACAGCCCGGCCTCGATGAACGCGCTCTTGATGAGTGCGCCGGTGCCCCCGAAGAAGCGCTGCTCTTGGCGCAGGACGATCCCGAGTATGCCGAGCACGCGCGGCAGCACCAGCATCGTCAGCGTGCCGGCCCACAAGCCACCGACGGCCAGCGGCATGCCGAAGGCCGTCACGCTGGCCTGCAGCCCGCCAGTCAGCCACAGCGCGGCGCCCAGCACCACGAAGGCCAGCCACAGCGGCGCCGAGCCGTATGCCATCGCACCGGTCGCGAGCATTGCGCGGTGCACGCCGTGCAGCCCGGGCTCGGCGATCAGGCGTGCGTTCTGCAGGTTGCCCTGGCACCAGCGGCGGTCGCGTTGCAGTTCCTCGATCAGGTTGGGCGGCTGCTGCTCGTAGCTGCCGGGCAGATCGGTCACCAGCCAGACGTGGTAGCCGGCGCGACGCATCAGCGCGGCCTCGACGAAGTCGTGCGACATGATCTCGCCGCTCAGCGCGCCACGCCCGGGCAACGGTGCCAGGCCGCAGTGCTTCATGAAGGGCTCGACACGAATGATCGCGTTGTGGCCCCAGTAGTGCGACTCGCCCAGTTGCCAGTACTGCATGCCCAGCGTGAACAGCCGGCCGGTGACGCGGCTGGCGAACTGCTGTGAACGCGCGTGCACGGTGGCATGGCCGACGGCTTGCGGCGCGGTCTGGATGATGCCGGCCTTCGGGTTGGCTTCCATCAGGCGCACCATGGTCAGCAGGCAATCACCGCTCATCACGCTGTCGGCATCGAGCACCACCATGTAGCGGTAGTTGCTGCCCCAGCGACGGCAGAAGTCGGCCACATTGCCGGCCTTGCGCTTGGTGCGGCGCTGGCGCCAACGGTAGAAGACGCGTGCGTTGTCGCCCAGCGTCGCGCGCAGCTCGCCCCAGGCCGCGAGTTCGGCGCTGCGGATGTCGGGGTCGTTGCTGTCCGACAGAATGTAGATGTCGAACAGGCGTTGCGCGCCGGTCGCCGCGAGCGATTCGCAGGTGGCGCGCAGCCCGGCGAAAACCGTGCTGACGTGCTCGTTGCAGATCGGCATGATGACCGCGGTGCGCGCGTCGGCCCGCACCGGGTCGTGCACCACGTCGTGCCGGGACAACGAGTGCCGGTCGCCGCGCAGCATGACGACGAAGCCCATCGCCGCGGTGAAGAAGCCAGCGGACACCCACGCGAACAGCAGTGCGAACAGTGCGATCTGGCCGTACTGCAACGCCGGGTGCTCGTAGGGCGGCTGCACCTGTGCCATCAGGGCCGTGGCCACGGTGGTCGACAGCGCGATCAGCCCGAGGAAAACACGACGTCGCACGACGGCCGCCTGCTCCCAGCCCGACAGGGGGGCGGCGGGCTGACCGGAGCGCTGCCTGAACAGGCCTGCGATGCCATCCACCAGCCCGCGCAGGAAGCCGCGCCACGGTTGTGCCGGCATCGAGGCGCGGCGTATCGGCGGCGCGCTTGCCCCGGCAGTGGTGCTGGGCAGGCGCGGCGTGAGATCGCCACGGGGGCTCATTGGGGGGGAATGATGTTGCTCCATGTCTCGGTCAGGATGTCGTTGCCGTGTTGGAGATAGCCCCGCAACTCGACGGGCTCGGCCGTTGAGAGCTGCTGGACGCGCACCGCCATGCGCCACGAGTTGTTGGCCTCGTTGCGGTAGACGTTGCGTTCGGTGATGCGGCCGTTGGGGCCGCTGGTGACCATGGCCTGCAGCTCGGCCCGCAAGGGCAGGTCCGCGAGCTTGGGGCCGGTGAAATCGACGATGAACTGGTGCTCGTTCTTCGCCAGTTGCTGAAAACCGCGGCCCGAGCGGGTCTGTGTGACCCAGCCGCCGGGCGGGCGCTGCTGGGCGTCGCCCTGCCAGCGCATGCGATAGCGCAGCTCGAGCGGCTGCCCGGCAGCGGGTAGCCGCTCCGGCACCCAGTAGGCGACGATGTTGTCGTTGGTTTCGTCGGGCGTCGGCAGCTGCACCAGTTCGACGCGGCCCGGACCCCAGTCGCCGACCGGCTCGATCCATGTGCTGGGGCGCTTTTCGTAGCGAGCCTCGGTGTCTTCATAGCTGCCGAAGGACCGGTCCCGCTGCATCAGGCCGTAACCTTGCAGGCCCTGCATCGAGAACGACGTGGTCAGGGGCCGGCGCGGGTTGACCAGCGGGCGCCACAGCCACTCGCCACCCCGCGTGGCCACCATCAGGCCGTCGGAGTCGTGCACCTCGGGGCGGAAATCCTCGGGGTGCGGCTGGTTCTCGCCGAACATGTACATGCTGGTCAGCGGCGCCAGGCCGAGCGTCGCGACGCCGTCACGCAGGTAGAGCCTGGAACGCACCTCGACGAGCGTCTGTTCGCCGGGCTTCACTTCGAATTGCCAGGCGCCGGCGGCGCGCGGCGAGTCGAGCAGCGCATAAACGGTCAGCGAGGCCGCGCCGCGCTCGGGCTTGCGGATCCAGAACTCCTTGAAGCGCGGAAACTCCTCTCGCTCGCCGCCGACGGTGTCGATCGCCAGCCCGCGCGCCGACAGGCCGTAGTGCTGCCCGGCGCCGAGTGCGCGGAAATAGCTTGCACCGAGGAAGACGATCAGTTCGTCTTTGTAATTTCCCTGCTTCAACGGGAAGTGGACCCGGAAGCCGGCGAAGCCGACATCGCCCCACGTCTGCGGCGAGAGCCGATTCTTGCCGTAGTCGAAGTTGTCGCGATCGAAGCCGACGTGACGCACGCCCTGGGCCGTGATTTCGTTGATGAGCACGGGTTCGGTCTGCTGCTTGCCGAGGTGGAAGAACATCACCTCGAAGGGCAGGCCCTCGCCGCGCCACAACGCGCGTTCGGGCTTGAAGCGGATGTCGCGGTACTGGTCGTAGCTCAGCGCCTGCAACTCCCCCGGCAGCGTCGATGCCGACGCGCGATGGGGCTGCTGCGCCAGGCGGCGCGCACGCTCGCTCAGTTCATCGAAGCCGAAGGCGTTCGCGAGGCCGGGCAGCGCGAACGCGGCCGTCGACCACATGACAAGACGCCACCAACCGGCGTTCCGGTCCCACAAGGGCACGTGCAGAGTCCTTTCCCTGAATCGTCTGCTGATCTGCGAGGAGGCTGCGAAGCTCGCTGCACTCCCCGGTTCGTGACGCAGTTCGCAATGGCTGTGCCAACAGGGAAAAGATCTGGAAGATCAACAACTTAGGCGTGCTTACAAGGGGTTGCATGCCCCAGGGAAACCCTAGGAGCCAGCCGCCCCCTCGAAAATGTCGCCAAGTGGCGACAGGAGGCGGCGCCCAGAGCGCTAAGCTATTGATTTAGAACGAAAAAGTCGGTCGCTATTCGGCGACAGGCGAATCGCCGCGGAACAGCCCGGGCGTCAGGCCGTGCTTTTGCAGCAGCCGGTAGAACTCGGTGCGGTTGCGCTCGGCGAGTCGGGCGGCATCGGCGACGTTGCCGTCGGTGAGCTTGAGCAGCCCGACCAGATAGTCGCGCTCGAAGCGGTGGCGCGCCTCGGCATAGCTGACCACTTCGACGCTGGGGACGCGCAGCGCGCGCTGCACGAGCGCCAGCGGTACCAGCGGGGTGGTCGCCAACGCGCACACCTGCTCAACCACGTTATAGAGCTGACGTATGTTGCCCGGCCACGAGGCGGTAGCCAGTGCTTTCAGGGCGTCCGGGGCGAAACCGTTGAGGCGCCGGCCGTACTTGACCGCGAGCTTGGCGAGGAAGTGGTTGGCCAGCAGCGGGATGTCTTCGCGCCGCTCGGCCAGCGGCGGCAACGTCAACGAGACGACATTGAGCCGGTAGTAGAGGTCTTCGCGAAACAGCCCTTCGGCCATGGCTTCGTCGAGGTTGCGGTGCGTGGCCGAAATGATGCGCACGTCGACCGGCACGGCCTGGGCCGAGCCGACCGGGCGCACCGAGCGTTCCTGCAGCACCCGCAGCAGCTTGACCTGCAGCGGAACGGGCATGTCGCCGATTTCATCCAGAAACAAGGTGCCGCCGTCCGCGGCCTGGAACAGCCCTCGATGGTTGGTGACCGCGCCGGTGAACGCCCCCTTCACGTGGCCGAACAGCTCGGACTCGAGCAACGCCTCGGGGATGGCGCCGCAGTTCACCGCGACGAAGGGCCGGCTGGCCCGCGAACTGGCCTGGTGGATGGCTTGCGCGAGCAGCTCCTTGCCGGTGCCGCTTTCGCCGCGAATCAGCACGCTCGCGTCCGAGGCGGCCACGAGCTTGGCTTCCGCCAGCAGATCGGCCATGCGGTTCGAGCGGCTGACGATGGCTTCGCGCCAGGCCTCGTAGGCCGGCGCCTCTTGCCCGGCCGGCACCGAAAGAGACAGTGCCTGCGCGATCTTGTCGAGCAGCTCCTTGCCGTCGAACGGCTTGGTCAGATAAGTGAACACGCCGCGCGAGGTCGCTTCGACCGCGTCGGGGATGGTGCCGTGCGCGGTCAGAAGGATCACGGGCAACGCCGGATGCCGGGCACGGATCTCGTCATAGAGGGCGAGCCCGTCCTTGCCGGGCAGTTGCACGTCGCTGACGACAAGCTGCGGGCGTTCGACAGCGATCTGCGTCAGGGCGGCCTCGGCAGTCTCGACCGCCGTCACACGATAGCCGGCCGCACCGAGCCGCATCGACAGCAGCCGCAGCATGTCCGGGTCGTCGTCGACGACCAGTACATGGGCGCTCATCGGAGTCTCCTGGGGTCGTTGGTGCGTGATGTCATGGCGGGGTGGGTCGGGTACCGGGCACCGGTGCCGAGGCCGGTGCTGCGGGCACCGGCCTCGGCGCCAGACTGCGCTCGATGGCCTTCAGTGCCTCGAGCTTCTCGTTGAGCTGGTCGATGCGGCGCTGGCTGTCGCGCAACTGCTGGTTCTGCTTGTCGAGCTGTTCCTCGAGCCGGCGCATTTCCAAGAACCTTGCAAGAGTCATGCGAGCCATGGGTTGCCAGGGGGCGGCCTCGGGCTCGGTGGAGCGCAACAGGCCTTCGAGCAGACCGACGGCTTTTTGCAAGTCGCCGGGTGCGCGCGTCTGACCGAGTGCGAACGCGAGCTCCAGTGTCGATTTCGGCGTCACCGGGCTTTCGTTCAACCGCACGATCTCCTGCTGCAGTTCCGGCAACGGCAGGCCGCGTACCCGCTCGGCATAGCGCATGGCATGGCGGTTGGCCTGGTCGACCGGGTCCATCATCGGCACGGGCACGTCGACGCGCACCGGCACCTTGACCTGGCGCACTTCGGTCACTTCGGGCAACGGGGCGCAGCCCGTGATGATCCACAGCAGGCAACAGAAAAGTGCGGCGGGCCTAGGCGGCATGAGGCAACTCGATACGGAAATGGGCACCAGGAGCATTCGGCAGCAGTTCGACCCGGCCGCCATGGGCAGCGACGTACTCCTGCACGATGGACAGGCCCACGCCGGTACCGCGCTCGGCACCTTCGGGCTGGCGTTCACCGCGGTAGAAGGGCTCGAACACCCGGGCACGGTCGGCAGGCGACACGCCCGGGCCTTCATCGACGATGTCGATGCAGGCGAGGCCGGCGTGCCGGGTCAAGGAAAACCGAATGGTAGCGCCCGGCGGGCTGAAGCGTATCGCGTTGGACAGCAGGTTGCCGATCGCCGTGCCGAGCTTGTCCTGGTCGACTTCGGCGTGCAGCGGCTCGCCATTCAGCTCCACGCGCAGTTGCTTGGCCTGCCATTGCAGCTTCTGTTCTTCGACGAGCTGGCGCAGCAGCGCGAGCAGTTCAGTGCGACGGCGCAACAGCCGGCGCGCCTCGAACGCTGCGGCGTTGAAGCGTAGCAGGTCCTCGATCTGCCGTTGCAGCACGCCGGTGTTGTGGTGCAGGATGCGTGCGATCTCGCGTTGGTTGTCGGTCAGCGTTCCGGCGACACCGTCCTCCAGCAGCGCAACGCCTTCGCGCAGCGCTGCCAGCGGTGTTTTCAGCTCGTGGGAGATGTGCCGCAGAAAACGGGCCTTGTCGGCATCCAGTTCCGCCAGTCGCAACCGCAGCCAATCGAGTCGCCGCCCGACCAGGCGCACGTCGGCCGGGCCCTGGATCTCGATCGGTTGATCGAGCCGGTTTTCACCCAGACCGACGATGGCGCGCTCCAACCGCTTCAGCGGCCTCGCCAGCCACAGGCCGAAACCGAAGGCCAGCACCACCGCGACCGCAATCGCGGCGAGCACCTGGCGGCCGAGTTCGAGCCGGCTGGCCTCGAGTTCGTCCTGCAGTTCGCGGTTGCGCTTTTCGTTCGCGCGCCGGATCTGGTCGGCCACCGCGGTGTTGATGTCGGCCAGCTCGCGAAAAGCGAGGCTCAGCGTCTGCTCGCGCAGGCGTGCGGTGGCGCGCGGGCCCTGCATCTGCTCGCGGATGCCGGCCAGGTGCGTGCGCCACTCGTCAGCCAGCTTGGGCGGCAGCCCGTTGTCAGCCAAGCGGGCCAGCACCGTCTCGGCGGCTTCGGCGTCGTCCTCGAAACGCTCACGCAGCACCTTGTCATCCAGCACCACGTACTGCCGCGCGGTGCGCTCCAATCCGACGCTGCGATCTGCCAGGGTCTGTACCTGCGCTGCCAGCTGCACCGCCTGTTCAGCCCCGGCGCGCGACTGCGCCATCAACCGTTCGAGCGTGAACAGCCCGCGCAGCGACACTGCACCGAGCAGGGCGGCGATCAGCAGAAAGGCGACCAGCAGCAACTGGCGGAAGGAGGCTCGGTGCAGCGTGAGCATGGAGTAGGAGGGTGCCGCGCGGTGTGGCGGCTCGCGGCGGCGACTATACCGGGGCCGCGTCAGCGTCGAGGCGCAGGGTCGCCACCACGGGCAGATGGTCCGAGGCAACCCGCGCGAGGGGCGTTGCATGAATTGCGACCTGTTGCAAAAGCGTGCGCGGCTTGGTCCATATGCGGTCCAGCGCAAAGATCGGCCAACGCGACGGGAAGCTCGCCGGTGCCGGCGCTTTCTCGAAGTGCCGGTGCAGCCATCGCAGCGGCCGGCCCGCCAGCAGCCACTCGTTCAGGTCGCCCATCAGCACCGTGGGCATGACCGGGTCTTGCTCGAAGGCGGCGAGCAGCGCCCTGACCTGCGCGCGCCGCTCGGCCGGCCGCAGGCCCAGGTGCGTGGCGACGATACGCAATGCCGCGCTATCGACGCGCAATTCGGCATCGATCGCACCGCGCGGCTCCCGGCGCGGCCATGACAGGTCGAGCCGGCGCACCGCCAACGGCGGGTGGCGCGTGAGCAGGCCGTTACCGTAGTCGCCCTGCGCATCGAGCAGCGTGGGGCCCGCGATGGGGTGCAGGCCGGTGGCGTGGGCGAGGAAGCCCAGCATGTCGAACCCGGTGCGACGTGATTCCACCTCTTGCAGTGCGATCACGTCGGCCTGCAGCTCAGCCAGCACATCGGCGATGCGCCGGGGCACGAAGTGACCGTCGCATCCGACCCCGCCATGGATGTTGTAGGTGGCGAGCCTCACGCTGCTCATCGGGCCGCACGCCGCGCCAAGAGCTGCTGGCGCAGCAGCAGCGAGGCGGCGACCACCACCGCGACGACGATCGCGAGGAAAGTGAGATTGCCCAGGTCGGGGCTGCGCACCGCGTCGACGATGCCGTTGGCGAACAGCACCGTTGCGCAGATGCCCGGCGCCATGCCGAGCAAGGTGCCGAGCAGGTAGTCGCGCAGGCTGATCTGCGAGGCACCCGCGACCACGTTGACGACGGTGAACGGTGCCACCGGCAGCATGCGCAGCACGGTCATCGCGACGACGCCACGCCGTGCGAGCTGGCGACTGAGCCGGTTGATGCGTCGCCCGGCGAAGCGGCGCACCGCGTCGCGCCCGAGCAGGCGGCCGAGGCCGTAGGTGACGGCAGCACTCGACAGCGCACCGGCGACGGCGTAGACGATGCCGAGCAGCGGTCCGAAGACGATGCCGGTGACGGCGATCAGCGCCGTCACCGGCATCACGAGCAGGCCGCCGACGACGTAGGCCAGCAGCGTCAGCAATGGGGCCATCGGCTGCTCGCGCAGGCGTTCGGCCAATGCGGCCAGCGTGGCCAGGTCGAGCAGCTCGTTCAGCGGCGTCAGGCGCCATGCCGCGGCCAGCGTGCCGAGCAGCGCGGCCGCCGCGGCCATCGTCACCACCCGGCGGGAGACGCGCGGCTTCGTCTCGGGCGGCACGAATTCGGCCACGAAGCGGTCCGGGTCGAGCGGGGCCTCCGGGTCGATCAATGCCGAGTCGGGCACCAGGGCGTCCAGCTCGCTCGACACCTCGGGATGCGCAGGTCGCAGCGTACGCCCGGTGCCGCGCAAGGCCTCGATGGCGGCCACCAGGCTGCCGCGCTCGCGAGTCGTTGCGGCCACCACGTCGGGCGTGATCGCGAGGTGTTCGGCAAGCAGCCGGTTGCGCAACGCCGCGACGGCGCCGCGCACGCGTTGCGCGCAGTCGCCGTCCCGCTGGCAGGCGGCCTCGATCACCAGATTGCACTCGGTGTCGAAACCCATCGAGCGGTTGGACAGGTTCGCCGAACCGACGGTCAACAGCTCATCATCAACGGTCATCACCTTGCTGTGCACGTTCAGGCACTGCTCGCCCAGTGCAGGCAGCGACGGGCAGTAGGGGCGATAGCGACCGTGCCGGTCAGCCGCACCGAGCCGCCGGTGCAGCCGTGAACGCAGCACGCCCATCGTCGTTTCCTCGAGCCACCCGCTTTCGCGTTGCGGCGTGACGAGCACGACCTCCGGGCCTTCAGCCTCGGCCAGCCGCTGCTCCAGGGCCTTGCCGACCGCGGCCGAGCTGAAGTACTGGTTCTCGAGGTAGAGCCAGCGACGCGCCGACGCGATGGCATCGAGGTGCAGGTGACGGACCTCCTCGACGGCTTCGTGGCCATCGAAGCGGGGCGCGGTGCGTGCGATCGCGACTCGCACGTCTTCGAGGTCGGGTTTCAAGCCGGGAGGCCACGGCGGGGCGTGAGCGGTTTGCAGCGGCGGATGGGCGCGGACACCGGTCGCCCGGCTCCACCGGTCGCGTGCGAGTTGGCCCAGCGCGCGAGCCACATCGCCTTCGACGACGGCGCCCACATCGTGGAACGGTGCGTACGGCTTGCCGTCCGGATCGACCCGGCGCGGGTCGTCGGGTGCATGAGCGGGCGTGTCCCAGCGGCAGCGGGTCAGGTCGAAGCCGGACACGAAGGCGACGGTGTCGTCGACCACCACGACCTTCTGATGATGCGAGGCGCCGAACGGGTGGCGGTCGTCAAGGCGAAAGCGCAGGTGCCGGTGGGTCAGCCAGTCGAGCTTGTACGTGGTGAGCCACTCGCGCTCCAGCGCGAACAGCATGGCGAAGTCCCAGCTCAGCACCCGCGCCTGCACGCCATGCTTGCGTGCGACGATCGCATCGAGGAATTCGCCGAGCGGCTCGGGCAGGCCGTCGTTCGCTTCGGGCACCAGCTTCATGCGACTGTCGATGTCCCAGCCGAGGATGTAGATGGAGTGCCGCGCCTGCGAGAGCGCGGAACGGACCGCGCTGAAGTAGTCCTGACCATCGATCAGGAAAGCCACGCGGCGCGCCGATTCGAGCCGCCAGCAGTTGTGTCCCGGCCGCAGCACGGCGGCGGACGCTGGCGAGCGGTCCGGAGGGGTCACGGCAGGTGGCGAGCGAAGCATCACAGCGCCGAGAGCAAGAACGACGCCATCAGCCAGCCCGCGGCACACCAGCCTTTCGCGTGGCGGCGGCGTTCGGGCAACGGTAAAAACTACATGCCCCCCCGTCAAGCCGGCGCGGCACACAGATGAAACCGGCGCAGCACGGTTGAAATGCGGCGTGCACGCAGCGCCCCGACGATGCGGTGCTCGTCATGCACAGGGAGGGAAACGGATGACGGAAGTCCATATCGTCGTGAAGGCGGAGCTGACCGAGATCGCCGCTGGCGTGGGCAAACTCGCTCCGTTGCTGGCCGCGCTGCACGACAGCCAACGCGTCGACGGTCCGGCGCAGGCCGAGCGCCAGGCCGGCATCGGGCAAGGGTTGCTGGACGCTTATGGCGCCGCCGGCTTCGAGTTCCGTCTGACCGCCGATGAAGACTTGTACGGTAGCCATCGGCGCGAGCCTTGGCGTTTTCCGGGCGAACTCGTGGCGGCCTTGCGGACGCTGACGCTGGCGGAGCGGCCGGTGTCGGCGGCGCTGCCGGCGGGCCGGCACGGGCAGCTGGTGCTCACGCTGGAAGCGGCCGACGACTACCCCGACGCGATCGGCCGCTTCTATGCCGAACTGCTGGCGTTCTGCGGCTGCCGGCACAGTCGGTACGGTCTCGAATGCGACGAATGGGACTGCTCGTACTGACACCGGGCGCGGACGCGGCGGCGCATGCTTTCCACGTTCGCTTGACCCGCCGGCACCGGGCTTCTAAACTTGCAGCCGCTCCGGGGTGCACTCGTTTGTGCTGAGATGGCTGCAAAGCCGAACCCGCGAACTTGATCCGGTTCATGCCGGCGGAAGAAGAGCTGAATCTGTCCCCCGATCCGTCTCTGGCTCTCCAGAGACGCGCATCTCTCAGGGGCACTTTCCGGAGCACACACACCACCGGAAGGAGCCCACGATGAACGCACCCGACAAACTGTCCCAACTGCTGGCGCTGACGCGCGAGCCGTTCCCCGCCTCGCGCAAGATCTATGTCGCCGGTCAGCAGCACGCTGACGTCCGGGTGCCGATGCGCGAGGTGACGCTGACCAACGGCGAAGTGATTCCGCTGTACGACACCTCGGGCCCCTACACCGACCCCGACGCTGCGATCGACGTGCGCCGGGGCCTGCCCGGGGTGCGCAGCGCCTGGATCGAAGGCCGCGGCGACGTCGAGCGTTACGACGGTCGCAACCACCAGGCGCTGGACGACGGCGCCAAGCACGAGGCGAGAGACGCGCAGCGGCTCGAGGAACTGCGCCGCGAGGCCGCCGCGCTGCAGCGCCGGCCGCTACGGGCCAAGGCCGGTGCCAACGTCACGCAGATGCACTACGCGCGCCGCGGCATCGTCACCCCGGAGATGGAGTACATCGCCGTGCGCGAGAACCAGAAGCGCGAGTGGATGGTGCCCTACCTCAACGACGCCGAGCGCGAAGAGCGGCTGCGCGGCAACCCGATGGGTGCCCGGATCCCGGCGATCATCACGCCAGAGTTCGTGCGTGAGGAGGTGGCCCGCGGCCGCGCGATCATCCCGGCCAACATCAACCACCCCGAGATCGAGCCGATGGCGATCGGCCGCAATTTCCTCGTCAAGATCAACGCCAACATCGGCAACTCGGCGGTGACGTCGAGCATCGAGGAAGAGGTCGAGAAACTGGTGTGGTCGATCCGTTGGGGCGCCGACACGGTGATGGACCTGTCGACCGGCAAGAACATCCACACCACGCGCGACTGGATCGTGCGCAACTCCCCGGTGCCGATCGGGACCGTGCCGATCTACCAGGCGCTGGAGAAGGTCGGCGGCATTGCCGAGGACCTGACCTGGGAGATCTTCCGCGACACGCTGATCGAGCAGGCCGAGCAGGGCGTCGACTACTTCACCATCCACGCCGGCGTGCGGCTGCCCTACATCCCGATGACGGCCAAGCGCCGCACCGGCATCGTCTCGCGCGGGGGCTCCATCCTCGCGAAGTGGTGCATCGCGCATCACAAGGAGAACTTCCTCTACACGCACTTCGAAGAGATCTGCGAGATCATGAAGGCCTACGACGTGAGCTTCTCGCTGGGCGATGGGCTGCGCCCGGGCTCCGGCGCCGATGCGAACGACGAGGCCCAGTTCGCCGAGCTGCGCACGCTGGGCGAGCTGACTCAGGTGGCCTGGAAACACGACGTGCAGGTCATGATCGAAGGCCCGGGCCACGTGCCGATGCACATGATCCAGGCCAACATGGACGAGCAGCTCAAACACTGCCACGAGGCGCCGTTCTATACGCTGGGCCCGCTGACGATCGACATCGCACCGGGCTACGACCACATCGCCTCGGCCATCGGCGCAGCAATGATCGGCTGGTTCGGCACCGCGATGCTGTGCTATGTGACGCCGAAGGAACACCTGGGCCTGCCTGACCGCGACGACGTGAAGCAGGGCATCATCGCCTACAAGATCGCCGCGCATGCGGCCGACATCGCGAAGGGCCACCCGGGAGCGCGGGCGCGAGACGATGCGCTGTCGAACGCGCGGTTCGAATTCCGCTGGCACGATCAGTTCAACCTCTCGCTCGACCCGGACACCGCACGCGACTTCCATGACGAGACGCTGCCCAAGGAGTCGAGCAAGGTGGCGCACTTCTGTTCGATGTGCGGGCCGAAGTTCTGTTCGATGAAGATCACGCAGGAAGTGCGCGAATTCGCGGCGCAGCAGGGCGTCAGCGAGCAGGCGGCCCTGGAGCAGGGGCTGCAGTCCAAGTCCGACGAGTTCAAGCGCGCCGGCGGCGAGATCTACATCCCGATCCAGCCGCAAGGCTGAAGCCGCACGGAAAGATCGGCACGATGAAACGCATGCATGTCGGGGTCGCCGGCGCCGGGCTGCTCGGCCGCCTGCTGGCGTGGCAGTTGTCGGCCCGTGGACATCAGGTGAGCGTGTTCGACCCGTCGCCCGACGGCATGAGCCGCGCACCGGGCACCGCTTACGCGGCGGGCTGGACGGCGGCCGGCATGCTGAGCCCGCTGGCCGAGCTGGAATGTGCCGATGCGAAGGTGGCGCAGTACGGCTTGCGCTCGCTCGACCTGTGGCAGGACATCGTGGCCCGCCTGCCCGGCCCTGTCGACTTCCGCCGCAACGGCAGCCTGTTGCTGGCGCACCGGCCCGACGTCGGTGCCGCACAGCGCCTGCTCGATGTGCTGCGCGCCAAGGCACCCGGCGAGCACTTCCCGCGCAACCTGCCGCTGCAGGACCTGCGCCAGATGGAGCCGTCGATCCACGGCCCGGCACACGCATGGCTGCTCGAACAGGAAGGCCAGATCCACACGGTGCAGGCCATGCTCGCGCTGGCAGAAGGCGCCACGCGGCAAGGCGTGCAGTGGCACTGGGGCCGAAGTGTCGAACGGCTCGGCCCCGGAATCGTCGAAGCCGGCGGTACACGTCGCTTCGACTGGGTGTTCGACGTGCGCGGCCTCGGCGCGCGGCCCGACTTGCCGGTGCGCGGCGTGCGCGGCGAGGTGTTCTGGCTGCACGTGCCCGGCGTGCGGCTCGGGCGACCGGCACGGCTGCTGCACCCGCGCTGGCGCGTCTACATCGTGCCGCGGCCCGGCGACCAGGTGGTGGTCGGCGCCAGCGAGGTCGAGTCGGAAGACCGCTCGCCGGTCTCGGTGCGCACGACGCTCGCATTGCTGAGTGCTGCGCACAGCGTGATCCCGGAACTGGCCGAGGCCCGTATCGTGCACATGGAGTCCAACCTGCGGCCGGCCTTGCCCGACAACCTGCCGGTGATCGAAATACAGGCAGGCCTTACTCGCATCAACGGCCTGTTCCGGCACGGTTGGCTGATCGCGCCGGCCATGGTCGAGGAGGCGCTGTCGCAGATGCCGGACGTCGGCACGCTGCGGCCGCAGAAAGTCGTGGCATGAACGCCTACACCGATGCCTACGTCTCCCCGCAGCAGCCTGGCGCGGTGGCGATCAACGTCAATGGCGCGCAGCGGCATGTCGCCCGCGGGACGACGCTGGCGGCGCTGCTGGAGCGGCTGGGGCATCCGCCAACCTCGGTAGCCACCGCCGTCAACGGCAACTTCGTCGGGCGTGCAGCGCGGGCTGGTTGCGTGCTGCAGTCCGGCGACCAGGTGAGCTGTTTCGAACCCATCGTGGGAGGATGAGATGAGCCGTACGACCTCCGACTTTCAACTGGCAGGCGTTGCACTGCACAGCCGCTTTCTGCTCGGCACCGCCGGCTATCCGTCGCCGCAGGTGCTGCGCGAGGCCGTCGAGGCCTCCGGCGCACAGGTGGTGACGCTGGGCTTGAAGCGCCAGCTGTCGTCCGGCGCGGGCGACAACGGCTTCATCGAGATCATCAAGGGCTGTGGGGCCCGGCTGCTGCCCAACACCGCCGGCTGCCGCACCTCGCGCGAGGCGGTCACGCTGGCGCAGATGGCGCGCGAGCTGCTGGACACGCACTGGATCAAGCTCGAGGTGGTCGGCGACGAGCACACCTTGCAGCCCGATCCGTTCGGGCTCGTCGAGGCGGCCGAACAACTGGTCAAGGACGGGTTCGAGGTGTTTCCCTACTGCACCGACGATCTGGTCACTTGCCAACGGCTGCTCGACGTCGGCTGCCGCATCCTGATGCCCTGGGGCGCGCCGATCGGCTCCGGGCAGGGCCTGTTGAACCCCTGGGCGCTGCGCACGCTGCGGGCACGGCTTCCGGACGTGACCTTGATCGTCGACGCGGGCATCGGCGCGCCGTCGCATGCGGCGCAGGCGATGGAGCTGGGCTACGACGGCGTGCTGTTGAATTCCGCCGTCGCACAGGCGACTGACCCGGTCGGCATGGCGCGAGCGTTCCGCCACGCGATCGAAGCGGGCCGCCTGGGCCATCGGTCCGGTTTGCTGGCACCCCAGGACATGGCGGTCGCCTCCACGCCCGTCACCGGCCGGCCGTTCGAGGTATGACGCGCTCCAAGGGCGCCCGCAGGAGCGCTGGATGAGCCGGCAGGACGACAAGCGCCGGAGCCTGGTCTGGAGCGTGGCCGGCTCCGACAGCGGCGCGGGCGCTGGCATACAGGCCGACCTGAAGGCGTTCGAGGCCTTGGACGTGCACGGGTGCACGGCGATCGCAGCATTGACGGCGCAGAACTCCGTGGCGGTCGAGCGCATCGACGCCGTCTCGCCCGAGATGCTGGATGCGCAACTCGCGGCCCTCGCGGCTGACCTGCCGCCGCAGGTCGTCAAGACCGGCTTGCTCGGCAGTGTCGAGAACCTGCACTGCGTGGCGCGCTGGATCGACCGCCTGCGGCAGCACCGGCCCGTGGCCCTGGTGGTCGACCCGGTGCGGCGCGCGAGCAGCGGCGCCAGCTTCGCGGCCGAGACGTTGCGACAGGCCTTCGTGGCCGAGCTGTTGCCGCGCGCCACGCTGATCACGCCGAACCGGGACGAAGCGGCATGGCTGCTGGGTCTGACGACGCCTTTGCAGACGGACGAGGTGCCGCAAGCGGCAGCGAGGCTGCGCGCTTCGGGAACGGGTGCCGTGGCCATCACGGGCGGCGATGCCGGCAGTCCGGTCTCGCTCGACTTCGCCGACACTCCGCAGGCGCAAGGCTGGTTGTCGCTATCGCGCGTGCCGACACCGCACACGCACGGCACCGGCTGCGTGTATGCGTCGTCCGCGGCGGCGGCCCTGGCGCTCGGCTTCTGCGAGGCCGATGCGGTGGTGCTGGCGAAGATGGCGACCACCGTGGCGTTGCAGCACGGCTACCCGGCCGGACGAGGTGCCGGGCCGGTGCGTCCCCGCAGCGGCTTCGGGTGGCAGTCCGAGATGTTACCCGCATGGCAGGCATCGCCCGGTGGCCCGGACGTGAGCGGTTTTGCGCCGCTCGTCGATGCTCGCATGGGCCTGTACCCGGTGGTGGACAGCGCCGACTGGGTGGAGCGGGTGCTCTCGGCCGGTGTGCGCACGGTGCAGTTGCGCATCAAGCAAGCGCCGCACGAGCTGCTGTCGCGCGAGGTGCGACGCAGCGTGCAGGCCGCTCGCGCCGTGCAGGCGCAGTTGTTCATCAACGATTACTGGCAGCTGGCCCTCGAGCATGGCGCCTACGGCGTCCACCTGGGCCAGGAGGACTTGCAGACGCTCGACAGCGCAGCCCTCGGCGCCATCCGCGACGCCGGGCTGCGCCTGGGGCTCAGCACCCACAGCTACTGGGAGGTGTGCCGCGCGCATGCCCATGCGCCGAGCTACATCGCCTGCGGCCCGATCCACGCGACCACCACGAAGGAAATGCCCTGGCGGCCGCAAGGCGCCGGCAATCTCGCCTATTGGTGCCGGGTGCTGCGCGAGCCGGTGGTGGCGATCGCCGGCATGGACGAGGCGCGCAGCCTGGAAGCCACGCGTTGCGGTGCGGGCGGCATTGCCGTGCTGCGCGGCATCGTGCAGGCTGCGGAGCCTGAGCAGGCGATCGGTCGCTTGCAGGCGGCCATCGAAGCGGGGCGGAAGGCGCCTGCGTTCGCGCCGCCGGAGCTGCCCCGCAGCACGCTGCCAGGCCCGGTGCCCTGGATGTAAAGCGCCGCGAACCACCCGCCCGATACACTTCGGCCTTCTTTCGCTAACGAGACATCGATGACGAACGCCACCGTCACTGAGCAGCCGGTCCAGATCGTGCGCCGTGCACCGACGCCGGAGACCGCTGGGCAGCGCTGGCCGGTCGACGCGGTCCAGGCCCTGTTCGACCAGCCCTTTGCCGATCTGCTGTTCGAAGCACAGACCGTGCACCGGCAGCACTTCGCCGCGAACGAGGTGCAGCTGTCGACGCTGCTGTCGATCAAGACCGGCGGATGCCCGGAGGACTGCGCCTACTGCCCGCAGTCGGTGCACTACGACACCGGTGTCGAGGCCGACAAGCTGATGGACGTGGATGCCGTGAAAGCGGCCGCGGCGGCTGCGCGCGAGCAGGGTGCGTCGCGCTTCTGCATGGGCGCCGCGTGGCGTGCGCCGAAGGACCGCGACATCGAGAAGGTCGCCGAACTGGTGCGCACGGTGAAGGACCTCGGGCTGGAAGCCTGCTGCACGCTGGGCATGCTGACCGACACGCAGGCCCGCACGCTGAAGGACGCCGGCCTCGACTACTACAACCACAACCTCGATACGGAGCCGGAAGCCTACGGCCGCATCATCACGACGCGCGACTACCAGGACCGGCTCGACACGCTGGAGCATGTACGTGCCGCCGGCATGCATGTGTGCAGCGGCGGTATCGTCGGCATGGGCGAGTCGCGCCGCGAGCGCGCCGGGCTGGTCGCGCAGCTCGCCAACCTCGACCCGTATCCCGAGTCGGTGCCGATCAACCACCTGGTGCAGGTCGAGGGCACGCCGCTGCACGGGCTCGACCCGCTCGACCCGCTCGAGTTCGTGCGCACCATCGCGGTCGCGCGCATCACGATGCCCACCGCCCGCGTGCGGCTGTCGGCCGGGCGGCAGCAAATGAGCGAAGCGGTGCAGGCGCTGTGCTTCATGGCCGGCGCCAACTCGATCTTCTATGGCGACAAGCTGCTGACCACCGGCAACCCGGACTGGGAGCGGGACCAGCGCCTGTTCGGCAAGCTGGGACTGCGGGCCGTCTGACCCTCGGGCGCGGGCACGCCTAAGGCATCGGCAACGGCTCGAAACCGCTGTCGCCGCCGTGACGCGGCAGCTCGTCGCCCACACGGTGCCAGGGCACTCGGTCGTCGAAGTAGTAGTGCCCCTCCGGCGTGATGACGGCGCCCGGGGCCAGCACGCCGGCGGGAATGCCGGCGATCCCGGGCAGGCGGCGGTCGTCCGTGTAGACGTGCGTACCGCAATGCCGGCAAAACCGGCGCGTGATGTTGGGGGTGGCCTCGAAGGCCAGCAGATGGCCCGCACCCTCGAGGGTCAATGCGTCGTGGCGCACGCTGGCCCAGGTCGTGAAGGCGCCGCCGCCGAGGCGCCGGCACTGTCCGCAGTGGCAGTGCACGACATTCTGCGGCGCGCCATCGAAGCTGACGCGCACCTGGCCGCAGTAGCACCCGCCCGTCCTCACGTTGCCGCTGTCATTTCGGTTCACGACAAAACCAACCGGATGCCGCTGAACTGCCAGCGCGCTTGCGGCGGAAAGAAGTTGCGATAACTGCTGCGGAGATGGGAAATCGGTGTCGCACACGAGCCGCCGCGCAGCACCATCTGGTTGATCATGAACTTGCCGTTGTATTCGCCGACCGCGCCCTCGGCCGGGCGGAACCCCGGGTAGGGCAGGTAGGCGCTTTGCGTCCATTCCCAGACGTCGCCGAACATCTGCGCCAGGCCGGCGCTGCCGCTGCGCACCGCAGGTCGAGGGTGAAAGCAGCCGTCTTCGAGCAACGCGCCGCAGGGCGTATGAGGGGCCAGCGAGCGCGCAGCGGTTTCCCATTCGGCTTCGGTCGGCAGCCGGGCGCCAGCCCAGCGGGCATACGCTTCAGCTTCGTAGTAGCTGACATGGCAGACCGGTTCGTCGGGATCGACCGTGCAGCGCCCATGCAGCGTGAAGACCTGCCACGGACTCGTCGGCTGCTCGGGAGGCTGCCAGTACAGGGGCGCCAGCCACTCCCCACGTTCCCGGGCGTCCCAGCCGTCCGACAACCACAGTTCGGGCCGCGCATACCCGCCGTCGTCGATGAACTCGAGGTACTCGGCGTTGGTAACCAGGCGCGAGGCCAGCGAGTAGGGTTCGAGCCAGACACGGTGTGACGGGAGTTCGTTGTCGAAGCAGAAGCTCTTATCGCTGTGGCCGATCTCGGTGAGCCCGCCGTCGAACGCGACGTGCTGCAGTGGAGGACGGGACCCGTGAGGCGTCGGCGTGCGCGGACGATAAACCGGTGCGACCGGATTGCGCGAGAAGTGGTGCTTCAGGTCGGTCAGGATCAGTTCCTGATGCTGTTGCTCGTGGTGCAGCCCGAGTTCGACCAGTGCCGCCATGTCGGGAGACAGGTCTGGGCGGTGCAGCACCGCACCCACCTGCTGCTCTATACGGCGGCGATACGCCAGCACCTCATCGAGAGAAGGGCGGGACAGCATGCCGCGCTCAGGGCGCGGATGACGCTCGCCGACACCGACGTAATATGAGTTGAACAACTGCCGATAAGCCGGATCGACGCTGCGATAACCCGGTACCGCGCGCTCCAACACGAAGGTCTCGAAGAACCATGTGGTGTGCGCGAGATGCCATTTGACGGGACTGGCATCCGGCATCGACTGCAGCAGGCAGTCCTCGGCGGACAGTCCCTCGACCAGGGCGTCGGTCTGCCGGCGCACCGCCTGGAACGCGGCAAACAGCGACGTGGGGATGCGCGACTGCGCCGACACGGGTCCGCGGCCGGGTTCCTCGAGCAAGGCGTTCGCCCCGTCGGGCGTCCGGACGGCGCTCATGCCGGTGCAGCGACGAAAACGTGGAACCACTCGCGATCGTCGCTCCAGTGCTGCAATGCACCGAAGCCCGCATCGCGCAGCAATGCCGAGAAGCTCTGCGCCGTGTACTTGTACGAGTACTCCGTCACGACAGCCTCGCCATCGTCGAAGTGCCGTTCGTCGTGGCCGATGCGTACCGTCTGAGCCTCGCGGGACACGAGGTGCATCTCGATGCGGCCGGCATGCGGGTTGAAGACCGCCCGGTGCGCGAAGCGGCGCGGGTCGAAGTCGGCGCCCAGCTCGCGGTTGACGACGCGCAGCACGTTCAGGTTGAAGGCAGCCGTGACGCCCAGCGCATCGTCGTACGCTGCCTCCAGCACGTGGCGTTCCTTGACGCCGTCGACGCCGATCAGCAGGCGACCGTCGGCGCCGAGATGCTCGCGCACGGACCGCAACAGCACCAGTGCTTCGGCCGGCGTGAAGTTGCCGATCGACGAGCCGGGATAGAAGAACACGGCAGGGGCCGGCGAGCGCCTCAGCACGCGTTGCAGCCGCAACGGCTTGGTGAAGTCGGTGGCGACGCCGACGAACTCGACGTCCGGGAAGCGCCCGGTGCCGGCGTCGAGCGAGATGCGCAACCACTGCGGGGAGATGTCGACCCCCAGCCAGCGGCGCGCGCCCACCGGCTCGAGCCACGGCCAAGACTTGGCTCCGTCGCCGCAGCCCAGATCGACCCATTGAGCACCGCGCGGCAGCCGCCGCGCGATGGCGCCGCGGTAGCGATCAAAGATGGCTGCCTCGGTCCGTGTCGGGTAGTACTCCTGCAACTCGCAGATCGCGCTGTACAGCGCGCAGCCTTGCGCGTCGTAGAAGAACTTGGGGGAAATCTGTGCCGGGTGCTCGAACAAGCCGGCGCGCAGCGCGGCGAGCTGCGAGGCACGGTCCTCCACGGCGTCGACGACGATGCTCGGCGGCCCCCACGGGGCGGGCTCGCCGCGGAAGTTCAGTTCGGGGTCGAGGGAGTGTGCAAGAGCCGAGGCGGGGGCCGGTACGTGATGCGGGGGCGGCGGTTTCATTGGGGTCCTTTGTTGCGCGGGCCTGCAGCCGTACGGGCGACGGCTGCAGGCACGGTAACGCCTGCCGGGCGCTCGTGCAAGCCCGCGGCGCCTCGCGACAGGTGGCGCGAAGCCACCCGTCGAGAGCGCCCGGCCGCATCAGCGCTTGCTTCGCGGCGCGTTGGCGGCAGGTGACGGCAATGAATGTCCGGGGTGCTCAGTGCGCGGTGCGCGAACCTTTGCGAGCCGGTTTCGCCGCGCCGCCGTCGCTCGTCCCGGTGGTCGATCGGTCCGGCTCGGACGGTGAGGAGATGCGTTCCAGCGTGTCCTCGACGTCTGCTCCGTGCCTGGTTGCCAGGTCGCCCAATGAGACGATGCCGACCAGATGCTTGTCGCGGTCGACGACAGGCACGCGGCGGATCTGCACGTCGCTCATTTGCTGCATTACTTCGTCGACGTCCTGGTCTTCGAAACACCAGCGCACCTGCTCGGTCATCACGTCCTTCACGGCGGTGCCGTCGGCCGGGAGGCCGCTGGCGACCGCGCGCACCGTGATGTCGCGGTCGGTGATCATGCCGACGAGCCGCTGGCCCGTGCAGACAGGCACCGCGCCGACGTTCAACTCGTCCATCACCTGCGCTGCAGCCTGCAGCGTGTCGTCGGGCGAGACCACGCGCACGTCGCGCGTCATGACTTCAGAGATCTGTTGTTGCATCTTGACGGACTCCTTGAAAACGACCGGGACCCACGCATGCAGGCCTTGCTCGCTTGCTGCAAGCGGCATACCCGATACACGCGTTTCAGCGCCGCCGGTGACAGCGCCGCCGCGTTGCGTCCAGAATCAGCGCCTCGCACCGCGTGTGCAATCACAACGAACAGGAGGCCCATTGCATCCCCCTTCGCATCCCGCGACTTCGCACTCGCGTCCGCACACGTCGCGGTTTCTGCTGCTGCCGGCAGCAGGCTTCGTGGCAGGCGGCATCTTCACCTCGAACAGCACGCAGCAGTGGCTGCGCCAGCTGATGCCGCGGCCGCAGGACGGCATGGAAACGGTGGCCGGCGTCACGCTGCGCGTGATCGCGTCGGCTGCGAGCGACGGTACCAAGGTGGTTGCGCTGACCCCGAACGAAGCCGCGCTGCTGCAGGCCGGCATGCCAGGGCTGCGTGTCGTGCCCGAGCGCCGCTACCTGCCGGCCAGGGCCCCCCGGCTGCGCGCGTTGCGCAAGCCGGCCGTGAAGGCCGCGGAGCCTCCCCAGACCCTGACGCTGCGTGTCACGGCCGGCGAGGGGCAGCATGCGAAGCCGCTGCCGGACTGCGTGGTGGTGGTGCTGACCGACGTCGCGACCGGCACCGGTGTCGAGGGCACCAGCAATGCGCGCGGCGAAGTGCGTCTGCGGCTGCCGGCCACGCTGCGCCAGGCACCGATCGTGGCCGCCTACCCGCTGCACGGTGCATGGGCGCGCGAGTGGCGCAACTTGCCGTTGCAGGCGGGCATGGCGATCGCGCTGCCGGCCCTCGAACTGGGCTTTGCCGATGCCCGGCGCGTGCTGTACGAGGCGCCGAAAGGCGACGAAGGCGGGGGCGTGAAGGTGGCCGTGATCGACACGGGCGTCGGGCCGCACGCCGATCTGCGCGTTGCGATCGGGCGCAACACGACGCTGGTGGAGCCGGTCGACCAGTGGCACGACGAAGACGGCCACGGAACGCACGTCGCCGGTGTCATCGGGGGCCATGGAGCGACCGGGCAGGGCGTCAGCGGGGAGGCGGCACAGGTTCGCCTGCACGCCTACCGGGTGTTCGAGCGCGGCGAAGGTGGGGCCTCGAATGCCGCGATCCGCGAGGCGATCCGCCAAGCGGTGCTCGACGGCTGCGACATTCTCAACATGAGCCTGGGCGGGGGCGACAGCGACCCGGCGATCTCCGAGGCGATCCAGTTCGCACGGCTGAGCGGGGCAGTTTGTGTCGTCGCGGCGGGCAACGAAGGCGGGCCGGTCAGTTTCCCGGCCAACGACCCGCTGTCACTGGCCGTGGCGGCCGTCGGTATCAAGGGTGCATGGCCGAAGGGGGCCGCGCAGCAGCGCCACCTGACCCAGCCGCCCGGCAAACATGACAGCTTCGTCGCGCGTTTTTCCAACCGCGGGCCCCAGATCCGGCAGGCGGCGCCGGGCGTCGGCATCATCTCGACCATCCACCGCGACCGCTACGGCGTGATGGACGGCACCTCGATGGCCAGCCCGGTGGCCGCCGGCGTGCTCGCTCGCGTCCTGGCGAGCACGCCGGAGGTGTTGAATTCACCCCGGGATGCGCGGCGCTCGGAGGCGATTCTGGAACTGGCCGCGCGGCGCGCCGAAGACCTGGGCTTCCCTGCGACTATGCAGGGCAAGGGTCTGGCGCGATAATCCTGCCCATGAAGCGCTTTGTCCTTTATTGCGGGGGGGCTGCCCCCAGCGGCCCGCAGGTCGGCCCCGAAGAGGCGGCCGCAGCCACCCGCGCCGAAGGAGCCAAAGTGGTCGCGGCCGGCACCGGCACATTGATCGTCGATGCCGAATTGCCTCAGATCAAGCGCATCTCCCGGCTGCTGCCCGGATGGTCCTACACCGCCGAGACGCGCAGCGTGCGCAAGCCCGCGCCGCCTCGCCGCAAGGCGGCCTGACGACTCGCGGCACGCCTCGCCGCACTTTTCCGCATTCTGTTCGGCTAGCCGTAGGCGCCTTGGCGCGGCGGGCCGCCGGAGACCCCGGTGGTCGGCAGGCGGTCGGTGCCATGCGTGGGCGGGCCATCGACCCCAGCCACCCGTGCGCAACTCTTGGCGCAGCGCTCGCAGGCGTCCACGCAGTCTTCCATGCCGCCCAACTGCCGGCAGCTTTGCGCGCAGGCGCCGCAGACTTTTGCACAAAGTGCGCAAACCTCCGCGTGCAGCGTCGACTCCGCCAGCATGAAGTGGCCGGCGGTACCGCACATCTCGGCGCAGTTGAGCATCAGGCTCAGGTGTTCGCGTTCGGCGTGCGCACCGCCTTGCTCCAGACAATGACCCATGGCCATCGCCAGGCAGATGGTGCGGCATTGCAGGCAGTCGTCGATGCACTGCTTGACGGCGGGGTCGTTGGCAATACCGGTCACGTCGGGACTCCTCGGGTTGCCTAGCCTGGGCGGCAAGCGACGTACCTGCAGGAATGGGGCTTGCCGCGCAGGCAGCACGAACTTCCTGCAAGCGAGGCGACATGAAGACCTGGTCCGTATCGATGAAAGATTCCCTCGTCTCCGGTGGTACCGCTGGCGTGCTGTCGGCCGCCGTGCTGGCTTGGCGAGGGCGGCACGACACGCGCAGTGCGGTGGCACCGCTCAACGCGACCAGCCATATCGTGTGGGGCGACGAATCGCTGCATGTCGACCGCCCGACCGTGCGGCACACTTTGACCGGCACCTTGCTGCATGCCGGCTCGGCAGTGTTCTGGGGCGTGCTGTTCGAGCGGCTGCTCGGACGTGAACGTCGGCAGGATCACTTCGATGCGGTCGTGCGCAGCGCGGTGAAGGCGACCGCGGCGGCGGCCGTCGTCGACCTGTGCCTGGTGCCGCGGCGCCTGACGCCGGGCTTCGAGCGGCGGTTGTCCGGCCGCAGCCTGTGGCTGGTGTACGGTGGGCTCGCCGCCGGGCTGGTGACGGGCGCCTGGCTGCTGAGACGCACCGGCCGCTGAGCTGCCGCCAAAGAAAACGGGCCCCGGAGGGCCCGTATGAATGCACAGCGAGCTGTGCTCTCAGGAGGAGGCTATATCACCAACGAACGTCTGACAATCGCACCAGAAATCAATGGATGTGCAAGCCACCGCTTGCCTTGCCCTTGCCGGCGCGCGCCGGCGGATTGCACATGCCGCACACATAGTGCCGCGCGATCTCGTGCGGGTGGGTCACGAAGTGCCCGCCGCATTTGCTGCATTGGGTCATCGACAGCATGCCGTTGTCGATGAACTTCACCAGGCGCCACGCGCGGGTGACCGACAACAGCGGCTCCAGCGACTGCGCCTGCGTCTGCTCCAGGTACAGCCGGTAGGCCTTGATGATGGTGTCGATCTCGTCGAGCTCGGCCACCTTGTTCAGGTATTCGTGGATGTTCAGGAACAGGCTGGCATGGATGTTCGGCTGCCAGGTCATGAACCAGTCGGTGGAAAACGGCAGCTGCCCCTTCGACGGCGACTTGCCGGAGACTTCCTTGTACAGCCGCAGCAGTCGTTCGTACGACAGGTCGGTCTCGGACTCCAGCACCTGCAGGCGGGCACCGAGCTGGATCAGGGTGACCGCACGCTCGATCTGCCTGGCTTCGGTGAGGATGCTCTTGTTGCGCATGGGGCGGGCTTTCGCGAGGGGTGTCGATGATCCGGGGGCGGTCAGGCCGCTTCTTGATGGCGGCCGGCCAGCACGATGGACGCGTGCAGTCGCGAGGTGCCGTCATTGGCCGCCGTCTTGCCGTGGTTCGTCAGCAGGCCCCAGACCAGTTCGTCATCGAAGCGGAAGCGGCACAGCAGCGTGTTGCCGGAGGCGATCTTCATCATCTGGGCCGGAGTCAGCATCGCCAGCATGTCCGCGGTGTCTTCACTGATGCCCAGGCGGAACAGCGCTTCTTCGCGGTCGGAGCGGATCAGATTCTGCGCCAGCATCAGGTACGACAGATTGGCTTCGCGGATTTCGGTGAGGATCTGGTCGGCGGTGGTGGTCATCTTCTTGGCTCCTTCTTGTCCCCGCTGTTCGCGGAACTGGCCCGGTTTCTGGTGTTTGCTTTTGCTTGCACCGTGAAACCAATTCTGACCAACCCCTTTCGAACGGCCCATCAGCCCGCTTCTGTTCGGCGCGTCGCCGCGAACTGAGGGGGCTTGTCAGGCAAATTCCTACAAAACTGCCCGAAAGCCGTTTCACTTTCCGCTCAAGTACGCCGAATCAGAAATCCATCACGGGGACGATCTTGAAGACCGCCGCCTCCGGCCAGCGCTCTGCGGCCAGTGCGCAGGCCGTCTGCACCGCACTCTCGCGCTCGGCGTCGAGAATTTCGAGCCAATGAGGGGCGGCGTCCCCGGCTGGGTATTTGAAGGCCACCAGCCAGCCTGTGATCTCTCCGAACATCTGATCCGTCTTGCTCGCAAAACGCCCGCGCGGGCCGGCGCAGGACACTGCGCTGCCTGGGGCTCGAGCGATGGTATCGGTCGCCACGGCGAAGAAGGGCCGTGCCGCCGCAGGCAGCCGCGGGCTCCGAGAATTTGTGCCGCGCCCGCGGTACCGGAGTCAACCGGGATCGCGCAGGGTGTGCGGATGTTGGCGCTCGTAGCGCTCCTGGCAGGGCGCGCAGCGCGAGGCGGTAGGCTGGGCCAGCAGCCTGCGCTCGCCGATCGGCTGGGCGCAGTCGATGCACTCGCCGTAGCTGCCTTCCTGGATGCGGCGGCGCGCCGCTTCGATCTGGTCGAGTTCCTCGATGTCACGCGACATCTCGATGTGGCGGATGCCGTTCTGCAGGTGATCCGTCGCGTTGTCGCCGTGGTCGCCGACCACTCCGGCCTGACCGATGGCCTGCTGCTCCGCTGCCTCGCGCGCACTGCGTACCTCGGCCTGCAGATCGGCCTCGCGTCGGTCGAGCAGACGGCGCAGTGTCTGCAACTGCTGATCGGACAAATGGGACATCGTTTCCTTTCGACGAGGGTCTGGGGTGGCGATGTCAGTCAGCAATTCCGGCGCCTACGCTACGCGCAGGACCGTTCATTCGACCTCGTCGTGCTCGCGCAGCCGGATGCACTGCGGATGATTGAAGAAGTGGCCCTGCCTGCACTGCGACTGCATGCAGTAGTACAGCGAGAAGTTGGTACGCGACCCGCAGGCTGCCCGCGGGTTGCTGGCAATCTGCGGTGCGGCGACCTTGACCGCCGGCTCGGCCGCAGCAGGCGCCGGTCCTGCGGCGGGCGGCTGGGCCTGGATCTGTTCGTCTTCAGGGGGGCTGACGTCTTCTGACTCACCGCGCGCAGACACCGGAGCGGCCTCGGGAGCGGGAGAGGCTGCGACCACGGGCTCGCGTGGAGCCGGTGCCGTTTCGGCAACGGGTGGAGGCTCGGGCGCTGTCGGAACTGGCGCCGGCTCTCGTGCAGGCGGTGCGGCGACCGCCGGAGGCACCGCGGTGGCCTGCTGCGGCGGCGTTTCGTCGCTGCCAAGCGAAGTGTTGGCCAGCCGGCGCAGCAACTCTTCGGCGGTGCGGTGTTCCTGCCATTGCCAGGCGCCCAGGCCCAGTGCAGCCAGCACCGCGAGCGCGGCGCCCCACCGCGCACCGGCGCCGCGGCCCGCGCGCGTGCGCTGCTGCACGTCGTCGTCGTCCGGCCGCATGGTGCCCCACGCGGGGTCGGGCCGGCTGGGCGGGATCGAGCCGAGCGCAGCGTTCAGGGCGGCCATGACCGCAGCGTCCGAAGGGACCTCGTCGGACAGTGTGGGCGGCGCGGCGACGGAAGGAGCCGCGGCGGGAGACGGCGCAGGGGCCGGCGGCGGAACCGGCGTGGCAGCCGTCGCAGCGGGCGGCACGGCCGTGGGCGCCGGGGAAGGCCCGAGCGGCGGGATGGCCGCGAAGAAGGGGGACTCCGCGGGTGCGGATGCAGGTATGGGCGCGGGTGCGGGGGCGAACGAAGCGGCCGGTGCCGACACCGGACGCGACCAACCTGGCTGGCTCAATGCGTCGCGCAGCTGGGCCACCGTTTGCGGCCGGTCCTTGGGGCGCACCGACAGCGCCCATTCGATCACCGACAGGAAAGACGCGCTGTAGCGCAAGTCAGGGAAGGTGTTGCGCAGCGATTCGGCCACCTCGGCCAGCGGCTTGAGTTGATCGTCGACGGCTCGCACCGTCGACGGCAGCGGCGAGCGGCCGCTGATCAGGTAGTACATCACCGCGCCGAGGGCGTACAGATCGGTCCAGGGGCCCTGCTGCAGATGCCCGGCCTCGGCGTACTGCTCGATCGGTGCGAAAGCGGGCTTGAGGATGGCTGTCAACGTCTGCGTACGGTCGCCGATCACACGGCGAGCCGCACCGAAATCGAGCAATACCGGCCGCCCGTCGGGCAGCAGCAGGATATTGTCGGGAGCGATGTCGCGGTGGTAGCACGAACTGGCGTGCAGGACCTCCAGGGCGCCCATGAGCGACAGCAGCAGGTTGCGCAACCAGGTTTCGTCCGGAGGCTGCGTCATGGCCATGCGGGCGGCCGCCAGCGTCGTGCCTTCGTAATAGGGCATCACCATATAGGCGGTGCCGTTTGCTTCCCAGAAGCGGTACACACGCACCAGCGAAGGGTGGTCGAAGCGGGCCAGCAGCCGCGCCTCGTTGACGAACGAGCGCAGGCCGAGCTTGAAGGTGTCATTGTGCGACGTGGCGCGCAGGGTGACGGAGGCGCGAGCACCGCGGGCAGCCAGTGCGGCGGGGAGGTATTCCTTGATCGCCACGTGACGCTGCAGCCCGTGGTCGGCTGCGAGGTAGACGATGCCGAAGCCGCCTTCGCCGAGCACCCGCTCGACCTCGTACTCCGCCAGCCGGGTCCCGGCCGGGAGTGCGTCATGGCTGGGTGCCAGTGTCTGTGTGGGTTCGAACCCCGGATCGAAGCTCTCCGGGGGCGCGGGTGGACGAGGGTGGTTCATCGATCGGGCCAGTTCGGAGCCCGGAGGCGCCGCAAGAACTGAGCCATCGCTCAGCAGGTCATTTTGCCCGTTTATAGACGAAAGACCAGCTTGAAACCGTTGCGAAGGGTGACCCTGGTCAGGGGCATCGCGGGCGGGCTTGACTTTCGGCGAACCGTGCGCGCGCCGTGCAAGGGCAGCCGAAGCGACGGGGTGCCGGCCGGCCGCCACGGTTTTCATCGGCACGCCGTTGCTCTGAACCAACGACCGCGCGAGCCTGTCAAGAACCGGACATGGTCTTTGTGTGATGCTCTCGATTCTTCCTCGCTGCCGCGCCCTGCGCGTCCGGGGGCCGAGCTTCAAAGGTGCCGTCATGCCTTTCGCTGCCGTTCGCGATACCCTTGCTCTGCTGCACTGGGTCGGCCGTGTACTGGTCCCGCTGGCACGCCGACGGCGATCGCCGTTGCACCGGCACTTGGCCACCGGCCCGTCCATCCTGCAGCATCGACCGCGCACCGGGCTCCAGCGTCACGCCGATTTTCAGGACACCCAGCCGCGCATCCACCCGCTGCCACCGCACCACATCGGGCGCGAGGGGCCGCTCGGCCTGGGCTGACGGTACTTGCCCCTGCTGAGGGAGGGGGTCGCAGGTCCGGCGCCGCCGCGAGAGACCGATACTGGGGCGTTTCGGCTGCCATGGCCCCACCACTCTTCGACGATCGCGCTCATGCCGGACGGTTGCTTGCCGCCCGGGTGAAAGCGTTGTCGCTTCACGACCCTCTGGTGATCGCGCTGCCGCGCGGCGGCGTGCCGGTGGGGGCCGAAGTTGCCAGGGAGCTGCAAGCCCCGCTCGAGTTGTTGCTGGTGCGCAAGATCGGCGCACCGTGGCAACCCGAACTGGCGGTGGCAGCGGTCGTCGACGGCTCGCCGCCGGAGTTGGTGGTGGACGACCATGCGCTGCGGGCCGTCGGCTGTGGACGCGCGCATGTGGAAGCACAGCTGCCATATGCGCTGGCCGAGATCGAGCGTCGCCGCGCAGCCTACCTTGGCGCCGAAGCACCGGTGGACCCATCCGGGCGCGACGTCGTGGTGGTCGACGATGGCCTGGCGACAGGCACCACTGCCCGCGCGGCGTTGCGAGCACTCAGAAGGCGCCGCGTGCGGCGTCTGGTGCTCGCCGTTCCGGTGGCGGCGCGCGAGAGCCTCGAAGCCTTGCGTGGCGAGGCGGACGACGTCGCATGCCTGTCCACCCCCGAGCACTTCGAGGCGGTCAGCCCGTACTACCGGCGCTTCGAGCAACTGGAAGATGGCGAGGTGGTCGAGCTGATCCGTGCAGCAAGAAGCGCAGAAAGATGAGCCGGTCCGGGAACGTCCCTTGCCGAGACGGGACATGGCTGTACCGCCCGCTGACTTCGACCTGAGTGAGCTGCTCGCTCAACTGGCTCGCAGCGGTCTCGAAGCCTGCTGCGCTCGCGGCCTCGTCTTCCTCTATGACCACGAAGGCCTGCATGCGCTGGTGCGTGGCTCGGAAGAGCGCTTCGCGGCGCTGGTATCGGCGGTGCTTGCGCGGGCCATACACCTCGCGCGTGGTGGCCATGTGTTTTGTGGGGCGCAGGTCACCGCCGGCCAGGACGGAGCCTGCGACATCGTCGTGCAGATCGCGTTGAGCGCGCCGATGCCGGAGTTCCTGCGCGAATGGTCCGCGCTGGGTGAAATGGAAGGGGTGCCCTGGACGGCGCCGCCGGTGCAGGGGTCCGGCGGCGTTCAAATGCTCAGTTCGCACAGCGCCGCGACGGCGGCTCAGATTGCCGTGCTGAGCTTCGCCGACGCGGGAGCCGTCGTGCGCCTGGAGACCCGCATGCCATGGACGGCGTCGGCCGGAGCCTGGGCCGACGCACGTGGCGCCCGGGCCTGGGTGATCGCGCCGCCGGCGCGCTGTGCACATGGGGAAACGCTTGCCCGGCGTCTGCAGCGACTCGGATGGCACACGACGCAGTTCGCGTCGCCGGGCGATGCGCTCGCCCATCTGGACGATCGCTCGTGCGAGTTCGCTCCGCCTCTGCTGGTGCTTGGTCTGGCGGACGAGGCGGCAGCACTCGCCGAACTCGAGCAACTCGCGCAGCGGGTGCCGCTGGGCACGGCGGTGATGCAGGCGTGCCTGCCCGGCGGGCCGCGTGGCAACGAAATGGTGTTGCCGGCCTGCGCACTGCCGCTCGGCTTGTCGGATCTGCTCGAGTTGACGCGCGGTGTGGCCGAGCGCGCGCCGCTGCCTTCGGGCAGGACACAGCCCGGTCCCTTGTCGATGAAGGCCCGACAGCATCTGTTGCTGGCCCTCGAAAACCCGGTCGAGCAGGCGCTGGCGAGCGCAATGCTGCACGCGCACGGTTATGAGGTGGCGCTGGCCAGTACCTTCGACGAAGCTGCCGCGCACTGCGAGCGTTTTGCACCGCGCGCCGTGTTGATCGACCTGCAGCCCGACGGCCGCGGGCTCGCGGCCCTGCGCGCCTTGCGCCAGCGCCAGCTCGACGGCAGCCTGCCCGAATCGCCCTTGATCGCTGCGTGCACGAGTACCGGCCTGCGCGACGCGGCGCTTGCAGCCGGCGCGCACGCCGTGGTCGGCAAGCCATTTGACGCGGCGCAGCTGCGGCACGCCATCGACGCGACTACCGTCGGACGCTGAATCGGCGAGGTTCCGGTCCCATATCCATGGGATAGGCGCATGCGCTGACGCAGTTACGATGGCGTGCGCACTACGCGCGGCCGTTCCCCGAGGTATCCCTTGATCACGCGCCTGGACCTGTTCTCCCTCAAACTGTTCGTCGACATCGTCGACCTGGGCAGCATCGGCAAGGGAGCGGAGAAGAACTTCATTGCCGTATCGGCGGCGAGCAAGCGCATCGCCGATCTGGAGCACGAACTCGCCGCACAGCTGCTGCAGCGGCAGGCGCGCGGCGTCGCGGTCACGCAGGCGGGGCTCGCGGTCTACAAGGGGGCGCAGGAAACCTTCGTGCAATTGCAGCGGATGGCGACGGAGGTCGACGAAATGAGCAGCGGCAGACGGCAACCCGTGCGCCTCTACGCCAACCTCACGGCCATGATGTGCCACCTGCCGGATGCCGTCGCAAGTTTCTGCGCCAGCCACCCCACGATCAAGGTCGACCTGCATGAACAATCGACCGCGACGACGCTGAAGGCGGTGTCGCGCGGCGAAGCCGACATCGGCATCGTCGCCCCGATCGTTCCGTATCCGGACGACCTGCAGCGCAGCCGCTACCAGCAGGTCCGGTTGGCAGTGGTTGTCAGTTCTCGGCACGCACTGCGCGGTCGCGGCCCGGTGACTTTCGAGCAGGCGGCGGTGTACGACTTCATCGGCCTCGACAGCGACGGCGCCTGGGACCGTATGCTGGGCCGGTTCGCGCAGGAACGCGGCTGCGCGTTCCATGTGCGCGTGCGCGTGCACGGCTTCGACGCGATGTGCCGGATGGTCGCAAGCAACCTCGGCGTGGGCATCGTGCCGTTGCCGGTGGCGGTGCAATGCGCGGCCAGCATGGACCTGTGCGTGCTGTCGCTCGACGAGCCATGGGCCGACGTACCGCTGGACATCTGCACCCGCGCACCGGAATTGCTGTCCGAGGGCGCACGGCTGTTGCTCGACCACTTGCGCCGCCATGGCAACGTGCAGCGAGCGGCACCACAGCCGCCTGTCTCGTTGCTGCACTGGCCGTCGGCAACGGCGCCGGCCGCGGCGCTGCCACTATGAACCGGCCATGCTAAGCAGTTCAGCGTTCGCCGGCAGCCGTCAGTGCAGCGGGCGCCCGATGAGCGCCCGCGTCCTGGGCCATGGCCGGTGCCGCCAGCGGCAGCCACAGTCTGACCACCGAGCGGCCGGGGGCCGATTCGATCGTCAACTGTCCGCCCAGGCCGGCGGCGCGTTCGCGCATATTGCGCAGCCCGTGCCCATACGATTGCGCAACGGCGGCGTCGAAGCCGACACCGTCGTCGGCGATGCTCACTTCGACGCCGGAGCGCCCGTCGTGCGCCTGCTCGGCGGTGCGCACGGCAACGCTCGTCGCACGCGAGTGCCGCACCACGTTGCTCAGCGCCTCTTGCAGCACGCGCATGATGGACAGCGCCTGCGTCACTTCCAGCCACGGCAGCGCGGGCAGTTCCTGAACCTGCCACTCCATGCGGATGCCGGCCGCCAGCAGGCGCTTCTCGAGCCGGTAGCGCAGCGTCGCGATCACCGCGACGAGGTCGTTCTCCATCGGCTCGAGCGAGTCGATCGTCAGCTTGAGTTCATCGATGCATTCGCGCACGACCGCAGCCAGGCTGTGGCGGTCCATGCGGCCGCGCTCGATCATCGCGAGAGAGGTGTTCAAGCTGGCGCCGATGCCGTCGTGGATTTCCCGCATCAGGCGCTGCCTTTCCTGGGCCACCGCGAGTTCCTGCTCCTTGCGCGCACGCCCCAGCAGCAGTTCCTGGATGCGGTCCAGGGACTCCTGCAACTGCCGGTTGCGCTCGTGCAGTTTCTTGCGCAGCAGGCCCACGTGGGCGGCGACCACCGTGAAACGCCCGAGCAAGAACATCAGCAGCACCCACAGCACCAGCGCTTCGTGCGGCGTCGACGCGGGCAGCGCGAGCCGGTCCCAGACGAAATAGAAGATCGCCGCCGAGCCGGCGCCGACGACGAGCAAGGCCCGGCGGAACTCCGGCAGGCCAAACTGCACCAGCCCGAACACACCGGTGACGAACAGGCTCGACAGCGATGCAAACGCGAGCTGCGGCGCCACGCTCAGGAAGGTCAGCGCGACCAGGCCACCGTGGGCCATCTGCCAGCCGAACAGGTTGGGGTCGCGCAAACGCAGGTTGGCGCCCCGGCGCACGAGCAGGAAGAATACTGCGCTGCCGCCCATGCTCGCGACCGCGTACAACGCCGGAATGTCCCAGCCGACCGTGCCGATGAGCGCATACAGCGACATCGTCAGGATGCCGAAGAGGTAGTTGACGGCCGAGACGCCGATCATGCGCACCCGGTTGTGCTGGTCGCGTGCGACGCGGTCGGTCGGAGCAGGAATGTCGGTCGCGGTCATGCGGCAAGGCGAGGAGTTGCCGCGATGCTCGCCGGCTTGTGCTGCCCATGCAACCGGGCCTTTCCCTCGCCGGACCGGCAACGCGCGCTGCACCGCCGACCGTGCGCGGCAGGCCCGGCCGGAAGAGGCGAGTGATGATCGAGGTCATGCTGGTCGAAGACGACCTTCACTTCGCGGAACGCTTTGCCGAGGCGCTGGAGCGCTCGGGCAGCATGCGGCTGGCCGCCCGCTGCGGCACCGTGCGCGAAGCGCTGGAGCGGCTGCAATCGCTGGCGCCCGACGTGCTGCTGGTCGATCTCGGGCTGCCGGACGGCAACGGCATCGAAGTGATCCGCAGCGCGGTCCAGCGCTACCCGAACTGCGACGTGCTGGTCGTCACGATGTACGGGGACCAGACCAACGTGCTCACCTGCATCGAAGCCGGCGCCAGCGGCTATTTGCTGAAAGAGGCCGTGAAGGAGGACATCGTCAAGCACATCGACGACCTGCGCTCGGGTGGCTCGCCGATCTCGCCGGTCATTGCGCGCCAGCTGTTGCGCAAATTCCAGCCGTCGCGACCGGCCGGACCGGCGCCGACGCCGCTGGCCGAGCATGTCACCGAGCGCGAGCTGCAAGTGCTGCAACTGCTTGCACGCGGATTCAACTACCAGGAGATCGCCGGCCTGCTGGGTGTGTCGATCCATACCATCGGCACCTACATCAAGCGCATTTACCGCAAGCTGCACGTCAATTCGCGTGGCGAAGCGGTGTACGAGGCGCAGCAGATGGGCATCCTGAAATAGCCGCGCCCTGAGCAGACATCGTGTGCAGCCAGCCGCGAGTCGAGCCATCAATCGGCGGGCGCCGAATGCACCGGCCGGTTGCGCGTCTCCCACCAGCGCATCACCTGCATCGGTGCGTCCGGCTTGCGGGCCGTGAGGTGCTTGACCAGCAGACGCGCGGAAACCGGCAGCGTCTTGAGGTCGCGGAAGCACACGTGCAGCGGCACCGATGCCCACATTTCGTTGAGCAGCAGCGTGCGCAGGCCCAGAGAGGCGGCATAGATCTCGGCCGTCGTCGTCGGCACGATGGCGAGGCCCAGGTTTGCCTCTACCATGCGGCATGCGGCCTCGAAACCGTTGACGCGGACGCGCACCTTGACGCTGGCGCCGCAGGCCCGCGCCATCTGCGTCAGCAGCAGGTCCCAGCCGCCTCGCGCTTCGAGCCCGATGTAGTCGTAAGCCAGCGTCTCGGGGAAGCTGAGGGACTGGCGTGCGGCAAGCGGATGCGTGGGATGAACGACCACGACATGCTTGACCGTTTCATAGTGCCAGTAGTGCAGCTCGTCTGGGTACGGCACGACCGGCGCGACGATGCCAACATCGGCGCTGCCGCGCTGCAAGGCCTCGAGGGTCGGCAACGTCGAGTGCTCCTCCAAATCGACGCGCACGTTGCGGTGCTCGTCCACGAAGGCCGCCAGATCCCCCGGCAGGCAATGGATCATGGCCGTGAGATTGGAGTACACCCGCACCTGACCGCGCACGCCCTTGGCGAACTCGCTCATCTCCACCATCAACTGCTGCAGGTCGCCGAGCGTCTGCTTGATGCGCATGTGCAGCGTCTCGCCCGCGTCCGTCGGCAGGACGCCCCGAGCGTGACGGTGCAGCAGGTTGGTGCCGAACAAGTGCTCGAGGTCGGCGATGCGTTTGCTGGCCGCCGACACCGCGATGTTGTTGCGCTTGGCACCCTGGTTGATGCTGTGCGTGTCGACGATGTCGGCAAAGAGATGCAGCGAGAACAGATCGAGGCGCATCGGGGCTTTCTCAACGTTCCGTAACGAATGCCCTTCGGCAAGGCGGGGGGCGATGATATCGAGTGCTCGCCGATGCGAGCAATGACGCCGGGTGCACAGGGGGCGGCGATTCAGTTTTCTTGCAACGCGAACGCTCGTTTTCCCAAACAACGCTTGTGCGCAAGTGCGCATTCCTTCACGCTGCGGCTGCCCCGTTTCGATCTTGGGGAACGGGTCGCTCACAACGACCCAATCCGAGTGCGGCGCCCCACCTGAGCGCTGCCACGGTCGGGAGATCGCAGGAGCAAAGGGAATCGACAATGGATCTGACGATTTGCGAGCCATTTCATGCGCCGGAAACACCGCCGGCGTGTTCCGTCCCCTCGATCGGCGCGCCCATGGCGTCTTTCGCAGCGACATCGCGTGACAGGGGCATCCAGCTGCCGCCCGCCCAAGGCAACGGCGTGCTGCTGTACGGCGAGCGCGATCTCGTGCCGCGCGGCGACGCTCGCCGCCGAGGCGGCATGCCGGGGCTGGTCAATGACCTGCTCAATGCAGGCACCATCGAGGAGCGCGAGCGTCTGGTACGCGGCATGCTGCACGCCATCGGCTTCGAATGGCTGGCCTACGGCACCACTGTGCAAATGCGCGGCATGTCGGCGCCGCGCAGCTTTTTCACCAGCTACGCACACCCTGCCTGGACGCAGCGCTACTTCCGCGAACGCTATCACGAGATTGACCCACGCCACCAGGACGCGCCCTGTTCGAGCCTGCCGCTGGTGTGGGACCTGCAGGACGTCGATGCGAGCGCGCAGACACGGGTCGCCATGGGCAAGGCGCGCCGCTTCCTGGACGACTTCCGCGACAGCGGCATCCGCAGCGGCGTGTTCTTCAGCCTCGCCTCGCCGGTGCATCCCAACGAGCGCACCGTGATCAGCCTGATGTCGAGTTCGCCGAGCCGGCGCTGGATCGTCGAAAGCGTGCTCGGACAGGCGTTGACGCTCGGACTGTCGATGCACGAGTTCCTGTCGCGCCACATGCAGCCGGATCAACCGCACGCCGACAACGGCACGCCGCTGTCGGCGTTGCAACGCGACATCCTCGACTGCCTGATCCGGGGGCAGAGCGACAAAGAGATCGCATCGAGGCTGCAGCTGTCGCTGCACAAGGTCGACTATCACCTGCGCCAGCTGCGCCGCCGCTTCTCGGTGCGCAACCGCGTGCAGCTGGTCAACGCCGCAGTCCAGGCGAGCGCGGTGAACTGACGGACTTCGCGCGTCTGCTCTTGCGGAATCGGCCGGGCTTGCCCGGCCGATATGCTTTCACGGTGCGTGATCGGGTTAACGAGTACGTGTCACCGCGCAGCGCGCTTCGTGGTGCAACGGATGTGCGCCATGGAAAAACCGCCCACACTGGGCGCGTTCCGTGCGTCAGCACGGAACCCTTTCTTCCGTCAGGAAGGAGAGCGAAGCGCAAGAGGAGACGGGCCGGTGTCCGCCGCGGACCCAACGGCGACAAGCGCAGCCGCGCTGGCGGAGCCGGCCCCGCATCCTGACGGCAATCGGGGCAGAGCCAAGTTACATTGTGCGGTCATCAGTGCACAGTCACGGTGCGCCGCATGCTGTCCGAGAGCGCATGCATGCGGCGAAGACCGGACGAGGAGAGCAGGACAGTTCATGGCCACCGCAATGCCGCTCAAGACCAAGATCGTGCTGCTGGCGGTGATTCCGCTGGCGGCAACGGTGATGCTGATGGCGCTGGCCGTGCGCTTTCAGGGGCAGGATCTGGCACGCCGCGAGCGGCAGCTGGTCGAGCAGGCCTACATGAAGTCGAAGGAAACCGAGCTGCGGCACTACGTCGAGCTCGCACTCAGCGCTTTGCAGCCCTTGTATGCCTCCGGCCGCGACGACGACGCCGTGCGGCAGCAGGCGATCCGGCTGCTCGCATCGATGGACTTCGGCAGCGACGGCTATTTTTTCCTGTACGAGATGAACGGCCTCACCCTGATGCACCCGCGGCAGCCGGAGCTGGTGGGCCGCAACCTGTGGGAAATGCGTGACCCGAACGGGCTGGCGGTGATCCAGGCGCTGATCGCGCAGTCGCGCAGGCCCGAGGGCGGCTTCGTGCACTATCTGTGGCGCAAGCCGTCGACTGGGCAGGTGACACCGAAGCTGGGGTATGTCGTTTCGCTCGAGCGCTGGGGCTGGATGTTCGGCAGCGGTCTTTATCTCGATGAGATCGACGCCACCCTGGACCAGATCGACGGGCAGGTGAGGGCCAACGTCGACCAGACCATGCTGATCATCGCCGGCATCGCGGTGTTCGGCGCTGCATTGATCGGCGTGTGCGGGCTGATCCTCAACCTGAGCGAGCACAAGGTGGCCTACGCCAAGCTGAGGCTGCTCGCGCACCAGGTGGTGCAGTCGCAGGAGAACGAGCGCGCGCATCTGTCGCGCGACCTCCACGACGGCACCAGCCAGACGCTGGTGTCGATCAAGCTGCTGCTCGAATCGGCGATCGAGCAACTGCGCCGTGCGCCGGTGGTCGGGGTGCCACCCGCCTTGACGAAGGCGCTCGCGCGCCTGCAGGACGCGGCCGCCGAGGTGCGTCGCATCTCGCACCGCCTGCGGCCGGCGCTGCTTGACACGCTGGGCCTGCCGTCGGCGCTGAAACACCTGGGCGAGGAGTTCTGCGAGCACAGCGGCGTCGCGTTCTCGATGCAACTCGAAGGGGCCCCGGTGGAACTGCCGGAAGACATCAAGACGGTGTTCTTCCGCGTCGCGCAGGAAGCCCTGACCAACATCGAGAAGCATGCCGGGGCGAACCGGGTCGAGATGGTGCTTGCGTTCAGGCGAGACGCACTTGTGCTCGTCGTGCGCGATGACGGTTCCGGTTTCGACGCCGCGTGCGTGCAGCAGGACCCGAGCCGCGGCATCGGCCTGCGCAACATGCGCGAGCGCCTGCAATCGATCGGGGGGCGCTGCGATGTGAACTCCAGCGCTCATGGCACCGAAGTGCGGGCGGAGGCCGGCTGGTCGGCGACCCGGGTGTTCGAACATCACGTACGGGCCTGACATGCTGCGCGACACCATCCGGATGCTGATCGTCGATGACCACCCGCTCGTGCGCGAAGGACTGACAGCGCGCCTGTCCAGTGTGCCGGGCATCGAGGTCGCGGGCGACACCGGCAGCGCGAAACAGGCGCTCGAACTGCTGCCCAGGTTGCGGCCGGACCTGCTGCTCACCGACATCGGCATGAAAGAGATGAACGGTATCGAGCTGACGCGTGCGGTGGTGCAACAGCACCCGGCCGTGGCCGTGCTGATCCTCAGCATGTACGACAACCCCGAGTACGTGCAGCAGTCTCTGCTGGCCGGGGCGCGGGGCTACGTGTTGAAGGACGCGCCTTCGTCGCAGATCGTCGCCGCGATCGAGTCGGTCGCCGGCGGCGGCACCTACCTCAGCCCCGGCATCGCCAGCCGGTTGTTTGCGCAGCGCAGTGTCGAGCGCAACCTGTCGCAGCGCGAGAAGGAGATTCTCGACTGCCTCGCGAAAGGCCAGTCGAGCAAGCAGATCGCACGGGCGCTCGACATCAGCGTGCGTACCGTCGAGTCGCACCGGCAGAGCATCAAGCGCAAGCTCAACCTGGCGGGCCAGGCCGAACTGATCAAGTACGCGGTCGAACGTGCGCGACCGTGACATACGTCGGCAGGGCGTCGAAAAAGAGGCTCAGGGACGGGATCCTTCGCATTGCATTCGACTCTCGCCCAGATAGTCTGGCCGCGATTGCCGTCGAAGCCCACGAAACCCGATACCGGAGACCGACATGAACATCTGCCGAGCGAACTGGATCGCGCGTTGCAGCGCTGCCTTGCTGTTGACATGGTGCGCCGTGAGCCAGGCGCAACCGCTGCGTGTGGGATTGATCGGGCCGTTCTCGGGAGGCTCGGGCGACTTCGGCAACAGCGCGCGCTTCGGTGCCGAACTTGCCGTCAAGGAGATCAACGCGGTGGGCGGCTTCCTCGGCCGGCCGCTGGAGTTGGTGGTGCGAGACGACCAGGCGGTGCCCGACGTCGGCCGCCGGGCCGCCGAAGACCTGGTGCTGAAAGAGAAGGTGGCCTTCACGATCGGCTTTTGCAACACCGGCGTTGCGATGAAGGCGCTCGACGTGTTCCAGCAGAACAAGCACCTGCTGATGGTGCCGTGCTCGCAAGGCACGGCGGTGACCACCAAATACCCACCGGCCGAGAGCTACATCTTCCGCATTGCCCCACCCGACCTGCTGAACGCCAAGTTCCTGATCGCCGAGATCGTGGACCGCCGCAAGCTCTCTCGCGTGGCGATCTTTGCCGACCAGACCGGGTATGGCGAAGGCGGACTGAAAGACCTGACCGCCGAGCTCGAAAAGCGCGGGCTGAAGCCGGCCTACATTGCGCGCTTCCCGCTCGGCGTGACCTCGCTGCACGAGCAGATGCGTGCCGCTCGCGACGCCGGGGTCGAAGCGATCGTCGCCTACACCGTGGGCCCGGAGCAGGCTGCGGCCGTCAAGAGCCGCCTCGAGGTCGGCATGAACGCGCCGTTCTTCGCCCCGTGGCCGCTGTCCTTCGGCAGCGTGCTCGAGAACGCCGGCGCCGCTGCGGTGGAGGGCACGATGATGGTGCAAACCATCGTGCAGGACAACTTCAACGAACGGCGCGCGTCGTTTCTTGCACGCTATTTCAAGCACTCGAATGAAAAGCGCATCGGCTCACTGATGGCCGCAGCGCAGGCATACGACGCGGTCCACCTGATGCTGTGGGCGTTGTTCCAGACCAAGGGCGACTACTCGGGCGATGCGCTCAAGCAGGCGTTGGAGAATCTGGAGCGCCCCTACCAGGGCGTCGTCACGACATACAGCCAGCCGTTCACCAGCGCGGACCACGATGCGATCGCGATCAACATGCTGTGGCTCGGCGCCTGGCGCAAGGGCCAGATCGAGTACTACTACCGCGAGGATGCCAAGCGGGCTGGCTATGTCAGGCGCAAGGAGGTTCGATGATTTCTATGCTGCGTTGCATCAACATCCTCTCGTTTTCCCGTGTTTTCTTGTGATCCTTCCACACGGCGGTGCGCGTCGCGTCTATATTCGTCAAGCCTCGCTGCAGGTGCATCCGAGGCCAGGCGCCTGCCGCCGATCGCAGCGGCTCTCGGGCGCAGCTTTCCAATCCGGGCGAGCGACACGCCGCGAGATGCAAGGAGACGACCGATGCTGGCAGCGCAATGTGTCTTCACCATGCTGAGCGCGGAACATTCCGTGATCCGTCGCAACTTGTCCGCGCTCATGGACCTGGTGCGAACCGACGGCTGGCATCGGCCCGGTGCGATGCTCGACCGGCTCGGCGATCTGGTGAAATTCCTGCATACCTACGAGCGGGACTTCCACGCCGGCAAGGAGCGCGAATGTCTGTTGCCGGCGCTGCAGGGCCGCGGCCCGGAAGCTGACCGGCTGGTACTCGAAGTGGAACTGGCCGACGCCCACCACGGCGTGCTGCTGTCGCGTGCCCTGGCGTTGTTGCAGGCACTGAGCCGGGGCGACTCGGCGCGCGCCCCCGAGCTGGCCGATCTGCTGGGCCACTACGAGGCCGGCGTGCTCCGGTTGCAAAGCATCGAGGAGGGCGAACTGTTCAGGATCGGTCAGGAGCTGCTGTGCGGCGAGGACTGGTCGCAGATCGCTTCGGCGATGTCCCGCGGAGCGGGAGGCAGCCGCCGCCCGCCCGTCTCGGGGTGGCAGACCGCCGGTGGCAGCACGTCGCGTGCGGCCTCGTCCCACCCCCTGCACTGAGGTTTTCCAACGGGCTGCGTTCAGGCGATGGTGCTGAACAGCACCGCCTGAAGCAGGTAGCCGTGCTTGCCGGTCGCTGAAGACTACCGGGCTCCGGTGCGCGGGCTTTGAACTTCAAGGGTGACAGGCTGGGCTTCGACGGCATCGCGACGGGCCGCTGCGGTTGCGATGCCGTCGCCATGGACACCGGCGAGGACTGGTCCTTTCGTCGTGAGACGCTGTTGCAGGCCTGCACCGAGCCTGCACTGATGGCGCTGGTGCGTGCTGCCATGAGCCGCGAAATCGCGCGCGACCGTGACTCGCTGTTGTCGCTGTGCACGCTGCCGGCCGATGCCCCGTGGCGGACCTCCTGCGCTCCTGGACCAAATCGCGGGCGATGCGCGGCTTGCGCACCGACCAGATCACGCTGCGGTTGATCCATGCGGAGATCGGCGACCGTCTCGGCATGAAGCTCGAAACGATCTGCCGAGCGATGTCACGGCGGGCTCGCGACAACGTGGTCCGCTTGGCCGGACGCGGTCGCCGCGACGTGCAGATTCCCGACGTCGGCGCTCTCCGTGCGTTCATCCAGCGCCGTCGGGCAGCCCGGTCGCCGGGGTCGCAACCGCGTCACCGCGGCCGGTGATGATCACCAGCCCGCAGCGAAATTGCTCGCCCCACTGCCGCGCGATCACGAAACCCTCCTCGCCGGGCAGCCCCAGGTCCGGCAGCACCAGCTCGGGCGGGTCCGACTTCATCAATTCCGACAGCGAGTGGCCGTTGTGCAGCTGGCTGACGCGGAAACGTGGCCCTTCAGGCAGTTGGCCAGCAACCGGGTGATGTCGACCTCGTCGTCGAGAACGGCAATGTAGGAAGAGCTCACGAGAGACAAGAAGGGGAGGTGGAAGTTTCTGCGGTATCGAACGCCGCCGGCCCGGCACAGCGCCGGGGGGCGTGCTGGGCAGGCATCGGCGATGCGTGCGACAGAAGTTGCGCCGCCGCCCCTGGATGGCCGTCAAGAATCGGCGGCAGCCGAGCGGGACCCGGGCGGCGTCGTGATACCTTTGCCGCTTGTTGTTTCGACCGCCCGCCGCGCCGCCCACAGACTCATGAGGTTGCCTCGCATTCCGCCATGCTGCGTTCCACGATAACGATGCTGTGGCGCGCACTGGCCGTCCTGTCGCTGGCGGCAGGGGTGATCGGTGTTTTCCTGCCGGTGGTGCCCACCGTGCCGTTCGTGCTCGTCGCGGCATGGGCGGGCAGCCGTGGCTGGCCCGCGCTGGAACGCTGGCTGCTGGAGCACGCGGTCTACGGGCCGCCGATCCGGCAGTGGCGGGAGCGCGGTGCCGTGTCGCGCCGCGCCAAGTGGTTTGCGACGGTGGCGATGTCCGGCAGCAGCGTGATGATCTGGTTCTTCCCGCTGCCGCTATGGCTGCAGGCGTCCGTGTGTTCCGTCATGTTCTGCGTGGCCTGCTGGCTCTGGATGCGGCCAGAACCGTGAAGACGGCGCGCTTGCTACCCCGTTCCTGTCACTTCCTACAGTTCACATGACCGGTCGGCTCGTCTTGAATGCCACACCAGCGTGAGGCCGGCATTCGTCGTGATCGTCGTGAGGAGCGACGCGGCGGTAACCAGATGTCGAACCGGCCCACGTTCCGGGCTCACGCTTGCGCGGAACGGCGGCAGCGGCCACACTTGCCCGGCAGCCGTCCGGCCGAGGCCCCCGGTCGATCCAAGGGGCCCATACAGGAGAGGCGCCAGGACCCGCATCAGCAGGCCCGGCGAGACCGAACGCACTATTAGAAGGTACAAAGGGACCTGATGTTCCATCCCACCGCCGAGCTTCTGCCGTACTGGTACACAGCGGCCGTGCTCCTGGTCGACGACGACGAGGGCTATCTCGACGCCCTGGCTTCGCTGCTGTCGGCCGAACGCAAGATCTACACCGCCACCAGCCACCGCGAGGCGCTCGCGCTGCTCGACCGGTCGAAGGCGCTGAGTCGCAACTTCATCCGGCGCAGCACCGATCAGAGCACCGCCCCGCACGAGCACATGGTCACGATCGACGCGTCACGCGTCACCAGCCTGGCACAGGAGCCGCGGCGCTACGAAGAAATAGCGCTGGTTGTCGCTGACTATTCGATGCCCGATGGCGACGGGCTGAGCCTGTGCCGCTCGATGCTCGAGTTCCCTTGCCGCCGCATCCTGCTGACCGGCGCGGCCGACGAGCGCCTGGCCGTCGACGCTTTCAACGAGCGGCTGATCCATCACTTCATGCGCAAGGCCGACCGGCTGACGGAACAACTGCAACAGGCCGTGGCAGTACAGCAACACGCCTATTTCCGCGAATTGACCCGGCCGCTCGCCGAGGGGCTGCGCCAGCGACTCGGCGCCTTCGAGCACGAGCCCCCGGTCGCCGCGGCCGTGCTGGAGCTGTTTGCCGCGATCAGCGCCACCGAGTACTACCTCTGCACCGAGCCGGGCGGCTACCTGGTGCGCACGGCGTCGGGACAATGGCGCTTCCTGCTGGTGCAATCCGGCGAGGAGCGTGAATCGACGCTGGAGATCCTGCAAACGATGCCGCGCTTCGAGACGTTGGCCCGCCAGCATGCCCAGGGGGATTCGCTGGTCTACCTGTCGGATCCGTCGCGGCTGCCGAGGGCGGGCGGCTACGAAGGTTTCGTGGTGCCGCCGCTGCGCACCGTGGCGGCCGGCGGCCAGACCTACCGGCTGGCCTGGGTTGACGCGCCGGGTCACATGACACCGCATATCGCACGTGGAGGCCGCTCATGAGCCGGTTGGCCTCGACAGGCACCTTCGCACCGGTTCGCGCGCGCAAGCAAGGCAGCTTGATGCAGGCCTTGCTTGCCAGGGCGCGGGCGAGCGTCGGCACCTTCCATCTGCAGGGGGGCTCGCCGTTGCTCGATGCGGTGCTCGACAGCGCGATCGATGCCTGGCCCGCACGCATCTACGTCGGCCTGATGGGCGTGATCGGTTTCCCGATGTATTACGTCGTCTGGACGTACTGGGCGCCACAACCCTACGAATCGCTCGGGCTGCGGCTGGCGATCGCCGCGCTGTTCCTGCCTTTCCTGCTGCCGCGGGCGTGGCTCGAGCCGCTGCGCCGCTTCTGGCCGTGGTACTGGCACGGCACGCTGCTGCTTGCGCTGCCGTTCTTCTTTCTGTTCATGGCGCTGGAGAACAACACCACGCCCTGGGCACTGAGCTATGTCACGGCACTGATGTTCACGGTGGTCCTGGCGCCGGCTCCGGTCGCGGCCGTGATGTTGTTGACCGGTGGTCTGCTCGCCACGTCGCTGCACCTGCTGCGGCACCCGGATGTCCAGTTGTCGACCCAGTTGATCGTTCAGGCATGGCCGGTCGTTCTGTTCGCGTTGGGCGGGGGTCTGGTGCTGAACGTTGCGGTGGCGCAACATAAGCGCCGCCGCACCGAGGCGCTGCTGTCCGTGGCCGGCTTCGTCGCGCACGAGTTGCGCACGCCTCTGACCGCGATGGAAATGCAGGTCGCGGCCTGTCTGCGCGAACCGCACAATGCCGCCGAGCGGCTGCCGGCGATGGAGCGTGAGGCGCGGCGTGCGCACATCTTCATCGACATGCTGCTGTCCAGCATCCGGCCTGCCAGCTTGCAGGTGCAGGCACACGAACTGGAGCCGGTCGGCATTTCGAACGTGGTGCGCAGCGCGGTGCAGCGCTATCCGTATGCCAACGAGCGTCAGCGCAAGGCGGTCCAGGCGCAGATGTCGCACGACTTCACGGTCGCAGGGGTGGAGATCCTGCTCGAACACCTGGTGCTGAATCTGATGAAGAACGCCTTCACCCACGGCGGGGGCGCCGCCGGCTTCCGTGTCACGATCACGAGCGAGTCCCGTCCCCACGCCAACGTGCTGGTGATCTCCGACAACGGCCGGGGCATCGACGGCGGAGACCTGCCGCGAGTGCTCGATCGCTACTACCGTGGCGGCAACCCGGGCGGAGCCCTCGGCTCCGGGCTCGGACTGTCGTTCTGCCAGGACGTCATGCGCAGCCTGGGCGGACACCTCGAAGTGCAGTCGGCTCCCGGCGAAGGAGCCAGCATGAAGTTGGTGTTCCCGCACTGGCCCGCTGATCAGCAGGCCACGGCCTCCTGAAGCTCTGCCGCCGCTTCGGCCGGGTTCGTCTCGCGTGTGTCGCGCGCTTCGGCTGACGGCCGCGTTGCCGCACCACGCCCGGGCTTCAGGAACGGACGGGCGTACTCCATGGCTTCGAGCACGCGGCCGATCTCGTAGTCGTTCAGCCCGGCGTTGACCGTCAGCCGCAGGATGGCGTTGCGCCATTCGGTCGCCGGGTACCAGAACAGCGAGCCGTAGATGCCGCGGCGTTCCATCGCGTCGCGCAGCGCCACCGCGTTCAGCACCGGGCCGCTGCGGATGCCGATGATCTGCTCGGTGCCGTTGCTGATGTCATAGCCGAGTTCGGTCATGCCATCGCGCAGCAGCCGGGTGTTGCGCCACAGCCGCGTACGGCGGTCCGGTTCGGACGCGATGACGTCCAGCGTCGCGTCGAGCCGTGCGACTTCATGTTCCAGCAGTGTCGAGCTGAAGATCGCCGGAAAGGCCGTGAAGCGGATGTACTCGACGTAGCGTTCGCTGCAGGCGATGAAACCGGCGCGGTAGGCGAACGCCTTCGCGAGGCTGGACGTGATGAAATGGACCCGGTCCGACAGCCCGAGCGTGTGCACCAGGCCTTCGCCGTGCGCACCGTGGGTGCCGAGAGAATGGGACTCGTCGACCACGAACACGCAGCCGAATTCCTCGGCCATGTCAGCCATGCGCGCCAGCGGGCAGACGCTACCGCTGGTGCTGTACACCGAGTCGACGACGATCACGCCCGGCCCGTTCTCGACGATGAGCCGGCGCAGGTCCTCGGTGTCGTTGTGCTTGAAGTGCACGGCGCGGGCCTCGGCGGCGTGGATACCCTGCCACAGCGAGGCATGCGCGTACTGGTCGATGTAGACCGGCAGCCCTTTCTGAGCGACCACCTGCAGCAGGCCGACGTTGGCGTCGTAGCCGGACTGGCACAGGATGCCGGCGTCCATGCCGACGTACTGGGCCAGTCGCTCCTCGAAGCGGGCCGACGGCGTGGCCCCTCCGCGCAGGAACACGAAGATCGGCGACATCACGCTCGACGACGAATGGCGCCGCAGGCTGGCGACGGTCGATTCGACGATGTGCGGATGCTCGGCCAGCGACAGGTAATCGTTGCTTTGCAGCGAAAGGCTGGCGCTTGCGGGAGCTTCAACGCTGTACCAGAAGGGCAAGCCGGGTTTTTCAGGGTGATCGAAGAACCGTTTGCGGAAGAAGCGGTCGATCTGCTGGTCGAGAAAGTTGGGGGTTGCGGCTCGCGTCATGTGGAGGCTCCTTGGTCAAACAACAGGAAAGGGACGAACCCTGGGGAAAACCGGCGGCGCTCCGCATGCCGGACGGCACGGAGACGACGAGGTGGAGGCCTTGAACGAAGACGGTAAGGGCGTCTTCTTTGTATTCTTGTGAACGCATAGCCGCTGCGACGTTGCATGAGGCCGCGGAGGCACCTCGCGGGTGCCGGCGGGTCAAGGGTCGCGCCTGCGCGCAGCTTCGTGGATTGCGTGCTTTGGTGCAAGCGTCCGATGGATGGAGGGCGGTGTTCGGTCAACCGTCGAGCTTCCCCGAGAGCCGAAACCGTGATCTTGTCGGCAATGCAAGCGCTTGTCCCACAAGGGATTTCTCCACTCCCCGGCGGCCGCGGATCGGTGCAGCAGGGCGCCGGCCTAGAATGCCGCGCATCCGTCCGTTTTGATCAACCATGAGTCCTACGCCGCCCGATGAGCGCAGCCGAGCGCGGCCCCGGGGGCCGAGCGCAGGGCTGGCATGGCTGCGGTCGCTGCTGCGCACGGTCGCCGCAGCCGCTGTGCTCGGCGCGGTGGCCATGGTGGCGGTGATGCTGCTGGCCGGCGTGGCCTTCGCCATCGCTTACCCGAACCTGCCCGAGATCGACGAGCTTACCGACTACCGGCCGCGGCTGCCGCTGCGCGTGTACTCGACCGACGGCGTGCTGCTCGGCGAATACGGCGAGGAGCGTCGTCATTTCCTGCGGCTCGACGACATTCCCCAGGTGATGCAGGACGCGTTGCTGTCAGTCGAGGATGCGCGTTTCCACCGCCACGGCGGGATCGACTACCTGCGCGTGCTGGGCGCGGGGCTGCGCAATCTCGCCGTGCCATTGAGCCAGGGAGCCTCGACGATCACGATGCAGGTGGCACGCAACTTCTACCTGCCGACCGAGAAGACCTTCACCCGCAAGCTCTATGAAATGCTGCTGGCACTGAAGATCGAGAGCCAGCTCGGCAAGCGGCAGATCCTCGAGGCCTACATGAACCAGATCTACCTGGGGCAGCGGGCCTACGGCTTTGCGGCGGCGAGCGAGATCTATTTCGGCAAGCCGCTGCAGGAGGTCACGCTGGCCGAGGCGGCGATGCTGGCCGGCCTGCCGCAAGCGCCGGCCACCCACAACCCGGTCGTCAACCCGCAGCGCGCCCGCACGCGCCAGCTGGTCGTGCTCGAGCGCATGTACCGCACCGGCGTCATCACGGGCGAGCAGCGCGATGCTGCACGCGCAGAGCCGCTGCGCTATCGAGTGCGCCAGGCGCTGCCGGTGTATGCCGAGCAGGCCGCCGAAGCGGCTCGCTTGCTGGTGTTCAGCCACTACGGGGCCGAGGCCTACACGCGCGGGCTCAATGTGCACCTGACGATCGACTCGCGCGAACAGCAGGCGGCCTACCGCGCCGTGCGACAGGGCGTACTCGACTACGAGCGCCGCCAACCGTATCGGGGGCCGGAAGGCTACGTCGATCTGCCGGCGCAACCCACCGACGTGGACGACCGGGTGGCCGAGGCACTGCAGGCGCACCCCGACAGCGACGACCTGCGCGCGGCGGTGGTGCTTGACGCGGCCCCGACGCAGGTGACGGCGATGCTGCAGGACGGCACGCTTGTCAGCGTTGCCGGCGAAGGCCTGCATGCCGCGGCCGCAGGCTTGGCGCGGGATGCCGGGCCGAGGCAGCAGATCCGCCGCGGCGCCGTGGTGCGGCTGCGTGCGGCGGACGACGGCAGCTGGTCGCTGACGCAGTTGCCCGACGTCGAGTCGGCTTTTGTCGCGCTCGACCCCCGCAATGGCGCTGTGCGGGCGTGGGTCGGCGGGTTCGCGCCATCGCGCGGCGGTTTCGACCGCGTCACCCAGGCCTGGCGCCAGCCGGGCTCGAGCCTCAAGCCCTTCATCTATTCTGCTGCGCTGGAGCAAGGCTACACGGTGGCGACCGTGATCGATGATGCGCCGCTGACGCTCGACGCCGCAGAAACCGGCGGCCAAGCGTGGGAGCCGCGCAACTATGACGGCACCTACCAGGGGCCGATGTCGCTGAGGCGCACGCTGGCGGCGTCACGCAATCTGCCGGCCGTGCGGCTGATGCGGGCGATCGGCGCACCCTACGCGCAATCGTGGCTCGAACGTTTCGGCTTCGATGCGCAGCGTCACCCCGCCGTTCCATCGATGGCGCTCGGCGCCGGAACCACAACGCCGCTGCAACTGGCACTGGCCTATGCGGTGTTCGCCAACGGCGGCTACCGTGTCGAACCCGTGCTGGTGCGCCGGTTGACGGATGCGCACGGCCGTGTGCTGAAAGAAGAAGCGCTGCCGGCGCTACCCGACGAGGCCATGCGTGCCATCGATGCACGCAACGCTTTCGTGATGACCGACCTGCTGCAGGAGGTCACTCGCTCGGGCACGGCGGCGTTGGCGCAGCAGGCGCTGAAGCGCCCCGACCTGTACGGCAAGACGGGCACCACGAACGACGCCATGGACGCCTGGTTCGCGGGTTTCCAGCCCAGCGTGGTCGCCGTAGCCTGGATGGGCTACGACACGCCGCGCAAGCTGAGCGACCGGGCGTCCGGCGGCACGCTGGCGCTGCCGATATGGATCGACTACATGCGTGCCGTGCTGGCCGATGCGCCGGTCGAGCTGCCGAGCGTGCCCGACGGGGTGGTGAACATCGACGGCGAGTGGTACTTCAGAGAGTACACGCCCGACAACGGCGTGCACAGCCTCGGCGTGCCGCCGGTGCTGCCGGCATCGACCGAGGACGAACGCAGGTCCATCCTCGATCTGTTCAGGGACTGACCGGCCGTCCGGCGTCCGTCATTCGCAGGGCACGATCTTGAATTCGACACGACGGTCGAGCGCGTCGACCGAGTTGTCCGAGCCGCTGCCGACGATGTTCTGCCGGAAGCCCATGCCGACCGGCTTGGTGCGTGCGGCAAGTTCGGCCGCTTCGGACGACAGGCGCTGCTTCACGTAGGCTGCACGCTGCAGCGACAGCGCGTCGTTGGCCTGCTCGGAGCCGGTCCGGCTGGTGTGGCCGATGATGTTCATGCACGCCTTGGCGAGGGTCGCTTCGCGCGCGATCTGGCGCAGCCACATGCCGTAGGCACCGCTGATGCGGGTGTCGGACCAGAACTCGGTGCTGCCAGGGTTGAACAGGAACTTCACCCCCAGCTCGTTGTAGGCGATGCCCATCGCCACCACACGGCCGAAGGCCTGCTCGGCTTCCTTCATGCGTCCGAGCTTGACGTTGGTGAGGTAGATGCCGTTGAGCACGCGCAGCTGTTCGCCGGCCGGCGTGGCGAGCGCGCTGCGGTACTGGCCCAGCGCGTCCTGGTAGCGCTCGGAGTTGTACAACGTGGTCGCCTCGTTGATCAGCGTGGCGGTGGCGATGCGTTCGAGGTAGGTGGCGTCGGCGCGCTGACCCGGCGCCGTGGCCGACGTGCGCACATAGCCGTCGACCACCTTGTCCTTGGCCAGCAGCACCGGGCTGTCGCGGTAGTAGGGCAGCGGGTTGTGGTCCAGGCCTTCGTCGCGTGCCACCGCGGAAGACTGTGCGACGACGTTGCCGCTGCGCAACTCGGTCAGTGCAAGGTTGATCTTGAGCGCGGCCTTTTTCGAGCGTGCGGTCTGCACGCGCGTCATCGTGCCGGTCAGCAGGTATTGGGCCTTGCCCAGGTTGGACGACTGGAAGGGCAGGATCTCGATCTGGTCGTACTTCGCCGTCATGTGCTCGGTGACCTGTTTCTCGAGCGTCTGCGTGGCCCCGGTCTGCTGGCCGCTGCCGGCGTCGAGCATCGGGTCGAGCACCACGCCGCGCTTGGCGATCTTCGATTCGACCTTGGCCAGGAAGGCCGGCAAGGTCTGCGTCTGCGAAACCAGGCCGTCGGTGGCCTGCACGACGGCCTGCTCGAACGGCAACTCGTCGGTGACCCGGGTGGCCTGCGGTGCCGCGCAGCCGGCGACGAATGCAATCAATGCAAGCAAGGCAGCGGCGAGCGCTCCTCGCTGTCTTGTGGTGGTTGGCTTCATTTGCATACCCTCTTCAGAAAATCGGTCTCGCTGGAACTCAGGGCCTGGAGTGAGGCCTTTTGCAGGATGTCGGTGCAGCGTGCCTGGTCAACCGCCGAGACGGCCGGGGCCGGGGCCGGCGCGGGAGCCGGGCGCGCCGGCGCCGGACGGGCCGATGCCTCGATGCGCACAGCCTGCACCGGTGCAGGTGCGGGTGCCGGTGCAGCGGCCGGCATCGGCGTTGGTCGAGGCGGCACGACCGCCTCGGCAGCGGGTGCCGGTGCGGCGGCGGGGGCGACGGCCGGCATTGCGACGGGCGTGGGTGCCGGCTCGTGTGCGCGTCTTGCGGCGGCCGGCGCGGCCACGGCCTGCAGCGGGCTCTCGATCACCGCGGGCGTGCCAGCAGGGGCAGCTTCGACGGCCACCGGCGGCACAGCAGGACCAGTCACATACGTCCACGCGGCGGCACCGCCCAGCAGCGCGACCGCCAGCGCGGCGATGGCGACGCCCTTGCGGCTGCCCTGCGCGGAGGCCGCTCCGGCCGGTGTGCCCGTGCTTTCCCCGGGCACGCCCGGGCGCGGCGTCGCCTGGGGCGCGGAGGCCGCCTGCGCCGGTTCGATGCCGAGCAATTGTCGGAATTGGGCGACGCTCTGCGGTCGGTCCTGCGGCTTGACCGACAGGGCGGTATCGACGGCGCGCAGGAATTGGTCGCTGTAGCGGCCGGCGGCCTGCTGTGCCAGCGGCTGCAGCCGGTCGGCGATCAGTCGCTCGACCGACGACATCGGCGTGGTGCCGGTGATCGCGTAGTAGACAACGCAGGCCAGTGCGTAAAGGTCGGTCCAGGCGCCTTGTGTCATCGACGGCGCCTCGCCGTACTGCTCGATCGGCGCATAACCCGGTTTCAGCACGACGGTCAGCGCATGCGTCATGTCGCCCACCACGCGGCGGGCTGCACCGAAATCGAGCAGCAGCGGGCCGCTGTCGGTGAGCAGGATGTTGTCGGGTGCGATGTCGCGGTGGTAGCAACTGGCCTGGTGCATCACCTCCAGTGCATCGAGCAGCGGGCGCAACCAGCCCCGCAGCGTGGCCTCGTCAGGGCGTTGACCCATCGCCGCGAGGGCGGCCTTCAACGTGGGGCCCTGGTAGTAGGGCATCACCATGTAGGCGGTGCCGTTCGCTTCCCAGAAGCGGTAGACCTTCACCAGCGCCGGGTGGTCGAAGCGCGCCAGCAGCCGCGCTTCGTTGACGAAACTGCGCAAACCGACCTTGAAGGTCTCCGCGTGCCGCTCGGACTTGGCCGCCACGTTCGCGCCCAGTGTCGAGCGCGACGCGAGCGATGACGGCATGTATTCCTTCAGCGCGACCTGCCGCTGCAGCGAGGCGTCGTACGCGAGGTAGACGATGCCGAAACCGCCTTCGCCGATCAGGCCGGTGATCTCGAACTCGCCGAGCCGGGTGCCGACCGGCAGCGTGTGGCTCACGAGCGCGGAGTTCGAAAAATCCTGCCCGCGGTCAGGCATCACGGACGACGGCCCGATGATCGTCTTGTCGTCGTCCGATGAAGCCTGGGTCATGCGCTTTCCTCGCGATGGCGGCCCGGGCAGGGGCCCCGTGCTACGTACAGAAACAAAGGCAGTCATTGTCGCGCGTACGCCTCGTCACACCACCCGCGGATGAGGGTGGCGTGCCCTGCAAGTTAGGGATGGATCACGACGTTCGAGCCGGCTGCCGTGGGCGATGTCCCATGAAGGGGGGACAGGCAAGGCAGGGCGGCATCGACGCTGCCCACCTTGCCCACGGCGGGGAGTTGCGCTTGGGACGATGATCCGATCGGTCGCCAGGGTGAAGGGACACGCCGTGACGTCATCGCTGTGGTCGCGCCGCCAGGTGCTGGTGCTGGGGCCGGGATGGATGGCCGTGCCAGCAGGGGGCCAGGCTGGGCCGCCTGCGGTCGAATTGTTGCGTCGGGGCGGTGTCGCGGTGCTGCTGCGGCACGCCGCGACGGTGGCCGGCGTGGGCGACCCACCGGGTTTCCGGCCAGGCGATTGCCGCACCCAACGCAACCTGTCCGAGCAAGGCCGCGAGCAGTCGCTGCGCATCGGCCGGTGGTTCGGGCGGTACACGCTGACCCCGTCCGCGGTGCGGTCGAGCGCGTGGTGTCGCTGTGTCGACACTGCGAAGCTCGCGTTCGGCCACCACCAGCCCTGGCCCGTGCTCGATTCCCTGTTCGGCAACCGTGGCGAGGCGCCGCGTCGACGTGAGCGCATGGCGCAAGCATTGCGGCGGCTGGAACCGGGCCGCTTCGAGGTGTGGGTCACGCATCAGGCGAACATCATGGCGCTGACGGGTTCCGCTGTCGCAGCGGGCGAGGGCCTTGTCGTGCAAGCCGGCCAGGCAGGTACATCAGCGCAGGTCGAGGTTGCGGCTCGCATCGGGTTCGAGCAGGGCTGACGGTTCGTGCGCACTTTGAATTCCGTATACACCGTGCAAAATCCCGCCATGCCCGACCGCCTGCAAAAACTCGAATCGGCTCCCGACCTGGTCGAGAAGGTGTACCACGCGCTGCTCGACGCGATCAGTGAAGGTTCGCTGCCGCCCGGCACCCGGCTGAACCAGGAAGAGCTGGCACAGCGGCTCGCGGTATCGCGCCAGCCCGTGGTGCAGGCGATGCGGTTGCTGAAGAAGGACCGCTTCCTGCTCGACGCTGTGGGCCGCGGCCTCATCGTCGCGCCGCTCGACCCCGGCGAGATCGCCCAGATCTATGAAGTACGCAGCGCCCTCGACGCGCTGGCGGCGCGGCTGGCCAGCCAGCATCGCGCACGCATCGATCCCAAGATCCTCGAGCGCGGCCGCAAGGCCGCCACCGGCAAGAGCGTGCGCGCGATGATCGAAGCCGACACCTCGTTCCACAACGCGGTCTATGCGGCGGCGCGCAACGCACTGCTGTGGCAGAGCGCTCACGTGCACTGGCACCACATCCGGCGTGCCATGGGTGCGGCGCTGCAGGCTTCGTGGCTGCGCGAGGTGGCGTGGGACGACCACGAACACATCGCCGATGCGATCGCGCGCGGCGATGCCGACGAAGCCGCGCGGCTCATGGGCATGCACGGCGCCGAAGCCAGCCTGTACCTGACCGAGCGGCTCGGCCAGGCACTGCGACCGCTACAAGGCTGACCTTGAATTTGATTACAAGATCTTTCAAATAAATTAATGAAAGCTTATTGAAATCGATTTCACGTCTCGCTATCGTGCGTTCCAGCAGGGCCCGCAGACGGTCCTGCGTCTTCAACCAACACCTGAGGAGACGACATGAACGCACGCCATCGGGCGAGGCGCAGGCTGGCCTTTGCCTGCACTTTTGCATCCTTGGTCGCGGCGGGCCTGGTGGCCTGCGGCGGAGGCGGTTCCGACGACCCGCCGGATGACCGCATCCCCACCACCGAACTGAGGGACTGGCCGCAGCTGCGCAGCGCGATCGCGACCGATGCGGCGCTCGAAGCCGAAGTGGAGGCGCTGCTCGCCAAGCTGTCGCTGGCCGAGAAGGTCGGCCAGATGACACAGGTCGAGATCCAGGGTGTCACGCCCGACGACATCCGCCAGTACCACATCGGCTCGGTGCTCAACGGTGGCGGCTCGTTCCCGGGCCAGAACAAGGCCGCGGCGGTCGACGACTGGCTGGCACTGGCCGACTCGCTGTGGGAGGCATCGGTCGACCCGGCCAATGCCAACCCGATCCCGCTGATCTGGGGCACGGACGCGGTGCACGGGCACAACAATGTGCGCGGCGCGACGATGTTCCCGCACAACATCGGCCTGGGCGCGGCACGCGACCCCGACCTGATGCGCCGCATCGGCGAGGTCACCGCACGCGAGGTGGCCCGCACCGGCATCGACTGGGCGTTCGGCCCGACGCTGGCCGTCGTGCGCGACGACCGCTGGGGCCGCACGTACGAGGGCTTTGCCGAGGACCCGCTGCTGGTGCAGTCCTACGCCGGCGAGATCGTGCGCGGGTTGCAAGGCGCACTGGCCGACGATGTGCAGGCGAACGAGAAAGTGGTGGCGACCGCGAAGCACTACATCGGTGACGGCGGCACCATCGATGGCAAGGACCAGGGGGTGACCCGCGTCGACGAACGCGAGCTGATCAACATGCACGGCCGCGGCTACTTCACGGCGCTGCAGGCCGGTGCGCAGACAGTGATGGCGTCGTTCAGCAGCTGGCAGGACGCGGCGCAAGGCGATGCGGCACGCGCCGACAAGATGCATGGCCACAAATACCTGCTGACCGACGTGCTGAAGACCAAGATGGGCTTCGACGGCTTCGTCGTGTCGGACTGGAACGGCATTGGCCAGGTCAACCAAGCCAACAGCGACTCGACCGTCGACTGCACCAACGCCGACTGCGCGCACGCGATCAACGCCGGCATCGACATGGTGATGGTGCCGTACCGCGACGACTGGCTCGCGTTCATCACCAACACGATCGCGAGTGTCGAGGCCGGCGAGATCCCGATGGCGCGCATCGACGATGCCGTGCGCCGCATCCTGCGCGTCAAGCTGCGCGCCGGCCTGTTCGACAAGCCCAAGCCGTCCGAGCGGCTGGCCTCGCGCGAGGTCGGCAGCGCTGAACACCGTGCGGTGGCGCGCGAAGCGGTGCGCAAGTCGCTGGTGCTGCTGAAGAACAACGACGGGGTGCTGCCGCTGGCGCGCGACGCGAAGATCCTGGTCGCCGGCAAGAGCGCCGACAGCCTGGCCAACCAGACCGGCGGGTGGACGCTCACCTGGCAAGGCACCGACAACGTCAATGCCGACTACGGCGGGGGCCGCACGCTGTGGCAGGCGGTGCAGCAGATCGCGCCGAACGCCGAACTCGACACCAGCGCCGGCGCCGACCTGGCCACGCCCGAACATGACGTGGCGCTGGTGGTCATCGGCGAAACACCATACGCCGAAGGCATCGGCGACATCGGGCCGAACAAGACGCTGGAGCACGCGCGCTGGCGCCCGGAAGACCTGGCGCTGATCGACGCGTTGAAGGCCAAGGGCGTCAAAAAGATCGTCACGGTGATGTACTCGGGCCGTCCGCTGCACGCCAACCGCGAGATCAATCGCTCCGACGCCTTTGTCGCCGCCTGGCTGCCGGGCACCGAAGGCGACGGCCTCACCGACGTGCTGTTTCGCAAGGCCGACGGCAGCGTCGACCACGACTTCAGTGGCAAGCTGTCGTACTCGTGGCCGCGCTCGGCCTGCCAGGTGGCATTGAACCGCGGACAGGAAGGCTACGATCCGCTGTACCCCTACGGCTACGGGCTCAGCTATGCGCAGCCGGGCGCTGCGCAACCCCAATACGACGAGACCAGCATCAGCCAGGGCTGCGGCCAACCGCCGGGCGGCGGCGGGGGCTCGGCCACCGAGCCGATCGGCTTCTTCAGCGGCGGCGCGGTCGAGCCCGGCTGGGCCGTGCGCATCGGTGCGCCGTCGAGTTGGAGCAATGTCGTTGCGTTGTCGACCGCGAGCAGCACCGAGCCGCCGCAAGGCGAGATCACCGCGACGCCGGTCGACGACGAAGGCGGCCGCCAGTGGGCTGCGATCCGTGCGCGCTGGAACAACGCGATGGGCCAGCTCTATCTGCAAAGCCAGAACGAGAACGACAAGGTCGATCTGCTGCCTTACCTGAATGCCGGTGGTGCGCTGGTCTTCGAGGCCCGGGTCAGCACCGCGCCGACCGACGCGGTGAAGCTGCGCGTGGACTGCGGCTACCCATGCATCGGCGAGATCGACGTGACCTCGGCGATGAACGCGATGCCGGTCAATGGCTGGACCGAGCTTGCCGTCCCGCTGCAGTGCTTCGCCGACCGCGGCACCGACTTCTCGGGCATCAACACGCCTTTGCTGGTGTACAGCTCCGGCAGCTTCGAGCTGTCGGTGGCGAACGTCCGATGGGAGCCTGGCAGGGCGGGCAACGTGTCGTGCGAAGGCGCGTTGACCGGCACGCCATGAACACGCGCGTATAGCGGTCGCCGTTGTCGACCGGCGCAGGCGCTCGCGGCCTGTGCCGGTCCGCTTTCTCGCGGCCGCGCGGACGCCGACCGGATTGCCGCTTTCCGGGCATGACGTTCGCGATCGAGGAGTTGTCATGACCCAGGCAGCTTGTGCTCGCAGCCACTCCCGCGGGGGCGGGGCAGGCGTCGCCGCCTGGACTCATGCCGCCTCGCCTTCACGAGACGCCGACAGCTCGATGACGGGAATGCGCGTCGCTGCCCAGGCACCGAGGCCGGCGAACAGGGCGAGCGACAGGAACACGAGGCGGAAGGCCCGTGCCACTTCGGCGGGTGCCAGTTGTGTCAGGCCCACGGGCATGGCAGCGCGGCTCGCACCCGGCTCAAGATGCAGCAGCGCGAATGCGAGGCCCGCGAAAGCCGCCGTGCCGAACGAGGCGCGGGACGACCGCGTCAGCGAGATCAGCGCTGCCGCCGCACCCAGCTGCCGACGCCCTGCAGCGAGCTGGGTCCACAGCTGGGCATTCGGCATCACGAAGCCCAGGCCCAGACCGCAGCAGGCTGCCGCGAGCAGTGTCAGCCAGGGCAAGGGCGGGGCGAGTGCGAGCACGAGCAGAGCCATGGCGCATGCGCCCAAGCCCCGCGCGGGAAGGTGGCCGGTCCTGCCGGAACGAACCGTGAGGTGTCCGTTCAGCCACGACCCGAGAACCACGCCGACCGTCAGCGGCAGCATCTGCATGCCGGACGCCGAGGCTGAAGCACCATGGCCGATCTGCTGGTAGATCGGCAGCAGGAAGACCAGCGCGAACAGCGTGCTCGCGAAGAACAAGACTGACGCGGACACCCATCCCATCGACGGCAGGCGCAGGATGTCCAGTGGCAGGAACGGGTGGGGGTGGCGTCGCTGCTGGCGCCACAGCAGGCAGCCGTAGAGCGCGGCAAACCCGGCGAGTGCGCAGCCTGCGGGCGAGCGCATCGGCAGCTGATGTCCGACCATGCTCAGCCATGACAAGGCGCCGACGGCCGTGACGGCGAACAGCAGCACGCCCAGCGGATCGGGCGGTGCCCCGCGCGTCGGTGCCACATCGGGGACGGGCAGCCGCGAGACGCGCCAGTACGCGAGCATCGACAACGGGAGACTGCCGAGGAACAGCCACCGCCAGCTGACGTGGTCGATGACCAGCCCACCGACGACGGGGCCGCCAACGCTCGACGCCGTGAAGACCAGCGAGAAGTAGCCCTGATAACGCGGACGCTCGCGTGGCTCGACCAGCTCGCCGATCAGGGCCTGCGACAGCACCATGAGGCCGCCGCCGCCCAATCCCTGCACCGCGCGCGCACCGATCAGCAGCGACATGCTGGGTGCCGCCTCGCACAGCAGCGTGCCGGCGGCGAACACCACCAGCGCGACGTGCAGCAGGTTGCGGCGGCCCAGTCGGTCGCCGAGCCGACCGTACAGCGGCGCCATCACCGTGGCAGACAGCAGGTAGGCGACCGCGATCCACGAGGTACCGCTCAGTCCGCCCAGCTCAGCTGCGATCGCGGGGGTCGCGGTTGCCAGCAGCGTCTGGTCGACCGCGGCGAGGAACATCGGCAGCATGACCGCGGTGAACAACGCAATGACACGCTCGCGGCGCGGCTCGGCTCGGCGGACAAGGGCTCGGCCGATGCCGCGGGTGGCGCGCCGTCGGAAGGCTGTTTCATCGGTGCTTCGTGGCTTGGCGGATCAGGCAGATCCGCATGAACCTGGAGCATCCTAGTACAACGTCTGCGGACATCCTGCGTCAAAGCGCGTCGTCATTCCGGCAGGGGGATCCGAGGGACGCTGCGCTGGCCCGGCACTGCACGAGCGGGGCTGCACCGACCCCTTCGTGCTGCACTGCGCAGCGCTTCCATTTTTCGAATCTTGACCGTGGTCAACGACGATCGCCGGGCCTCGCGCCGACGATGCCGCCTGTTGCTACTCATCCGCAAGGAGGTCGAGATGGCGAAGATGAAGGCCGCGATGGCGGCGGTGCTGGTGATGGAGAAAGAAGGCGTCACCCATGCGTTCGGCGTGCCGGGCGCGGCCATCAACCCGCTGTATGCGCAACTGCGAGAACGCCAGTCGATTGCGCACGTTTTGGCTCGCCACGTCGAGGGCGCTTCACACATGGCCGAAGGCTACACGCGCGCCAAGGCCGGCAACATCGGCGTGTGCATCGGCACTTCGGGGCCGGCCGGCACCGACATGATCACCGGGCTGTATTCGGCGTGGGCGGACTCGATCCCCATCCTGTGCATCACCGGCCAGGCACCGCGTGCTCGGCTGTACAAGGAGGACTTCCAGGCCGTCGACATCGAATCGATCGCCAAGCCGGTCACCAAGTGGGCCGTGACGGTGCGCGAGCCGGCGCAGGTGCCTCGTGCGTTCCAGCAGGCCTTCCATCTGATGCGCTCGGGCCGCCCGGGCCCGGTGCTGATCGACCTGCCGGTCGACGTGCAGATGGCCGAGATCGAATTCGACATCGACACCTACGAACCGCTCGCGGTGTACAAGCCGGCCGCCACGCGCCGTCAGGTCGAGAAGGCGATGGACATGCTGGCCGCAGCGACCAAGCCGTTGATCGTCGCCGGCGGCGGCATCGTCAACGCCGATGCATCCGATCTGCTGGTCGAGTTCGCCGAACTGACCGGCGTGCCGGTGATTCCCACGCTGATGGGCTGGGGCACGATCCCGGACGATCACCGCCTGATGGCCGGCATGTGCGGCCTGCAGACCTCGCACCGCTACGGCAACGCCACCATGCTGGCGAGCGACTTCGTGCTCGGCATCGGCAACCGCTGGGCCAACCGCCACACCGGCTCGGTCGAGACCTACACGCGCGGCCGGCGCTTCGTGCATGTGGACATCGAGCCGACGCAGATCGGGCGCGTCTTCATGCCCGACTACGGCATCGTCTCCGATGCCAAGGCCGCGCTCGAACTGTTCGTGCAGGTCGCCCGCGAGCGTCGCGGCCAGGGCCGGCTGGCCGAATACGGCGACTGGGCCGAGCGCTGCGCCGAGCGCAAGCGGCTGATGCACCGCAGGACGCAGTTCGACAACGTACCGATCAAGCCGCAGCGGGTGTACGAAGAGATGAACTCGGCGTTCCCGCGCGACACGGTGTATGTCTCCACCATCGGCTTGTCGCAGATCGCTGGAGCCCAGTTTCTGCATGTGTACGGCCCACGGCAGTGGATCAACTGCGGCCAGGCCGGCCCCCTGGGCTGGACCATCCCGGCGGCGCTGGGTGTGGTGGCGGCGGATCCGACACGCACCGTGGTCGGCCTGTCGGGCGACTACGACTTCCAGTTCCTGGTCGAGGAGCTCGCCGTCGGTGCACAGTTCCGGCTGCCCTACGTGCAGGTGCTGGTCAACAACAGCTACCTCGGGCTGATCCGGCAGGCCCAGCGAAATTTCGACATGGACTACTGCGTGCAACTGGCCTTCGAGAACCAGAACGTCGAAGACGACGTGCTGCGCAACTATGGCGTCGACCACGCCAAGGTCATCGAAGGCCTGGGCTGCAAGGCATTGCGTGTCACCGATCCTGCCAAGTTGCAGGTGGCTCTGCGAGACGCGCAGGCGCTGGCACGCACGCACAGCGTGCCGGTGGTGGTGGAAGTGATCCTGGAGAAGGTCACGAACATCTCGATGGGGACCGAGATCGACCAGGTGGTCGAGTTCGAGGACATCGACTGCCGCCATCCGGCGGGCGTCAAGGGCCTGGAGCTGGCCGGACTGCTGGACTGAAGAAAAAAAAGGACACGCCATGCCGCGCTTTGCTGCCAACCTGACGATGCTGTTCAACGAGGTGCCGTTCCTCGACCGTTTCGAGCGTGCCGCCAGGGCCGGTTTCAAGGCGGTGGAGTTCTTGTTCCCGTATGCCTACGAGATGCAGGAGATCCGGCGGCGCCTGGACGACCACGGGCTGGAACTGGTGCTGCACAACCTGCCGGCCGGCGATTGGGATCGAGGCGAGCGCGGCATTGCCTGCCTGCCCGACCGAATGAGCGAGTTCCGCGCCGGCGTCGACCAGGCGATCGACTACGCGCTGCGGCTGGGCGTGCCACGCTTGAACTGCCTTGCCGGCAAGGCGCCCGATGGAACGAACGAGGCGGTGCTGCGTGCGACGCTGGTCGACAACCTGCGCCATGCGGCGACCAAACTGCGGCGCGCAGGGCTGGACCTGCTGCTCGAACCGATCAATACCTTCGACATCCAAGGCTTCTACGTCAGCCGCACCGCACAAGCGCTGGCGCTGCTCGACGAAGTCGGGGCCGACAACGTCCATCTGCAATACGACATCTACCACGCGCAGCGCATGGAGGGCGAGCTGGCAGCGACGATCGAGAAGCACCTGGCACGCATCGGTCACATCCAGCTGGCCGACAACCCTGGGCGCAACGAGCCGGGCACCGGCGAAATCGACTACGCCTTTCTGTTGCGGCATATCGACCGTCTCGGCTACACCGGCTGGATCGGCTGCGAATACAAGCCCGCGGCGGGCACCGAGGCCGGCCTGGCCTGGCGCCAGCGCCTGATCGCGTGACCCCATCTTCGACCCGACGAGGAAACAACCCGATGACCGATCATCCCTTCAAGCTGGGCTTCATTGGCCTGGGCACCATGGGCACGCCGATGGCAGGCCACCTCATCCACGCCGGCCATCAGCTGTTCGTGCACACGCTCGGCAAGATGCCCGACACGATCGCCGGCAGCCGCGCCACGCAATGTCTCAGCGGGCGCGGTGTGGCAGAGCGGGCCGACATCGTGTTCCTGATGGTGCCCGACACGCCCGATGTCGAGAAGGCGCTGTTTTCCGACGAGGGTGTGGCGGCCGGGCTTTCCAAGGGCAAGATCGTCGTCGACATGAGTTCGATCTCGCCCATCGCAACCAAGGACTACGCACGACGCATCCGCGAGATCGGTTGCGAATACCTCGACGCTCCGGTGTCCGGGGGCGAGGTCGGCGCGAAAAACGCGACCCTGTCCATCATGGTCGGCGGCGACGCCGGCACCTTCGAGAGGGTGCGGCCATTGTTCGAGCTGATGGGCAAGAACATCACGCGCGTCGGCGGCGTCGGCGACGGGCAGACGGCCAAGGTCGCCAACCAGATCATCGTGGCGCTGAACATCGAGGCCGTGGCCGAGGCACTGCTGTTCGCCGCGCGCGCCGGTGCCGACCCGGCCAAGGTGCGCCAGGCGCTGATGGGCGGCTTTGCATCGTCGAAGGTGCTCGAAGTGCACGGCGAGCGCATGGTCAAGCGCACCTTCGAGCCCGGTTTTCGCATCGAGCTGCACCAGAAGGACCTGAACCTGGCGCTGGGCAGCGCACGCGCGCTGGGCCTGTCGCTGCCCAACACCGCCACCGCGCAAGAGCTGTTCAATGCCTGCGCCGCGCACGGCGGCAAGGGCTGGGATCATTCGGCGATGCTGCGTGCGCTCGAACAGCTCGCCAACTTCGAGGTGGGTCAGCGCGCGGTGTGATCGTTGCCGCCGTCATCGTTGCGGCATCGGTGCCGGAACGATGCGTTCGATCAGCGTTGCTGCGTCGCCGAGCAGGAAGTCCTTGAACGCCTGCGCCACCGGCGGCAGCCGCTTGGTGCGCCGGTGCACGACATACCAGTGCAACATCAACGGCAGACCGTGTACGTCGAGCACGTGCAGGCTGCCCGCCTGCAGTTCACGGCTGACGGTGTGGGCGGACAGGAAGCCGAGTCCCATGCCGGCCATCACCGCCTGCTTGATCGTCTCGGTGCTACGGATCTCCATCGCGATGTTGATGCCCGACAGGTCGCCACCGAAGCCCTCCTGCATCGACTTCCAGGTGTCGGAGCCGCGCTCACGCACGAGGAACGGTTCACGCATCACCTCGCCTTGCGGGATCTCGCGCCGGCCGACCAGCGGGTGCGACGGCGGTGCGACGATCACATAGGGGTGCGGCGCGAAGGGCTGGCTCACCGTGTCGAGCTCGGTGGGCGGCCGCACCATGATCGCCAGGTCGATGAGGTTCTCGACGATGTGGGTCAGCAGGCCTTCGCGGTTGTGCACGCTGAAGTTGAGCGTGACACCGCTGTGGCGCCCGACGAACTCGACCAGCAGACGCGGAAAGAAGTAGTCGCCGGCGCTGATGACGCCGACGTTGAGCCGGCCTCCCGATATGCCCTTGAACTGCGTCATCGCGATCTCGGCGGCCTCGAACTGCTGGATGATCGCGCGGCTGATCTGCAGCAGCTCCGCCCCCGCGGGCGTCAGGTAGATCTTCTTGCCGAACTGTTCGAACAGGCGGTTGCCCGCATGCTCTTCGAGCTTGCGGACTTGCGTCGAAACGGCCGGCTGCGTGAGGTGCAGCTCTTCGGCGGCGCGCGAGAAGCTCAGCAGCCGGGCCACCGACTCGAAAACCTTCAGTTGGCGATGGGTCGCGTGCCTCACGGGTGCCGGCGCTGCTTCATGCCGCCAGCCGGTCGGTCTCGAGCAGCCGCACGTGGGCACGCCGGTCGCTCATGGTGCGGGCGAGCAGCTTGACCAGCGCATAGACGGTGTCGATGTGGGGCGTCGGCGTGTCGGTCAGTCGGGCCAGTTCGACGACCGAGCCGACCAGCGCGTCGATCTCCGGCTCACGGCCGGCCTCCACGTCCTGCAGCATCGAGGTCTTGTGCTTGCCCACCTTCTCGGCGCCGGCGATGCGCTTTTCCAGCGGCACGCGAAATGTGATGTCGAGCTTGTGCGCTACCGCTTGCGCCTCGCGCATCATGGCGGCGGCCAGGTCGCGCGTCAGCGGGTACTGGCAGATGTCGACCAGCGTCGAGTGCGACAGGCTGCTGACCGGGTTGAAGGTCAGGTTGCCCCACAACTTGAGCCAGATCTCGGCGCGGATGTTGTCGAGCACCGGCGCCTTGAAGCCGGCGTGCTCGAGGCAGGCCGACAGGTCGCGCACCCGCTCGGTCGAGGTGCCGTCGAGTTCCCCCAGCGGCAGACGGTCGCCTTCGATATGGCGGACCACACCGGGGGCCACCAGCTCGGATGCCGGATAGACGACGCAGCCGACGACGCGCCCGGCCGGGATGCCCGCTGCCACTTTCCCGTGGGGGTCGACACTGGTCACTCGCGTGCCCTCGTAAGGGCCGCCATGACGCTGGAAGTACCAGTACGGAATGCCGTTCTGCATCGTCACGACCGTGGTGTGCGGCCCGAGCAGCAAGGGCAGCTGGTCGACCACCGCCTCCACCTGATGCGCCTTGGTCGCCAGGATCACCGCGTCCTGCGGGCCGATCGACTCGTAGCGGTCGGTCGCGTGCACGTTCGATGCGATGAGTTCGTCGCCGCCTGCCGTCAGCAGCCGCATGCCGCGCGCACCGATCGCGGCGAGGTTGTGGCCACGCACGACGAACGTGACTTCTTCGCCGGCCAGCGCGAGCCGGGCGCCGACGAGGCCGCCGATGGCCCCGGCGCCGATGATCGCGATCTTCATGGAGAGCTCCTGGAGTTGAAATCCTGCGGCCTAGGGCCTGTCACCGGGCGCGCCGTAGCGGTTGGCCAGCCGGCCGATGCCGTCGATCTCGACCTCGACGACGCTACCCGGCCTCATCGAGCCGACGCCGACCGACGTGCCGCACAGGATCACGTCGCCGGGAAGCAGGGTCATGTCGAAGGAGATCAGACTGACGAGGCGCTGCACCGGGAACGTCATGTCGCTGATCGGATAGTCCTGGCGCACCTGGCCGTCGAGCAGCGTCTTCACCCGCAGCGTGTCCGGATCGAGCCCGGTGGCCACCACCGGGCCCAGCGGGCAGAAGGTGTCCAGCCCCTTGGCGCGTGTCCATTGCGCGAACGAGGCATCGCGAAACAGGATGTCGGCCACCGTCACGTCGTTGCCGCAGGTGTAGCCGAACACATGCGCCAGCGCCTGGTCTTCGGGCACGGCACTGCAGCGCTTGCCGATCACGATGCCGAGTTCGCCTTCGAACACCACTTTCGCGGGGGTGCGCGGCTCACGGATGGGGTCGCCATGCGCGGCCCAGCTGTTGGGCGCCTTCAGCAGGTAGAGCGGCTCTTCAGGCAGTGCGAGCTTGAGCTTCGTGCGCAGCTCGCCGAAGTTGTTCCACATCGCCACCACCTTGCTGGGTTGCGTGGGCATCAGCACCTGGGCGTCGGCCAGCGCGAAGACGCGGCCGGTGGGTTCGTGCTCGCCGAACAACTCGCCGCGATGCTCGTGCACCCGGTCGCCTTCGAGGGTGCCGAAGCCGATGAGGCCCTCGAGCGAATAGCGCATCCAGCGTTGTTGCATCGTGCCTTCCTGTGAAGTCAGTCGAAGGGCAGCCATTGCGGCTGGACCCGGGAAGCGACCAGCTCGCCGATCGCGGCGGGGTCGCAGGTGACGTCGATGCCGTTGTCGCGCATCCTCTTCAGCACGTCCGGTTCAGGGCGGCTTGCGAAAGCGAACACCGGTTTGTCCATGTGCTCCGCAATCCAGCGGGCACAGCGGCCGTCGGGGTCTGCACCGATGTCTTCGAGCATCAGCACCGCGTCGGTCGCGGGATCGTCGTTGAAAAGTCTGAGCACGTCGATCTCTGGCAGACCGCCCGTCGGATCCTGGCCGATGCCCACCAGGGTCGACTGCCCGAGTCCGTAGGGGGCGAGCTGCTCGGCGGCCTGAACCTGCAGCGCGAAATGGCGCGAGACGATGCCGATGCGGCCGGGCCGGAACCCGTGCTCCCGCAAGGGGCCGACCGCGATCTGCTCGGGTGTGATCACCCCCGGACATTGGGGCCCCAGCAGCAGGGTGCGGCTGTCCTGCACACGACGGCGCACGCGCTGCATGTCGTCGGCCTGGAGGCCGTCGGTGGCGCAGATCACGAGTGCCATGTCGGCGTCGACCGCTTCCTCGATGGCAGCGGCCGCGCAGGCAGGCGGCACGTAGACCACCGAGACCGTCGCGCCGGTCGCCGCGCGTGCCTCCGCGACGCTGCCGAAGATGGGCAGGCCGTCGAGCGACTGGCCGGCCTTGTTCGGGTTCACCCCCGCGACGTAGCAGCGCCGGCCGTTGCCGTACGCGCGACAGGTCGCCGTGTAGCGCTGCCCGGCCTGGCCGGTCGCTCCCTGCGTGATCACGCGCGTGTGCTTGTCGACGAGGATGGACATCGGGATGCTTTCAGGCGCCGAGTTCGGTGCCCACGGCCTGCGCCCAGTCGAAGCGGTGCGCAGTGCAAGGCTTGTGTTGTGCAGCGCGTTGCTGGATCACGTCGACCAGGAAGGCTGCGTCGTAGGCCTTCAACAGGTGCGGCTGACGCGTTTCGAGGTAATGCCGGATGCGGGTTTCTGGGTGCTCGCTGTGGCGCAGCAGGCCGGCGTAGGTCTCGTCGTCCCAGTGCCAGCGCAGGCCCAGTTCATAGAAAGCGGCGTTGTAGGCATCGCGTTCGAGATCGTTTGCCATGAGCTTTTCTCCTGTGGTCCGATGTGGCGTTGCGGTACGGAGACTCTAGGCAGGAGACACGATCAATGACAGTCAAACGTTTTTATCCAGAGCATTCGCTGTCGTTGATGGTGTCGCGTCAGATGGCGCCCTCGCTGCGCAGCAATTCGAGGTCGCCGGCGCTGTAGCCCAGTTCGGCCAGCACCTCGTCGGTGTGTTCGCCGAGCAGCGGCGCGCGGGTCACCTCGGTCGGGCTGTCCGACAGCTTGATGGGGTTGCCCACCGTCAGGTGCCGGCCGCGCGTCGGGTGGTCGACCTCCACCACGGTGCCGGTCTTGCGCAGACCCGGGTCCTGGGCGATCTCCTTCATCGAGAGAATGGGCCCGCACGGGATGTCGTACCGGTTCAGGATCTCCATCGCCTCGTACTTGGTCTTGCTCATCGTCCACTGCTCGATGCGCGCGAAGATCGGTTTCAGGTGCAGCAGGCGAGCCTGCGGGGTGGCGTAGGCCTCGTCGGCGATCCAGCCCTCCTCGCCGATCACCTGGCAGACGGCCGGCCACACCGCAGCTTGCGTGATGAAGTAGATGTAGGCGTTGGGATCGGTTTCCCAACCCTTGCAGCGCAGGATGCTGCCCGGCTGGCCGCCGCCCGACGCATTGCCTGCGCGCGGCACTGCCTCGCCGAAGCGGCCGTCGGGGTACTGCGGGTACTCGTGCAGCGTGCCGGTGCGCTCCAGGCGTTGTTGGTCGCGCAGCTTCACGCGGCACAGGTTGAGCACCGCGTCCTGCATCGGCGCAAGGACCTGCTGGCCGCGACCGGTGCGCTCGCGCTGGTACAGCGCGGTGACGATGCCGAGCGCCAGATGCAGCCCGGTGCCGCTGTCGCCGATCTGCGCGCCGCTGACCACCGGCGGGCCGTCATCGAAGCCGGTCGTCGAAGCGGCACCGCCGGCGCACTGCGCGACGTTTTCATAGACCTTGCAGTGCTCGTACTGCCCAGGGCCGAAGCCCTTCACCGACGCCACGATCATGCGCGGGTTCACCTTCTGGATGTGCGCCCAGGTCAGGCCCATGCGCTCCATCGCACCGGGGGCGAAGTTCTCGACCAGCACGTCGCAGTGCGCGATCAATGAGTCGAGCACCTGCTTGCCCTTGGCGGTCTTGGCGTTCAGCGTGACCGAGCGCTTGTTGTGGTTCAGCATCGTGAAGTAGAGGCTATCCACGCCAGGGATGTCGCGCAGTTGACCGCGCGTTGCGTCGCCTTCTCCGGGCCGCTCGACCTTGATCACGTCGGCGCCGAACCAGGCGAGCAGCTGGGTGCACGTCGGTCCGGATTGCACGTGAGTGAAGTCCAGCACGCGAACGTCTGCCAGGGCCTTGCTCATTCGGGGTCTCCCGGAAGTTCAGGGCGTCGACGCACCGACGGCCAGCTTCGTTTCCAGCTCCGTCAGGCGTTTGCGCAGGGCCCGCTCCTCGGCGAAGCGGGTCGTTTCATCGCGGATGACAGCCGCAATGGCGTCGACCTGGCCGCTGTCCTTGTACAGCAGCGCGACGGTGAAGGCGATAGACAGCGCGGCGCCGTCGCGGTGCAGCGCCGGCACGCGCAGCACGCTGCTGCCGTAGCGCGTGGTGCCGCTGCTGACCGTCTTCATGTAGCCCTCCCAGTGGCGGTCGCGCTGCCGCTCGGGGATGATCAGGTCGAGCGAGCGGCCCAGCGCTTCGGCCTCGGTGTAGCCGAAGATGCGCGTGGCCGCTGCATTCCACGTCACGATCACCCCGCTGACATCGACGACAACCACCGCGTCGCCGATGGCCTGCACCAGCTTCTCGTAGTCGATGCTCGCCATGGCGGTGCCTCCTCAGACCACGCCGACGGCGTGCATGGTGGCGATCTGGTCCGCGCTGTAGCCCAGTTCGGCCAACACCTGGTCGGTGTGTTCGCCGAGCAGCGGCGAGCCGGTGACCTCCGGCTTGAGGTCGGAGAACTTGATCGGGCTCCCGACCGTGAGATAGGTGCCGCGCTGCTTGTGCTCGACCTCGACGATGGTGCCGCTCTTGCGCAGCGACGGGTCGTTGGCAAGCTCCTTCATCGACAGCACCGGTGAGCAGGGGATGTCGAACTTGCGCAGGATGTCGACGGCCTCGTACTTGGTCTTGTCGGCCAGCCAGGCCTCGATGGTGTCGAAGATCTGCGTGATGTGCGGTTGACGCGCCTTGGCCGTCGTGTAGGCGGAGTCGGTCTTCCACTCGGGCTTGCCGATGGCGTCGCAGATCGGCTCCCAGGCATGGCCCTGGATCGTGAAGTAGATGTAGGCATTGGGGTCGGTCTCCCATCCCTTGCACTTGAGCACCCAGCCGGGCTGCCCGCCACCGCCGGCGTTGCCACCGCGAGGCACCACGTCGGTGAAGCTGCCGTGCGGGTACTGCGGATACTCCTCGAGGTAGCCGACGCGGTCCAGCCGCTGCTGGTCGCGCAGCTTGACGCGGCACAGGTTGAGCACCGCGTCCTGCATCGACACGGCCACCTTCTGGCCCTTGCCGGTCTGGTCGCGGCCGCGCAGCGCGGTCAGGATGCCGATCGCCAGGTGCATGCCGGTGTTGCTGTCGCCCAGCGCTGCGGCGCTGACCGTCGGCGGGCCGTCCCAGAAACCGGTGGTGGAGGCGGCGCCGCCGGCGCACTGCGCCACGTTCTCGTACACCTTCAGGTCCGAGTAGTGGTGCCCGTCGCTGAAGCCCTTGACAGAGGCCAGGATCATCTTGGGGTTCAGCTCCAGGATGCGCTCCCAGGTGAAACCCATGCGGTCCAGTGCGCCGGGCCCGAAGTTCTCCACCATCACGTCGGAGCGCCGGATCAGCTTCTCGAGCACCTCCTTGCCGTCCGCGGTCTTGGTGTCCAGCGTCAGCGAACGCTTGTTGCTGTTCAACATCGTGAAGTACAGCGCATCGGCGTCGGGAATGTCGCGCAGCTGGTTGCGCGTGACGTCGCCGGAGCCGGGGCGCTCGACCTTGATCACGTCGGCGCCGAACCATGCCAGCAGCTGCGTGCACGCAGGCCCTGCCTGTACGTGCGTGAAATCGATGATGCGAATGCCGTCGAGGGGTTTGTTCATGGTCATGCTTCCTTCACTTGTGTCGTATCGATGGAGGAGGGGAAGATAAAAATGTCACTTGGCGGCCTGCTCGCCGGCCAGCCCGGGTTTGTCGTCCCGGGGGCCGCGCAGCGTCGCCAGGGCGCGTGAGATCAGCGGCCAGAACAGCATCACGAGTGCCAGCGTCGTGATCGAGCCGACCAGCGGGTTGGACCACATCACGCCGACGTCGCCCTGGGACACCAGCATGGCCTGGCGGAACGAGTCCTCGGCCTTGTCGCCGAGCACCAGCGCCAGCACCAGCGGCGCGAGCGGGTAGTCGAGCTTCTTGAACACATAGCCGATGACGCCGAAGCCGAGCATCAGCGCGATGTCCAGCATGGCGTTGTGCACCGTGTAGGCGCCGATGGCGCAGATCACGATGATCACCGGCGCGATGATCGAGAACGGGATGCGCAGGATGGAGGCGAACAGCGGCACCGTGCACAGCACGACGATCAGGCCGGCGATGTTGCCGAGGTACATGCTGGCGATCAGGCCCCAGACGAAGTCCTTCTGCTCGGTGAATAGCAGCGGGCCCGGCTGCAGGCCCCAGATCAGCAGGCCACCGAGCAGCACGGCAGCGGTCGGGGAGCCCGGAATGCCGAGTGCGAGCATCGGCAGCAGCGCGCTGGTGCCGGCGGCATGCGCCGCGGTTTCCGGCGCGACCACGCCTTCGATGTCGCCCTTGCCGAAGTTGGCGCCGTTCTTCGACATCTTCTTCGCGAGGCCGTAGCTCATGAAGGAGGCCGGCGTCGCGCCGCCCGGCGTGATGCCCATCCACATGCCGACCACCGAGCTGCGCAGCGAGGTGACCCAGTAGCGCGGCAGCTGCTTCCAGGTCTCCCACACCACCTTGGGGCTGATGCGGGCCGACTTGCCCGAGAAGCGCAGGCCTTCTTCCATCGTGGTCAGGATTTCGCCGATGCCGAACAGGCCGATCACCGCGATCAGGAAGTCGAAGCCCCGCATCATCTCGGAGACGCCGAAGGTCATGCGCAACTGACCCGTCACGGTGTCCATGCCGACGACGGCCAGCGCGAAGCCCAGCGCCATCGACACCAGCACCTTGAACGGCGAGCCTTTGCCCATGCCGACGAAACTGCAGAAGGTGAGCAGGTACACCGCGAAGAACTCGGGCGTGCCGAACTTCAGCGCGAACCTGGCCACCAGCGGCGCGAGAAAAGTGATCATCAACACCGCGATGAAGGCGCCGACGAACGAGGAGGTGAAGGCCGCGGTCAATGCCGCGCCGGCCTGGCCTCGCTGAGCCATCGGGTAGCCGTCGAAAGTGGTCGCCACCGACCAGGGCTCGCCCGGGATGTTGAACAGCACCGACGTGATGGCGCCGCCGAACAGGGCGCCCCAGTAGATGCACGACAGCATCACGATCGCCGTGGTGGGCGACATCGTGAAGGTGAGGGGCAGCAGGATCGCGACGCCGTTGGCACCGCCCAGGCCGGGCAGCACGCCGATCAGCACGCCCAGCGTGATGCCGATGAACATCACGAGGATGTTCGTCGGCGTCAGCACGACGGCGAAACCCTGCAGCAATGCGGACAACTCTTCCATGTAGGTGCTCCGACTGAGAGGCTCAGTAGCCGAGGAAAGCGAGCGGATCGAAGGTGCCCTTGAAGAGCGGCACCTTGAACCAGACCTCGAACATCAGGAAGAAGACGGCATTGACCGTCACGCCGATCAAGGCGCTCTTGGCCAGGCTGTACTTGCCGAGCCACACCATGAACCCGGCAATGAAGAGCGCCGAAGCCACGTACAGGCCGACCAGCAGGATGCCGACGACGTAGCCGATGGATGGCAGCAGCACCGACAGCACCCGCTTCAGCTGCTCGCTGTCGACGAACGCGCCCCGGTCGGCGGACTTCGCGCGCAGCGACTGGTACACGATGCCGGCGCCGCCGATCGACAGCAGCAGCCCGATGTAGAACGGGAAGTAGCCGGCGCCGGGGCCATCGCTGGTCCACCCGGCACCGAGCCTGCGCGCCTCCAGCATGACGACGACCCCCAGGGCCGCCAGCAGCCCGGCGACCACGGCGTCCACGGTGTTGTTGCGGGCGAGCACCCGCCCTTCACCCGACGAATCTTCATTCGACATGGATGGCTCCACGAAAAAATGGAAATGGATCAGGAGGCGCGCGGCCTCAGTTCGCGACGATGAACCCGGCCTCGGTCATGAGGGCCTTGTGGGTGGCCTCGGCGCCTTCCAGCCACTTCTGGAATTCGGCCCCGGTCAGGGACGTCGTGTTGAAGGCGCCCTTTTCCATGTAGTCCTTCCAGTCGGGCGTCTCGCGCACCTTCTTCATCAGGTCGACGTAGTACGCCTGCTGCTCGGGCGTGACGCCGGGTGCCATGAAGATGCCGCGCAGCATCACGTAGTCGGTCGATACGCCCGACTCCTTGCAGGTGGGGATGTCGGCCCAGGACTGCGTTTCGGTGACCTTGGCGCTGTAGGGCATGCGGTCGGTGTCGAACACGCACAGCGGACGCAGCGCTCCCGAGCGCCACTGGGCCACGGCCTCGATCGGGTTGTTCACCGTCGAGTTGATGTGGTTGCCGACCAGTTGCACCGCAACCTCGCCGCCGCCCTTGAACGGCACGTAGATGAACTTGGTACCGGTGGCCTTTTCGAGACCGACCGTGATGATCTGGTCTTCCTGCTTGGAGCCGGTGCCGCCCATCTTGAACTTGCTGGCCCCTGCGGCCTTCACGGCGGCGACGTATTCGCTGGCGGTCTTGTACGGACTTTGTGCGTTGACCCACAGGACGAACTGGTCCAGCGCCATCATCGAGACGGGCGTCATGTCCTTCCAGTGGAACGGCACGCCGGTGGCCATCGGCGTCGTGAACAGGTTCGACAGCGTGATGACGATCTTGTGCGGGTTGCCTTTGGAGCCCTTGATGTCGAGGAAACCTTCGGCACCGGCACCACCCGACTTGTTGATGACGACCATCGACTCCTTCATCAGCTTGTGCTTGACGATGATTCCCTGGATGAGACGCGCCATCTGGTCGGCACCGCCGCCGGTGCCGGCAGGCACCACGAACTCCACCGGCTTGGCGGGCTCCCAGCCCCATGCGGGCGCGGCAGCCGCCAGCGCAGCGGTGGTCAGGGCAGTGAATGCGACGCGCGCAGGCGTGCTGGCGCGACGCAGAAACGAGGGGCTTGCTTCGGTCATGTCCATGTCTCCTGGTAGGTCCATCGGGACGGTCCTGCCCCGGCGGGGCGAACTCTTTTGCGTGGAGAGATGGTCGTGCCGCAGTCGCGAAAACGCTCTTGACCGCAGTCAAGATTTTCGGAAGCGCTTGGGTGGGGTGACGGCAGGGGGCGATGCACCTGTCGGTTCAGCGGGAACCGCTCGGAGCGAAGGCGCGTGGTGCGCCGGCCTCTGTGCCGAAGGAGAGAAGGAAGCGGGAGGAGGGAAGATCCGGCCCGGGCCGGTGAGGCCCGGGGATGCGTCAGTTCAACGCCGTCCGAGGTGGGCGGCTTCGCGGCGCAGCACGGCCGCGCGCACCGGCTGGGCGGCCTCGATGCGATCGGCCTCGGCTTGCAGCGCGCGCATGGTCTCGACTTCCGCGATCAGCTTGCCGGGACTCAGCAGTGCGTCAAGCAGGGCCGCGGCTTCAGCCGTGAACCGTTGGAGCACATGACGCGCACGAGGCGAAGAGAGGGCACCGGCGAGCGCGCGAAGGAGGGCATACAGCGAGAACATGTCGAACTCCCAAAAGGTCGGCTTGACCGACATTCGAGAATTCTATAGGTATTAACCAGAACTCGCGTTAACCCTGATCCGATGAATCCGCGGCACAGCTCACGGTGCGCGCACCGGCGTGCCGGGGCGGGCCGCACCGCGGCGCGCCAGCCACAGGCCGGCGGCCACCACCAGGGCTGCGCCCGCGGGCGGGGCGGCGTGGTGCAGCCACTGCGGCGCGCTGGCCATCCACGACGCCAGGGCCGGGTCACCGACCGCCATGTCGCCGGCGATCCACCCGAGCAGTGCGGCGCCGAACGTGATGACGAGCGGGAAGCGGTCCATCAGCTTGATCACCAGCTGGCTGCCCCAGACGATGATCGGAATGCTGACCAGCAGGCCGAACACGACCAGCGCCATCTTGTGGTCGCCGCCGGCGCCTTCGGCCGCGCCGGCGATCGCGATCACGTTGTCCAGGCTCATCACGAAGTCCGCCACGATGACGGTCTTGATCGCGGCCAGCAGCCGGTCGCTGGCCGGCAGGCCTGCATGGGCATCGTCATCCTCCGGGCGCATCAGCTTGACGCCGATCCACAGCAGCAGCGCCGCACCGACCAGCTTGAGGAAAGGAACCGCCAGCAGCGTCAGTGCAAAGAAGATCAGCACCACGCGCAGCAGGATCGCGCCGGCGGTGCCCCACAGGATGCCGAGCCTGCGCTGCCGCGGCGGCAGCTTGCGGCATGCCAGCGCGATCACCACCGCGTTGTCGCCGCCGAGCAGGATGTCGATCAGGATGATCTGGCCGACGGCGACCAGGAACTCGGTCGTCAAGAACTGTTCCATGCGGGTCGTCCTCTCAGGCTGCCTGAGCCTTGGTCGCCGCCTTCTGCGGATTCAGGTTCGTGATGCGGCCGCTCTCCGTGCCGGCGGTCTCGTCGATGAGGGCATTGATCAGCGTCGGGCGTCCCGAAGCGATCGCCTCCTGCATGGCATGGCTGAGCTCCTGCGGCGTCGCCGCAGTGACGCCTTTGCCGCCGAAGGCTTCCATCAGCAGGTCGTAGCGTGCGCCCTTGACGAACACCGTGGGCGCCGGATCAGTGCCCTTGGCCAGGTTGACGTCGGTGCCCTTGTAGACGCCGTTGTTGTTGAACACGACGATGCATACCGGCAGGTTGTAGCGGCAGATCGTCTCGACTTCCATGCCGCTGAAGCCGAAGGCGCTGTCGCCCTCGATCGCGATGACCGGCTTGCCCGTCGTCACTGCCGCGGCGACGGCGAAGCCCATGCCGATGCCCATGATCCCCCACGTGCCGCAGTCCAGCCGCTTGCGCGGCTCGTACATGTCCACGATGCTGCGCGCGAAGTCGAGCGTGTTGGCGCCTTCGTTGACGACCATGATGTCGGGACGCGCCTTGACCATTTCGCGGATGGCGCCGAGCGCACTGTGGAAGTTCATCGGCGAAGGGTCCTGCGACAACGTCTCGGCCATCTTCGACAGGTTCTTGTCCTTGCGCTGGGCGATCGCGCCGGTCCACTCGGCGGAGGGCTTGGTCCAGCCGGGGCCGATGCCGGCCAGCAGCGCCGAAACGCACGAACCGATGTCGCCGATCAGCGGCGCCTCGATCGGCACGTTGCTGTCGATCTCTGTGGGCGAGATGTCGATCTGGATGAAGCGCTTCGGCGCCCCCCAGGTCTTGCCCTTGCCGTGCGACAGCAGCCAGTTCAGCCGCGCGCCGACCAGCATCACCACGTCCGCCTCCGCCAGCACATAGGACCGCGCCGCCGACGCCGACTGGGCATGCGTATCGGGCAGCAGGCCCTTGGCCATGGACATCGGCAGATAGGGAATGCCGCTGCGTTCGACCAGGTTGCGGATCTCCACATCGGCCTGGGCATAGGCGGCGCCCTTGCCGAGCAGGATCAGCGGCCGCTTCGCGCCCTTCAGCAGTTCGAGCGCGCGCTGCACGGTGTCGGGCGCGGGCAGCTGCCGCGGCGCAGGATCGACCACCTTCACCAGCGAACGCTGGCCGGCCTGCGCCTCCATCGTCTGCGAGAACAGCTTGGCCGGCAGGTCGAGATAGACACCGCCGGGGCGGCCCGACAGCGCCGTGCGGATCGCACGCGCGACACCGATGCCGATGTCCTGCGCGTGAAGCACGCGGTAGGCCGCCTTGCAAAACGGCTTGGCTGCGTTCAGTTGGTCCATCTCCTCGTAATCGCCTTGCTGCAGGTCGACGATCTCGCGTTCGCTCGAGCCGCTGATGAGGATCATCGGGAAGCAGTTCACCGTGGCATTCGCCAACGCCGTGAGGCCATTGAGGAACCCGGGGGCCGACACCGTCAGGCAGATGCCCGGCTTCTGGGTCAGAAATCCCGCCGCCGCGGCCGCGTTGCCGGCGTTCTGCTCGTGGCGGAACGAGATCACCCGCAGGCCTTCGGCTTGGGCCAGGCGGGTCAGGTCGGTGATCGGGATGCCGGGCAGACCGTAGATCGTGTCGATGCCGTTGAGCTTCAGCGCGTCGATGACCAGATGAAAACCGTCGGTCAGCGCGGGGGTGTCGTTGTCGCTGCTCATATGCTGCATGTCTCCGTATGGCCGCATGTGGATCGGCGCGGCATGCGTGGACTATGATTGCTGCCCCATGCTCCCAACGTTGACCGCGGTCAAGAATCCGGAAAACCAGGCACTGCGATGACGGCGCTCGCGAGCCACCCCGAACGCAACGTGATCCGGCTGCAGCTTCAGCGCAACGAGGTGCTGAAGGACCTCGACGCGGAATGCCATGCATGGCTCGAGACCCACTTGGTGATCGTCGACGGCAGCAAGGGCGACTTCCTGCTGCACCAGGGCGTGCGCGAGATGGAGCAGTACTTCATCATCGACGGCATCCTGAAACGCGTGGTGAGCAACCAGGACGGCAAGGAGATGATCCTGCGCTTCGCAGAGGAGCGCGACATGGAAACCAGCTATGCCGCCTGGCGGCTGGGCACGCCGACGCCTTACGGCATCGTCTGCGTCACCAAGGCGCGCGTGGCGCGCCTGCCGCTCAAGGAATGGGCGGCCTTTCTCGACTCGCGGCCGAAGGTCAAGCAGGCCTTCGAGTACTGCGTGATGCGCGTGATGAGCGACATCATGGCGCACACCATCACCTTGCACCTGCTGGACGCCCCGGGCCGCGTGCACCGCTTCGTGCGCAAGCATCCCGAACTGGTGGACCGCATTCCTCAGAAGCAGCTGGCGTCCTACCTCAACCTTTCGCCCGAGACACTGAGCCGGCTGCGCCAGCAGGGCAAGATCTGAGCACGAGGAGTGCTCACGGCTGACCGCGCGTCGCCGCGAGGTGGCGGCGGCGCATCGGGCGCAGCACGAACCACGCGAGCAGCGCCGCGGCAGCGCTCATCGCGCTGGCTGCCAGGAATACCGCCTGCCAGTTGCCGGTGGCGGCACTGAACACGCTCGACAGCGGCACGAAGATCGACGCCACGCCCTTGGCCGTGTAGAGCAGGCCGGCGTTCGTGGCGGCGTAGCGCGACCCGAAGGTGTCGGCGCAGGTCGACGGGAACAGGCTGTAGATTTCGCCCCATGCGAAGAACACCAGGGCGGTCAACAGCACGAAGGTGACCGGGTCGGTGCCGAACCGGTACAGCGCGAGGATCGCCGCGGCCTCGATGGAGAACGCGATCAGCATGGTCTTCTCGCGGCCGATGCGATCGGAGACCCAGCCGAAGTAGAGCCGGGTCACGCCGTTGAGCACACGGTCGAGCGCCAGCGCGAACGTCAGCGCCGGCAGCACCAGGCCCATCAGGTTGACCGGCACGTCGTGCACCTTGAAGTCGCGCGCGATCGGAGCCAACTGTGCTGTGGCCATCAGGCCGCCGGCGGCGATCAGCACGAACATGAGGTACATCACCCAGAACACCGGTTCGCGTACCACTTCCGCCGGCGTGTAGTCGCGCCGCGACTGCCTCACCGAAAGCGGCGCGGCGCGCACGGGCAGGTGCGGCAAAACCTTGTTCGGGTCGTCCATCACCAGCGCGAGCGCCATCACCACCAGGCCTTGGCCGAGGCCGAAGTACAGGAAGGCCGATTCGTAGCCGCGCGACTCGATGACCAGCGTGATCGGCACGATGGTCAACACCGAACCGAAGCCGAAGCTGGCGACGGTGAGGCCGACCGCCAGGCCGCGCCGCTCGGGGAACCACTTCAAGGCGTTGCCGACGCAGGTGCCGTAGATCGCGCCGGCTCCGACGCCGCTCACGGCCGCCGCGACATACAGGATGTCCAGCGAGTCGGCGAATGCGTTCATCACCCACCCGATCGCGCACAGCAGGCCGCCGCCGATGACGGCCGGACGGGGACCGAACTTGTCGACCAGGTAGCCCTCGATCGGCACCAGCCAAGTCTGGGTGAGCACGAAGATCGCGAACGCGACCTGGATCGAGGCATGCGTCCAGCCGAATTTATCGGACATCGGGTTGACGAAGACGGTCCAGCCATATTGCAGGTTGGCGATCATCGCCATGCACACCATGCCCATCAGCAGCTGGCCCCAGCGGTACATCGTGCCGGGCGCGTGCACGTCGGCAAGCGTGCCTGCAGACGGCGGCTTGAAGCGCACGCTGGGATTGGGCAGGGGAGGCGTTTCGGAGCTTTCCATCGGAGTGACGCGGCGGACCGCAGGCCCGGCATCGAGGATGAGTTTCCCGCGGATTCGCCGCCGCTTCAAGGCACTGGGCATCTCTCGTTTCCCCGGGGGGGCGTGGTGACTTTCGTCATGACCAAGTCATGCGTGTTGGTGCACCTGCATGGTGACCGGCAGCAGCGCCAACGTGAGGCGCGGCGCCCTAGAGTGGTTCGCATGAAGCTCGATCTGCGCGATCATCCGCAACGCCACACGATCCGACTGCAATTGCGACGGCATCCGCTGCTGGCCGATTTCGACGAACCGGCGCTGGAGGAGCTGCAGCAGACGTTGTGGATCCACGACGGTCATCGCAGCGAATGTCTGCTGGGGCAGGGTGACGGCGAGTGGCATCAGTTCTTCGTGCTCGAGGGCATGCTCAAGCGTGTGGTCACCAGCCCCGAAGGCCGCGAAGTGGCGTTGCGCTTCGCTGGCGAAGGCGACATGGAGACCTGCTACGAAGCGTGGTGCCAGCAGGCCCGCATGCCGTTCTCGGTGGTCTGCGCCATTCGTTCGCGGGTGGCGGTGCTGCCGATGAGCGACTGGTGTGCGTGGCTGGCGCGGCACCCGAGAGCGCAGCAGGCGTACCAGGAGCGCGTGGTGCGGCTGGGCGCGGACGTCGTTGAGCATGCAGTGGGCCTGTTGCTGCTCGACGCACCGGGACGCATGCAGCGCTTCTCCTGCACGCATCCGGAACTGCTGGACCGGCTGCCCCAGAAGGACCTCGCGTCCCACCTGAACCTGTCGGCGGAAACCGTGTGCCGACTGTCCAAGCGCGGCAAGGCGGGGCCGTGGAGTGCCGCCGTGCATGACGCACGCTCGCTCAGCGGGGCGACGTGAGCGCTTCGGGCCGGTCTTCGGTGTCGGCGCGCAGCTCCGGGCCCACCCGCAGCCGCAGTTGCAGCCTCGCGCCGGCGCCCGGCGCACTGTGCAAATCGAGCTCGGCGTCGATCAGTTGCGCCTGCTCGCGGATGCCGAGCACACCATAGTGGCCCGGATGCGGAAGCGCCGGATCGAAGCCAACCCCGTCGTCGGCGATCGTCAACACGATGGTGCCGTTGTCTCCGTCTTGCAGGCAGATGTCGACGTGCGAGGCCTGTGCATGCCGGTCGATATTGCGCAGGGCTTCCTCGGCGATGCGGAACACCGTTTCCGCCCGCGAGTCGGCGAAGCTGGCCGCCCGCTGCGCGGCGTTGTATCGCACCGTCAGGCCGGTGCGTTCGGCAAACCGGTTCACGGCGGCGTTGAGTGCCGCCCCCAGGCCGAGGTCGCGCACCGCATTGAGGCGCATCTGCCCGACCGCGTCGCGCGCTTCCTTGAGGCCTTGTGCGGCGACCTGTTCGGCCCGCTCGAGTTCGGCGCCGAGCTTGTCGGGATCGTGTGCATGCAGCATGCGCAGCGTGCGCACTTCCAGCAGCATCTCCATCATCGAATGCGCCAGCGTGTCGTGCAGGTCTCGTGCCAGCCGAAGACGCTCGCGGACCACCGCTGCATAGCGGCTGTCGGCAGCGAGCCGCTCGACCTCGCGCGTGCGTGCGACGACGCGCTTCTCCAGTTCCTGCGTCAACCGGTCCAGTTCGTCGTGCTCCTCACGCAACGAGCGCAGCAGCTGTCCGAAGGCGCGCCCCAGCATCGCGACCTCGTCCTGGCCCTTCGGCTCGGCGATCTCGGCGTCAGCCTGGTAGGCCGCGCGTTGTGCCTGCTCGCTGAGCTCGCTCAAGCGGCGCGTGAGCCGCACGGCAAAGGCGACCCCGATGATGGCGGCCACGATGCTCAACAGGATGGAAATCGCAGAGAGCTTCTCCTCGACCGTGCCGCCATGGCCGCGCTCCTCGCTCGGTTGCACCACCGCCACCTGGACGCCGAGCCCGCGCAGCGTCGGCGCCGCCTCGCGCGACACCGTCACGACGACGATGCGCCGCTGGTTCTTCCCGGAAGACTGGATGGACACCCCCGGCAGCGTGACCGGCACGCCCCGGCCCTCCGTCCCCGGCGGGCGTTCGAAGCGCACCTCGTGGCGCTCGTCGAGCAGCAGCACCTGTGCGCGCTCGTCCGGCTTGGCGCGATCACGGGCCGCATCCACGATGGCGGCGAGCCGTTCTTGCGACAGCACGGCTCGCACGGCAAGGAGGCCGCGGCCCTCCGGGTCCGGCAGCGGCGTGCACAGCAGCAGTCGGTGGGGCCCTTCGCCGCCCGCATCGAGTCCGATGAAACGAGGCGCCTGCAGGCAGGCATCGTCCCAGGCCGGCGAGACCTTGGGCTGCTGCACAGGTGCCGGCTGCCGCGCGACCACCCGGCCGCGGTCGTCGATCAGTTCCACGGCATCGAAGCCGGGCTGCTGGTCGAGCAACTGGCGCAACGTGCGGTCGTCGGGCCGCCGCGGACCGCCGGCGAGGGCCTGCAGCCGGGCCAGATCGCCGGCCATCGCGCGTTCGAGATCGGTGCCCAGCTGCCCCGCAAAGCGAGACATCAGCGCGTCCCTCTGCGCGAGCATGCTGTTGACGGCGAAGGAGGTGACGCCCAGCAGTGCGACCGCGTTCGCGAGCGACAGCGCCACCGCGAGCCAGGCCACGGCCGTCTTCAGGCTGCGTCGGGGATCGAGGGCATGCAGGAATCGGGACATCGGCGACAGGTGGAAGTCGGGGGCTGCACGAGCGGTCGGCCAGCCGTTGCGGTGTATACCCTCCAAACGGTATCCTCGCCATTCGGGCATAGACCAGGGGCACCTACGGGGGCGGGCAATGATGGTTGACCGATCCGGATCACAGCGCATCCATTTGCTGATCGTCGACGACCAGCCTCTGGTGCGGCGCGGCCTGGCATTGATGATGTCTCTGCAGGCCGACATGGAAGTCGTCGGCGAGGCGGGCGACGGCGTCGACGCCGTCGAGCAGGCGAAGCGGCTGCGCCCCGACGTGGTGCTGATGGATTTGCACATGCCGCGCAAGGGCGGCGTCGGGGCCACGCGCGAGATCTCCGCGTCGCTGCCGCAGACCCGGGTGGTCGTGCTGACCACGATGGAAACCGAGCAGACCGTGTTCGACGCAGTGCGCGCTGGCGCTTTGGCCTATCTGCTCAAGGACGCCACCGAGGCCGAGGTGCTGGAGACCGTGCGTGCTGCGCATCGCGGCGAATCGCATCTCACACCGCAGATCGCGCGCAAGGTGCTCGAGCAGTTCCGCCGCCTGGCCGACATGGCGCCAGAACCGGAGTACCGGGCCGACGACGACCAGGTCGACCTGCTCGCAAGCCTGAACGACAAGGAAACCAGCGTGCTGCAGCTCATCGCCGAAGGCAAGAGCAACAAGCAGATCGCCGCCATGCTGTTCCTGGCCGAAGGCACGGTGAAGAACTACGTCAGCCGCATCATGGATCGGCTGCAGGCCAACAGCCGTACCGAACTGGCGGTGATGGCGCTGCGGCAGCGGCGCATCCAGTAGCGCCGCCCGGTCAATCATGACGCGCCAGGGCGCGCAGCACATCCGATTCGCTGATCACGCCGAGCAGGCGCCGGTCGCTGTCGATGACGGGCAGGTGGTGGTGCCCGGTGCCGGCGAACAGCGGCAGCAGATCGCCGAGCGGCCGATCGGCATCGACCACCCGCACCTGGCGTACCATGATCTGCCCCACCGTCTCGGGCTTGCTGCTGTGCGAAGTCGGCGTTGCATGCAGCAGCGCATGCAGGCGCTGCGGCCAGTTCGCGTGGCCATCGAGCCGCGCTTCGCGCAGAAAATCGGCGAGCGTGACGATGCCGACCAGCCGGCGTGCCCGATCCACCACCGGCAAGGCCTTCAGTCGATGGTGCCGCATCAGCGCCCACGCCTCCTGCAGCGAGGTACCGAAGTGCGCCGCCAGCGGCGGGCCCGACAGCAGTTCGGCACAGCGCAGAGCCTGCGAGCGGCGCTGCCAGGCCTGTCTGCGCGCCTGTTCGAGCAGCTCGTGCAGCTCCTCCAGGCTCAGATCCGGCGGCTGGCCGCGTCGCGACAGCACCGCATCGAGGTCGCCGTCGGTGAACGAGCGTTGCCGGCTCGCCTCGACCGGCGCCGGTGGCGGCGCAGCACCGGGCGGCAGCCGCGTGAGCCGGTGGTAGGCCATGGCGGCGAGGACCAGCAACAGCGAGTTCAGCAGCACCGGGTGCAGCGCGAACTGCGGGTCGTCGACGCCGCCCAGCGCGACCAGCAGGGCGCAGGCGCCGCCGGGCGGGTGCAGGCAACGCAGGCTCAGCATGGCGGCGATCGCGAGGCCCACGGCCGGAGCAGCCACCCACGGGGCCTGCCCGAAGGCCTGGACGCAGGCGATACCGGCCAGTGCAGAGACGGTGTTGCCGCCGACCACCGCCCACGGGTGCGCGAACGGGCTGGCGGCGGCGGCGAAGACGATCACGGCGCTGGCGCCGATCGGCGCCACCAGCCAGGGGGTCATGTCGGTCGATACCAGCGAGCGACTCAGCAGGGCGATGACCAGCATGCCGACCAGGGCGCCGGCGACCACGCGGCAGCATTCGCGGCGACCGGCCAGCATCGGTGCCGGTACCAGCGCGCGCCAGAGGCCGGCGCGCCGCGAGGCGGCGACCGGCATCATCACGAGAAAGTCTTGTGCTGGATCATCTCGACGGCACTATCGCCGTCGAGCCGCCGCGCCGCCGTTGACTCGCGTCAAGATTCAGGAAATCAGGCGACGATGGCGGGCGCGTCGCGCAATGCGATGCCGCCGCCGTAGCTGCCTTGCACCGGCGCCTCACCCCCTGGCGTGACGCGGATCGCGCAGTACTTGAACTCGGGGATCTTGGCGAACGGGTCGAGCGCAGCATTCGTCAGCCGGTTGATCGCTGCCTCGTAATAGCAGAACGGCACGAACACCGCGCCGCGCGGCGAACCGTCGTCGGCCCGCGCATACAGCGAGACGCGGCCGCGGCGCGACTCGAGTGTGACGATGCCGCCCGGCTGCAAGCCCATGGCGGCAAGATCCAGCGGGTGGATCAGCGCCACCGGGTCGGGCTCGATCGCGTCGAGCACCGTCGCGCGGCGCGTCATGCTGCCGGTATGCCAGTGCTCCAGTTGCCGGCCGGTGATCAGCACCATGGGATAGTCGGCGTCGGGCCGCTCGTCGGCCGGGATGATGTCGGCCGGCACGAAGCGCGCACGGCCGCCCTCGCGCGGGAAGTCGGTGGTGAAGACCACCGGCTGGCCCGGCGCGCCTTCCTCGGTGCACGGGTAGGTGACGGCGTGCTCGCGTTCCAGGCGGTCCCACGTGATGCCGGCGATGCTGGGCATCGTGCGGCGCATCTCGTCGAACACCTGCGACACGTGCGTGTAGTTCCAGTCCAGCCCCAGGCGACGGGCCAGTTCCTGGATGATCCACAGGTCCTGCTTCGCCTCACCGGGTGGCTCGATCGCCTGGCGACCCAGCTGCACCAGTCGGTCGGTGTTGGTGAAGCTACCGGTCTTCTCGGGGAAGGCGCTGGCCGGCAGCACCACGTCGGCCAGATAGGCCGTCTCGGTGAGAAAGATGTCCTGCACCACCAGATGCTCGAGCGCAGCCAGCGCGTCGCGTGCGTGGTTGGCGTCGGGGTCGGACATTGCTGGGTTTTCGCCCATCACGTACATGCCGCGGATGCCGCCGGACTCGATCGCATGCATCACTTCGACCACTGTCAGGCCGGGCTGGTCGTCGAGCGTGCCGGGCGGCAGCTGCCACGCCGATTCGAAGCGCTGCCGCGCGGCCGGGCTGGAGACATGCTGGTAATCGGGGTACATCATCGGGATCAGCCCTGCATCCGACGCGCCTTGCACGTTGTTCTGCCCGCGCAGCGGGTGCAGGCCGGTGCCCGGCCGGCCGATCTGGCCCGTCATCAGCGACAGCGCGATCAGGCAGCGGGCATTGTCGGTACCGTGCACGTGTTGAGACACCCCCATGCCCCACAGAATCATCGACGCCTTCGAGGTGGCGTACAGCCGTGCCACCTCGCGGATGGTCTCGGCGTCGATGCCGCAGATCGGCGCCATCGCCTGCGGCGTGTAAGCCGCCACGTTGCGACGCAGTTCGTCATAGCCGATGGTGCGGCTTTCGATGAAGGCCTGATCGACCAGGTCTTCGGTGACGATGACGTTCATCATCGCGTTGAGCAAGGCGACGTCGGTGTCCGGCTTGAACTGCAGGAAACGGTGCGCGATGCGCGCGAGTTCGGAGCGGCGCGGGTCGCAGACGATCAGCTTGGTGCCTGCACGCGCGGCGTTCTTGATCCAGGTGGCCGCCACCGGGTGGTTCACCGTCGGGTTGGCACCGATGACGATCACCACCTCGGCTTTCGTCACGTCCATCACCGGGTTCGAGACGGCCCCGGAGCCGATGCCTTCGAGCAGCGCCACCACCGACGACGCATGGCACAGCCGGGTGCAATGGTCGACGTTGTTGCTGCCGAACCCGGTGCGCACCAGTTTCTGGAACAGATAGGCCTCTTCGTTGCTGCCCTTGGCCGAACCGAAGCCGGCCAGCGATTTGCGCCCGTGGCGGTCGCGAAGGTCCCTGAGCTTGCCGCCGGCGAAGGCGAGCGCCTCGTCCCAGCTGGCCTCGCGGAACACGTCCATCACGCGGTCCGGGTCGAGCGTGAAGCTGCCGGTCTTGGGCACCCCCTCGCGACGGATCAGCGGCCGGGTCAGACGGTGCGGATGGTGCGCATAGTCGAAGCCGTAGCGGCCCTTGACGCACAAGCGCTCGCGGTTCGCCGGGCCGTCGCGGCCCTGCACGAAGAGGATGCGGTTGTCCTTGACGTGGTAGGTCAGCTGGCAACCGACGCCGCAGTACGGGCACACCGAGTCGACCTGCTTGTCGGGCACGGCCAGCGCCGCCCCCCGGGCGGGCGCCAGCGCGCCGGTCGGGCAGGCCTGCACGCATTCGCCGCAGCCGACGCAGGTCGAACCGCCCATCGGGTCGTCCATGTCGAACACGATCTTCGCATGCTCGCCGCGCAGCGCCAGGCCGATGACGTCGTTCATCTGCTCGTCGCGGCAGGCGCGCAGGCAGCGCGTGCACTGGATGCAGGCGTCGAGATCGACCGCGATCGCCGGATGTGACAGGTCGGTGGCGATGCGCTCGCGCGGTGCGAAGCGCGGCTTGCCGACGCGCAGCCGTTGCGACCAGTCGTCGACCTCGTTGTGGCGCGTGGCGGCGGTTTCCGGCATGTCGGACTGCAGCAGTTCGAGCACCAGCTGCTGTGACTTGCGCACGCGCTCGCTGTCAGTCACCACCTTCATGCCGGGCGAGGGCGCCCGGCAGCAGGACGGGGCCAGCACGCGCTCGCCAGCGATCTCGACCATGCAAGCCCGGCAGTTGCCCACCGGTTCCAGCCCGGGCTTGTAGCAAAGCCGCGGGATCTCGACGCCGACACGGTCGGCGACCTGGATCAGCGTTTCGCCGGCGTGGGCGACCACCTCGCGGCCATCGAGCTGGAAGGAGACGGCCGGTGCGTCCGGCCGCAGCGATTCGGCAGAGGTGTAGGCGTTCATGCGAGCTCGTCCGGAAAGTATTTGACGACGCAATCGATCGGGTTCGGCGCGGCCTGGCCCAGGCCGCAAATCGATGCATCGCGCATCACGGCGGACAGGTCGGCCAGCAGATCGACGTCCCAGCGCGGCTGTTCGATGAGCGCGGACGCCTTGGCGGTGCCGTTGCGGCACGGCGTGCATTGCCCGCACGACTCGTGCTTGAAGAACCGCATCATGTTGCGCGCGGCGTCGACCGCCGTGTCGTGATCGGACAGCACCATGACCGCGGCCGAGCCGATGAAGCAGCCGTACGGCTGCAGCGTGTCGAAGTCGAGCGGAATGTCGCCCATCGTCGCCGGCAGGATGCCGCCGGACGCACCACCGGGCAGGTAGGCGTAGAAGGTGTGGCCCTCTTGCATGCCGCCGCAGTACTCGTCGATCAGCTCGCGGATCGTGATGCCGGCCGGCGCCAGCTTGACACCGGGCTGCTTCACGCGGCCGGACACCGAGAACGAGCGCAGGCCGTGGCGGCCGTTGCGGCCGTGCGAGGCGAACCAGGCACCGCCTTTCTCGATCAGCTCGCGCACCCAGTACAGCGTCTCGAAGTTGTGCTCCAGCGTGGGCCGGCCGAACAGGCCCACCTGGGCGACGTAGGGCGGGCGCAGCCGCGGCATGCCCCGCTTGCCTTCGATCGACTCGATCATCGCGGACTCTTCACCGCAGATGTAGGCGCCGGCGCCGCGGCGCAGTTCGATCTCCGGCATGCCGGCCACCGGCGGGTTCGCCTTCAGGTTGGCGAGTTCTTGTTCAAGCAGCGCGCGGCAGCCGTGGTATTCGTCGCGCAGGTAGATGTAGACGCGCTCGACGCCCACCGCCCATGCGGCGATCAGCATGCCTTCGAGAAAGCGATGCGGGTCGCGTTCGAGCAGCACCCGGTCCTTGAAGGTGCCGGGCTCGCCTTCGTCGATGTTGACGGCCATCAGGCGCGGCCCTGGCTCGGCGCGCACGATGCGCCATTTGCGCCCGGCCGGAAAGCCGGCGCCGCCCAGGCCGCGCAGCCCCGAGTCTTCCAGCGTGCGAATCACGGACTCGACGTCGCGCGCCCCTGACATGCAATCGCGCAGCAGCGCATAACCGCCCTCGGCGCAGTAGCGGTCGTGGCCGATCGCGTCTTCGGTGCCCTGGCGTGCGTGGGTGGGGGCGGCGGCCCGGGCAGCCACGGCCTCGCAGCTGGCGCGCGGCACGGGCACTTGTCCTACCGCGACGGCCGGCGCCTGCTCGCACCGGCCGATGCAAGGCGCGGCGATGACGCGCACGTCGCGGCCGAGCAGGGCGGGCAGCCGTTGCAGCAGGTCTCGCGCCCCGGCCATCTCGCAGGCCAGCCCGTCGCACACGCGTACCGTCAGTGCCGGAGGTGGCGTCTCGCCTTCCTTCACGATGTCGAAGTGATGGTAGAAGCTCGCGACCTCGTAGACCTCGGTCTGGGCGAGCCGCATCTCTTGCGCAAGCGCCGCGAGATGGGCGGCCGACAGGTGCCCGTAGCGGTCCTGGATCTTGTGCAGGTGCTCGATCAGCAGGTCACGCCGGCGCGGGGCGTCGCCCAGCAGCTGCCGCACCTGTTCCAGTGCGCCGGGGTCGACGCGGCGGCCCTTCGGGCCCTGGCGTTTGCGTTCCCGGCGGGCTTCGGCGTCCACCACCGCGATGGGAATGACGGCATGGTTCATCGTGTTTGTGCTCGCAGCTTCGTGCGCCGCAGTGTCGACAGTGGAACGGCGCTCGTCCAATTTACTTGGCGAATGGACCGATACGAAGCGCGAATCAGCAGCAGGCGTGGCGCTCGACCTGCTGCCGCCACGCCGGATCTTCGGCCAGGGCCAGAGCCGCCTCGACCGTGCGCGGCTGCCGGTCGGTCTCATGCACCATGAAGGCGATCGGCACCTCGATGTGCGGGGCCTCCAGCGGCAAGGCCTCGATGCCCGGCTGCGCCAGCGCCACGTCGACCAGTGCGCCCGGCATCACGCTGCAGACCCGGCCCGCCACCACGCTCAGCATCAGCGCGAGGATGCTGTTGGTCTCGATGGCCGGCGACACCTGTATGCCAGCGGCTGCAAAAGCACCGTCGACGATGGTGCGGTTGTGCATCTCGGCACCGAGCAGGCACAGCGGCAGGTCGGCCGCCTGCGCCCAGGAGACGGGCGGCCCGACCTGCATGCCGGTGCCGGTGGTGCCGCGCGCCTTGCGTAGCAGGTAATAGCGCTCGACGTATTGGGGCACGATGCGCAGCCGCGCGGGACTGCCCTCGGTACGCTCGGCATAACCGAGGGCCATGTCCAGTGCGAGATGTTCCAGGCCGGTCTCCAGCTCGATCGAGCTCATGGAGCGCAAGGTCGGCACGATGCCCGGGTGGCGGTCCTGGAGGATGGCTGCGAAACGGGCGGCGATCGGCATCGCCGTCGGCACCGCACCGATCAGCAATTGCCCCCGAGGGTGCTCTGCGCTGCCGGCCAGATCCTGTTGCAGCAGCTCCTGCTCGCGCAGGATGCGGCGGGCGCTGGCCAGGATGCGTTCGCCTTCGACCGTGAAGCCGCCAAAGTTGCGTCCTCGCTTGACGATCGCGGTGCCGAAGCTCGCTTCCAGCGCCCGGATGGCGTTCGACAACGCCGGCTGGGTCACATGGCAGGCCAGCGCGGCACGGCCGAAGTGTCGGTGGTCGTCGAGCGCCACCAGGTACTTGAGGGAGACCACCAGGTTCATGAGCGAGCTGATTGTCGCCGGGCATCGAGAAAGCGCCGGGGTTGGCGGGCAACATTCGGCGCGATCATAACGGTCTGGTTGTAGTGGTAGGACATCACATCACTTAGATTGAGACGCTTTGGGTGTCGACAGACAACACAAACCAGTCACGCAGGCAAAGAGGTTTCAGGGAGCTTCGTCTTCAGTGTTTGCGTGGCAGCATGTTGTATGACAACATATGACTTCATGCCAACGTGGCCCGCGGGAGCGCGGCTCGGTCGCCACGCCGACGAAGGACATCATGCCGAGACTCGATATCGATGTGCTCATGACCGGCCCGCAGGCGCCGGCCCTGGAACAGGCCGTGGAGCGGCACTACAGGGTGCACAAGCTCTGGACCGCCACCGATCGCGAGGCCTTCGTCGCGGAGCGGGCCGATTCGATACGGGCCATCGTGACGAATGCGCCGGTCGGGGCCAGCGCTGCGCTGATCGACGCATTGCCGAAGCTGGAGATCATCTCGAGTTGCGGCGTCGGCCTCGATGCCATCGACCTCGGCGCGGCACGCCGTCGCGACGTGATCGTCAGCTACACCCCGGGGGTGCTGAACGATTGCGTCGCCGACACCGGGCTGATGCTCATGCTCGCGGTGGCCCGCCGGCTCGGGCAGGCCGAGCGCTTCGTGCGTGCCGGGCAATGGCGGCAGGCGAAGTTCCCGCTCGCGACCAGCCTGGGCGGCAAGACCTGCGGCATCCTGGGGCTGGGCGGCATCGGGCTGGCAGTGGCAAGGCGCGCAGCGGCTCTCGGGATGCACATCGAATACGCCAATCCTCGGCCGAAAGCAGGGGTCGAGTTCGCGTATCACGCCGATCCGCTGTCGCTGGCCCGGGCGGCCGACTTCCTGGTGCTGACCTTGCCCGGCGGCGAGCACACGCGGCATCTCGTGAACGCCGCGGTGCTGGAGGCGCTGGGTCCGGCGGGATACCTGATCAACATCGCGCGCGGCTCGGTGGTCGACCAGGCCGCGCTGGTCGACGCGCTCACCTCGGGCCGCATCGCCGGCGCGGCGCTCGACGTGTTCGACGACGAGCCGAACGTGCCGGCGCCACTGCTTCAGCTGGACAACGTCGTGCTGACACCGCACCTCGCCAGCGGTACGCATGAGACGCGCAAAGCCATGAGCGACCTGGCATTCGCCAATCTTCAGGCGCACTTCGCCGGCCAGCCGGTTCTGACTCGAGCGGCCTGAACAGCCCGCGCGCCCGGGCCGGCCCACCAAGCCATCGCATCACCACCCAGGAGACACAAGATGCAAGACACGACAACCCCCACCCGACGCCGCTTTCTGAAGACGGCCGCGGGAAGCGGCCTGGCGGCCATGAGCGGCATTGCAGGCGCGCAGTCGTTCGACTACCGGCCGAATCAGCGCTACCCCGACCCGGCGGTCCAGATCCTGGACCCGAGCTTCGCGAAGTACCGCATCTACAGCAGCACCGTCGAACAGGTCGCGACCGGCATGCGCTGGGCGGAAGGGCCGGTCTACTTTCCCGAGGGCGGCTATCTGCTGGTCAGCGACATCCCGAACAACCGCATCATGAAATACAGCGAGAAGGACGGCAGCTTCACTGTCTTTCGCGAACCGGCCAACCATGCCAACGGCAACACCCGGGACCGGCAGGGGCGCCTGATCACCTGCGAGCACTCGGTGACCCGCCGTGTCGTGCGCACCGAGCAGGACGGCCGCATCACCGTGCTGGCGGACCGCTACGACGGCAAGCGGCTGAACGCGCCCAACGACGTCGTCTGCAAGTCGGACGACAGCCTCTGGTTCACGGACCCGTTGTTCGGGATCAACGGGGAGTGGGAAGGCTCGAGGGCCAGGCCCGAGCAGGCAACGACCAACGTCTACCGCATCGGCCGGGACGGCAAGCTCGGCGCGGTGCTCACCGATCTCGTCAACCCGAACGGACTGGCCTTCTCGCCCGATGAGAAGAAGCTCTACGTCGTCGAATGGAAGGGCACGCCCCACCGCAGCCTCTGGAGCTACGACGTGGGCGCCGACGGCGCCTCGCTGTCGAACAAGACCAAGCTCGTCGATGCCTCCGACCAGGGTGCGCTCGACGGCTTCAAGGTCGACCGGGATGGCAATCTGTGGTGCGGCTGGGGCAGCAACGGGGCCTTGCAGGCCGAGCCTGTGGATGTCGGCGGCCGCAAGGTGTACCCCCTCAAGGGCAGGCCCGAGGACCTGGACGGCGTGATGGTGTTCAACCCGCAGGGCAAGCCGCTTGCGCACATCCGTCTGCCCGAACGCTGCGCGAACCTGTGCTTCGGCGGGCCGAAGAACAACCGTCTCTACATGGCCAGTTGTCACTCCATCTATGCGCTGTACGTGGAGACGCACGGGGCGACCTCCCTGTCCTAGGGGGAGCCCCCGGATGAGGGGAGGCGAAGCGGCACGTCGGCGCCTAAGTTCTCTCGACCATCAAGGGAGAGAAAGCGATGTCCACGCTTCATCGTCGAGCCGGCGACTTGCCGTTGCATGGAACGCAACCCGCGCAGCGGATCGCCGCGTGCGCCCCCCATACGCGCTGGCCGGTGCGGTTGCGGGTGGGTCTGTTGAACCACCAGGCCTTCGTGCCTGCACAGGGCTATTTCTGTACGAGCGGCCGGGCCATCGCCGTCACGATGCGCCCCGACCAAGCCCATAGCCGAGGCTTGTTCGAGGTGCAGCTCCGACAGCGCATGCCCGACGGCAGCGAGCGGCTGGTTGCGTCGGGCGAGCTGAGCGGTCCCGTGACGGCATGGCATCGACGACAACCATCGTTCCGAACCGTACTGAGACCGGGCCGGATTCGCGGGGCAGCGCCAGCGGCCGCGCCGCCGATCAACGGCTCGCTGTGCCGGGTCGTGATCATGCGCATCGACGGGCGGGACGAGCACGGATTCAGCGGCGTGATCGAGGTCGAGCCGGCTTAGCGAGGCGACGGTGCCTCATCACGCCGGCGCATCGACCAAACGTCCCCGAGCCAAAGAGCGGGTCGCGAGCACGATCAGCAAGGCCGCGGCCACCACTGCGGCTGCGGCCGCCGGCCATCCGTGTGCGTCGATGACGCTGCCGACCACGACCGGCCCCAGGGCTTGGCCCAGATTGCTGCCTTGCATGAGCAGGCCGACCACGAGCGCCGCACTGCGCGGTGTCGCAGCGAGGTGCGGCACGGAAGAAAGCAGGGTGGCCGGGATCAGCCCACCGATCGACGAGAACGCGAGACACAAGGCAAGGGTCACCGCAGGGTCGAAGGCCGGAAGGAAGATGCCGAGCCCGCAGACCGCCATGGTCACCGCTGCACCCGCTACCACCGAGGGACGGGCGAACCTCGACAGCACGAACGCGGCCGAGAGATTCCCGACGATGTTCGCGGCGCTCGCAAGGCCGCTGAGCCATCCCACGGTGCGCCTGTCCATCTGCATGCGTTGCTCCAGCAAGACCGGCAAAAAGCTGAACAGCGCGAAGAACATCAGGCTGTAGCACAGGAAGATGCCCGCGAGCGCGAAGGCCGTACCGAGCCGTGCAGCACCGACCGGCTCGGGGACTTCCGCAGCCGGCCGCCCACCGGCCGATGGACGCTGCGCCGGTACTTGGCGCGCCACGGCCACGCCGACCGCGCCGGCTGCTGCGACAGACGCCCACCACAGCAGGCGCCAGTCACCGAACCACGGCCCGGCGACCATGGCCAGCGCGAGGCCGGCCGGCATGAAGCAGCTCCACAGCGCATAAACGGTGTTCAACTGTCCGGGCGCCGTCACGCGCCGCAGCACCACCGGACCGGCGACGGTGATCAGCAGAAAGCCGAGGCCCTCAGTCGCGCGCGACACCAGCAGCATGCCGAATCCGGAGGCGACGGGCGCGAGGGCAGCTCCCCCGGCCGTTGCGACCCATCCGATGATCAGCATGCTGCGGTCGTCCGTGCGCGCCACGAGGCTGCCTGCCGGCAGGCCGGCAAGTGCCCCGAGCAGCGCGAAGCCAGCCGCGAGACCGCCGATCTCGGTCAGGCTCAGTCCGAATTCGTGTTGGAGTTGGGGCGCGGCGATCGCCACCTTGCCCAGGTGGAAGGCCGTCAGGATGCCGGCTGCGACCACGGCCCAGACCGCGGCCCAGTCCGTGCCTTCGTGCGAGCGACGCTGGCGCATCATGCCGGCCCCGCGACATGCGTCGCATGCGACGGCTGAGCCGCGCGTGCCGCGTGGTGGCCCGGAGCACCCGCGTCTTCCCGTTGAGCGCCGTCCGCGCGCGCCGCTCGGGCGACCGCAGCCGCTTTCTGTCCGGCGGGCGGGTACGAGGAGGGCGGCAGAACCGGGAGCTTGACCATGGTGTGCGAACGCTCGGCAGTTGCGATGGGCACAGTATGGAAAGGATGACCGATCGACGTAAGTCATAAAATTCCGGCCATATCGATCTATGGAATAGATCATGCTGGATGCCATCACACTCGACCAGATCCGCGTGTTCTCGGCGGTCGCGGAAGCGGGCAGCTTTCGTTCGGGGGCGACGCGGCTGCTGCGTGCGCAATCAGCCGTCAGCCACGCCATCGCGAACCTGGAAGCCCAGCTCGGCGTCGCGCTGTTCGACCGCAGCGGGCATCGGCCGGCCCTCACGCCCGCCGGCCGGGTGCTGCTGGAGGACGCTCGCTCGATCCTGCTGAAGGTGGACTTCATGCGGGCACGGGCACGGGGGGTCGTTCAAGGCGTCGAGCTGGAACTGACGATCGTGGTCGACACGCTTTTTCCGCTACCGCCGGTGGCCGCGGCGCTGAAAGAGGTCCGCGACGCGCTGCCGTCGGTACGGTTCGGCTTGGCGGTCGAACCGCTCGGCGGGCCATTGCAGGCCTTGCGCGAGCAGCGCTGCGACCTGGCGATCCTGGCGGGCGAGGACTTTCTCGACCCCCGCATCGAGTTCGAGCTGCTGCAAGCGGTGCCCGTGGTGGCGGTTGCGGCTGCCGATCACCCGCTGGCGACGACGGCCGCGAACCGCGCGGTCGGCGTCGAGGACCTCACGCCGCACCTGCAGATCGTGCTGGAAGACCCGACCCTCTTGTCCGAAGGAAAAGACTTCGGCGTGCTGTCGCCGGAGACGCTGCGGGTGCAGGCGCAGGAAGCCAAGCGGGCGCTGATCCTCGCCGGCGCGGGCTGGGGGCGCCTGCCGCTCTGGACGATTGCGCGGGAACTGGCCGAGGGCCGGCTCGTGCCGCTGCCGATCAAGGCACTCGGGCGAGGGGGAACGGCACAGACGCCCGCTTACCTGGCGCACCGGATGGATCACGTCCCGGGGCCGGCCGGTATCGCGCTGCGACAGGCGCTGCACCGGCATGCCAAGGCGTTCCTCGACTCGGGGCCTTCATCGGTTCGGGCGCATCGGCGTTCGGGAAGGGCGCGCTGAGCCGGTCGCGCACAGGCTTCTCCCTGGAATTCCCGGGCGACCGCACTAAAGCTGCAACATTCCGGGAGCTTGCGGCGGCGTCGGATGCGCGTTGACGAGCACCGGGTCACCACCGTGCCACCAGAAAACCCGGATCTGCGGTGCTCGGGCCGAGATCAGGATGGCCTGGTGCGCGCACGATTCGAGGAAGTCCGTGATGCCGAGCCGTTCAGCCGTGCTCGCCTTGTGGGCGGCGATCGACAGATCGTCGTGAGCGTGTACGGCGGGGTCGCGATGGTGCACGGCAATGCCGGAGTAGCCGCGAGCGTCGAGCCAGGCACGCGTGCGGTGGCGGTCCGCAAGCGGTCGGCCCGTGACAATGACGTGCTGGTCCGCCGTCAGTTGAGGAGCTCCTTGCGCACGCGGCAGGGCGTCTCTTTCCGTCAAGGTGCCTGCCATGTCGGCCTCGTATCGCGCGGCGGGGAGATCGTCGCAGAGCACGCCGTCGAGGTCGATGCCCCAGCGCCGGTAGCAGTGATCCGGCTTCATCGGCTCACGACCATGGGCGCCGTCCCGGTGCCAGTAGTCCTGCCTGAACTGCGGGGAAACCACCTCGCGTTCCCACGGCAGGACGGTCTGGACGTTGGGCCGGTGCATCGACCAGTCGGGCCTGACGCGCGACAGCTCGTCGGAGACGATGGTCAGGACTCGATGGTCTGGATGAGTCCGCCGGACGAGCGCCCGGCAGTTGACCAGCGTGTGACCATGGCCCGCGATGTCCTCGCACAGCAGCAATCGCCCGGGCGGCGGTACGCCCCCGTGCCACGATGCTTCCTGCCGGCCGCGGTCGTACCGGATGAACCACAGGGGTGCGCCGGTGGCGAACGCGGCGCACTGGGCCGGAAACAGCCCGCCCCGGAGCACTGCGGCCACCGCAACGAACTGCTTGGCACGCAATGTTCCGCCGAGGCTGTCGATCCACTGGCTGATTTGCGAGTACCCGAGGTAGGACGGTGGGCGATCGAGGCAAGCGAGGTCGGGCAGCACGATGGACATGGGCCTTTGCACTGACCAATACTGTGCCGAGGCACTCGGTCGCCGCGTTTCCCCCGGGCGAACTGCTGCCGTGCTGACCGAAGTCTGGTCAATTGGTCCTCTGAAGCCCGGCGCTCGGATCTATCCGGAAGACGGGGTGGGGCAACGACAGGACTCGGTCTATGTACTGCAGCGTCGTGGTATGAGCGGCCTCGATGTCTGCCCGGTCGCTCGGATCTTCGGTTTCCCGCAAGCCAGCCGCGCACAGCAGTCCGGCATGTCGCCGCAACACGTCAGCCTGGTTCGGGGATCGCACATGCTCGCCCACGCGAGCGAGTGCGCTGAGCAGGTTGATGATGACCGACGGCTGCGTCGCTGCAGACTGGCGGATCTGGTTCAGCGCAGCGCTGACCACCCCGTCATAGCTGTTGCTCTTGGCCAGCAGCCGAACGCGGCCCTGGCCGTCCCGATGGGCCCGACGTGGGAGACGCTTGCACATCAGGCGGGACAGCGCCGCGCAAAGATGATCGATTACCACGAGGGCCGTGTTGGCGTCGTTGATGCCCGGCGACAGGGCCCGTAGCGCGATGTCGACCAAGTGCCGCATCGAGAACTCGACGTCTTGCGTGGGAGTGCGCTGCGGCCCGATCACGACCGCTGCCTGGATGGCCCGGGCACCGTCTTCCGTCAATGCGTCGCGCGGGGCCACCGTGCACAGAAAACCTTCCTTGCACATGTAGTCGCCAGGCCGGAAGTCCAGGCGGATCAGCAAGTCGCATCGTTCCGCGAGCGCCACCAGACGGCCGTGCTCCACCGCCTGGACGTATCCTTCCTCTTGCGAGCGGAGGACTGCCGCGTTGGACTCGAACGCCTGCGAGCACTGCTGCACGTCGGGTGCATCGTGTCGGTCCTCGCTCCAGACGGGTAGCGCTGCGATGGTGCGCTCCAACTCGGCCGCGGCGCGGCGTATCACCTCGTCGGCGATGATGGAGCGCGCGACCCGATGCACGAAGAACAGCAGGGCCAGCACACACGCAAGGCTGAGGATTAGGCCCAGCGTTACGGTGACGTGAGGCACCTGTGCCGGCGCCATGTCCTTTTCCACCGAACGCAGTCCCATCAGGCAATACGCGACCGTCATCATGAACAGCCCGAGGGCAGACTTGGTCGTCGTGTCCGTCACATAGGTGCGGATGAGTCGCGAGCCGAACTGATTGGCGGCCAGGGACAACGCCACGATCGTGATCGAAAACACCACGCTCGACATCGTGATGATCGCCGCGACCAGGGTCGACAACAGATTCCTGGCGTCATCTCCACTGCCCGAGTACAGCAGGCGGACCTGCAGCGAGGCGTTGCCGGGGAGAGCACGGTCTATCGCGGTCGCCGCAGCGAACAGTAGGACCGCGAGGATCAGCATGCCCGCCGGCACGGGCCACAAACCGGTGCGGATTTTCTCGTAGACCAGGGCGGGACGAGGCGGCATGGTGGCGAGGCAAGGCTGAGCGCGCGATCTCGCGCGGCACAGTACACAGCAAGTGCCGCTCCTGCGGGGAATAGCAACGCGAACGGCAAGATCGGCGCGGCGACAAGATGCGGTGCTTTGTAATTTTACATAACGCACATTCTGGAAAGTCTGTGGCACTGGCTGCGTGGCTTCGCAGGGCGGCAAAGACGCTCACTCGTGCCAGGATTTTCGACGTGCTGACGACTCGTCGTCGTTGGGCACGCGCGACAGCAAGCTGATGCCCAAGCCCATGGTGTACGCAGCAACGCCGATGCCATAGCCGAATTCGCGGCCGAGCAAGAACGCACCGATGGCGAGCAAGATGTTTCCGCAGACGAAGAACAGCATGCCGGCATCGTAACGGCGGCTGTCCGCGTGGCAGGCTCGACAAACGACTGCACTGCGAAAAACTGCACCAAGCTCGCGATGCTCGCCAACACGCGGGACTAACGTTCGGTGTTGCCCCGGGCCTTGCTTTGGAGAAAAGAGGCCCGCAAGGGCCAGGGCATCACTGCGCTTTCTGCTGACCGATCAAGGTCGGCGGAGGCGTCCCCCCAAAGCTGGTGCCACTCGGACCGGTCAACGGAACGGCAGCCACCACGGCATCCATAGCAGCAGCCGCCTGCGAGGTCGACACTTGCCCAGATTTAGCCGCCCAGGCAATGAAGAATCCCCCTGCGGCAATGTCCTCGCACAGGCGCTGCGGCACCTCAAGTCGGGTCCCCTGTTGCGTGTAGCACTGACAGCGCTTCACCGAACGAATGCAAGCTGCCGGATAGGGTGCCTCGGTGGGCTTGGTCACTTCGTCGTAGACCGGCGCGGTGTAGGCCAACCCGACCACCCGTGGCACGTGCGCCTCCAAGTACTCGGCGCGGCTCATCTGCGGGCTTGCCGGCCCCTTGGCGGCGTTTTTCTGCGTTGGTCCAGGGGCTGACACCATCAACGCAGATTCCTGCGCCTGTGGGGCCTCCTTTTCGGTCTTGCTCGACCAGCGCTGCCAGATGAACCATAGCAGCACAGCGATCACCACCGGCAGAGCCAGTAGCAGCCAGACCCGCATCGGAATACGCGCCTTGTGCGTGTGGACCTCGGCCGACTTGTACCAGCCATAGGCTGCCTTCGGATACTTGAAGTCGTGCCGGACGCTGCCCTCACGATTCTTATCGCAGTTCTCCTTGACACTGCCCCATTCGTGGATCGTCGCAGCCTGCGTACCGAACTTGCGCACCGCGTGGAAGTGAAGACCGACGAGCCGACGCACGTTCGAATCGACCAACATCGGGTGCTGCGTGATGAACACAAGATCGATTCCCAAGTGCCGATGCGTCTCAAGCGCGGCCACGAACGGGGGCACTGCGGTCCCATGCATGCGCGGCCTGAAGACCCGTTGACACTCATCGATCACCACAATCGAGCCGGCCGGCAGTTCCATCCACCTCTCCGGTTCGAGCTCAGTCCACGGCAAAACCGCTGTATTCAGGTCTCTGATGCCGGAATAGAAGACAGGGCGCCCTTCTTTCTCAGCTTTAGCCTTCACCCAGTTGAGCGCGTAGAGCGTCTTGCCGTTACCCGGCAGGCCAGTCAGCAGGACGATCATTTCAGCACCATCTTCTTCAACGTCCCACCGGTCAGACCGTCCAGCAGCATGCGCGCAGCGATCGCCGAAAGAACGATGGACACCGCCGAGCCGGCACCAGCACCCGACAGCACAGCCATACCCTGCGCCGGAATCGCTCCAAAGTTGGCAGCGATCATCGACCGCAACCACGTGAGTGAAGTGTCCAGACCGGTGAAGGTGACGTACCCGAAGCCAAGCGAAATCAGCACTCGACCAACAAGAGTGCCTGCAGCCTGAATCAGACCCCCGAGCAATGCAGCAATGAACACAGGCATGGTTACCTCCGGAACACGATGAATGCAGCGACCAAATACGCGAAGCCCAACAGCGCCGCACGCACCATCGGCAAGTAGTCGCAAAGCCTAGAAAATGGCAACACGTAATTGCCAACGGTCACGTTCGATGGACAGCCACCAGACCCACCAAACAACGGTGCGGGATCAATCATCGAACTCAGGTTGATCGGCGTTTCCTCGGCACTGTTGCGCGGATGGTCGGCCGGGTTCTCGCCGGTAGCTGCGTCGTTGCCGATGGTTGACAACGGCGTTTCCGTGTCGAACATCGTGCAGTTGCGCTTGTGCTGTTCCTCGGCCATCGCGCACTGCACTGCATCACCGTCACAGGTGAACGCGCTTTGACAGGAGCCACCGAAGTTGGAATCGACGCACTGCGGAGACTCCGGGCTGTCCTGGCAGAAATCCTCTCGCGGTTCTTCCTGCGTCTCGGTCTCGGTCGTTGTGCCCGTGCTGGGCGTGCCACCACCGGCCGGCGTCGTTGTCGTCGTCGTCGTGGTCGTGGTCGTGGTCGTGCAGGTCGCACCCGTGCAGGTCGTATTGCGCGAAGTGCTGGTGCTCGTGGTCGACGTACTACCGTCCGGGTTCGTCGTCGTGCCGTTCGTGTTGGTGTTGGGCGGGCGGTCGTTCGATGTGCCGCACGGCACACAAACCGTTGCGCCGTTGACCGAGCCCGGGCACTGCCCACTAGGGCATGCGTCGGGCGGTTCCTCAAGGCCGGGCGGCGGATCGGTATTGCCTCCCCCGCTACCTTCCGAGCAAGCCGCTCCGGTGCTGGTGTACGGCCCCCACGCATACCACGTGCCATTACTGCCCTGCCCCGATGTGCGCGGGTAGGCAGAACAGCCATTGATGCACACGAGGCCACCGGTATAGCCTGCGCTTGTGTGCGAGACGTCAGCCCCCCCGGCTCCCGCGTCAGTTCCAAGCGGCGGGCACGTGTCAGGACGGGTGCAACTCGTTCCATTCAGCGTCCACCCACCGTCACCCGGGCACGTGTACACAACACGCGTGCAGCTACTGCCCGAAACCGTCCAACCTGAAGGGCAAACCGTTCCGCCTCGGACAATGCCGGGCGAAGCAACATTGCCGTTCGCCACGCCGTCAAGGATGACGTTGATGTCTTGAAAATACGTTGTCGCGCTGCTCTGTCGAAGCTGGCCCAACTGCCCCACAACACGTGAACTGCCACACCACGAAGGGCCGTTTGCATTTTGAGCCGCACCGTTGATAGCCGCCGCACTGAACGACAACGCCGCAGCCCCAGGCGTCGCATAGTCGTACCCGCTGGCCGGCTGTATCACCGCTCCACCGCACGACACGGCGTTACGCCGCCAGAACGTGCCCACGGCCTGCGTCTCTGTCGTTTCCGTGGCAGGAATGGTCTCCGCGAAAGCCTGATGCTGAATCGCCAACAACAGCACCAAGGCGATCAGGCGCGAAAGATGATCCATAGCGCCCCCACAACGGCGATCACAACGTAAATTCCCATGTCCGGCTCCGATGGAGAAGCGGGGGCCTCGGCCCCCGCACGCGGGGGCTCCCGGCCCCCACCCATGCACAGTGGATCAGCACCGCGTCAGAGGACGCGACGGATCCACTTGGCGACCTTGATGCCCACGTAGACGCCGAAGACGGCGGTGCCGACCTGGGCGATGTCTGCGTTCGAGGCGATGATTTCGGCGACTGCCGCTGCGATGTCCATGAGACTTTTCCTTCAGTTGGTTTCAGAGTTGCCATCGCTATGAAGAACCGACACAAGCGCCTTGAAGCACCATGCGGTAGCCCAGACTCCGGCGATGGCAGCGGAGACCAGGATTCCATCCTCGGAGCTGAGAATGAAAGGGTTAAACGCCAAATTGGCATGTTCGATCGGAGTGAGCACAACAAGCCCAGTACACGGCTCAGCGGCAACGGGCGACAAGACATCAACGCCGTCCACATTCACGAGTTGCACGCACTGAGCCATGGTCAGACCTCAATGCACCGTGTGCTTGAAAGCGGTGTCACGGTCCGACAGCCAGCAAAACGGGCCGTTCGCTTCGATCGCTCGATCATGTCGAGCGACGCGGCATAGCGCGTAGCGGTCACCCACCCATGTTCTGCGGAACTCACTTTCGACAAGCTCGCCAGAAGGCGCGCGCCAGCCTCCGCCCTCAGCGCGTTTCCATCCGTCGAAGATCGAAGAATTGCCCTGCACGAAAGCAGGCAGACCCAGCCAGCGGCGAGCACGACGCAAAGCGTGCTCCAGGCCGCCAACGCCATAGATGCGTGCACCACGGGGGAACCCTTTCAGCACATCAGCGCTGCCCTTGCTCATGTACTTCATGAGGTAGGGCACGGCGTTGCGTGCAACCTTGCGATTGGTCATGCCATGCGGCCACCAACGGCGCGCGAGGCGGTGAGAGGACGTCCGAACATCCCATTTCGGCATGCGCTGGCCCTTCGGGAGCCAGCAGCAAATGTGATAGTGAATGGCGCCACGCTGCTGCAGCTCGGCCACCCACACATAGCGGCATGCGAAGCCCTTGCGCTTGCACCACTGGCGGTAGCACTCGAGCGCCTTCGTGATGTCGTCGGGCTTCCAGCCGTCGACAGCGGCATAGGTCAGCGTGACCATCCACGGAACGTCATTGCGGTGGCCGCGCTCGCTGACCGCATGGCAACGGGCAGCGAAGCCGACAGAGCGGCGCAGCCGCGCGAGCCGGGTCTGCTCAACGTCCGGAACGAAGGCGTCAAGGTGATCGCGCAAAGCGTCACTCTCTGCCATCACTCGGACGTTCACAGCCCTTGTCGGGGTTGTTGGAACTGAGACAAGCCCAGCGGCGCTGCGCGCCGCGGCATGCGATGCAACGGCCGCGGTCATAGCAAACCGCCCGCGGCGACGAGCATCGCGCCGACGAACACCCGAAACCACATGTGGCTCAAAGCGCCAGCGATGATCAGCAGCCAGCCAAGCACGGCGACAACAACGCCGAAGCTCATACAAGCCTCGCTTGCACTTGGCCGCGCACGATCAGCGCGTAGTTCGCGAAGCCCCAAGCGTGGTTGGCGTTGAACGCCGACCACACCCAGCGGCCGCGGGAGTCGTACACGTCCCACACGGTCACAGCGAACTCCCATTGACCGCAGCGATGGCGGCGCGGGCATCTTCCAGGGTGTCGAACGAACCCGGCAGATATTCAGAACGGGGCGTATCACCGTCCCACACAAGCCGACGAACAACGAGCCGCGCTTTCCGCTCGCCCGGCTTGCGTAAAAGGCTGACCGGCTCCCACGGCCCCGGCGTGTGGTTCGCGCTCACAGCGAGTACCCCCCGATCGGGTTGCCGGCGTGATCGAGCAGCGTCACATCGACGCTGCCGTCATCGTTGGCCTGGAGCATCACAGCGCCGACCGTCGGGTCGTCACGCTCGATGGACAGCAGGCCGCGAACGGCGCTCGCCGCCAGGGCCTGCATTGCTGCGTGGTACGCCGTTTCCACGGTGCACCCCTCACGCCTTCTTGAGCGGAACCAGTCGGGGAGCCACCGCCAACCGGCCGTTCTGGTCGATGTAGACGGCGGAGGGGTGCAGGGTGTATTCCCCGACTGCGTACGGCGGCGCACCGCTGTCGAGCACGAAATCGAACTTTTCGGGGAAAGGTGGAGAATTGCCGTCTTTGTCGACGGTCACGGCATAGCCGGTTTGGAAGTTCATGTCATAGGCTTTGCCCTTGGCGGACGTGCCTTTGACGTTGCGAACGCCCGTTTGGGCGATGATGATTTTGATCGGCATGTGTGGCTCCGGTAAGTTGTGTTTAACAACGTTAAACGGAGCGTAGCCTAGTTGAGCGGAGTTAAACCATGGAACAGGTGCTTTCCCTGATTGACAAAGCGTCGAAAAAATGCGGTGGTGACTCGGCCCTCGCACGAGAACTCGGCGTGAACAAGTCCATGGTTTCACTCATGCGAAGCGGGAAAGCCGCGCTACCCGTTGAACTCGCTGTTCTGATGGCTCCCATGGCAGGCATCACCTGGGAGGAAGCCGCACGAGTCGCAATGCTGGCAAGCGCGAAAGACGACAAGCGCGCGGCTCAGCTAGAGCGGGTTTTTTTTTGCAAGACTTTGGCTGGCGTCGTGGGGATGTTGCTCGCCTGCGTCGTGGCGCTTGGCCCCGATGGGGCGATGGCGGGCACTAAGCTACCGAAGGTAGTTACCGACCCGCACATTCTGGAATATCTAGACCCATCGGAAGCCCGGTGATATGAGCACCCGGGTCTTCTTTACCAAGGCACAGAGAGAGCTTGAAAACACGCCGGAGACTGTTCGACATCGGCCTGTTTCGACTAGGCGCAAGAAATGTCGAAAGTTTGCTGCGCAACGCATCCCGGCACTAGATGCAAAAGTCCGGTGGGCGCAATTTTCGCGCGACCACATCGTCTAGGACGCAGCACCTCTCGGAGATTGAATCCGCCCGCTGCAGCGCTTCAATCTCCCAAGGGGTGAATTGCAGTTTGCGCTTGGTGCGGCCGACGAAGCTTCGGCCGCGTTGACCCCGACCATGTTTACCTTTTCAAGCGAGTGTGCGAACCGTCTCCTCGAGCGGGATGGCGTCCGCCTCGCCATCGCGCGCCGAGCGCGAAACCGCCGAGGAAATGTCGATGGTTCGCTGCGAAGTGCGGAATTGTCAAAGATTCAGGCGCGCGGCGGTCATCAGCGAACCCTCGAATCACGGACGTATCGTGCTTGAGCCGGGTGGCAGACGACTATGCGAGTCGCAGGTCTTTGGCTCGTTCGGCCTCGATATCGGGCATCAACGGACCATGTCCGACTGCACCGGAATCCGTCCGAATCGGATTTCGGGGTAGCTCCCATGGGAAGCTCTGCAGTGCCGTTTGTCGAACATTCACCTTACCTTGGTTCTTTGTCGACACCGACGCGCAGGCGTACAGAAGAACGGCCGTTGCCAGGGTGCTGCCCGACATCCGGTCTGCCCTTGCAAGTCGCTACGGGTTCATTCGTGTCTGAGGCAGCTTTCGCGGACGCGTCATCGCTTCGTCACGAGTCGCTTCGAACATGGAGGCGCCTCAACATCGACGAAGTTTCACGATGCGTTGCTTTCGATTTTTTGCGTCCGCTGCGGTGCTGTCACTTCTTTCCTCGCTGGCAGCCTGCGGCGGCGGTGACGACGACGACAGCCCGTCCGAGCCGCTCGAGATCACCATCCTCCATGTCAACGACCATCATTCGCGGCTCGATGCGGAAACGCTCAACCTAGCACTGCTGAACGCCGCCGGCGCCCGCGAGAGCGTGACGGTCGATCTGGGGGGCTTTCCGCGGGTGGTGGCAGCCATCGAGGAAATCGCCGCGGCGTCGACCAACGTCATCAAAATCCATGCCGGTGACGCAACGACAGGCGACTTGTATTTCAACCTGACCGAAGGTGAAGCGGACGCCGCGCTGATGAACCAGGTGTGTTTCGACAGCTTCACCGTCGGGAACCATGAGTTCGACTACGGCGACGCGGGCCTGAAGCAGTTCATCGACCACCTGCATGCGGGCCAATGCAAGACGCCGGTGCTGTCGGCCAACATCACTTTCAGCGCCGATTCCCCGCTGCATCCCTCGCGCGCGCCGGACCTGGTGCGCCCCTCCATCGTCATCGAGCGCGGCGGCCAGAAGATCGGCCTGATCGGCCTGACGATCGCTGCGAAGACACAGAACGCCTCGCGCCCCGACGCCGGCACCCTGCTCACCGACGAGCTGGCCGCCGCGCAGGCCGAGATCGACCGGCTCAAGGCCCAGGGCGTCAACAAGATCGTGGTGCAGTCGCACGTCGGCTACTCGCTGGAGACCGCGCTCGCAGCGCAGCTGGACGGCGTGGATGTGATCGTCGGTGGCGACTCGCACACGTTGCTGGGGCCGGATGGCATGGAAGACTATGGCCTCAACCCGGCCGGCGACTACCCCACCCGCGTGACCGACAAGAACGGCAAGCCGGTGTGCGTGGTGCAGGCTTGGCAGTACTCCTATGTGGTCGGCGAGCTGAAGGTCAACTTCGACGCCCAGGGCGAGGTGACGGGCTGCACCGGCACGCCGCACGTGCTGATCAGCGACGCCTTCCGCCGCGGCAGCACGCCAGTGAACGACGCCGACAAGGCAGCGATGCTGGCCGACGTGACGGCCAGCCAGGTGCTACGCGTCACCACGCCCGACGCGAGTGCCACCGCCGTGCTGCAACCGTATGCCGCGCAGAAGACTGCTTTCGGCTCCGAAGTCGTCGGCCAGGCCGGTACCAACTTGTGCCTGCGCCGCGTGCCGGGCACCCGCCTCGATCCAACGCGCTCCTCGCTCGGCGCGGCATGCAACCAGGACGCCGGCGTCATTGCCCACGGCGGCGACATCCAGCAGATCGTCGCCGAGGCCTTCCTGCAAGGCGCACGCGAGTTCTTCGATGCCGACGTCTCGATCCAGAACGGCGGCGGCGTGCGCGCCGACGTGGCGGCCGGCGACGTGACGGTGCAGAAGGTCTACACGGTGCTGCCGTTCAAGAACACGTTGGTGCAGCTGGAAGCGACCGGGGCTGAAATCAAGGCGGCGCTGGAAGACGCGATCGACGGCGTGGTGGCGAACACCAACACCGGCAGCTACCCCTACACCGGCGGCCTGCGCTTCGACGTCGACCTGACCCAGCCCAAGGGCTCGCGCCTGAGCAACCTGCAGATCCGCAACGCGAATGGCAGCTATGCAACCTTCGACCTCGCGGCCACCTACTCGGTCGCCACGACCAACTTCCTCGCCGATGGGCAGGACTTCTACACCACGCTGGGCACGATCACCGGGGCGCGCCGCAGCGACGTGGGGCTGGACTACGCCGAGGTGCTGCTGACCTACCTGGAGAACCAGCCCGGCCACACGCTGAACAAGCTGCCGGTGGCGGACTACAGCACGCAGGGCTTCGTCGACCTGCCCTGACACCCCCCAGAAGCCGACTGTTCCCCGGGGCTTCGCGCCCCGGTTCTTGATCTGAACGGCGGGCCGCACCGGCGCGCCCACACACCAGGGAGCTTTCCATGAAGCCGACTCCGATTTTCGGTAGCCTGCTGCTGGCCTACGGCGGCCTCGTGTCCGCGCAGAACGTCGTCATCAGCCAAGTGTATGGCGGCGGCGGCAACAGCGGGGCGCCGTTGACGCACGACTACGTCGAGCTGTTCAACGCCGGCTCGCAACCCGTGAGCCTTGCCGGCTGGTCGGTGCAGTACGCCTCCGCTGCTGGCAGCACCTGGTCGGTGACGCCGCTGTCGAGCGCGGTCCTGCAGCCGGGCCAGTACTACCTGGTACAGCAGGCGGCTGGTGCGGGCAGCGGCAGCGCCCTGCCCGCGCCCGATGCGGCAGGTGGCGCGGCGATGAGCGCGCGTTCGGGCAAGGTGGCCCTTGTCAGCAGCGGCATGGCACTGTCGGGCGCGTCGCCCTCGGGCGCAACGCTGGTCGACCTGGTGGGTTATGGCGGCGCCGGCCACTTCGAGGGCAGTTCGGCCGCCCCAGCGCTCAGCAACACCACGGCTGCGCTACGCACTGCGGCCGGCTGCACCGATACGCAACAGAACGGCATCGATTTCAGCTCTGGCGTCCCTGCTCCGCGCAACAGCGCGACGGCTGCGGCGCCCTGCGGCGGCGCCGTCAATGCACCGATCGTGGCCTCTTGCCCGACGCTGAACATGGTTGCCGGTACCACGCGCACCGTCGAGGCGACCGCGCGCGATGCCGACGGCATCGTCATCAGTGCCGACCTGGCCGGCCCCTTGCCGGCCGGCGTGCGCGTTGCCGACTTCAGCGCGGCCACCGGGCCCGGCGGTTGGGCGGGCCTGCTGCTGGAAGTGGCGGGCAGCACGCCCCAGGGCAGCTACCCGGTGCCACTGAGCTGGCGCAACAACCAGGGCCAGACAGCCGATTGCACGGTGCTGCTGAACGTCTCCAGCCTGACGCGCATCCCGACCGTCCAGGGCACGGGTGCGACCAGCCCGCTGGTGGGGGCCACCGTGACCACCGAAGGCGTCGTCACGCTGCTGACCAACAACGGCTTCTTCCTGCAGGACGCGACGGGCGACGGCAACCCTGCCACCTCGGACGGCCTCTTCGTCTTCACCGGTACTGGCGCCGGCGCACCGCGTCCAGCCGTAGGGTCGCTGGTGCGCCTGACCGGCCGGGTCAGCGAATTCAATACCGGTGCGTCGGGCAACGCGGTCACGTCGGCACGGCCGGTCACGCAGCTCGGTAGCGTCAGCGAACTGACGATGGTGCGCAGCGGCGTTGCCGTGGCCCCGACGCCGGTGGCGCTGCCGGCTTCCGGCGGCGATGCGCTGGAACGTTATGAAGGCATGCTGGTCACCCTTCCCGGCCCCATCACCGTGTCGCAGAACTATTTCCTCGGCCGCTACGGGCAGTTGACGATGTCGGTGGGCGGGCGGCTGGAAACGCCGACCAACCGTCTGCGCCCAGGGCCGCAAGCCCAGGCGCTTGCCGAGGAGAACGCGCGCCGCAGCTTCCTGCTCGACGACGCCACCGGCGCGCAGAACCCAACGCCGATTCCCTACATCGGGGCCGACAACACGGTGCGCGCGGGCGACACCGTGGCCTCGCTCACCGGTGTACTGGACTACGGCCTCGCCACTTCGAGCAACGCGGGCATTGCCAGCTACAAGCTGCACCCGAGCGTGGTGCCGAGCTTCACCCGCAACCACCCGCGTAGCGCGATGCCGGAGACGGTGGGCGGCAACGTCAGGGTTGCCAGCTTCAACGTGCTGAACTACTTCACCACGTTCACCGATGGCACCAACGCCGATGGCCAGGCCGGCCAGGGCTGCACGCTCGGCGACAGCACCGCCGCCGGCAACTGTCGCGGCGCCAGCAACGCGCAGGAATTCGAGCGGCAGCGCCGCAAGATCGTCGAGGCAATGGTTGCCATCGATGCCGACGTGTTCGGCCTGATGGAGATCCAGAACAACGGCATGACGGCAGCGCAGAACCTGGTCGACGCGTTGAACGCGCGCCTCGGGACGACTGTGTACGCCGTCGTCCCGGACCCGGCCACCGGCACCGGCACCGACGCCATCAAGGTCGCGATGATCTACAAGCCCGGCCGCCTCAGCCTTGCCGGATCGTCCGTCAGCGACGACGACGCGGTGCACAACCGCCCACCGCTGGCGCAGGTGTTCGAGGCGGCCAACGGCGAGCGCTTCGCGGTGGTGGTGAACCACTTCAAGTCCAAAGGCTGCGACGGCGCGACGGGCGCAGACGCTGACCAGGGCGACCTGCAGGGCTGCTGGAACGCGCTGCGCGTGCAGCAGGCCCGCGCCCTCGGCGAGTTCATCGTCGCGGTGCAGGCGCTCGGCGCCACCGAGGATGTGCTCGTCATCGGCGACCTGAACGCGTACGCCCAGGAAGACCCGGTGGTCGAACTCACCGGCCGGGGCTACGTGGACGAGATCGCCCGCCACAACGGCTTCGGCTATTCCTATGTCTTCGATGGCGCGGCCGGCCGGCTCGACCATGCGCTCGCCAGCGCATCGCTGAGCCCCAAGGTGACGCGCGCCATCGAGTGGCACATCAACGCCGACGAGCCGTCGGTGATCGACTACAACCTCGAGTTCAAACCGCAGGATCTGTACGCACCCACGGCCTACCGCTCCTCGGATCACGACCCCGTCGTGGTGGGGCTGAACCTCGTCAACACGGTGCACGGCTCGCGCCGTCCCGAGCGCATTGCCGGCACGCCGGGCGACGACCAGATCACCGGCGGTCGCGGCCCCGACTTCATCCGGGGCGGCGGCGGCAACGACGTGTTCGTGTACCGCTCGCTGCACGACGGTGTCGACGTCATCGACGATTTCCGTCCCGGCGACCGTATCGACCTGCGCTCGCTGCTGCGTCAGCTGGGCTTCGGCGGCGGCGACGCCGTGGCGGCCGGCTACGTGCGGTTGCAGCGCACCGGCGCGGGCGTGCTCGTGATGGTCGACGTGAATGGCGTGCAGCGCCGCATGGGCCAACGGCCTCTTCTGCTGCTGCGCGGCGTCAAGCCGAGTGACCTGGACGTTGCCGGCGCGCTCCTGTACTAGCGAGAGAACGCAGCCCGCTGCCGAGGGCCGAGGGGACACCGCGGCGTGAACTTGTCACGCCCGTCGGGTGTGACAAAGCGCTGTCACGGTGTTGTCGTTACGTCGAGTCACACTTTCTGCTGTCACGCATCCCCGCGTGAGTCCAGCACGCCTGTCGAAGGACAGTGCGCGAAAGGCGACCGTGAGCCCCCCACTCTCTCATGACCTCGGCGCCGAGGTCGACCGCATCATCGCCGCACGCGCGATCACGCCACATTTCCAGCCCATCATCGACCTGCACGCCGGTGACATCGTCGGCTATGAAGGGTTGATCCGCGGGCCGTCGGACTCCTTCCTGCATTCGCCGGTGGCGCTGATCGAGGCGGCCGCCGCCTTCGGGCAACTGACCTCGCTGGAGCTGCAGACCGTGCCGGTGCTGTTGCAGGCGTACGCGCGCCTGCACCTGCCGGGCCGCATCTTCATCAACGTGACGCCTGCGACCATTGCGCATGGCGAGCGCTTCCACGAGCGCATGCTGGGCTTCATCCACGAGGCCGGGCTGGCACCTTCGAGGGTGATCATCGAACTCACCGAGACGCATGCCATCACGCACGAGCATGAACTGCTGTCGGCCATCCGTGCCCTGCGCGAGGCGGGCCTGGTGGTCGCGATCGACGACCTGGGCGAGGGCTTTTCGGGCCTGCGGCGCTGGAGCGAGGTGCGCCCGCACTACGTCAAGATCGATCGGCACTTCGTCGACGGGCTCTCGCAGGACCCGCTGCGCCAGCAGTTCATCCGCTCCATCATGGACATGGCCCGCATGGCAGGCACGCGTGTCGTCGCCGAGGGCGTGGAAACGGAATCGGACCTGCTGCTGCTGCGCCAACTCGGTGTGCATTGCGCGCAAGGCTACGTGATCGCCAGGCCGGTGGCGGCGCCGCGCGCCTCGCTGCGGCCCGAGATTGTGCGGTTGCTGCGCAGCAGCGACCACACCCCGGCCGTCGGAGCTTCCTCGGCGCGCCGCACGCTGGCCGGCCATCTGGCGCGCCCGTCGGTCACGCTCACCCTGGCCGCAACCTGTTCAGACGTGATCGAGGCGTTCCGCAGCGACCCTCACCTTTATGCCATCCCGGTGCTCGGCGAAAGCGGGCAGCCGCTCGGCGTGCTGCGCAGCCACGACGCGCTGCTGACCGCCAGCCAGCTCTATTTCATGGACGTGTTCGGCAAGCAATCGTGCCAGGTGCTGATGGACACCCTGCCGTTGATCTTCGACGCGAACAGCACGTTGCAGTCCATGGCCGCAGCCGTAGCCAACATCGACGAGCGCCACCTGACCGACGGCTTCCTCGTCACTCATGGCGGGCGCTACGTCGGCACCGGCCGCATCAGCGACCTGCTGCGGGCGGTGTCCGACAGCCAGCTCTCGGCTGCGCGCTATGCCAACCCGCTGACGCAGCTGCCGGGCAACGTGCCGCTGGACGAACACATCGACCTGCTGCTCGACCAGCAGCAATCCTTCGTCGTCGTGCACTGGGACCTCGGCTCGTTCAAGGCATTCAACGACGTCTACGGATATCGGCTGGGCGACGACCTGATCCTTTTCACCGCCGACATGCTGCGCTCGGCCCACGACCCGGAGCGCGACATGCTCGGCCACGTGGGCGGCGACGACTTCGTCACCGTCTACACCTCGCGCGACTGGCAGCAGCGCGTCGAGAAGGCGCTTGCGGCCTTCGATACCGGGGTGCGGCGTTTCTTTTCGGGCGAGCACCTGCGTGACGGCGGCTATCTGAGCCTGAACCGGCAAGGCCTGCCGGTGTTTCATGCACTGACTACGCTCGCCGCCGGCGTGGTGCCGGTACAGCCGCAAGCTTACGACTCCCACCGTCAGATCGCGCGTGCTGCCGCTGAGAGCAAGCGCATGGCCAAGCAGGGGCCGGGCAGTTGCTGCTTCATCGAGCGCCGCCAGCCCGGTTCGACCGCAAGCGAGCTTCCGGCCGGCCCAGTCCTGCCCGACACCGAGCCGGTTCCCGATCGCCTCGCAGCCTGAGCCCCGACCCTCAGTCCAGAGCGGAGTCCAGCAGCCCGTTCCAGTCGGCGACCTCGTCGTCCACGGCGTCTTCGGGGCGGTCCTTGCTGCCGCGGTCGCGCCATAGCGAGGCGGCGAGTTCCGTCGCCTGGTCGGCGTTGAAAGACGGCCAGGCGCGCCGAAGCCTCGCGGCAGCCCGCGCCGTCCACTCGTCCCGTCCCAACACGTCCATGGCCGACCCCGACAACGACGACTCCACTGTCGAGCGTGAATGTGACGACGCTATGACAGCCCCTCGCGACACGTCGGCGTCCCGGCGCTGCATGCGGGTCCGGTCGGCAGATGGCCGACTCGAAGCATGGACGGGAATTCCGCACGTCGTGCACGCGCGAAGCGCAGATGTCGCAACCGCGTCATGTGAGCTCGCTAACGTCACTCCCTCCGAACCGGAGCCATACCGTGAACACCCATGCCACGAATCCGCCGGCGGCGCTTTCCATAGCGGCGACCGCCTCTGCTTCGCTGTCTTCTCTTGCGCGCAACGAAGGCTCGCGCCTGTCTCGCGATGCCATGACGCAGCGTCCGGGCGAGGCACAGCGGCTATGCGCGGACGAAGCCGCCGCCAACGCAGCCGAGTTCGATGCCCGGCAGGAAGTCGCCGTCGACGCAGGGCTGCTGTTCTACTATCGCGGCGGTTTCACGCTGCCGGCGATCCATATGCTGGGCCAGCGGCTCAAGCAGCGGCTGGAGGAAGCCGAGGTGGCGGCACTGGGGCGGCAGAAACTGTTGTCCACCTTCCTGGTGCTGGCGCACAACGTCCACCATCACGGGGCAAGCGATTTCGCGTTGCCGCTCGGCGTGGTCGCCCTGGGTGCGCTGCAGGCCTCGCCACAGGGCGCTATCGCGATCGGCCGCCATGAGGGCGGCGATGGCTACTGGGTGATGTGCCACAACCAGATCGACGAAGCGCAAGTGCCGCGGGTGTCCGAACGGCTGGAGCGTGCCCGGTCGATGGACCCCCGCCAGATCGAGGCGGCCTTTCGTTCCCAGATGCTGCATGAAGGCTCCGGGGCGCCGCAACCGGTGCACACCGGCGCGGGCATGGGGCTGATGACCGTGGCCCGCTATGCGCGCGAGCCGCTGCGGTTCTCGCTGCGCCGCGCGGGCCCCAAGCCCTGTGATCGTTTCCATCTCTATCTCACGGCGATCATCTGAAATGCCGTGCCCGACGTGATTTATGCCAAGACCGACGCCGGTCGCCGCGCACTGCAGGAGCGCGCGTTCTCCGGCACCCGCCCACAACGCTCGCTGCTGATCCTGATCGACGGCGTGCAGACGCTCGGCAAGCTGTGGCCCGCCGTCGAAGCGCTCGGCTTGGGCGAGCGCGACGTCGAGTTCCTGGCCGCTTGCGGCTACATCGAGGCGCGTGTCGCCGTGCCGCCAAGGTCGCAGCGTGCCGCGACCGAGAGGGCCGCTGCAGCGCAGGCGCCTCGCCCCGCGCAGCGCTCGCTGGCGGCGGCGAAGTTCTATGCGCTCGACCAGATCGGTCGCCTGCTTGGGCACCGCGACGAGGGCTTGCGGCTGGCTGCGCGTGACGTCACCGACCGCTCATCTCTCGTCGCCTGGCTCGAGCAATGCCGTCACCATATCGCCGAAGTGGCCGGCGACGAACGCGCGGAGCTGTTCTCGGCACGCGTGTTCGACCTGCTGCCCGAAGAAGTCGCGGCATGAGGCCGGCCGGCGCGAGGCACGCCGCTCAGGTTCCGATCGGTCCGCCATCTGCCTTGCGGATCACCACGGTGGCCGAGCGCGGCCGGCCGCCGGCCCGGGCGTCGGGCCAGTTGGAATAGCGGCCGGGCTGCTCGGGGTCGCTACGCCCCGATGGCCTTTCGCCGGGATGCTGGATGTTGACGAACAGCGTGCGCCCATCCGGCGTGCCGGTCGCGCCGGTGACTTCGCAGCCGACGGGGCCGACCAGGAAGCGGCGGATCTCGCCGGTGTGCGGGTCGGCCGCCAGCATCGCGTTGTTGCCCAGGCGGGTGAGGTCGCCCTTGCCCATTGCCGACGGCGACATGTCGGTTTGCACCCACAGCACGCCGCGGCCGTCGGCCCACAAGCCGTCGGGGCAGCCGAAGGCATCGCCTTTGATATTGCCCTGGGCCTCGACGCGCTCGTTGGCCGGGTCTCCCGCCAGCACGAAGTGGGTCCATCGGAAGCGTGTGCCGTCGACGTCACCCTCCTCCTTCCAGCGGAGGATGTGGCCTGTCGTGTTGTTGCGCCGGGGGTTGGCTGCGTCGACGCCCTCCCCCTGGGTGCCGCGGTTGGAGTTGTTCGTCAGCGTGCAGTAGACCCAGCCGTCCGGGCCGACGGCGATCCACTCGGGCCGGTCCATCTTGGTCGCGCCGAGCAGATCGCTGGCCTGGCGGGTCTTGACCAGCACCTCGCCCTGGTCGGCGAAGCCGTTCTCGGCCGTCAGCGGGCCCTGGCCATGGCCCAGTGCGATCCAGCGGCCACGGCCGTCTGCATCGAAGCGCGCCACGTACAGCGTGCCGTGGTCGAGCAACTGCGCGTTCTCGCGCAAGCCGCGGGGCTTGATCTTTTCGCGGCTGACGAACTTGTAGATGTACTCGAAGCGGGCGTCCTCGCCCATGTAGACCACCGCGCGGCCGTCACGCGTCACGGCCACCGTCGCGCCTTCGTGTGTGGCCCGGCCCAATGCCGTGCGCTTGACCGGCGTGGAGCCGGGGTCGAAGGGGTCGATCTCCACGATCCAGCCGAAGCGGTTCGGCTCGTTGGGGTGCCGGGTGGCGTCGAAGCGCTCGTCGAATTCATGCCAGCGGCAGCCAGCGCCGCCCTTGCGCAGGCCCCAGCGGCGTTCATGCGGACTTGGCTTCTCGGGGCCATTGAAATACGAGCTGAAATTCTCCTCGCAAGTGAGGTAGGTACCCCAAGGCGTGATGCCGCTGCCGCAGTTGCTCAACGTACCGAGCGGTCGCCGGCCGGCCGGATCAGCGGCCGTGCGCAACAGCGCATGCCCGGCCGCGGGGCCGCCGAAGCTCATCGGCGTGCACGCCGTGATGCGGCGTGCCCACGGCGACGGACGCACGACCTGCCAGCCGTCGTCGCCCTGCTGTTCCACCTCGATCACCGAAACGCCGTGCGCCGCCTGCGATTTTCGGACTTTTTCGGCGGTCCAGGTCTTCATCCCGTCGGCGTGCAGCAGGCCATCGTCGGCGTACTCGTGGTTCATCACGAGCAGTCCGCTGCGGCTGCCGTCCTGCGCATAGAAATGCATGCCGTCGTGGTGCATGCCCATCTGCGCCTCCTGCTCGGCGGCGCTGTTGCTGCCGTCGAACTTGAACGCAGGCGTTTCGCCGTACAGCCCGACCGGCTCGCCCCAAGCGGCGATCACCTGGGCGATGTAGCCCTCGGGCACGACCACCTTGTCGGCCGTGGACACCGGCACGCTGCTGAACCCGAGCAGCGGGCCGTCGCCCCGCGCACCGCTGGCACAGCCGGCCGAGCCGGCAGCCACCGGCGCAAGCAGCCGGCCGATTGCCATGCCCAGCCCGCCTCGCAACACGATGCGGCGCGACGGGTCTGAGATGTCGTGGATGCTGCGATTGGACGAGCGGTTGCTGTCCTCCATCAGCGAGTAGTCTTTGGCCATGGCGGTCTTCAGGGGGAGCCGCGCTCGCGCGCGCGGCGTGAGATGGAATGCACATCGCATTCTGATTCCGCTTGGCGACGGCTTTGTGATCAAACCGCAACGGACCGGGCAGCCACCGGCGCCCTCCGGCCGGAACGTGATATTGTGTAAATCGTTTATATCTTTAACCCGGAGCACCGATGGCCACTGCCAAGAAGACCCCTCCCGTCCAACCTTCAGCCAAGCCGGCGGCCAAGGCCGCCACCCGGCAGGCGGCTGCGAAGCCGGTGGCCAAGGCCGCTGTCCCCAAACCCGCTGCCAAGCCGGTGAAGCAGGCCGCCAAGACGCCGGCCAAGGTTGCCAAGCCCAAGGCCGCGCCGGCAGACGCTCCGAAGGCGGCCAAACAGAAGCTGGTGCGCGACAGCTTCACCATGCCGCAGGCCGACTTCGACCGCATCGCTCAACTCAAGAGCCGTGCCCTGGCCTTCATGCGCCCGGCCAAGAAGAGCGAGCTGCTGCGTGCGGGCCTGCATGCGCTCGCCGCGCTCGACGACACCCGCCTGCGCGCCGCACTCGACGCGTTGGCGCCGCTCAAGCCCGGCCGGCCGAAGAAAACAGCCTGAGCTGCGCTACCTGCACGTGCTCCTCAGCGCCTGGCTCCCAGATACGTCTCGACGACGCGAGGGTCGGTGGCGAGTTGGGCGGCGGGCCCGTGCAGGGCGATCTGGCCGGTTTCCAGCACATAGGCGTGGTCGGCCACCTGCAGCGCTGCA
>NZ_JAMKFE010000014.1 GCF_023721835.1 Caldimonas mangrovi | reverse complement strand
GGCTTCCCTCGCGCGCACCCGGCGTGCCGTTTTTCATCTGCACAAGAAGGAAGCCGCGGAGATGACATGCATCTCCGCGGCTTCTTGCGCTGGCCGAAAGCTCGAACAACGCCGGCACGCACCCTAGCCCGGTTCGGGAAGGTCCTCGTACCAGCGCTGGATCCGAGCGACATGGCAGCCGGCTGCCCTGGACAGGCAGGCGCCTTGGCACCGTTGCTCGCAGTAGGCCTGGGCCTCGTGACGAGCGTCCATCCAGGGGCCGAGCGCGCCCATGAGCGTGGCCCTGAGCGCTTCCTTGTCGTCTCCTTCCTTGCTGCTGGCCAACGCCGCCAGCGCAGCGCGTGCGGCGGGACCCGTTGCCAGCAAGGCCTGCAGTTCCGGAACGTCCGGGACATCGAACGTTTCGGGCTGCCGCTTCATCTGAGCCAGCAGCTCCCACAGGGCCTGTTGCGAGGCAGGGGGCGCCGCAGCGCTCTGCGTCTGCCGGCGCGGGCGGATGCTGTCGCGCAGGGCGAGCCACCACGCGGCCAGTGTCCTGAACATGAACCTCTCCGATCTGTGAGCAGGGAACGTCGACCTCATGGACGTCGATAAGACATCCGAGGGGTCCGAGGCGGTATAGGTCGCCGCAGGCGCGGCGCAAGAGATGACGGGCCCAAAGAGAAGAACCCGGGAGGAGGCGTGTGTGAACACGCCTACCCCCCGGGGCCGGGCTCGAACGAACGAACTTGCGTATCGAACTGTGAACTTCACCCGAGAGTGGAACGACACGAACCCTACGGCAAGGAGTCGAGACTCCTGCCGCAGGGTGTCGTGCCGTTCACACCCTGTCAGTCAGCCGTGTCGTCGAAGACGACGCAGCGTGACTAGACGCCGAGGGTCAGCCGGTCCCTCAGCTCCTCCAGACGCGAGGCGGCGTTGTCGTCGAACATGACGACACCGAGCCTGTGCTGCGTCTGCCAGAAGCCGAAGTGGTAGGCCACCCCGTCGGCGTCCTCGACGAACTCGAGCGCGCGCTCCAGCGAGAGGTCCTCGTGGACCTGGATCTCTCGCACGCAGCACATGTTGCTCTTGCCGAGGAGCAGCATGATGAGCAGCGGGAAGGTGCTGCCGTTCACACGGAGGTTGAACTCCGTGATCCAGCCGTTCTCACCGTCCTCGCTGACCCGGAAGTCGATACCGAAGGCACCGCGCAGTCCCTGGTTGACCAGGGTGCGGGCGACCTTCAGCAGCGCTCGCCGGATGCGCCGGTTGATCTTCACCGGCGCCTCGTTGCCGAAGTGGTGGTTGCGGGCGTCGACGAGCTGCCGGGTGATACCCAGCAGCCTGAGCACGCCGCCGTCCTTGCCATCGCTGGCGAAGAACTGCGCCGAGCCGTCCCAGCCGTTGCCGGTCTCCGGCACCGCCGCCTGGACCTGCACCGGTTCGTTGCGAGCGTGGAGCTGGGCGACCGCGTCCACCACCGCCTGCCCCGAGATGGGGCCGACGACGTTCGGGAACTCGGTCACGCCGCTGCTTTCCGTGCAGCGCTTGACGAACACGCGCTGGTTGCCCCACCGAGCGAGGTCGAACTGCTGACCCGGCTGGAGCACGACGGTCCGCGGCATCTCGTGCCGCTGACCGATCAAGCTCATCCAGCCGGGCGTGCGGTCCTTGTCGCCGGCGGCGTCCCGCACGTCGACAGCGTTCGGATTGTTGTTCCGATCGTTGTGCGTGTGCGGCACCAGCACCCGGTTGCCGATCTCCTGCACGCTCGGGTTCAGCGACCAGACCACGTCGGTGGTCGGGTTCAGCCCCCGGTTGCGCAGGTGGTTCAGGGCCGTCCCGAAGATCGGGCGGAACGACTCGGGCAGGCAGATCCGGTCGATACCCTCGCGGGTCGCACCGAACGCCTGCGCCAAGGCACCGTTCAGCCGCTCCTGGCTGGCCTCGAACGCTCCGGCGGGGTTCACGCAGTAGATGGTCGGCTCGAGAGCCTCCATCCAGTTCTGCTCAGTCACTACCGATCACTGTCCTTTCGTCCGTGGAGGTTCATCGTCCCCAATGGGGTCGAGCCCTCCAACCGTCGTGGGTCGTTCCCGCCAGTTGGCGGGCCCACGTCGGTGGTCTAGGGCGGGTCACAAATCTGTCAAGGGAGGGGGATGGGTGGGTGGGTACGCGATGTGCCAAGCGGCGCCACAAATGAAGAAGCGCTGGCCGGACGCGGAGAGATATCCGCGTCCGAACCAGCGCCTGCCCGACGTTCACTCAGGCACTTCAGGAATGGGTCCCGGCATGCATGGAGCTACGCATCCGGGCACGCGGACGTGTCGACGACACGTCCGCGCCCCGGCCCACTCAGCTCTTCTTGTCGTCTTCGCCCTTCTGCTTGCGTCGCCCGGCGAACCAGAACGACACACTCATCGTGACGAAGATGACGGCACTCACCAGCCAGTCTCCACCGGTGAACCGGACGGAGAAGAAGACCGCGTCGCTGAACCCGCCCAGGATCACCTGCGAGCCCCTCAGCAGGGCCAGCCGGGACTTGGGCATGGTGTCATCGGGCGCGACCCGCAGCGAGCCGTACAGCGCGACCTGCTGCGCCAGCGAGAACGCAGGCACCGCCAGCAGAATCAGGAAGCTCTTCCACCCGATGGACGCAGGGCCCACCAGCTCCGCCTGCTCCAGCCCGGCGACGGGCATGAAGAGCAGGGGCAGCAGCAGCACGGCCGGGAGGCCGTTCTGCCACAGCGCCGTGGTGAGGTTGCTCTCCTTCTTCTCGCGGTTCGGCAGCGCCTTGAAGAGCTGCTCGATCTCGTTGTCGGAAGCGTTCGGGTGCTGGACGCGCAGGTTCTCACGAACCTTCTTGCCCAGCGCCCTCACGGACACCTGCGTGAACTGCTGGAGCCAGGCGGTGAAGAACCCGCTGGCGACCATCAGCCCGATGCCGAGTCCGATGCTGCCGTTCCCGAGGCTGCCCCCGCCGATCGTGAAGGCACCGATCACCGCGTACGCCGCCGACCCCAGCAGGGCCTTCAGCGACGGGCGCTCGATCACCTTCGCGTCGCGACCTTCCTTGCGAGCACGCGTGCGCTCGGTGCGCACGCGCACCTTCCAGACGATGACCTCGACGATCACGGTCCAGATCGGCAGGATGATCAGGGACAGGTTGCTCTGGAACTGGCCGGTCAGCATGCCGGCAGCCAACACGATGCACATCGTCTGTCCACCCTGCGTCACGGCCTGGCCGATGCTGGCCGGGATGTGCGCGGGACGGAACTTGACGTAGTGCTGCGGCCGCTTCGTCAACCGGGCCATGACGGCCCGGCAGATATTGATCGCGAACATGGTGCCGACCACCGCGGCGGTGAACCAGATGAACCGGTACACCCAGACGGTGGACTGGGACACGGTGCCCTCGAGTTCGAGGGCACGGCTCGCGGTCTGCATGCCGACCACGCCGGCGTTGTAGACGATGTAGAGGAACACCGTCATGAACGCGACGCTTCCGAAGGCGCGCCCCATCGGGTCGCGCCAACTCATTCGTGGCGACAAGGCCACTCACCCCTTTCCTGGTCCCGAGGAGCTTGGTCGCTCGTCGGGTCGAAGGATCCCCCTTGCGGGGATGCGGCTGTCTGCCGCAGGTTGGACATAGGGCGGGCCCGCCCTATGTCAAGTGGACGCGGATCGGCCGGCCGAGGTCGATTGAATGAAATGATTTACAACGCCAATAATGAATGGCATCATTCACTCATGCCCTCCATCCAGCAACGCATCACGACCGCGGTTTCCGACGCTTCGCCCTCTCTGGCGCGCGTCGGTCACTGGATGTCCGCTCACCCGATCCAGACGTTGTCGTGCAGTGCCGACGAAGTCGCTTCGCTCACCGGCACGTCGGTCGCCGCGGTCAACCGCTTCTCGCGTGCGGCGGGGTTCGACGGCTTCGCACACCTGAAGGCGTCCCTCGGCAAGGAACTGGAGTCGGTGGTCGATCCGGTGCGCAAGGTCGGTGGGGCCAGGGGCAAGGCGCGCGGCGACGTCGACATCGATGCCGATGCGTTGCAGGCCGCTGCCGCGGGGCCGCAGGTCCAGCGGGCCGCCGGCCGCCTGCTGAAGGCGCGCAACGTGTTCGTGCTCGGCCTCGGCGCCAGCAGCTTCGTGGCCGGCTACGCCGCGCACGTGCTGATGCCCTACCTGCCGCAGGTCTATCCACTGGCCGGCCCGGGCGGCACCGAGGTGGCGGCGCGCCGCCTGTCGCATTGCGCCGGCACCGACGTGCTGCTGGCGCTGTCGCTGCCGCGCTACTCCACCGCCACCGTGCGCATGGCCCGTTTCGCGCGTGAGCGCGGCACCCATGTCATCGCCATCACCGACGCCGCCGGCAACCCGCTCGCGCAGCAGGCCGACAGCCTGCTGCTGGCGCCGGCGCAGCACAGCGTCATGCCCAGTTCCGCGCTGGGCGCATTGGTTGTCGTCGAGGCACTGGCCTCGGCCGTCATGCGCCTGAATCCGGATGCGGTGCGTATCGCCCGCGAGTTGTCCGAAGCAGTGCTCGCGCATCTGACCACGGACGGATACATCCCCGACTCCAACGACAAGGACGAGACATGAAGACTGTATTCGCAGCAAGCATCATCGGCGCCGCCATGGCTGCCGGCCTGGCGCTTCCCGGCGTGGCCCACGCGGGCAAGGTACTCGATGGCGTGAAGCAGAAAGGCGTGGTGACCTGCGGTGTGCACACCGGCCGTGCCGGCTTCGCGCTGACCAGCGCCGACGGCAAGTGGACCGGCCTGGATGCCGACTACTGTCGTGCGCTGGCTGCGGCCGTGCTGGGCGACGCCGAGAAGGTGAAATTCGTGCCGACCAGCGCGCAGACGCGCATCACGGCCCTGCAAAGCGGCGAGATCGACGTGCTGTCGCGCAACACCACCTGGACCTACACGCGCGACACGTCGCTCGGGCTGGCCTGGGTGGGCATCAACTTCTACGACGGGCAGGCCTTCATCGTGAAGAAGCGCCCCGGCCTGAAGAGCGTCAAGCAGCTCAACGGCGCCACCATCTGCGTCGACTCGGGCACCACCACCGAGAAGAACCTGGCCGAGTACTTCCGCGCCCACAACCTGAAGTACAAGGCCGTGGTGTTCGACCAGCACGAGGCCACGCTGCACGCCTTCACCAGCGGCCGCTGCCAGGTGTTCAGTGGCGACAGCAGCGCACTGGCGGTGCTCAAGGCCACGCAGCTAAAGAACCCCGACGACTACGAGATCCTGCCCGAGCTGATCTCCAAGGAGCCGCTCGGACCGGCCGTGCGTCGCGGCGACGACGAATGGTTCGCGATCGCCCGCTGGACGCTGTACGCGATGGTCGAGGCCGAAGAGCTGGGCATCAGCTCGAAGAACATCGACAAGCTCAAGGCCGACGGCGACAACCCCGCCATCGCGCGCTTCGTCGGCGCCGGTGACGACATGGGCAAGTTCCTCGGCCTCGACAAGGAGTGGACCTACCGCATCGTCAAGCAGGTGGGCAACTACGGCGAGTCGTTCGATCGCAATCTGGGCGCGCAGTCGCTCGTGAAGCTGCCGCGTGGCTACATGAAGCTGTGGACCGATGGCGGTCTGATGATGTCGCCCCCGCTGCGCTGAAAGACCATGTCCACGACTTCTGCATCCTTGCCGGCGCCCGCCGAGATGAATGCCGCACCCAAGCCGCCCGCGGCACCGCTGAAGTGGCGCTCGCTGCTGCTGCAGGTGGTTGCGCTGGCGCTGGTGCTGGCGGCCGGAGGCTGGCTGGCGCACAACGCGGCGCAAAATCTTGAGGCGCGCAACATCGCCTCCGGGTTCGGCTTCCTCGATGACAGTGCCGGCTTCGCGCTCTCGGAAGGGCTGGTCGAGTACCAGGCCGGCGACAGCTACGCCAAGGCGTTTGCCGCCGGCCTGTCCAACACCGTGCGCGCCGCGGTGCCCGCCGTGCTGCTGGCCAGCCTGCTCGGCTTTGCCGCCGGGCTGGCGCAGGTGAGCCGCCATGCGCTGGTGCGGCTGCTGGCCAGCGTCTACGTCGACGTGGTGCGCAACGTGCCGCTGCTGGTGCAGGTGCTCATGTGGTACTTCGCGCTCACGCTGTCCCTGCCCAGCCCGGACCAGCCCATGCAATGGGGCGAACACGTCTACCTGAGCAAGGGTGGGCTGGCGGTCGCGATCCCGGAGCTGGGAACCGGTCGCATCGTCTCGGGGCTGGTGGTCACGCTGGCGCTGCTGGCCGCGGCCTGGCGCTTTGCGGCGCGCCGCGGCCTCGCCGTGGCGGGTGCGCTGGCGGTTTCGGCGGCCCTGTGGTTCGCGCTGCCACAAGGCTGGCAGCAGCCGACGGTGGGCATCTTCGGCGTCAGCGGCGGCGCCACGCTGAGCCCCGAGTGGCTGGCCCTGGTCGGAGCGCTGACGGTGTACGCAGGCGCCTATTGCGCCGAGGTCGTTCGGGCCGGCGTGCAGGCGGTCCCCCGCGCTCAGTGGGAAGCCGCGCATGCGCTCGGTTTCACGCGCACCCAGACACTGGCGCGCGTGATCGTGCCGCAGGCCCTGCGCGTCATCGTGCCGCCGTACACCAGCCTGGTGATGAACACCGTCAAGAACTCGTCGCTGGCGGTGGCCATCGGCTACCCGGACATCGTCTCGGTCGCCACCACGTCGCTGAACCAGAACGGGCAGGCCATCGAATGCCTGAGCATCATCGCGGGCGTGTACCTGATGCTCAACCTGGTCATCGCGGTGGTGATGGGCGCGGTCAACACGCGCGTGCAACTCAAGGAGCGCTGAGATGGCGCAGATGCTTCAACCTCCCGCGCCGGCCTCGCTGCTGCAGCGGCTGCGCGCAACGCTGTTCAGCGACGCACCCTCGGCCCTGGTGTCCAGCGCGCTGCTGCTCGGACTGGCCTACGCGGTCTGGCAGGCGCTGCAGTGGGGCGTGTTCGGCGCGGTGACGGTCGCCGACCCGGTCGCCTGCCGCGCCACCGAGAGCGCCTGCTGGGGCGTGCTGATCGAAAAGCACCAGCTGGTGCTGCTGGGCCGCTTCCCGCCCGGCGAACTGTGGCGGCCCATCGTCGCCAGCATCGTGCTGCTCGGCACGGTCGGCGCGGCGGCCCACCCGCGCTGCTTCGGCCGCACCGGGCTGGCGCTGCTGGTGGCCGGTCTGCTGGCGTTCGGCGTCCTGATGGCCGGTGGCGTGTTCGGCCTCACGCCAGTCGGCTCCGACCTGTGGGGCGGGCTGCCGCTGACGCTGTTCCTGGCCGTGGCCGCGCTGCTGATCGGCGTGCCGCTCGGCATCGCGCTGGCACTCGGCCGGCGCTCGAAGCTGCCGGTGCTGAGCTGGCTGTCGACGGGCTACATCGAAGCCATCCGCGGCGTGCCGTTGATCGCGCTGCTGTTCTTCGGCGCCTTCGTGCTGCCGCTGCTGCTGCCGGCGCAATGGCGGCTCGACCCGATGCTGCGCATCGGCGCGTGCCTGACGCTGTTCCACGCAGCCTACCTGGCCGAGGTGTTCCGCGGCGGGCTGCAGGCGGTGCCGCGCGGGCAGTACGAGGCGGCCCACGCCCTGGGGCTGAACAAGTGGCAGACCCTGAGCCGCATCGTGCTGCCGCAGGCGCTGCGCATCACGATTGCGCCGACGGCCAACAACTTCATCGGCGCCGTGAAGGACACCTCGCTGGTGGCCATCGTCAACATCTACGACCTCACCGGCACGCTGCGACTGGCGATGAGCGACCCGCAGTGGCAGCCCTTCTTCGTCGAGATGTACATCGTGGTCAGCGCGATCTACCTGACGATCGGCCTGTCGATCGCCCAGTACAGCCGCTACCTCAACCGTCGCTATAGCTTGAGATGACCCACCCCCTGCCGGCTTCGCCGGCCTTGCAGGCCGCGCCGGGCCAGGAGGCCCGGCCCTTCGCAGGCGCGAACAGTCCGCAGGGACCGTTCGTGTCCGGGCTCAGCCCCCTCAAGGGGGCGGCGCTGGCAGACCGGCGGCGCCGGAGCTGCGGCGCCACTCGGACAACCGGTTCGTGCGTACCAAGGCGCGACCAAGACGTGAGATCAAACTGATGAGTGCTATGACCTTGCTGTCGATGGACGGCGTACACAAGTGGTTCGGCGGCTTCCATGCGCTGGACGATTGCAGTCTCGAGGTGTCGCAGGGCGAGAAGATCGTCATCTGCGGGCCGTCGGGCTCGGGCAAGTCGACGCTGATCCGCTGCATCAATGCGATCGAGCGGCACGACGGCGGCCGCATCACCTTCAGCGGTGTGTCGCTCGACGACGGGCGCGAGGCGGTGCAGGCGCGCAAGGGCATCGGCATGGTGTTCCAGCAGTTCAACCTGTTCCCGCACCTGACGGTGCTCGACAACGTGATGCTGGCGCCGATGCTGGTCAAGCGCCAGGCGCCGACGCCGAGCCGGCAGCAGGCGCTCGCGCTGCTGGAGCGCGTGCGCATCGTCGAGCAGGCGAACAAATACCCCGGGCAGCTGTCCGGCGGCCAGCAGCAGCGTGTCGCGATCGCACGCGCACTGGCGCTGCAGCCCCAGCTGATGCTGTTCGACGAGCCGACCTCGGCGCTCGACCCGGAGATGGTGGGCGAGGTGCTGGAGGCGATGCAGGAACTCGCGCGCGAGGGCATGACGATGATCGTCGTCACGCACGAGATGGGCTTCGCGCGCCAGGTCGCCGACCGCGTGATCTTCATGGAGGCCGGGCGCATCGTCGAGGTGCAGCCGCCGGACCGCTTCTTCGACAACCCGCAGAGCGAGCGCACGCGCGCGTTCCTCGGCAAGATCCTGACGCACTGAATGGCTGCTTCCTACGCTCTCGCCCTGCACGGCGGTGCCGGCACCATCGCGGCCGGCGGCGACGAAACCCCCTATCACGCCGGGCTGGCCGCCGCGCTCGAGTGCGGCGAGGCGGTGCTCGCCCGAGGCGGCAGTGCGCTCGACGCCGTGGTCGCCACCGTCGCCGCGCTGGAGGACTGCCCGTTGTTCAATGCCGGTCGCGGTGCGGTGTTCTGCGCCGACGCGCGGCACGAGCTCGACGCCGGCGTGATGGACGGGCAGACACTCGCCGCCGGCGCCGTCGCTGGCGTGCGCACGGTGCGCAACCCGGTGCGGGCCGCGTTGCAGGTGATGCGCGACGGCCGCTGCGTGCTGCTGGCCGGCGAGGCGGCCGACCGGATGGCGCGCGCCAACGGCGTCGAGATCGTCGAGCCGTCGTACTTCTCGACGCCTGCACGCCTGGCTCAGCTGCGCGAGGTGCAGGCCCGGCACGGCCAGACGGCGGTGCTCGACCATGACGCCGCCGAGGCGCGCCACGCACCGCACCGCTTCGGCACCGTCGGGGCGGTGGCGCGCGACCGCCACGGACATCTCGCGGCCGCCACGTCGACCGGCGGCATGACCAACAAGATGCCCGGGCGGGTCGGCGACACGCCCATCGTCGGCGCCGGGGTGTATGCCAACGACGCGAGCTGCGCGGTGTCGTGCACCGGCACCGGCGAGCACTTCATCCGCGCCTGCCTGGCGCACGACGTGCATGCCCGCATGGTCTACGCGCGCCAGGAGCTGGCGGTGGCCGCCGACGAAGCGCTCGCGCAGTCGCTGGCGCCGCTGGGAGGGCTCGGGGGCCTGGTGTCGGTTGGACGCGAAGGACGCGTTGCGATGCCGTTCAACTCGCGCGGCATGTACCGCGCCTGGGTGCACGAAGGCGAGGCCGGACGTACCGGCATCTTCCGCTGACCGCGTTTCCCCTGGATCGGAACCCACCATGCGCCTGGACTTCTTCTCCCTGCACCTGTTTGCCGACGTGGTCGATACCCAGAGCATCAACCGCGGGGCCCGGCAGAACCACATCGCGGTGTCGGCGGCGAGCAAGCGCATCACCGACCTGGAGGACCTGTTCCAGACCAAGCTGCTGCATCGGCATGCGCGCGGCGTGAGACCGACCGACGCCGGCGAAATGCTGCACCGGCGCGTGAAGGCGACCATGGGTGATCTGGAACTGCTGATGGTCGAGATGAGCCAGTTCGCCCAGGGCGTGCGCGGGCGGGTGCGGCTGCATTCGAGCAGCGCGGCTGCGGTGCAGCGGCTGCCGGGCGACCTGGCCTCCTTTGTCGAGATGCACCCGCAGGTACAGGTCGACCTCACGTCGCACGCACCGGCCGACACGCTGGACATGCTGGTGCGGGGTGAAGCCGACGTCGGCATCGTTGCGCCGGTGGCACCGTATCCCGAGAGCCTGTGCGTCTGGCACTACGACACCGTGACGCACGTGATCGTCACGCACCCGTCGCACCCGCTGGCGCGACGCGAGTCGGTCAGCTTCGCCGACACGCTGGTGCACGACCACGTGAGCCTGACGGCCAACGGCGAATGGGACATCCTGCTCGGTCGCATGGCGCAGGGGCGGGGCGGCGCACTGAACGTGCGCATGCGGGCCGACAACTACGAGGCGGTGTGCCGCCTGGTGGCCGCCAACCTCGGGCTGGCGGTGGTGCCGGCCGACTCGGCACGGCTGTATGCGCAGCCGCTGCGCCTGCGCGTGCTCGCGCTCGACGAGGCCTGGGCCAGCATGCCGGTGCACGTGTGCTGTCGCGACCTGCAGTCGCTGCCGGCTTCTGCACGGCGGCTGGTGCAGCACCTGACGGCGCGCAAGCCCGAGCCGGCACCGGAGTCGATGCACTGGGGGAGCGCCCGCAACGGCCTCGACGACGGGCCCCTGCTGCCGCGCAGCCGGCTGCAGGGACCGGCCACGCTGGCCAGCGCCGTCAGCTGCTGAGCCAGCCTGCCGAGCGCGCATCGCAGCGTGGCGGAGCATTCCGCAGGCTCGGAACTTGCGTTCTTGCGGCGCGAAGGAGAGACGCCGCATGAAGAACGCTGCCCCCACGCCCCGCAGGAACAATGCGCCGCGCGACGCCGGCAAGGTCTATCGTCTGGACACCGGCAAGCGCCGGCAACAGGATGCACAGGCCAAGTCGGGCGTGCGCTGGATCCCGATCCCCGAGGAGCTGTTCCAGTCCGCGCTCGCGCTGCGCATCGACGTGCAGCGCAAGCTGCGCATGAGGCCGGACACCTCGGTTGTCGTCGCCGCGCTGCTGGCGCAGGCGCTCGCCGTCGACGGCATCGCCGATGCGGTCGGGCACTACGCGCTGTCGCTGCACCGCGGGCCGGGCGCCGACTCCGAGCCGGCGGCGGCCGCTCAGCCGGCCGACGAGACTTCCTGACCCGAGCACGCCGCGGTATGCGGCGCAACGCACGACCGGCCCCGCCGGCGTGCAGGATCCCGCCCGGCGCGAACGCCGGGCGAGCGCTTCAGTCACCGCCCTTGCAGCACAACGGCCACACCTTGTCCGGATCGTCCGACGAGCAGCGGCAGGCGTTCTCGGGCTTGCTCAACAGGTTGCCGCCGCCGGTGTGCACCGGCCCGGCATCGGCCGGGTAGCTGTCGGGGCCCCAGGCGTCGGTCGGCGTGCCGGTGCGCGGCGCGTTCGCCAGCTTGTTGTCCTCGGCGTGCAGGATCGCGCAGGCGCAGGACATGCGGATGTTGACGACGGTGGAGCTTTCGCTGCGCATGTTCTGCTGGATGATCTGCACGCTCTCGTCGTTGTAGACGCGCGTGACGACCGCCACGTGGCCATGCTCCTGGCTGGCGCCGCACTGGCCGCCGCCGAACACGAACAGGTCGCCCGGCACCGGCGTGCCCTGGCCCGGCCGGAAGCGCTTGACCCCTTGCGGCAGCGGCCAGTCGCACATGTTCTTGGCCGACGGCATGATGATCCACTTGTTGAACTTGAAGCCGAAGTAGCGCTGCGCCAGCTCGAAGCACTGGTAGCCGAACCCGCTGTTGGTCATGATGCGGTTGCCGAACGGGTTGGACGTGTAGGTGTCCTTGCCGTTGGTGCTGAAGATCGGGTTGCCGTAGCAGTGATGCTTGTTGAAGACGGGAAAGCCGGTGGGATCGTCGAACTTGTCGAACCCGCTCTTGCCGTCGAAATAGGCGGACGGCGCTGCGCCGCAGGCGAACGCAGCGGCATGCTGCGACACGGCCATCAGCATCGCCGCGCAGGCGAAGGCCAACAACGGCCGCCAGGAGAAGTGAAGCCCGAAGCGGGCGCGTGGCAGAAATGACAACATGGGGCCTCCGGTGAGACTTGATCTTCGTGTTTGGCTCGCGTTGCCCGAAGCGCCCCGAGCCATCGCAGGCCTGCGCGATTTCCGTGCCAGCCCGGCGATGAGCGGCCGACGTTCGCGCGCGGCTTGCCCCGGTGCTTCCATGCCGGCGCAGCCGATGCAGGTGTGCGGGATGCCGCACACCGCTGCGGGGCTTGTCCGGAATCCCGCCGGTCAGCGGCCGCTCGTGGCACGCGCCGCACCGCCCGCCATGTCCTGCAGCACACCGCCCACGCCCTTCACACCCGAGACCAGCGCCAGCGAGAAGCGGCCGGTGGTGGCCAGCACGAACATGCCGACGACGACGAACAGGAACAGCGCCACCAGGCTGTAGGGGCCGGTGACGTCGATGGTCGCGCCCATCGCGCCGGGAATGCGCCCGGTGAGCACCGAGAAGCACACCAGCACCACGGACAGCGTCACCTTCGCGACGATGTCGTACATGATCACGCTGAGAAAAAAGCGCAGCCAGCCGTCGAACAGAAAGGCCAGCTTGCGGAACAGCAGGAAGGGCAGGGTGATCCAGCCCACCGCATAGGCGATCTCGAAACCCCACTGCATCCACACCTCGACCACCGTGGCGATGATGCCCAGCACGATCAGCACGAAGTTGCCGATCCAGGTCACCAGCATCGGCAGCGGGTTCTCCCAGCACCCCCAGAATCCGGGGCACTCGGCCTTGAGGCTGAGCGTCAGCACCTTGACGAAGATGGATTCGGCCAGCGTCATGTCGTCCTCGGTGCCGATCAGCCCGTCGGCCAGCGCGTCGCCCACGTAGCGTCCCGCCGCCGCCATCGCCGGCACCAGCGTGCGATACGCGGTGAGCAGCAGGTAGACGAAGAAGATCGCGAACATCAGCTCGAGGATGTCGTGCAGATTGAAGCCGCGCATGCCGAAGGCGACGAACCTCCAGACGAAGGTCATCAGCGCGAAGAAGGCGAACAGCACATTGACGATGTTCGACACCTGCGCCGTCTGCAATCCGTTGGAGACCGCCTCGGTCAGCTTGTCGCCCATCTCCTCGAGCGCCACGAAGACGTCGTGCACCACGGGGATCTGCTGCGCGTGCGCCGGTTCGGCACACAGCAGCAGGCCGAGCCCGAGACCGAGCCCGAGCTGCAGCGCACCCCGCACGCACGTCCGGGCGGCGAAGGCGCTCACGTGCCCGCTCCGCTGCGCGATGCGTTGTCCTGCATCCAGCGGTCGGCGTCCATCTGCGCCTGCGTGTGGCGGTCACGCGAACCGCCACCGCGGCCACCGCTCGAGCTGTTGCCGCCCTTGACGAAGTTGTAGCCGCGCCGGAACGAGCGGTTGCGGTTCATGCTGCGCAGCCCGGCATCGCGGTAGGCCCGCGCCATGCCGCCTGCCGCGGCGCCGATGAACTGGCCGAAGCTCAGGCTGGGTGCGGGTGCCGGGGGCCGCGCCGGCGCGTTGGCGGGGCGCGGGCGCGGGGAGCCGCCACCACGTGCCGCGCGGCGGGCCGCGCGTTCCTCGCGCTGCTGCGCGGCCAGCGAGGCCTTCTTGTCCTTCACGCCCTGCACGGCGCCCTTCACGCCAGTGGCGGCGACCATCACCGGCGCCGCCACGATGCGCACCACCGACTGGGCGATCTTGGCGAAATTCAACCCGCCCGCCCCGGCACCGGCGACGATGGCACCGGCAAAGCGGCCGGTGGCGAACAGCGTGAAGATGCCCACGCCACAGAACAGCACCATGCCCAGGATGTCGGCCAGGTCCTTGATCGGCGGCTGTGCCGGTGCCGTGAACGAGCCCGTGGAGACCGCCTGCACCGTGGTACCCAGGAAGGTGAGGATGGCCACGGCCACCAGCGCCACGTTGGCCTGTGCCAGGATCAGGTAGACCAGCGCCCCGAAGTAGAAGCGCAGCCAGCCGTCGAACAGGAAGCTCAGGCGACGGTACAACGTGAAGGGCACCAGCAGCTTGCCGAGCGCCAGCGCGATCGCATACAGCCAGAAGCCCCAGATGTCGACCAGCGTCACCGCGATGCACAGCAGGCCGATGATGATGGTCATGATGAACGTCGCGATGACCGAGACGACGCCGTTCTTGATGCAGTCCAGCGCGCTGAAGGGGTTGTACCAGTCGACGTCGCACTCCGGGCCGATCGTGCCGCCGTACTTCACCAGCATGGCCACCAGCGACGTCGGCAGGTCCCGGGCCTCGTTCGAGTTGAACGAGATGCCTCCGAGGCCGGCGAGCAGCGCCTGCCCGACATACAACGCCGCATTGAAGATGGCCGGCACGATGACGGTGAACGAGACCATCATGAAGCCGGTGATCATGATCTGCATCATGGTCTGGAACATGTCGGCCAGGTCGAACCCGCGCAATGCGTAGGCGGTGCACTTCAGCACGAACAGCGCCAGAGCCATCACCAGGAAGAAGGTGTTCGCGATGTCGTTGACCTCGTCGCTCTCGACGACGTCGGTGACGCGTTCGACCATCGCGTCCTCATACTCCCGGATCTGGTTGAACGCGTCGTCGACGCCGGCCTGCGCGGGCACGGCCGCGCCGGTCAGCCAGAGAGCCAGCAACAGCAGCTTGCAGGCGCGAAGCAGCGAGGCGCCGGAGCAGGGAGCGCGCAGAAAGGACAGCATCGAGGACACCTCGGCTACAGGAGTGCGACGGCGGCGCCGGCCGCGGTGGCAGTGGCTTGCGCGGCCTTCTGGACCACGTCGCCGATGCCGCCGCCGGCCGCCGAGTGGACGATGGCCGACGCGAACTTGCCGGTGGAATACAGCGACGCGATGCCGACGACCAGGAAGACGATCATCCCCATGATGTCGAAGAAGCCGTCCACCGTGACCGTTTGCGCAGGGATGTCATTGGTGCCGTGGGCCACGCCGAACATGATCTCCAGCCCGAGCAGCACGACGCCGAGGTTGACGTTGGCCACCATGATGTACACCAGCATGCCGAAGAAGAACTTCAGCCAGCCGTCGAACAGGAACGACAGGCGCTCGAACAGCAGGAAGGGAATCGTGAACCAGCCGATGGCATAGGCGATCTGGAAGCCCCACAGCGTCCACAGTTCCACCAGCGTCGCGATGATGCCGAGGATGATGACGATCGCGTAGGCGACCAGCGCGGCCGGCCACGACAGGATGTCGGCCCCCAGGCAGCTCAGGCCGCTGCAGCCGGCCTCGAAATCGACCGAGCCGATCATGCCGAAGATGGCTTCGGCCATGCTGATCGTCGGGTCGCGGCCGCTGATGCCGCTGCCGAGCACGTTGGCGATGTGGCGGCCGGCGCCGATGATGGGCGGGAAGATGGCCTGGTAGCCGGTCAGCAGGATGTAAACGAAGAAGATCGACAGCATCAACGTCATCAGGTCCAGCATGTTGAAGCCGCGCAGCGCGAAGCCGGCGAACTTCCACACGAACAGGAACAGCGCGAACGACGCGAACAGCACGTTGACGATGGTGCTGATCTGCGACGTGCCCAGCGCATTGCTGATGGAGTCCGTGATCTGCTGCGAGACCTGGTCGAACGACTCGAAGATCTCGTGCAGCGCCGGAACCGAAACCGCGTGAGCGGGTACCGCCCACCCCCACAACAGCAGACCAAGGGCCAGACAAGCGAACAGGCTTCTCAGCCTGGAGGGGATGGGCAGCACGGGGGGCACTCGCTTGCTCTGTTCCTTGATCTCGAGTCAGCCGCGGGGCGTGAACGACACGCCCCGCGGCTGCCACGCGAAGGGCGCGCCACGCACGGGCGCTCCCTCCGCGATTCCTGTTGCCTGCTATCTCGTCAGCAGGCGTTCTACGGCGCTCGACAGGCGCTTGGTTTCTTCACTGACCTGCTGCAGCTGCTGCTGGGCACGGCCACCCTGGTGCAGCGCCGCCGCCTTCACCGACTCTTCGCGCGCCAGGGCGTCCAGCGCCGCCAGGTACAGCTCCTGTTGGCCGATCTGCAGCGAACGCAGCGCCTCTGCCATGTCCTGCTGCGCGCGCAACGCCTCGATGCGCCGCGTCACCGACTGCACCAGCTCGCCGTGACCGGCCGGCACCCCGGCGGCTCCATCGCGCGGGTTGTTGCGCGAGGCCCAGAGCATCCCCTGCACCTCGTGGGCACCGACGCGTCCCATGTCCTGGTCCTGCGCGCTGCGCACGCCGCTCAGCATCGAGCGCAGCTCGGTCAGCTGGGCAGCGGACACCGCGGGAGCCTGCAGATCGAGGCCGCCCGCGCGGCCGACGATCGAGTCGAGCAGCTCGAGCCGCTTGGCCACGCCCATGCCCACGCGCTGCAGCCGATCGAGTTCCTGGCGCTGTTGCGTGGCGCGCGCCTGCAGCCCGTTGAGGGCGTCCCGCATGCCTTTGTTCAGCGTGTCGGCGTTGGGATTGCGCGCATTGGCGGTTTCGACCTGCGTCATCAGCAATCGCAGTTGCTCCGGGCTGGGAAAGCTCACCCCTGCACGCCTTGCGGCGTCATCCACGGCGGCGGTTGCGCCAACGCCGGGCGCGCCACCGCCGTTCATGCCGTCGGACAGCAGCAGCCCGGCCAGGTCTTGCCCGCCGACGCTGCGTGCGGCGGCCACCAGACCGTGGAAGGCGGCCGGAAAGTTGTCGGCCTCCAGCGGCGGCGGCTCGGCGCCGGGAGGTTTGGGCACCGCTGCGGGTGCCGGGGCCGAAGGCGGCGCCGCGCCGGCCTGGCGCCGTGCGGCGTAGTACTGCTCCAGCAGGTCGAACACCTCCTGCCACAGCTGCGGGTCCTGCGCAAAGGTCTCGTGCGGCAACTGCGCGATCTCGGCGACGATGGCGTCGATCTCCTGGTCGGCCGCGCTCTGCGCGCCCGCCCACCCGGTGCCCAGCACCAGCCAGGCACAGGCAGCGCCCCAGGCTCGCAGCCTGCGGGCCGCATGGCGGCCACGGGATGGAGCCGCGCGTTTCACTTGAGGATCCTTTCCTCGCGGAAGCGCTGCAGCGTCAGCTGCATGCCGCGCTCGTAGCCGTGCTCCTCGATCAGCGCGGTGCGGATCGCCGCCTCGCGCGGATGCGACGTGTTCATCACGTACTGCTCCGGCTCCACGCTCAGGTTGACCACCTTGGACACGCCCAGCTCCTGCTGCACGATGAAGGCCTGCCGCTTGGGGATGAGCCCGCGGATCGCCTCGCACTCGCCGTGCTGCAGGAAGGGGAAGGTCTCGAGATAGAGGTCCGGGTCCATCTTGGGATCGGCCATGAAGACGAAGGTGCTGGCGGCACTGCGCACCGCAGCCCAGCTCTCGCTGTGCAGCAGTTCCTCCGGCGACTGCGTCCACAGCTGCACCCCGGCGCCCCACTTGCCCCAGGTGCGCACCTTGGCGACGAGGTAGTCGGCGAAGGCCTTCAGCCGCAGCGCGTGGTGGCATTCGTCGACGTGCAGTTCCTTCGGGATGCCGCGCCGGCGCGGGTCCTCGAAGGCTCGCGTGATGCGATAGAACAGTTCCAGCAGCAAAGGCCGCATGCCGTTTTCGTCGTCGCGCACTGCCTGCAGGTTGTAGACCGCCACACGCTTGTCGAGACCACCGGCCGAGTCCTGCTGGGCTGCGAACAGCGGCGCGTAGCGGCCGGCCATCTGCGGGTCGTTGCCGCGCGTCCAGCGCGTGAACTTCTGCGCCAGCTGCATCGGCATGTGCGCGACCAGCGAGTCGAGCGTGCGCATCTCGGGGGGCAGCAGCAGTGTCTTGCGGATGGCACCGTCGAGGTACTCCTGCTCGTTGTGCGCCAGCGTCTGCAGCAGCGGGTCGTCGTTGGCCCGCATCATCTCGATCAGCAGCTCGGTCATGTGCACGATGAAGCCGATGTCGCCGTCGCCCTGGTAGTTGACGAAGGGGTTCAGGCCGTGCGCGCCGTCGGCCGTGACACGGAAGATGCCGCCATCGTCGCCGAAGGCCTGCGCCAGCGTTTCGGTGCCAGGGTCGATGTCGATGGCGCGGATGACGCCACCGTACTTCAGGAAGTGCGTCGCCAGCGTGTTCTTCAGGAAGGTCTTGCCGCTGCGGATGGGGCCGATGCCGACCAGCATCGCGCGTCCGCCGATGAAATTGCTGTAGAAGAACGGCCGGCCGTCGTTGCTCTCGAGGATGTACTGGGCTTCCTCGTTGCCCAGGTCCTCGACGAAGGGCTGACCCAGCGAACTCTGGTAGACCAGCGAGGCGGCCGCGCTCTGCGTGGCATTCATCACGATGTCGCGCATGCTCTTGTGCTGCCCGCCCGGCTGGATGGTCTGGTAGGCATAGGGCAGGTCCACGCCTTCCCAGACCACCGAAATGCCGGCATTGGAGCAGGCGCGGTCGAGCGACAGCACCATATCGCGCAGCTTGGCCGGGTTCTGATGGAATGCCGCGACGAAGGCATGGCCCTGACCCCAGACCTCGTCGAGCGCCTCGGCCTCGCCGAGCTCCTCGATCTTCTGGGCGATGGCGGGCTTCATCGTCATCTGTTTTTCGTAGAGCGAACGCTCGCGGCCCTGCAGCACGTCCCAGGGGTTCAACGCGCTACGCTCCAGCTCGGTCTGCTTGCTGTGGAACAGCATCGAGCGCTTGAACTCGGTGAACGGCGTGAAGCGGTGCATCAGCAGGTAGTTGCCGCGCAGGTGCACCGGCGCATCGTCGCCGTTGCCCCACAGACCCTCGCGCACCGGGTTGCCCAGCCGGCTGATGGCGCCGATCTTGACGTACTGGTGCTCGGTGTCGTCGACCTTCAGCACGTCCATGTTGGCCACCCGCATGTGGCGCACGTCGCCGCTGGTCATGAAGTGGTCCCAGTTGCTTTCCGGCAGCGTCTCCTGCATGGCGGTGTCGAGACGGCGCGGCTGCAGCGTTGCCAGGAAGCGCATGTGAGCCCACAGCTCCTCGATGCCGAGCTGGCGTGCACCCATGATGCCGGACCACTTGGTCTCGATGACCGACAGGGCGTCTTTCAGTGCCCAGGACTGGCGCTCGAGCTGGTCGGCGATGAACAGCAGGGCCCCCTGTTTGGAGATCACCTGCTTGACCATGCGCCGGCTGGCCGGGCTCACCGGTGACATCGCCAGGTGCTTGATCAGCCCCGGGATGTCGAGCTTGGTGGAGTTTTCCGGCGCCTGGATCTCGAAGTAATGGATCAGCCGCGAGTTGCAGAGCCCGCGGCTGTTCAGGTAGGCCTCGCGCCGCTGTGACATCAGGTTGCTGATGGGATGCTCGCGCGGCCGCAGGCTGACCTTGGCGCCCTCGAAATGCGAGTAGTACTGCGTGATCGAGATGTCCTTGGGCAGCTTGCTGTAGATCACCCGCACGATGCGCATCAGACCCTGGTGGTCGATCGGCGCCATGCCGTTGGGGTCACGCCCCGTCAGCTCGATGGCGCCGATCAGCGACCCGGTCTTGGTCAGCACGAACCCGTTGTACACCCCATAGCAGGTGTGCAAGTCCAGGACCGTGCCGATTTTTTCTCTGGCGCCCATGCGTGTGACCCCGTTACTTTCGATCGATCAGAGCGCGATGCCGCCGCCGCCGCCCAGCTGGCCGACCCAGAGTGCCGCGTTCATGATGGCGATGCCCGCGACCACCACGCGCAGTACGGGCCCGAAGATGCCGTCGCGCGGCGCAAACACCCAGGTGCAGAAGGCCGCGATGATGGAGACCACCACCACCGCCTTGCCGAACGGCCCCGTCATGAAGTCAGCGAACTGCTGCAGGAAGTTGCGCAGTGCCGTGAAGTTGGCCGTCGTTGCCTGCGCATGGGCGGCGGGAGACAGCACGCTGGCGGCCAGTGCCAGAGACCAGACGCCGGCACGGGACCGTGCGGAGCGTGCGGCGTGGACGACATCGGTGAGGATGGACTTTGTGCTCATGGGTTGGGGCTCCTGTGAAGTCACTCTTTGAAGGGAAGCAGGGTCACACGACGGGGCTCGCGCGGACAGACCGACCACCGTACCGGCCGGCCGAACGAACGCTGCCACGCCACCAGCGCCCGCGGGTCGTCGTTGTAGATGGTGAACAGCACGCCGAACAGCAGTCCGGCGATCGGCAACGCGAACAGGATGGGGATCTGCGTGAGCATCGCGACCGAAAACACCGCGGCGCCCACGAACTGCTTGCTGGGGATGCCCCAGATCGTGTTCTCGCGCGAGAAGATCTTGACCTCGCGCAGGCTTTGGTCGTTCCGGTCGTCCACTGCTCAAGCTCCGTGCGGTACTGGGTTGGAGGTGCAGGTCGGCGAGGGACCTGCCCGATGCCCATTTGCGAGAGCCATGCCAGCGCCTGCGCGCCGCGGCCCGCGTCTGCGGTCCGCAGGCAACTGCTTGATTTGTCTGAGGAATTGCCCGGCTTCCCGGAGCAAGGGCGCTGGAGTGCCGGTGGCGTCGGGCCGTCGCCCGTGCGGGTTTCCGCACATTGCTTTGGCGGGCTGGCGGCGTGCCGCACGGGCGCGTACAGGAGGCGCAACCGCAGAAACGGCACCGCGGCCGCCGGGCAAGGCCGGTCGGCCGCGGTACGGGGGCAGCCGGGCCGCGCCGGCTTCAGTCGCGGCGCGCCGCGTGGCAGCCGCGCGGCGTCACTTCGCCGTCGGCATCGCGAACTCGGCGCCCTTGGCCGTGCTTTCAGGCCAGCGCTGCATCACCGACTTCTGCTTGGTGTAGAAGCGCACGCCCTCTTCGCCGTAGGCGTGCATGTCGCCGAACAGGCTGCGTTTCCAGCCGCCGAAGCCGTGCCAGGCCATCGGCACCGGGATGGGCACGTTGATGCCGACCATGCCGACCTGGATACGGCGTGCGAACTCGCGCGCGACATGGCCGTCGCGCGTGTAGCAGGCCACGCCATTGCCGAACTCGTGGTCGTTGACCAGCTCGACGGCCGCCGCAAAGTCCGGCACCCGCACGCAAGCCAGCACCGGTCCGAAGATTTCTTCCCGGTAGATGCGCATGTCCGGTGTCACATGGTCGAACAGCGTGCCGCCGAGCCAGAAGCCGTTCTCGTGGCCTGACACCTTGTGGCCGCGGCCGTCGACCACCAGCTGTGCGCCGCTCTTGACGCCGTCGTCGATGTAGCCGCAGATGCGGTCGAGTGCCTGGCGCGTCACGAGGGGCCCCATCTCGGCGTCGGGTTCCATGCCGTTGCCGATCTTCAGCGCGCGCGCCCGCTCGGCGAGCTTCGGCACGATCCTGTCAGCCACGTCGCCGACCAGTACCGCGACCGAGATCGCCATGCAGCGCTCGCCGGCCGAGCCGTACGCGGCGCCGATCAACGCGTCGATGGTCTGGTCGAGGTCGGCATCGGGCATCACCACCATGTGGTTCTTGGCGCCGCCGAGGGCCTGCACCCGCTTGCCGAAATGGGCGCCGCGCTCGTAGATGTAGTGCGCGATCGGCGTCGAGCCGACGAAGCTGAGCGCTTTCACGTCGGGGTGCTCGAGCAGCGTGTCGACGGCCACCTTGTCGCCTTGCACGACGTTGAACACGCCGTCGGGCAGGCCGGCCTGCTTCAGCAGCTCGGCCATCAACAGCGAGGCCGACGGGTCGCGCTCGCTGGGTTTCAGCACGAAGCTGTTGCCGCACGCCAGCGCCACCGGGAACATCCAGCACGGCACCATGCACGGGAAGTTGAACGGCGTGATGCCGGCCACCACGCCGAGCGGCTGGCGCAGCGTCCAGTTGTCGATGCCGGTCGAGACCTGATCGGTGTAGTCGCCCTTCAGCAGCTGCGGGATGCCGCAGGCGAACTCCACGATCTCGATGCCGCGCGTGACCTCGCCCTGCGCATCGGTGATCACCTTGCCGTGCTCGCTGGTGATGAGGGCGGCCAGCGTGTCACGGTGGGTGTTCAGCAATTCGAGGAACTTGTTGAGGACGCGCGCACGCCGGATCGGCGGCGTATCGGCCCACTTCGGGAACGCCGCCTTGGCGGCCGCCACGGCGGCGTTCACCTCGTCGGCCGACGCCAGCGACACCTGGCGGGCCGCCTCACCGGTGGCCGGGTTGTACACGTCCTGCTGGCGGCCGCTGCGGCCGGCCACCAGCCGCCCGTCGATCCAGTGTTGCACGGTGGTGGCGAGGTGCGGGTCGGCTGCGCCCATGGCGGTCTCCTTCGAGTCGGTCTGCGATGAGGGCAGTCTAGGCGTCGGACCCGCCGCGTCCAAGACCGGAAAGCTGACTTCATTGTTCAGTATGGTGAACAATAGGGTCGCTACTTTGGAGACAGACGATGGATGGCGCCCGGATCCAGGCCTGGTGGTCGCACTTGCACGCGCTCGGCGTGCTGGCCCGTCACGGCAGCTACACGGCGGCGGCGCAGCGGCTGGCCGTCTCGAAGGCAGCGATGAGCCAGCGCATCGCCGAACTCGAGCGCGCGGCCGGCGTGCCGCTGGTGCTGCGCACCACACGCTCGGTGCGGCTCACCGAAGCCGGCCAGCAACTGGTCGACGCCACGCGTGAGGCCTTCGAGCAGATCGAGCGCAGCTTCGCCGGCGTGAAGGACCTGGCCGGCGCGCCGCGCGGCCTGGTGCGCGTGACCGCGCCGGTCGCGTTGGGCCGGCAGCAGATCGTGCCGCGTCTGGGCGACTTCCTGCGCCGCCACCCGGAGGTGCGCATCGAGCTGGACCTCGCTGATCGCATCATGCCGCTGGCCCAGGAGGGTTATGACCTCGCGATCCGCCACACGGCGGCCGCGCCGGACACCCACGTGGCGTGGGTGCTGTGCGAGACCCGCTCGTGGCTGGTCGGCAGCCGCGCCTACCTGCGCCGGCGCGGCCTGCCCGACTCGCCCGAGGCGCTGGCGCAGCACGATTGCCTGCACTACCTGCGCCCGGGCGACACGCCCAGCTGGTCCTTTGTGCCCGAGGGCGGCCAGCGGCCGGAGGCGCAGCGTGTGACGGTGCCGGTGCGCGGCAGCTTCGCGGCCAACAACAGCGAGGTGCTGCGCGAGGCCGTGCTCGACGGCCTGGGCCTCGCAGTGCTGCCCGACTTCAGTGCGCAGGCGAGCCTGCGCGCGAAACGCCTGCAGCCGGTGCTGCCAGGCTGGCGCCCGGTGGGCGCCTTCGGCGAGCGCATCTACGCGATCCGCCCGTACAGCCCGGTGGTGCCGCGCGCAGTACAGGCGCTGGTCGGCTACCTGCGCGAGATGCTGGCGCCGGGCTTCCCGCCCTGACGGCAGGCGCTACGCCATCGGAGCGGCGAACAGGCGCTCGGTCATCACCGCGTGCAGATACGGCGTGCCTTCGGTGTAGCCGGTGCCGCTGGCCGGCCCGAGCATGCGCACCGCGAGCCCGTGGTGCGTCTTGCGCCATGCGAGCACGCGATCCTCGAACGCCGCCATGCGGCGCCGCAGCGCGGCGAGGTCGCCCGCCGACAAGCGGTGCGACCGGTGCGCTGCATCGCAGGCGCCCTGCAGGCTGTGCCACCCATCGCCGATCTGCGCCCGCAATTCGGGCACCGAGCGGTATCCCGGCGAATCGAGCCGCTCCGGGTGCGGGCGCGAGCACAGCGCCTCGAGCCGCTTGTAGGCGCGCGACTGGATCGCGCTGGCGCCCTCGGTGTACTGCCGGAACACCCGGAACGCGTCGACCCGCATCGTCGCCATCATCGAAAACAGCGGGGCCGCCTCCTGCAGCGCTGCATCGCACTGCTCCAGGCAGGCGCACGCGTCATCGGCCATGCCCTCGTGCACGGCGGCGATCGCCGCTTCAAGGCCGGTGCAGATGAAGGAAAAGCAGGTTTCGAACGACTGCAGCACGCGCAGGAAGAGGTATTCGTCGTGCAAGGTGTAAACCGGCAGCATCGTGGTGCGCAGCATCAGGGCTTCCTCGGGCCGCATCGTCTCGCGCACGGCGCTGCAGGTGGCCCACGCGCGGGCGCAGGCGTCGATGTGCTCGCCGACGTCAGGCACGCGGCCCATCCTGCGGAGGGCCGGCGCCAGCGCACGCAGCCCGAGCCGGCAGCGCTTGGCCACCAGCGCCGGATCGGCCCGCATCTGCGGCAGCGGCACCGCTTGCGCATCGAGCGCACGCAGCTCGAAATCCAGCAGGTCGGTGACCAGCAGCGCCAGCAGGCGATCACGCTGGGAGGCCGCCGCCTCGGGCCGGCCGCGGTAAGCGTCGCCATAGGGCACGGCCAGCAGCGGCAGCGCCAGGTAGCTGCGGTAGTCGTAGCTGCCGTCGTGCTTGTCCAGCGCGACGTCGAGAAACTCCAGCAGCCCGCGCTGGCGGGCGCGCACCCCGGCGTCGTTTCTCAGCAGTTCGCGCACGCGCGCCAGCGCCTGCAACACCGAGGGCGCAACGAAGTGCTTGCCGACCCGCCAGTACTCCTGCAGCACCTCGTCATGGGGGAAGGGTCCGCCCCGCCAACTGTCGATCCGGGTGTCGATCGTCACGCAATACTCCTTGTGATGGGACTCCCTGTGCTGCGGCCGCTCGGCCGGCCTCCCGGCGACAGAGGCGCAGCGCCTCCACCAGTGCATCGACGTCGCTTTCGTCGTTGTAGTAATGGAACGAGATGCGCACCGCATTCGCGCGCGGGCTCACATGCACCCCCCGCACTGCCAGCCCGCTCGCGAGCGCGGCCGGGTCCGCGTCGAGCAGCGCCACCATCGGGCCCGGCTGCGGGTGCGGCAACGCCAGCCGCTCGCCGGCTTCGCGCAGGCGCGCGTCGGTGCGGCGCACCAGGTGCAGCACGTGGTCGCGTATCTCGGCGGCCCCGCACGCCTGCAGCAGGCCCATCGAGGCATCGGCCGCATACACCGCCGGCATGGCGGGCGTGCCGGTTTCGAAGCGTCGTGCCTCGTCGGGAAAGTCGAGCCGGCAGGGGTCGAACGACATCGGCGAGACACGACCCATCCACCCCGTGAGGCTGGGCTCGAGGCCGCCGGCGCCATCTGCGGCGTAGAGAAACGCCAAACCGCTCACGCCCAGCAGGTACTTGCAGGTGCCCGTGACGAGGTAGTCGCAACCGAGTTCAGCGACATCCACCGGCAGGACACCGGCCCCCTGGTACGCATCGACGAACACCCGTGCTCCCACCCGGCGTGCGCGGGCCGCGATCGCCCGCACCGGCAGCACGGCTCCAGTGCGGTACGACACCAGCGGCACCGAGACGAGTGCCGTACGTTCGTCGATGGCTGCGCTCCAGTGCGCCAGGGTCTCGTCTTCGTCCCCGAGGTGCTGCGGCACGTGCACCACCTGCGCGCCCCGGCTGCGCTGCGCCAGCCACACGTGAGACACCGAAGGGAACTCGTCTGCCGTGCTGACGATGCGAGGCCTGTCCTCGAACGATTGCGTGGAGGCCACCTGGTAGGCGCCGATGCTCGCGTTCGGCATCAGGCCGATCTGGGCCGCGCGGGCGCCGAGCAATGCGGCCGCCCGCCGGCGCACCGCATCCACCTTGTGTTCGTAGGCGCTCCAGGGCGTGCCGCTGCGGTGCACTTCGTCGAGCATCTCGGCCCAGGCCGCATCCCACCCGGCATGGCGTGCAGCCAGGCTGCAGCTCGCCAGATAGGTGCTGTCGCGCAGCCCGGGAAACCAGGTGCGGAAGCCGGCCGCGTCCAGGCGGCCGCGCACCGGCATGATCACAAACCGGCCTCCGACGCCTGCCGGTGGCCCATCGGGCCCATCGCGGTCAGCTCGCTGCGCACGTCCCACAGCGCCGGGAAGAAGCGCGACGCCACCAGCTTCGCAAGGACGTCGACGGTGCGCCCCTGCGTCGTCACCGCGCCATGCCCGTTCACGCGCAGCGCCAGCTTGTAGTGCCGCGTGCGCCACAGCGCGATGGCCTCGTCCCAGTCGAGCAGCGACTCCGCCAGGCGGAACAAGCCGTCATGGGGGGCTCCCGTGTAGACGTCGCGCAGGGTGGTCTGCTGGTGGGCCATCAGTTCGTCGAAGCTGCGGCCCAGCTTGGGCGTCAGCGTGCGCACCTGGCGCCACCCCGGCGAGTCGAAACCCGAGCCGTGGCCGAGGGCCGTGCGCAACGTCTGGAAGTCCCAGGGCGGCAGGTGACGCAGCATCTCGAGCTGCTGGGTCAACAACTCCACCGCCAGCACCGCGCGTCGCAGCAGGCGCACGGCAGGTTCGACCTGCCGGTCCGCCATGGCTTGGTCCACTGCCAGCAGCTCGAAGCAGGCGTGCTTGAGCCACAGCTCGGTCGACTGGTGGACCGTCTGGAACAGCAGTTCGTCGCGATGCACCATGTCTTCCGGCCGCCGTTGCAGGGAAAGCAGGGCGTCGGTGCGCATGTAGCGCGCGTAATCGTCGTCGCCGGCGCCTTCGAGGATCTGCTCGGTGTAGTCGGGCGACGGGGCGGCATGCGGGCATAGGCTCATCGGGTACTCCGGCAAATGAGTCCTGGCCGAGGCAACCGGTGCTTCGCCCGATCGAGGGTGACGATCGAAGGAAGCGGCCGTTCACATCACGGTGGGTGCCGGATATTCCCCGAGGCTCGCGTCGGCAACAAGCTACGAAGACGCGTAGCGATGCTGCCGGGCGCCGTATCGACGACTGCGTCTTCGTGGGCGGGCTCGTACCGGGCCGGGGCGTGGTGGTGTTGCCGGACAGCCCCGACCCGGGCCGCCCTGGCGCCCGGAACTACGAGTCTTCGGAGGCTGATGGCGCGCCGCTTCGGATGTGGCGAAGCGACAAAAAGAAGCCCACCCGGAAGACCCGGGTGGGCTGTTGGAAGTCCTTGGTAAGAAGGACGTCGTTGGGAGTGGCTGGGCCTTGTTTGCGTCTTCGGCGCTGATACAAGTACCCGAATTCCGTGTGACAGCAGTTGGGAAGAACTGTAATCGCCGCCCTCGGGACTGGCATCCCTCAGATGAGGGAGAACGGCCCCCCGCGGGGCGCTCCGGCAGGCTCCAATGTGCAAGCGATAGTAACCGAGACAAGGGAATCGCGTCAGCGGGTAAGGTGATGGCTGTGATGGTCGTACGCTGCGGCTGTCCACATCGCACGCCGGCCCGGCCGGTGTCTATGATCTTGAGCGCGATCAAGCCACGCTGCGGGCCCGGGTGCGATGCTGCGCTCGTGATCTGGCGTCGCCGAAAGGCGGTGCTCCGGCTGCGGCCCCATGCGCCGGATCCATCCAACAACAAGGAGCCTCCATGAAGATACTCATCGCCGCGGACGGCAGCGCCTATACCAAGCGCATGCTCGGCTACGTGACCGCCCACGACGAATTGTTCGGTCCGGCACAGGAATACACCGTCTTCACCGCGGTGCCTGCCGTGCCGCCGCGTGCCGCCGCCGTGATCGACAAGGAGACGTTGCAGGAGTACTACGCCGAAGAGGCCGAGAAGGTGCTCAAGCCGGTGCGCACCTTCTTCGAGAAGCAGGGCCTGAAGGCGAAGACCAGCTTCAAGGTCGGCCACCCGGCAGAGGCGATCTCGAAGACGGCTGCGTCGGGCAAGTTCGACATGGTCGTGATGGGCTCGCACGGCCACTCGTCGCTCGGCAACCTCGTGCTCGGTTCGGTCGCCACCAACGTGCTCGCTCACTGCAAGGTGCCGGTACTGCTGGTGCGCTGAGCGCGGTCCGGGGCAGACTGCCGGCCGCCGGAGGCCGCAGGGGGTGGTCCTTACCGTCCCCGCAACCCGTCGAAGCAGATCGACAGCAGGTGCTCGATGATCTGCTCGTCGGTGTATTGCCCGCTCGCCTTCAGCACCCCCAGCACCGGGTCGCAGGCCCGCGCGAACAGCGTATAGAGCACCACCTCGGCCGGCACCGACGCGTTGAGAGTGCCGGCTGCCCGGGCCGCGGCGATCCAGGCGCCGAGCTTGTCGCTCAGCGCGAACAGCCGGTCCATGTACTCGCGGTGATCGGCCAGCGCATGCCGCAACGTCGAGTTCTGCGCCGGCAGCGACGGCATCTCGCCCGCCAGCTGCACCTCCATGGTCCAGCGCGCCACAGCGCGCAGCTGATCCAGCGCGTCGGCTTCAGGCGCCTGTGCCTGCAACCCGTCGACGAAATCGATGGCACGCTGCAACACGCGCACCATCGCTGCGGCGGCGAGCGCTTCCTTTGAGTTGAAGTGCTTGTACAGGCTGGCTTTTGCGATGCCGACGTCGGCGGCGACCTCGTCCACCGTCATCAGATCGAAGCTTTTCTCCGCCAGCAGCCGGTTCACCGACACGAGGATCGCGTCTTCCCGGGCGCGAAGCACCTGTTCCCTGAATGAAAGGCGGGCCATGCGCGGGATTCTATGCGGCAAGAACGATGCGGTTCTTGTTGCGACGCGCCGGTCGCTGCCGAGACTTCATCGTCGACGGGTGCGATGACAGGTGCCGACGGGAAGGGCCGCGAGGCGGCAGCGGCCCGGAGAACGCGGCCGGCAGGCCGCGGTTGCCTTGCTGCAAGGCATGCAGGCGCTTCGCCGGCACGGAGTCGCCCTGCGGCGCTCCGCCGGCGTGCTTCGTTCAGTCGTGCGAGAAGTCGCCGAAGTCGGTGGCGCTCTCGGCGACCGGCTTCTTGTGGCGCGGCGCAGGGCTCGACACCTCGGGCATCAGACTGATCTCGAGGCCGAGCACCGTGCCCAGGTCGGCAGGGTCGAGTTCGGCAGCGGGAGCGTCGGGATGCATGAACGACTGCATCCAGGTCGGGAGTGCGAAGCTGCCCATGATGGACCTCTTTTCAGCAAGGGCGGTGGAGTGAGGCGGTGCAAATCAGTGTGCGCCGCTCGCCCTTTTTTCGATATCCCGAGATGGGGGGGCAAGGCCCCCTTATTCACCCCTAGTTCGTGGGGGACTGTGGCGCCAGCGCGTCATGGAGTGTGTCGACGTGTCAGGTGTCGCGCTGTACGCCGGCGCGCCCGCGCTCCACACCGAACACGGCCTGCGCGTGCAGACGCGCATCCTGGGCCGCCGGGGACACCGTGGCGCGGAACTCGCAACGGGCCGCCTGCGGACGCAGCTCGATCAGCGCATAGCCGCGCTCGTCGCTGCGCGCGTGGGCCAGGTCCGGGTTGGAATACCGGATCACGCTCATCACCGTTTCCGGCAGGCCGCGGGTGGTCACCGAGCTGGTCACGAATTCGCTCGCGACGACGGGCGAGCGCGGGTCGTTCGGCCGCAGCCGCAGCTGCGCCGCGACATGCCGGTGCACGTCGCCGCCGAGCGCGAGCACGTCCTTCACACCGGCCTCGGCGATGCCGCTCAGCAACCGGTTGCGAGCGCGCGGATAACCGTCCCAGCTGTCGCTGTAGACACTGCGCCCCAACGGGGTGTCGACGCCCCAGGGACTGATCTGCGTGGACTGGCCCAGCAGCTTCCAGCTCCGCACACTGCCTGCCAGGCCGTCGGCCAGCCAGCGCTCCTGTTCGGCGCCGAACATGCTGCGGGTGTCGTCATCGAGCGCTGCACAGCTGTGCAGCAGGCGCCCGCCGGCCAGTTGGGCGTCGGCGCCGCAGGCCTGCACGCTGCGGTACTGACGCGCGTCCAGCGTCCACAGCTCGGCCAGCTGGCCCCAGACATAGCGGTCATGGATGCGCATCGACGGGCCCTTGGGGGCCATCGACGGCGAGATCGGCATGTGCTCGAAATAAGCCTTGTAGGCGGCCGCGCGCCGGCGCAGGAAGGACTGCGCGTCGTGATCGAACCACGAGTAGGCCTCGGCATAGTCGTTCTCGACCTCGTGGTCGTCCCAGGTCAGTAGCCAGGGATGGGCCGCATGGGCCGCGCGCAGATGCGGATCGAGCTTGTAGGTCGCGTGCCGGCGGCGGAACATCTGCAGCCGGTATGGCGGGCCGCTTTCATGCGGCCGAACGATGTAGTCGGGGTTGCTCGATTCGTAGATGTAGTCGCCGACGAAGAGCACGAAGTCGAGATCCCGTGCGGCGATCTCGCGATGGGCCGCGTAGTGGCCTTGTTCGTAGTGCTGGCACGAGGCCAGCGCCAGCCGCAGCCGCTGCACCGGCGCGTCCTCGGCCGGGGCGGTGCGCGTGCGGCCGATCGGGCTGACGGCGTCGCCGCTGATGAAGCGGTAGAAGTAGCTGCGCCCGCTGGCGAGGCCGCCCACCTCGACGTGCACGCTGTGCGCATGAGCCGGGTGCGCCGCGACCTCGCCGCTTTGCACCAGGCGGCCGAAATGCTCGTCGTCGGCCAGCTCCCAGCGCACCGGCATCGGCAATTCCGGCAGGCCGCCGCCGGGTTCATATGGTTGCGGCGCCAGCCGCGTCCACAGCACCACCGATTGCGGCCGGGGCATGCCGCTGGCGACCCCGAGCGTGAACGGGTAGGTGCCGAAACGCGGTTTCTCGAAAGCCGGCACGCGCGCCTGCGGCCCGCTGGAAGCACTGAACAGGCTGCCGAGCGCAATCGCGGCGGCGCTGCGGCTCAGCAGGGTCAGGGCATGGCGTCGGTACATGAGGCGTCGGGTGTCAGGCGAGCCATTCTGACGCGCCTGGCCGACGCAAAGTTCAAGCCGCCAGCCGGTGTTGTGCGGATTTCGACGATCGAGTCCACGGCGCGATCGAGAATGCCCAACGGCAGGTTCTGGCACGACGACGCGAGGGGGCGCCGTCTAGCTGCGGTGGTGGCGGATCGCCCAGACGATGCCCGACGTGAACAGTGCCCCGGCCACCCATTCCAGCGCCAGCGGCCAGCGTTGCTCGTAGGCATAGCCGTAGGCCAGCGCGAACAGCGTCTCGCTGACGATCAACTGCCCGGCGAGCGAGGTCGGCAGGCGCTGGCTGGCGAGGTTCCACAGCCACGTGGCCACCCACGACGCCCCCAGGCCCATCGCGAGCGACACGCCGAGGAACAGGCTCCATTGCGCCTCGCGTTCGGCCGCGGCCGGCGACGGCGACTCCACCAGCCCCAGCAGCGGCAGCAGCCCGAGCAGCGTCGCCAGCCCCAGCAGGTTGGTCCAGACACCGTTGGGCAGCGAAGGATGGCGTTTCATCCAGCTCGCGTTCAACAGCGCATAGGCCGTCCAGCTGGCCAGCGCGGCCACGGCGCAGCCGATGCCCCACCAGAACCGCGGGCCGGTGCCCGCGTGCGTCGCGCTCCAGTGCATCAGCGCCAGGCCGGCTGCAGTGCACAGCGCCCCGGGCGCCAGACGCGCCAGCTTCAAGCCGGGCGGGCGACCGATCAGCAGCAGCCACAACGGGATCGTGCCGATGATCAAGCCGGTGAGCGCGGTGCCGGCCCAGCGCACGGCAAAGACCACCAGCAGGTAGTACACGCTGTTGCCGAGCCAGCCGAGCAGCAGCGCCGCGCCGAGCACCGTCGGCCGCAGGTGGGGCCGGGTGCGCTGCCAGGCCCAGGCCATTGCCGTGACGGAAACCACCGCATAAGCGGCGTAGCGTCCCAGCGTCACCTCGACGCTGCTGTAGCCGGTGACCAGCCGCGGCAGCACGAAGACCAGCCCCCACAACGCACCCGCGGCCAGGCCGGCAGCAATGCCCGCGGAGAGCCGCCGCGCTTCGGTGCTCATCGCGCACCCCGGGCGCTGAGCGCCTGTTTCTCGGGGAGGGCGTCCGCATCTCCGCGCGGCCGGGTGGTGCTCATGCGGCCGCCTCGGCGCCCAGGGGCTGCAGCACCGCGCGTGCGCCTTCGACAAGCGCGTCACCGATGCGGCCGATCAGATCGCCTGGCCGTTGGTCGTCGCCCAGTTTCCAGCGATGCCAGTACAGCGCGACCGGCAGGCTCACGTCGGCAAGGACGGGGACCAGCTCGCCGCTGTCCAGCCAGGGCTGCACCTGCACGACCGGCACCACGCCGACACCCCAGCCCATGCGGGCGGCGTGCACGTAAGCCTCGGACGACGGCACGAAGCGCTCGCGCAGGCGCGGCGCCCGCAAGTCGAACGCACGCGAGACCCACCGGTTCTGCATGTCGTCCTTGCGGTTGAAGACGAGGAACGGTGTCTGTGCGAAATTGCCGCGGTGCAACCCGCGCGGCAGTTCGTGTTCGATGAAGCGCGGGCTGGCCACCGCGATGTACGGCATCACGCCCAGCGGCGCGACCCGGCAGCCGCGCAGCGCCTGCCCGACGGTCGTGACGCACCCGAGCACCGCGCCTTGGCGCAGCCATTCGTGCGTGAAGTCCTGGTCGTCGACGATGAGTTCGAGCGACACGCCTTCCTGCACCAGCGGGTCGAGCGCCGGCAGCACCCAGGTTGCCAGGCTGTCTGCGTTCACGGCGATCGGCAGCCGCTCATCGGGCCGCGCGGCAGTTTCGAGTTCGCGTTCCGCATCGGCGCGCAGCGCCTGCCACTGGCGCGCGAAGCGCAGCAGCACCTTGCCCGGCTCGGTGAGCCGCAGCGGGCGCGCGCGCACGACCACGGGTTGCCCGACGGAAGCTTCCAGCGCGCGCAGCCGCTGCGACACGGCCGACTGCGTGATGGACAGGCGCGCGGCGGCGCGTTCGAAGCTGCCTTCGTCCACCAGGGCAGCCAGGCATTCAAGCGTAGCGGGGTCGATGCTTTGCATTAGTGACACTAATGTTAGACGAAAAATATTCATGCAGCTTCATCGACTCGGTGCCCGCAGCAGAATCGCCGGATGATTCCCAGCGAAGCGATCTCCAATCCGCAAGTCGTCGGCGCTGCCGGCATGCAAGGCTTGTTGACGATGGCCGGCCTGATCGTCGCGATCGGCGCTCAGAACGCCCTGGTGCTGCGCCAGGGGCTGGCGCGCAGGCACGTGTGGCCGGTGGTGGCGCTGTGCACTGTCTCCGATTGGCTGTTGACGGCGCTCGGCGTGTTCGGGCTCGGCGCGGTGATTGCGCGCTCGCCAGTGTGGCTAGAGGTCTGCCGCTATGCAGGTGCGGCCTTCCTGCTGCTCTACGGCGTGCGTTCGGCGTGGCGCGCCTGGACAGGGCCGGCCGAGGCGTTGGCGGCCGCCGGCTCGGTGCAACAGCTGGGGCCGACGCTGGCCGCGACGCTGGCCATGACCTATCTGAACCCGCATGTCTATCTCGACACGGTCGTGCTGATGGGCACGCTCGGCGCTCAGCATGTCGGCGAGGCGCGCGTGGCCTTCGTCGGCGGAGCGGGACTGGCCTCGGCGCTGTGGTTCTCGGTGCTGGGTTTCGGTGCGGCGGTCGCCTCTCGCTGGCTGCACCAGCCGGCGGTGTGGCGTGCCATCGATGCCGCCATTTCCGGCGTCATGTTGTGGATGGCGGTGCAACTCGCGCTGCGGCCGTTCCAACTCTGAGAAAGCGGCACGGCGCGTGCCGCCGAGACGTCAACTCGCGCTCGCCAGCAAGGTCTGCGGCCGCCGCGCCGCCGCCGCGAAGACGTGCTCCCGCATCCACCGATGTGCGGGATCGCGGTCGTGCCGCTGGTGCCACAACACCTCGACGTGCACGCCCTGCAGCGCCAGCGGCAGCGGCTGAATCGCCAGCTCCCGCGCCATGCCGGTGGCCGGCACGAACTGGCGCGGCAGCACGGTCAGCAGGTCGGAATGGGTGACCACCCGTCCGGCGGTGAAAAACTGGTTGACGGTCAGCACGATGCGGCGCGTGCGGTTCAGGGCCGCGAGCGCCTGGTCGACGAAGCCGTGCGCGCGGCCCGAAAAGCTGACGAGCAGGTGGTGCGCGGTGCAGAACGCGTCGAGCGTCAGCTCGCCCTCGGCCAGCGGATGGCCCTTGCGCATGACGCAGACGTATTCGTCGTCCCACAGCCGCTCGTGATGCAGTGTGGCGTTGACCCCCTGCGACGACAACGCGGCCACCGCGTCGGGAAAGTAGCCGATCGCGAAGTCGACTTCGCCGTGTTCCAGCAGCATGCGCGGGTCGCGTGTGGTGAGCGGCAGCACGCGCACATTGACCAGTGCCCGCTGCTGCTCGATGTCCGCGACCAGCGGCGGCATCAGCGTTGCGGCCGTGGCGTCGGCCATCGCGAGACGGAAACTCGCCTCGCTGGTCTCGGGGTCGAAGACGGTCGGGTCGATCGCCTCGCGCAACCGTGCCAGTGCGGAACGGACGTCGGGCCACAACGCTTCGGCGCGCGGAGTCGGCTTGACGCCGAACGCGGTGCGCACCACCAGATCGTCGCCCAGTGCCTCGCGCAATCGCTTCAGCGCGTTGCTCACGGCGGGCTGCGTCATCGCCAGCCGCTCCGCGGCGCGGGTCAGGTTCTGCTCGGCCATCACCTGGTCGAAGACGCGCAGCAGGTTCAGGTCCAGGGTACGAAAGCTCATGGCGAGACGTTATACGATATGTGAATGTCAATGATTCACACAATTCATTGGCGACATATCTAGGGTTTACCCCATACTTCGTTCCATCGTAGACCCACAAGGACCCACCATGAACGCCACCACCGTTGAAGTGCAAGTCGCCACCCGCGACGTTGCCCCGCGTGGCGCCGCTTTCCTCGGCGCCGTGTTTGCAGGCGCCATCAAATTCGTCTCGGCGCTGTTCTACACCGGCCGTCCGCACGCCACGCGTGTCGCGCATGAGCTGAACAGCCTCGCCAATCGTTATCAGGCCACTCAGCCGCGCGAGGCGGCTGAGCTTCGCCGCGCTGCGCGGGCCTACCTTGCGGCCGCTTTTGCCCGCTGAACCGACCTCGCCTAGGAGATAGACATGACTGCTACCACTGTGGAACTGCACGTCGCCGCTCGCGAGATCGCTCCGCGCGGTGCCCGGCCCCTGGGCCAACTGGCCGCCCAAGCCTACATCGGCGCGCGCAGCCTGGGCGAGCGCATCGCCCGCGTGTTCGACCGGGAGCCGACCCGCTACGAGTCGATCGAAGCCGTGTTGAACATGGCGCGCCAGTACGAACACACGCAGCCGAGCTTCGCCGCCGACCTGCGCGCCGCGGCCTGCCGGTTCGATGCCGACGAGCGCTGAAACCCGCACCAGGTCAGAAAACCCGCCGTGATCCGGCGGGTTTTTTGTTTTAGAACATGAGCTGCAGCGTGTAACGCCCGGCCTGCGCGCCGGTGCCGCCGCTGTAATAACGCACCTCGGCGTAGTAGCTGCCCGGCTTCAGCTGAGGCAGCGTGACGGTGTCGACCTCGCCGGCGGCACGCAGGCTGCGCCCGATCAGGCGCCCGTCGCTGCCGTACACGAACAGATCGTAGTCGGCGTCGGCGGTGGGTGTGAGCGCGACGGCCAGCGTGCGTCCGGCAGCGACCGACACCGCATAGACGTCGCGGTCACGCCGGCGGCTCATGCTGCCGTCGACGGTTGTGCCGGACGCGGCGACCACTTGCGCCTCGATGCGCCGGTCGTTCGGCTCTATCTCGGCGAGTCCGGTGTCGCCGCCACCTGCGGCGGCCGTCACCGCGGCCGCCGCATCGACGATGCCGCGGCCGCAGCCGTCGCAGGCAGCCGGAAAAGCACGCGCCGTACCGGCCAGCAGCTCGCCGACCGCGTCCGGCGCAAGCCCGGGCGCGCGTTCGAGCACCAGTGCCGCGACGCCGGAGACATGCGGCGCGGCCATCGACGTGCCCTGGTAGTAAGCGTAGCCGTCGGCGGCCGGCGCGTCGTGGCCGGTGTTCAGCGTGGACAGCACGCCGTCTGCCTCGATGGCATAGGCCTCCCCACCCGGAGCCGACAGTTCCACCGTGGCGCCGTGGTTGGAGTAGTACGCGCGGCCGCCCTCGCGCGTCGTGGCGGCGACGGTGACAACCCCTCGGCAGCTGGCCGGCGAGAACTGCGCGGCGTCCTGTGCGGAATTGCCCGCGGCGACGACGACGACAGCCCCCCGGCTGCGTGCCTGGTCGATCGCTGCTTGCGTGGTCTGGGCGCAGCCGCCCGGCCCGCCCAGCGAGAGGTTGATGACGCGCGCCGGACGCGGGTTGGCCGGCACCCCGGCCACACTGCCGCCCGCCGCCCAGACGATCGCTTCGGCGATGTCCGAGGTGTAGCCCCCGCAGCGGCCGAGCACGCGCACCGGCAACAGCTTCGCGCCATGAGCCACGCCGACGACACCCCGGCCGTCTGCGGCGGCGGCCACGGTGCCGGCAACGTGGGTGCCATGCCAGCTGCTCGGTTCATCGACCACCGGCTGGCCGCCGCCGCACTCGCCTGCCTGGACTGCGTCGCCAGGGTCGCTCGCATCGGCGTCACGCCCGTCACCGTCGTTGGCGACGAAGCCGGTCGCGATGAAGTCGTACCCGGGCAACAAGTTGGGCAGCAAATCCGCGTGCGGCCGCACGCCGGTGTCGAGCACCGCGACGACCACACCGGCGCCGGTGGCGCGATCCCACGCGGCCGGCGCATTGATGCCCCCGGTCGGCTCGAAGTAATGCCACTGCTCGCCGTAGCGCGGATCGGTCGGCACCGCCTGGCGGGTCAGCAGACGGTCGGGTTCGGCGTAGTCGATGCTGGCGTCGTCGGCGGCCAGGTCGCGGGCCAGCCGTGCCGCTTCGGCGAGCGGGAGCGCACGGCTGAGTTTCAGTACCTGCGCTCGCGTGCCCAGCGGCCGGCGGTCCTGCACCTGCACCGCCAGCCGTGCCAGGGTCGCCGCGGTGCGAGGCAGCGTTGCGGACAGCGCGCGGCTGGGCAGGGCCGCGGTGTCGTCGCGGTATTTGACAATCAGTTGGTCGGTCGGCCGTCCTTCAGCACCGGCGGGTGGCACCGCGGTGCTCCTGCCGGGCGGCAGAGGGGCCGGGTCGCCGCCGGCTTGGGTGGCGCCGCCGGTCACGGCCAGGGTCAGGGCGGCCGCGCGCAACAGCGCGCCGGGGTAAAAGCCTGCAGACATCGGGCGTCCCTCCACGGAGTGTCCCGGAGCGTTGAGTCGGCTCCTGGGTGCAGGGATGCTATCGGGTGGAGTAAATGCTCACAACGGGCGGACACAGCTGCTGACAAGTGAAGTCCTTCCACGGCACGCCTGCCGCGGGCGTGAAAAAGGCACCCGAAGGTGCCTTTTCCGGTGCGGCCGGTGTTCAGCCCACGCGGGCTTCGAACAGGCGCTTGACCTCCTGCAGCGCTTGCGGCACTCGCGTGCCGAGCTGGCGGAACAGGTCGTCGTGCAGACGCAGCTCCTGCTGCCAAGCGGCGGGGTCGACGCTGGTGACGGCCTGGTACTTGTGCTGGCTGAAGTCGAGGCCGCTCCACTCGAGGTCTTCGTAGCGCGGCGAGACGCCGAAGATGTGCTCGCTGCCTGCGCCGCGGCCTTCCACCCGGTCGAGCATCCACTTCAGCACACGCATGTTCTCGCCGTAGCCGGGCCAGACGAACTTGCCGTCGTCGCCCTTGCGGAACCAGTTGACGCAATAGATCTTGGGCAGCTTCGCGCCGCTGGCGTCGAGCTTCTTGCCGAGCTCGAGCCAGTGCTGGAAGTAGTCGGCCATGTGGTAGCCCATGAAGGGCAGCATCGCGAACGGGTCGCGGCGCACCACGCCCTGCTGACCAGCGGCGGCGGCGGTGGTTTCCGAGCCCATCGTGGCGGCCATGTAGACGCCTTCGGTCCAGTTGCGGGCCTCGGTCACGAGCGGTACCGTGGTGGAACGGCGGCCACCGAAGATGAAAGCGTCGATCGCGACGCCCTTGGGATCGTCCCAGGCATCGTCGAGTGCCGGGTTGTTGGCGGCGGCCACCGTGAAGCGGGCGTTCGGGTGGGCGGCCTTGCGGCCGGTTTCCTTCGCGGTCGCGGGCGTCCAGTCCTGGCCCTGCCAGTCGATGCAATGGGCCGGCGCCTCGCTCAGGCCTTCCCACCAGACGTCGCCGTCGTCGGTCAGTGCGACGTTCGTGAAGATGACATCACGGTCCAGCGAGGCCATGCAGTTCGGGTTGGTCAGCGTGTTGGTGCCCGGGGCGACGCCGAAATAGCCCGCTTCGGGGTTGATCGCATACAGGCGACCGTCGCGGCCGGGCTTGATCCAGGCGATGTCGTCGCCGATGGTGGTGACCTTCCAGCCTTCGAAGCCGGCCGGCGGGATCAGCATCGCGAAGTTGGTCTTGCCGCAGGCGCTGGGGAAAGCCGCGGCGACGTGGTACTTCTTGCCCTCGGGCGAGCTGACGCCGAGGATCAGCATGTGCTCGGCCAGCCAGCCCTGGTCGCGGCCCATGGTCGAGGCGATGCGCAGCGCGAAGCACTTCTTGCCCAGCAGCGCGTTGCCGCCGTAGCCGGAGCCGTAGCTCCAGATCTCGCGGGTCGAGGGGTAATGGACGATGTACTTGGTCTTGTTGCAGGGCCAGGCGACATCGTTTTCGCCCGGTTGCAGCGGTGCGCCGACCGTGTGCACGCAGGGCACGAATTCACCCTCGACGCCCAGCACGTCGTACACGGCGCGCCCCATGCGGGTCATGATGCGCATGTTGACGGCGACGTAGGGGCTGTCGGACAACTCGACGCCGACGTGCGCGATCGGCGAACCCAGCGGGCCCATCGAGAACGGCACCACATACATCGTGCGCCCACGCATCGCGCCCTTGAACAGTGCGTTTTCGCCCGTTTGCAGCGTCGCGCGCATCTCGGCGGGCGCCATCCAGTTGTTGGTCGGGCCGGCGTCTTCCTTGTGCTCGGTGCAGATGAAGGTGCGGTCCTCCACGCGGGCGACATCGCTCGGGTCGCTCCAGGCGAGGTAGCTGTTCGGACGCTTGGCTTCGTTGAGCCTGCGGAAGGTGCCGGCTTCGACGAGCTGCTGGCACAGCCGGTCGTATTCTTCCTGGCTGCCGTCGCACCAGTGGATGCGTTCGGGTTGCGTCAAGGCCGCGATCTCGGCGACCCAGGCCAGCAACTTGGCGTTTTTCACGTAGATGGGCGCATTCAGCTGCAGCCCCTGCATGACAGGCTGGTTCATCAGAACTCTCCAAACATTGAAAACACGGAATTCGGAAAGCCGACTGCAGGGGTCGTGGGCGCACCGAGCAGCACGCGGCTTTCCGGATGCCGCGCCAGTGAGCGAGTTACGGCGGGTTACCCCAGCGACTGGGGGTGCCGGGCTGCCATGGACCCGGATAAGCAAGCGTCGTGCGCAGGCGGGGCGGGGCTCCGGAGCCGGATGGGCAGGAGCCGGGCGCCGGAAGGGACAGCCACCGGTCAGTGTAATCGCGAGGTAACCTCCGTGGTCCTGCGGGTTATGCGTATCGGGAATGACTGCATGCGCCGACAGCCGGCCTCCCGGCCGCACGTCGCCTCAGGATTGCGCCAGGGTTTCGCGCAGCACCGACCACCAGAGCAGCAGCAGGCCGGCGAGCTGCAACGCCGCTCGCGCAGCGTGGGACAGCTCCCATTGCATGCGCAGGGCCTCCCAGTCGGGCGGCAGGGTGGGTGGAGTGAGCGGCAGCAAGGCGGTGTTCACCGGCGCCACCAGCAGCCAGAACACCGCGTGGGCGGCCACCAGACACAGCGCCGCCGCGGCGGTCCAGCGCAGTGCGGCTGGCCGGCGGCGCAGCAGCAGGCACAGCAGCAGCGCAGCGGCGACCGACGCGCCTTCCGCCGTGCCGGCCAACGGGCCGAACAGCGGCGGGTACAACTGCTGCAGCAGGGTGAGCCACAGCGCGCCGTCGATCGACAGTTTGGCTGGCAGTTCGTACAAGTGCGCCAACGAGGCGCCGAGGCCCAGGACCGTCAGCAGCATCGCGGCCATGCGGAGCCAGATCAGCAGCATCTTGCGGCCTATTTCTCGGTTGCGCTGCGGTTCGTGCGGCAAGACGCGTACCGGTCCAGCGGTCGGCGGCGTCGTCGGTAAGATGGCGACGCCGTCTTGGCCTGCCTGCCGACCTTCAAGCCGTGCTTCGCCGTTTTTTCCTCGCCTCGCTTCTCGCCGCCGGCACCGCGCCGTCGGCGGCTCAACAACGGCGCCCCCAGAAGGAGCTGCTGCTCGTCGGCGTGGCGACGGCCTTGTTCGACAGCGGCTTTGCGCGCCACATCCAGCGAGCGTTGGCCCGCGACACCGGCTTGGCGATCGAGGTCGTCCCCGGGGCGAGCGGCAAGCTGCTCGATCTGCTGGAGCGGGGCGAGCTGGACGTCGCCCTCACGCACGCGCCCGAGATCGAAGCGGGGCTCGTGCAGCAGGGGTTGCTGCACGACAGGCGGTTGGTCGCGGCCAACGACTTCGTCCTCGCCGGCCCGGTGGTGTCCCAGGGCAAGGACCGGGGCAAGGATGCGCTGGGCCTTGCCGGCTCTGCCGACGCCGCCGCCGCATTGGCGCTCATCGCGTCGGCCGGTGCGCAGGGTCGGGCCCGCTACGTCTCTTCGGTCGACCGTTCCGGCGCACAGCTGAAAGAGGCGGCGCTGTTCAAGGCGGCCGGGGTCGTGCCGCAGGGTGGGTGGTTCCTGAAGTCGGGCGGCGGCATGGGAGAAGCGCTGGCGCAGGCGGCTGCGCAGGGGGCCTACGTGCTGGTCGATCGTGGCACCTGGTCGGCCTCGCGCCAGCGCGGACCGCTGGGCGTGCTGGTGCAAGGCGACCCGCGCCTGGCGGACTCCTATCACGCAATGCGGTCGTTCCGCAGCAACCACCCGGCGGCCAAGCTGTTCCTCAACTGGCTGACCGGCCCGACCGGGCGCCGCGCGGTCAACCGCGCTCCGGGCGGGTTCCGGTCGCGCGCCGCATGAGCGGTACCGGCGTGACACCGCGTGTGGTGGCCGTCAATGCCGGCCGGGTGCGCGAGGTCGAGATCCACGGGCGCCAGGTGGCGACCGGCTACGGCAAGCAGCCGGTCGCCGGGCCGGTTCAGGTGCGCGCGTTGGGGCTGGCGGGCGACGAGCAGGCCGACCTGAGCGTCCACGGCGGGCTCGAGAAGGCGGTCTACGGCTACCCCCACGAGCACTATGCGTTCTGGGCCACCGTGCGGGCCCAGGCCAAGGCCCAGCCCTGGGCGGCCGACCCGGCCGCGTCGCTGCCGCCGGGCAGTTTCGGCGAGAACCTGACGCTGCTGGGCCTGCTGGAGTCGCAGGTGTGGGTCGGCGACGTGCTGCGCTTTGCGCACTGCGCGCTGGCCGTCAGTGCGCCGCGTCAGCCGTGTTTCAAGTTCGATGCCGCCATGGGTTTCAGGCACGCCAGCAAGCTGATGGTCCAGTCGGGCTACTGCGGCTTCTACCTGGCGGTGCGCGAGCCGGGCCGCATCGAGGCGGGCGAAGCCTGCGAGCTGATCCCGGGGCCGCGAGAGGTGTCCATCCGCGAGCTGTTCCAGGCGCGCATACGCCGGTAGTCGGCTCAGGACGTCGCCGCGCCGGCTCGCCGCTGCGACCAGCGAAACAGAGGCCCCGCCAGCAGCACCACCGCCGCCATGCGCGTGACGTGGAAGGCGGTGACGATGGGCACGCCCAGCTGCAGGGCCTTGGCCGTGATGCACATTTCCGCGATGCCGCCGGGCGAGGTGCCGAGCATCAAGGTCGCCGGGTGCACGTCGGTCCACTGGGCGAGCAGCAGCGCGAATGCGCCGCTGGCAGCGATCATCGCCACTGTTCCGGCCGCCACCGTGAACAACCAGCGCGGCGCGGTGTGCAGGAAGGCTGGCGTGAAACGCGAGCCGAGCGCGACGCCGATGAACAGCTGCCCGAGGTTGGTCATCCACTGCGGCAGTGCCGACAGCTCGATGCCGCTGGCCGTCAGCGTCGCAGCCGCCGCGAGCGAGCCCAGCACCCACGGGTTGGGCTTGTCCAGACGCTGCAGCAGCAGCGAAGCTGCCGCCGTCAGCGCGACCAGCACCAGCAGGCCGCCCGTGTCGACGTGGCGGGGACCCGGCACGAAGGGGTCCAGTCCATGAATGCCGGTGAACTGGAAGCCGAATGGAATGATCAACACGACCAGCAGGATGCGCACGCTATGGGCCGACGCGACGAGGTCGATGCGGCCCCCATGCCGCTCCGCCAGCACCGCCATCTCGGAAGCTCCACCGACAGCGCTGGCGAAATAGGTGGTCGCCCGGTCCAGCCCGGGAATGTGCCGGTTGCTGCGCGCGAGGAAGAGGCCGAAGGCGCTGCCGATGGCCAGCGCCCACGCGATGCCGACGGCGATGGCGACCCAGTGGCTGGCGACCGTGCCGACCACCTGCGGCGTGAAGTACAGGCCCAGCGCGGTACCGATGGCCCATTGACCTGCGTTGCGCAGCGGTGCGGCGGCGGCCAGTGGAGCACCGGCCATCATGCCGGCGGCGGTGGCGAGCAGCGGGCCGATCATCCACGGCAGCGGGGTACCCAGGACCTGGAACAACCAGGCGGCGGCCGTGGCGAGGGCCAGCGTCGCGGCGACGCGCGTCAGGCGCAACCGGGAGGAGGAAAACAACACGACGGGCAGGGCAATACGGGGTCGGTACCCCGGGTTTTCAAGAGGCGCGGACCGATGCTAGCAGCGGCGACTGTCAGTCGGCTTTCGCGCCGGATCGCAGGATGCGTGGGATCACTTCCGGTCTGGGCCGCATGCCATGAGCCTGCAGCACCCGTTTCCAGGGGCTGGCGGGCCCGGAGTTTGCTGTGAAAACTGGACGCATGCCGGACATCGGCCCATTTCCCGTGAGGCAGGACACCCTCTGTTACCGACAGCGGCTTGCGACTGGAACAAAGTTTGAGTGCGGGTCCTCTCTCGACTGGTCCCACTCCGGGCCCCGCGATCCCTACCCTCTCAGGAGCCAAACATCATGGAACTGCAACTTCAGAAGAAGTCCTCCCTGAGCCGGGTGTTCGATGCCATCGACACACTCGACCTGGATTCGATCAAGCGCCGCCTCATGCACGAGAAGGGCGACTACCGCTGGTCCGCCGAGCGTGCCGAGCGCGCCGAGCTGGGGTATCGCCGCTACCTGACGCTGCGGGCGAAGTACCCCGGCGTGCAGATGTCGCCGACCGAAGACGTCGACGTCTTCTGGCACGCCCACATCCTCGACACCCGCAAGTACGCCGAGGATTGCCAGGCGGTGTTCGGTGGCTTCATGCACCACAACCCGACGCTCGGCGATGCCGGCTATACCGAAGAGCAGCACGACACCGCGGAATGGGTAATGCGCGAGCTCTACGAGCGCGAGTTCGGTGAGCCGCTCGAAGCGGCGGCCAGCGGCGAGGCGGGCGCGGCACCTGCCGTCAAGACGGGCTACTGCTACTGAGCGTGACAGTCCGGCGAGCCGAGCGTGGCGCGATTCGCAAGCGTCGCTGAGCCCATCTGGCGGCTCGCCGCAACTGCCGGAAACTGCAGCCTTCATTTCCGAGGCCTTGTGCTTCATCATGTGCGATGAGCATTTCTGCACATGCACATGAAACTGCGCACCCGCCTGGTGGTTCTCATCGTGGTGACACTGGCGCCCGCCGTGGGCATCCAGGTCGTCGACCGCATCGAGCGGATCTCCCAGCAGGAGGACGCCGCGCTGCGCGAGGTGCAGAGCCGGGCTTCCCTGGTGGCCGGCCAGCTGGAGCAGCTGACGTCGGGCTACCGCGAGCTGCTGATGGCGGTCAACGCGTCCGGGGCTGTACAGCCCAGCGACGTTGAGCGCTGCAACGCATACATCGACGATCTGGCGCAGCAGTTTGGCGGCGTGCCCACTTTCATGCTGGGGGCAGCCGACCTGAAGGGGAACGTCTACTGCGTCGGGCAGCCCTTCTTGCGTGGCCGACCCATCAACATCGCCGACCGAACCTACTTCAAGCAGGCGCTGGAGACGGGTGATTTCGTCGTCGGCGAGCACGCGTTTGCGCGCGTGCCCGGAGATGCGGTGCTGCACTACGCCTACCCCATGCTCGATCCTGATACGCAGCAGCCCGAGGGCGTGCTGATCGTTTCGCTTCTGCTGCGAAGGGTCGCTGACATCCTCGCCGAGAATCCGCTGCCTGCTGGGGCTCGCCTGACAGTGACCGACCGCAGGGGGACCGCGCTCATCGAATTGCCCGAGCGCGACGGCGTCAGCAAGCCGGTCAATCCGCAGCTGCGCAGCCTGCTGCTCGAACGCCACCAGCCCGGCGCGGCTTCGTGGGTCGACAGCAGTGGAGAAGAGCGCATCGTGGGCTATGTGCCGCTCGACGCCGGCCCCCGCGGGTTGTCGGTCGCGTTGTCCATGCCTCGCGATGCGGTGATGGCGCCGCTGCGTCGGGCCGCGCTGCGCGACGCTGTCACGCTGCTGGCCGCGGTCGGGCTCGGGCTGTTCCTCGCCTGGTTCGTCGCACGCAGCAAGCTGTACCGCCCGCTGTCGATGCTGACCGCCACTGCCGGCCGCTGGAGCGAAGGCGATCTGACCGCCCGGACCGGCCTGGCAAAGGTCGAGGACGTCGAATTCAGCCTGCTTGGCACCACGCTCGACAGCATGGCCGAGAACCTGCACACGCGGCAGCAGGAACTGGCGGCCGCGAACGAAGAGATGCGCCGCTCGCGCGACGAGGCGCTCAAGGCCAGCCTGTCGAAAACCCACTTCCTGGCGGCCGCCAGCCATGACCTGCGCCAGCCGCTGCAGGCGATGAACCTCAACATCGCGCTGCTCGCCGCGCGCCACGGCCAGGGCCCCGACGCCACCACCATCGAGCGCCTGCGGCGCTCGGTCGGCAGCCTGGCCGAGCTGCTGAACGCGCTGCTCGACGTCTCGCAGCTCGATGCCGGGCTGATCAAGCCCAACGTCTCGGACTTCGGGCTCGAATCGCTGTTGCAATCCATTGCCGACGAATTCTCGGCGGCCGCGCGCCAGAAGGGCGTGCACCTGAGCGTGGAGCCCTTCCACGCCGCGGTCCGTAGCGACCCGGTGCTGCTCGGTCGCATGGCGCGCAACCTGGTCAGCAATGCCGTCAAGTACACCGAGGCCGGCGGCTGGGTGAAGGTCAGCTGCCGGGACTGCGTCGATCACATCGACATCGTGGTGGCCGATTCCGGGGCCGGCATTCCCGCCGACAAGCAGGAAGAGGTATTCGAGGAATTCCGCCAGCTCGGCAATCCGCAGCGCAACCCGTCCCTGGGGCTGGGTCTGGGGCTCGCGATCGTCAAGCGCATGAGCATGTTGCTGCAGCACCCGGTGCAGCTCTACTCGGAGCCGGGCGTCGGCACCACCGTCAGCATGTCGGTGCCGCGCGCACACCGGCTCGAGCGCCGCGCTCCCGATCTGGACAGCCTGCACTTCGAAGGCCGCGCACTGCTGGTCGAAGACGACCTGCTGGTGGCCGAGAGCACCGCCGACCTGCTGCGTTCGTGGGGCCTGCACGTCTCGGTGGTCGGTAGCGCAGAAGAAGCCTTCCAGCTGATCGACGACACGCTGCAGACATGGAATGCCGTGCTGGCCGACTACCGCCTGCCCACGCACAGCGGGCTCGACGTGCTGGAGCGCGTTCGGCAGAGCCAACCGCAGGCGCTGACACTGGTGCTGACCGGTGATGCCGCCGACAAGCGTCTGGCCGATGCCCGCGACAAGGGGCTGCAGGTGCTGGAAAAGCCGGTGCGGCTGGAGCGGCTGGCCCAGGCCCTGACCCCGCTGGCGCGCGATCCCTCGCGCGGCACCACGACGCGCAACCTGCGTCTGGCCGGCTGAGCCGGCAACAGAGGGTCGCCGCAGGGCCCGCTGGCGTCGCGCCGGGCGTCTGCCGACGTCAAAGGAGAGGCTCTTTATGCTTTTGGGCTATTTCGATAGGGGTGATTCATTCCCATTGTGTCTGTATCATCGCGGCTGTGCACCGGGTTAACCCCGGTGCATCTGCCGGAGCACGGGGCTCCGGCCTTCGCTGCCACTTCCACCCTGTCGTCATCTGCCATGAGTGCCTTCAACGAAGAACGCGTGCTGAGCGTGCGTCACTGGACCGACCGCCTGTTCAGCTTCACCACCACCCGTGACCAGGCTTTCCGTTTCCAGAACGGGCACTTCACAATGATCGGCCTGAAGGTCGACGGCAAGCCGCTGCTGCGGGCCTACAGCGTCGCCAGTCCCAACTATGAAGAGCACCTCGAGTTCTTCAGCATCAAGGTGCCCGACGGCCCGCTGACTTCGCGGCTGCAGCACCTGAAGGAGGGCGACACCCTCCTGGTCGGCCGCAAGCCCACCGGCACGCTGCTGCTCGACTACCTGTTGCCCGGCAAGCGCCTGTACCTGCTGTCCACCGGCACCGGGCTGGCTCCCTTCCTCAGCATCATCCGCGACCCGGAAACGTATGAGCGCTACGAGAAGGTGGTGCTGGTGCACGGCACGCGCGAAGTCTCCGAGCTGGCGTACCAGGACCTGATCACCAAGGACCTGCCCGAGCACGAGTTCCTCGGTGAGCTGGCCGCCGGCAAGTTGATGTACTACCCGACCGTCACGCGCGAGCCGTACGTCAACCGCGGCCGCATCACGACGCTGATCGAGTCCGGCAAGCTGTGCAGCGACCTGCACCTGCCGCAGCTGGACCGCGAGCACGACCGCGTGATGATCTGCGGCAGCCCGCACATGCTGAAGGACCTGAAGCACCTGCTCGACGCGCGCGGCTTCCATGAGGGCAACACGTCGAAGCCGGGCGATTACGTCATCGAACGCGCTTTCGCAGATCAATAGGTCCACCCCCTACCGGCTGCGCCGGCCCCCTCAAGGGGGCGCTGCCGGTGGACCGGCGGAGCCGGATCCACGGCAGCACTCGACGAATGCAGCGTGGGCTGCCAAGGCCTACCGGTGGACGGCGGAGCTGGATCCACGGGAGCACTCGACGAATGCAGCGTGGGCTGCCAAGGCCTACCGGTGGACGGCGGAGCCGGATCCACGGCAGCACTCGACGAATGCAGCGTGGGCTGCCAAGGCCTACCGGTGGACGGCGGAGCCGGATCCATGGTGGCACTCGACGAATGCAGCGCGGGTGGGGCCGGTGGCGCAGCGTCGTGGCGACGAACTAAGATGATCGGGCTCTGAAGGAGCCCGTTGTCATGTCTGAAGCCGTCATCATCGATGCCATCCGCACGCCGTTCGGCAAGCGCAATGGCGTATTGCGGAACTCCCGTCCCGACTGCCTGCTGGCCTTTGCCGTGCGTGCGCTGGTCGAGCGCACCGGCGTTGCCGAGGAGCAGCTGGACGACTTGATTGCGGGTTGCGTCAGCCAGGCGGGCGAGCAGGGTGCCAATGTCGGGCGGCTGGCGGTGCTGCTGTCGGGGTTGCCGACGCGGGTGGCCGGGGTCTCGCTGAACCGCATGTGCGGCTCCAGCCAGCAGGCAGTGCACTTCGCGGCCCAGGCGGTGGCGGCGGGCGATGCGAAGTACGTCATTGCCGGTGGCGTCGAGAGCATGAGCCGGGTGCCGATGTTCCTCGACGTGACGCTGGGACAGGCCGAATTCCGCGGCTTCGAGGCGCTCAACCCCGACCTGCTGCAGCGCTATCCGCTGGTACATCAGGTTGAGAGCGCCGAGCGCGTCGCCGAGCACTGGAAGCTGTCGCGTGCCGAGTGCGACGCGTTCGCGAAGGAAAGCCACCGGCGCGCGCAGCAGGCGGCCCAGGCGGACATCCACCGCGAGATCGTCGTGACGCCTGGGGTCGACGCCGAGGGCCAGCCGGTCCGGGTGACGCGCGACGAAGGCATCCGTGCGGTCGTCGACGAAGCTCGCATGGCGAGCATGAACCCGGTGTTCCGTGCGCCGGGTGAAGGTGTCGTGACGGCCGCCAATGCCAGTCAGATCTCCGATGGCGCCTCGGCGGTGCTGGTGGCGGATCGCGACGCGGCGGTGGCCGACGGCCTGCGTCCCCAGGCGCGCTTCCGGGCGCGCGTCGCCTGCGGCTCCGACCCGGTGATGCAGCTCACCGGGGTGATCCCGGCGACACACGAGGCGCTCAAGCGTGCCGGCATTTCGGTGCGCGACCTCGACTGGATCGAGGTCAACGAAGCCTTCGCGAGCGTCGCGCTGGCCTGGGCCCGCGAGTTCGCGCCCGACCCGGCCAAGCTCAACCCGTGGGGCGGCGCCATCGCGCATGGCCACCCGCTCGGCGCCACCGGCGGCGCTCTGATGGCGAAGATGCTCAGCGGACTGAAGGCGACCGGCGGCACGCTGGGCCTGCAGGTCATGTGTATCGGCCATGGCATGGCCACCGCGACGGTGATCGAACGGCTGGGATAGCGGGTTATTCCCCCCTTCGAGCCATTGACCCAGCGGCCCGAAAATCGCACAACCGGGCTGTGCCGCTGCTGCGGTTGGGGGAGACGATCATGGCTGAAGCGTTTGCGCTGCCTTTCCACTTTGTCGACCACCTCTGCCACCCGGGGCTGAACGCCGCCGCCGGCCGCATACCGCTCAACGCCTACCTCAGCAAGACCGCCAGCAACGGCGGCAACGACAGCGCCACCAGCCTGTTCGGCAAGCTGCGCTGGATGAAGGACGGCGGCACCGGCCCCACGATGAACTCGCTGGTCGGCGGCAAGGCGGTCGACCTGGCGCTCAAGGGTCAGGGCTCGGGCGACGCCTTCGTCGCGATCTGGAACTTCATGTGCCGCAACAAGGAGCAGCTCAAGAAGCTGGACGTCGAAGTCTGCGGGCGGCGCGACAAGAAGAAACCGGCCGAGAAGGTGGTGCTGAAGACCGGCAACGTCTACGACCTGTACTTCAAGGGCCGCAGCGACAGCGCCGCGATCCAGCAGATGATCGCCGACCGCTTCTTCGGTATCGACTGCGTCGGCTACGTCGCCAACTACCTGCTCTACAACCACGAGTGGGACGAGTACAAGGGCGCCGAGCCCGCGCAGTGGCCGATGTGGCACTGCCAGGGGAAAGTGAACAAGGCCAGCGAGGTGAAGGCGCTCGACTTCCTGGTATGGAACGGCCATATCGCGATGGTCGACTGGATCTGGAGCATGGTGGATGCCAAGACCGTGCAGATCGACGTCTGCCAGAGTTCCAGTGGCGGGCCTCAATGCAACGAGCGCGTGCTGCTGAGAGAAACCTCCGCGACCGTCTCGGGGCGGCGGCAGTTCCTGATCTCGGGCGGGACGCCGAAGCTGCCGGTCGACGGCCTTGTCGTGGTGGCGCGCCGCGCCGGGTTCTTCTGGTAGCGTCCGCTTGCCGCTATGCTGGACGGCAACGCCGTTTGCCCGAGCCGCCATGAACCCGCCGATCAGCCGCTATCCCGTCCCCGCACTCACCGACCTGCCCGACGACATCCGCCGGCGCATCCTCGAGGTGCAGGAGAAAGCCGGCTTCGTGCCCAACGTCTTCCTCGCACTGGCGCACCGGCCCGACGAGGCGCGAGCCTTCTTCGCCTATCACGATGCCCTGCTGCTGAAGGAAGGCGGCCTGAGCAAGGGCGAGCGGGAAATGATCATCGTCGCCACGTCCGGAGCCAACCGCTGCCTGTACTGCGTGGTCGCGCACGGCGCCATCCTGCGCGTCTACGAGAAGCGCCCGCAGTTGGCCGACCAGCTGGCGACCAACCCCCTGAAGGCCGACATCACGCCGCGCCAGAAGGCGATGCTCGACTTCGCGCTCAAGGTCTGCAAGGATTCGGCGCAGGTGAACGACGCTGACCTCGACGTGCTGCGTGCGCACGGCTTCGGCGACGAGGACATCTGGGACATCGGCGCCATCACCGCGTTGTTCGGTCTCAGCAACCGCATGGCCAACCTGATCAACCTGCGACCCAACGACGAGTTCTATCTGATGGGGCGCCTGCCGCGCGAGAAGAAGCCGGCATGACACCTACTGCCACCCCCTACAGGAGATGATGAGATGAACGACCTGCTCGCCCTGCTGGGCATCGCCGGCGCCCTCGCGGTCGGTGTGGTCAGCCCTGGGCCCAGCTTCGTGATGATCGCGCGCACCGCGGTGGCGGCATCCCGCGCGCAGGCTCTGGCCGCCGCCGTCGGCATGGGCGTCGGCGGCTTCCTGTTCGCCATTGCCGCACTGGTCGGGCTGCAGGGCGTGTTGCTCGCCGTGCCGTCGCTGTACGTCGTGTTGAAGGTGGCCGGTGGCCTGTACCTCGCCTACCTGGGCGTGCGCATCTGGCGCGGCGCGGCGCAGCCCCTTGCGGTCGATGCAGCCGGTGCCGGCCGAGCCGCCGCAGGCCGCCTGCGTGCCTTCGCACTCGGCCTTGCCACGCAGGTCAGCAACCCGAAGACGGCGATCGTCTACGCCAGCGTGTTTGCCGCCTTCCTGCCGCCGGCCGTCACGCTGCAGTTCGGCGCTGCCGTGCTGGCGCTGGTGCTGCTGATCGAAACCGGTTGGTATGCCCTGGTCGCGCTCGGCCTGTCGGCCGAAGGCCCGCGGCGCGCCTACCTGCGCTGCAAACGCTGGGCCGACCGCATTGCCGGCGGCGTGATGGTCGGGCTGGGGCTGAAGCTGGTGTCGTCGGTGCGCTGACGAACCGGCGTCACGGCTGCCGCGTGAAGACCACGTGGGTTGCCTTCTCGCCGGCGACGTGCTCGGTGCAGGCGTAGCCCAGCGTGCGCAGGTCCAGCCCGGCGAACAGCGGCTCGCCGGTGCCGAGCAGCACCGGCGCGATCGCCAGGTGGGCCTCGTCGACCAGCCGGGCTGCCAGGTATTGCCGCAGCGTCGCGACGCCGCCGCCGAGGCGCACATCGCGGCTGCCGGCCGCCTGTTTCGCGCGGGCCAGTGCGGCCTCGATGCCGTCGGTCACGAAGTGGAAGACCGTGCCACCCTTCATTTCCAGCGGCGGCCGCGCATGGTGCGTCAGCACGAACACCGGGGTGTGATAGGGCGGCTCGTCGCCCCACCAGCCGCGCCAGTGGTCGTCGGGCCACGGGCCGCGCACGGGCCCGAACATGTTGCGACCGAGGATCCAGGCGCCGACGTTGTCGAAGCCGCGTTCCACGTAACGGTTGTCGACGCCGGTGCTGCCGCCGGTGCCGCTGCCGTGCATCTGCTGGAAGTGGCGGGTCGCGATGGCCCACGGGTGCAGTTCTTCGCCGTTCTCGCCGAGCGGCTGCTCGAGGCTTTGGCGGGGGCCGGCGCCGTAGCCGTCGACGGAAATGGCGAAACAGGCGATGCGCAGTCTGGACATGGGATGCTCCTGCAGGGGGCCTCGGACGAAGCCGCAGGCCGGGATGATGAAGGAAAGACCAGGCGGTCATTCACCACGACGATCGGGTGTGCCCCGATTCGACAGCTGCCCAGAAGAAAAGGGCGGAACGCCGGCCTCTGCCCAACCACGGTCATGCGGGCGGCAGCCGCGCCCGCGGCGTTCCGCGAAGGCTGCTTCAAAAGTTGTGCTTCGTCGCCGTCAGCTGCTCGAGCAATTCACGCAACGCGGCCTGCACACGGTCGAACTCGGCGCGCCGCTCGAGTGTGGTTTCGTTCATGTAGAGCCTCTTGTTGATCTCGAGCTGGATGGAATGGCAGCCCTCGCTCGGGCGGCCGTGACGTCGCACGATTTCGACACCCTTGTAAGGATGGTTCACGCCGACGGTGTAGCCACGGCTGTTCAGGAAGCGCTCGATCCACCGGGTCAGCTGCGGAGCGGCGGTGGTGCCGTCGCGGTCACCGAGGACGAAGTCCGGGTGGGCCTCATAGGGGTGCTCCGTGGAATAGGCCTGTGCGACCGAAGGCATCGAGTGGCAGTCGATGTGGATGACCATTGGATGCCGGCTGCGGGCCTCGGCAATCGCCTCGTCCAGCAGACGATGGTAGGGCTGCCAGCAGCGGTCGATGCGCATCTGCGCTTCGGCCACCGACAGCCCCCGGTCGTAGATCGGCGTGCCGTCGTCCAGTTGTCGCCAGATCAGGCCCTTGCCGAGGCGCACCTTGGTGCTGCGGGCCAGCGGCAGGGGCCACGTGCCGGTCAGCATGGACGCGTCGAGCTCGTCCAGCGCGCGGTTGACGTCGATGTAGCTGCGCGGGAAATGGGCCAGCAACAGCGCCGCGCCCATCGAGGGCGCGAAGCCCCAGAGGGTGTCGACGTCGGTGTCTTCGGCCATGCGCAGCGCCTGCGCCGGGCAGGCGAAGCGGAAATCGGCCGGATAGAGCGTGCCGCTGTGCGGCGAGTCGAGCACCAGGGCGGTCCGCCCCGGGTGCAGCGTGCAGGCGGGATGGCGGTCCCAGAAGGAAGCGATATCGGAGAGGGTCATGTGCAGGGGAGGAAAGCGATGCCCGGCGGCATCAGTCGACGATGCGGCCGCCCGCGCCGATCATCACGATGTCGACGTAGCGGGAGCCGTGATGCTGTTGCGGCGAGAAGCCGACGGTGTAGCCGCCCGCGTCGTAGGCGTTCATGCGCTCCAGGCTGTGCCGCAGCGCCTCCCGAGTGGGTCGCGGGCCGGTGCGGCGCAGTGCTTCGACGAACACCTTCGCCGAGACCAGGCCTTCGAGGCCGATGTAGTCGGGCTGGAGCGCCGGGTTGTAGTGCTGCAGCAGCGCGCGGTACTCCACGGCCACCGGCGTGCGGTTCTTGTGCGGGTTCGGTGCCGTCTGGCTGACCGACAGCCCCTGGGCCTGCGCTCCGAGCTCGCTCACCAGGTGCTGGATGCCGATCAGGCTGCGCGCGTAGTACGCGGTGCGGCCCTTGCGGACGCGGTCGAACGCGCGGATGAAGGCGACGGCGTCGCTGCCCGAGACGCCGATGATCAGTGCCTGCAGGTCGTCGGTGCGTTTCAGTGCGTCGACGGCGGCCGCGGCATCGCGCGAGCCGGCCTTCATCGTGCCGGTCGCGACCAGCTTCATCTGCAGCGCTTCGGCACGTTGCCGCGTGTCGTCCAGCAGCTCCCGACCGGGCGGGCTGTCGTAGTGCACCAGGCCCATGCGCGTGAGCCCGATCGTGTGCAGGTGCCGGACGATCTGGGCCAGTTCGTCGGCGAAGCTCGCGCGCGTCGTGAAGACCTGCGGCGAAGAGCGTGCATAGAGCTCCTCGTAGCCGGTGTACGGGGCGAACAGCGGCACGCCGGCTGCTTCGGCGAGCGGCAGGCTGGCCTTCACGGTGTTGGTCCAGGTCGGGTTGAACAGCGCGAACACCCGGTCGCGCTCGATCAACCGGCGCGTGTTCTCGACTGCGCGCTCGGCGACGTAGCCGTCGTCCAGCGAGATCAGCCGGATGCGCCGGCCGTGCACGCCGCCGCGCGCGTTGACGGCTGCGAAGTAAGCGAGCGCGCCGTCGCGGTACGAGGCGGCCTGCGACGCGAAGCTGCCCGAAAACGAGGCCGACTGGCCGAGCAGGACCTCGTGGGGCGTCACGCCGGGGCTGGGCTGCGCGGCCGCCGACGACAGTGCCGCGACGCCGAGCGCGCAGGCGACGCGATGGAACCAGAGCACAGACTTCATGCTCGTGTCTCCTCTTGCAGTGCTTAGGGGGGCTCAGTCGAGCTGGATCTTGGCGAACTGGGCCACCTGCTGCATGCGCTCGATCTCCTGGCGGATCTGCGTGCCGAACTCGGCAGGCGAGCGCAGCGGCGATGGGTACAGCCCCAGCTTCGCCAGGCGTTCGCTTATGCCGGGCGCCTTCAGGGCGCTGCCGACGGCCTGATGCAGGCGCTTCACCTCAGCGGCCGGTGTGCCGGCCGGTGCGACCAGACCGAACCACGACGGCAGGTTGTTGTTGGGCAGGCCGACCTCGGCGAAGGTCGGCACGTCGGGCAGCACCTCCAGCCGCGTGGGCCAGGACACCGCCAGCGCCTTCACCTTGCCGGATTGGATGTGCGGCAGCGCCGAGGCCACCTGGTCGAAATAGGCGTGCACCTGGCCGGCCAGCACGTCGTTGAGGGCCGGCGCCGCGCCGCGGTAGGGCACGTGCAGCATGAAGGTCTGCGTCGAGCGCTTGAACAGCTCGGCCCACATGTGGCCGATCGTGCCGTTGCCGGGCGACGCGTACATCAGCTTGCCCGGCTGCGACTTCAGCAGCTTCAGGAAGGCGGCCATGTCGCGCACGCCGAGGCCCGCGTTGACGATCAGCACACCGGGCGCCTTCACCAGTTCGGCCACCGGGGCGAAGCTTGCGACCGGGTCGTAGCCCAGCTTCTTGTAGACCGCCGGGTTGACACCGTGCGTCGACAGCGTGGCCACGCCCAGTGTCAGGCCGTCGGGCTCGGAGCGCGCCACTTCCTGCATGCCGATCGAACCGCCGGCGCCGGCCTTGTTCTCGACGATCACCGGCTGGCTCAGCTCTTTCGAGAGCTGGTCGCCGACCGCACGCGCGGTGATGTCGGTGGCCCCGCCCGGCGCGAACGGCACGACCAGGCGCAGCGGCTTGCCGTCGGTGCTGCTGGCGGCCCATGCCGGCGCGATCAGCGTGGACGACAGCGCGGTGGTGAATTGTCTGCGGTTCATCATGAAGCTCTCCTCATCCGTTGGTCAGGCGCATCTTGGCGGGGCACCCGGTGCGGCGACAATCGAAACTTCAGCAAGAGATCATTTGCATTTGGAATGAACCGCAGACTCCTGCCCCCGATGCACCTGTTGCGTGCGTTTGTCACGACGGCCCAGCTGAAGACGGTTTCCGCAGCGGCGGACGCCCTGCATCTGACGCAAGGGGCGGTCAGCCGACAGGTGCTGGAGCTCGAGGATTGGCTTGGCGTGACGCTGTTCGCCCGCGTGCGCCGCCGGCTGCAGCTGACGCCGGCCGGGCAGCGTTACTTGCTGGCGGTGCAGCCGCTGCTGTTGCAGCTCGAAGCGGCGACGCTCGATCTCATGAGCAGCCCGCATGATGGCGGCGTGCTGCACCTGTCGGCGCTGCCGACCTTCGCCGCCAAGTGGCTGATCCCGCGGCTGCCGGCCTTCCAGGCGGCGCACCCCAAGGTGATGCTGCAGTTCGTGCCGTATGTGCAGGGCTACGACTTCCATCGCGCCGACCTGGACTGTGCTGTCCGCTACGGCGAAGGGCCGTGGGAAGGCGCCGTCTGCGAATACGTGATCGGCCGGCGCATGGTGCTGATCGCGCCGCCGGCCGGCCGGGGCCGGCCCGCGCTGAAGCGGCCGGCCGACGTGGTGAACCACCGGCTGCTGCACCACGTGACGGTGCCCTCGGCGTGGTCCCACTGGTGCGAACGGCAAGGGGTCGGCGGCATCAACCCGCACGGCGGCATCCAGCTGGACCAGTACGCCGCGATCGTGCGCGCGGTGGCAGCGGGGATGGGCCTCGGCCTGGTGCCGCGATGCCTGGTCGAGGACGAACTGGCCCGTGCCGAAGTGGTGATGCCGTTGCGCGGCGCCGCGGGGGTTTACGAGGCCGAAGCAGGCTACTACCTGTGCTACCCCGAGAACCGCTCGTCGATCGAGCCGCTGCTGGCCTTCAGGCGCTGGCTGATGCAGGCCGCCGTCGAAGGCGAGCCACCGCTGGTCAAGCAAGCCCCATCACCCCAATAATCGCGGCATGACATATTTCTACTGGGTGATGGGTCTGCTCATCGTCGGGACCCTCGTTCCGTCGGCGCTCTTCATGCTGCTCTATGCGCTGACGGGCAGCGACCTGCATGCGCGGCGGGCGAGCAGCCTGTGGGGCTTCGCCCGCTCGTTCGCGCTGCTGGGATTCAACGTGCTGGTCTGGGGGCACGTGATCGTCGGGTTGTGGCGCATCTGGTTCCCCTAGATGAAGGATGTGCATCGGCCGGGCATGAGCCTACCCTGGGCCATTCCGAACGGGAGAGGACCGTGATCGTCTACGTGCACGCTTACGACATCGGCCACGACCGGGGCATGACCTGGGACCGCCACGCCCATGCCACCGACGTCCGCCACGTGCTGCTGGGGCGAGACGACTCGATCTCGATGATCGTCGAGCGCATCATCTCGGCGGTGCAGACGGAGCGCACCATCTACACGATGCTCGTCAATGCGCATGGGTGGGAGGCGACCCGCCCCACGCCGCGCGGCATCGGCATCGTGTCGCTGAGCGACCTGGCCGACCTGTCCGACCTGACGGCACCGCGGTTCCGGCCGTTGCAGCCTTACTTCACGCACGGGGGCGGCGCGCGCGGCGTCGAGATCCATGCCTGCCGCATCCTCGAACACGCGGGCGGCTGGCGCATGTGCCAGGTGCTGGCCGACACGCTGCAGGTGCAGGTGGCCGCCGCCGAGGCGCCGCAGCGCGGCATCACACCGTGGTGGTCCTCGACGCCATCGGACAGCTACGGCAGCTTCGAAGGGATGCGGCAGACCTTCATGCCGAGCACCAGGGCCGAGTGACGCGCCCGCTGCGCGCTGTCATGTGCCACCGGCTGTGGCGGCCCGCAGCGCGGCCAGTTCTGCTTCGGCCGTGTCCATGCGCACGCTGCCCTTGGCCACCAGCACGCGGGCCAGCAGGTCGACCTCGGGCCCGGTCGCGCCGGCCATCATCGCGATGTTCTGCGCATGCAGGGCCATGTGGCCCTTCTGGATGCCGGAGGTCGCGAGTGCCTTCATCGCCGAGAAGTTCTGCGCCAGGCCCACGGCGACGATGACGCGGGCCAGTTGCTCGGCGGTGTCGACGCCGAGGATCTTCAGCGCCAGGCGCGCGGTGGGGTGCACGCGTGTGGCGCCCCCGATCAGGCCCACGGCCATCGGCATCTCGAGCACACCCACCAGGTCGCCGTCGGCCGACGCTTCCCAGGTGCTGAGGCTGCCGTAGCGGCCCTTGCGCGCCGCATAGGCGTGGGCGCCGGCTTCCACGGCCCGGGTGTCGTTGCCGGTGGCCAGCACCACCGCGCTGATGCCGTTCATGATGCCCTTGTTGTGGGTGGCCGCGCGGTAGGGGTCGGCTTCGGCGAAGTGGTAGGCGGCGAGCATGCCGTCGCGCACGCTCTCGCCGCCGATGTCGGCCAGCTTCCAGGTGCAGCGCGCACGCGCCACGCGCCGGTCGGCCAGGTTGGACAGGATGCGCAGCCGGCTGGTGGCGCCGGTCCACTGCGCCAGATGAGGGGCCAGCCGCTCGGCCATCGTGTTGACGGCATTGGCTCCCATCGCGTCGCGCGTGTCGACGATCAGGTGCACGATCACCATGGGGCCGGCGATCGTGTCGATCACCCGCACCTCCAGTTCACGAAAGCCCCCGCCCAGGCGCACCAGCACCGGGTCGCAGGCGTTGCACAGCTCGCGGATCTCGGCTTCGCGCTCGAGGATGCGCAGCCGCGCGTGCTGCGGGTCGCTCACGCCGGTCAGTTGCACCTGCGCGATCATCAGCATGCCCGACATCGACGTGGTGAAGCCGCCGCTGTCGTAGCACTGCCGGGCCGCATTGCACACCGCGGCCACCACCGACGATTCTTCGGTGGCCATCGGCACCAGGCGGTCGCAGCCGTCGATGCGCAGGTTGGTGGCGATGCCGACGGGGATGTTCAGCGTGCCGACCACGTTCTCGATCATGTGGTCGGCCAGCTCGGGCGGCAGGTTGCCGGTGTCGGCCAGGTGCGCCTTTTCGGCGGCGTCCAGCTGCGCGAAACGCGCCACGCTGTCGATGCGCCCGGCGATGTCGAGTTTGTGAAAGCCGGCGATCCGGCTGCTCTTCGGTGTGGCGTCCATGGAGGGTCTCGTCGATGTCAGCGGCTGGTCATCATTCGCGGCAGAAAAGTGACCAGGTCGGGGAAAGCGGCGCAGATCAGCAGGCCGACGATCTGCAGCAGGAAGAAGGGCACGATGCCGCGATAGACCGCACCCATGCCGATGTGCTTGGGCAGCGTGGCCTTCACGTAGAACAGCGTGTAGCCGAACGGCGGGCTGATGTAGCCCATCTGGATCGTCAGCGCATACAGCACGCCGAACCACAGCTCGTCGAAGCCGAGCAGCCGCACGATGGGCAGGAACACCGGCACGGTGAGCAAGATGATGCCGAGCTCGTCGAGCACGGTGCCGAGGAACACCAGCAGCAGCATCATCGCGCCCAGGATCAGCCAGCGGTTGACGTCCAGGCTCTTGATGATTTCCAGCAGCGTGTCGGCGCCGCCCAGGCCGGTGAAGATGGCCACATAGGCCTTCGCACCGAGCGTGATCCACAGGATCATCGACGTGGCCTTGAGCGCGTCGGTGCCGGCCTCGCGCAGCATGGACAGGCGCAGCTTGCGGCTGCTCAGCGCCGGCAGCAGCGCACCCACCACACCGATCGCGGCCGACTCGGTAGGCGTTGCGACACCGAAGAAGATGGAGCCCAGGATCAGCACGATCAGCAGCGCGGGCACGGCCAGTGCCTTCAGTGCCAGCAGCTTCTCGCGCCACGGCACGCGGCGGGTGTCCTGGTCCAGCGGCACCCAGTCGGGGCGCAGCCAGCCGACCACGAGGATGTAGCCGATGTACAGCGTCGCGAGCAGCAGCCCGGGCGCCAGCCCGGCGATCAGCATCTGGCCGATCGAGATCTGCGCGGTGACGGCGTAGACGATGGTCAGCACCGACGGCGGGATCAGGATGCCCAGCGTGCCCGAAGCGCAGATGGTGCCCAGGGCCAGCCGAGGCTCGTAGCCGCGGCGCAGCATCTCGGGCAGCGCCAGGATGCCCATCGCGGTGACCGCGGCACCGACCACGCCGGTCATCGCCGCCATCACGACGCAGATCACCACCGTGCCGATCGCGAGCCCGCCCTTGAGCCGGCCGAACCACAGCTCCATCGCGCGGTACAGCGCCTCGATGACACCCGAGCGCTGCAGGATGCAGGCCATCAGGATGAACAGCGGGATGGCCAGCAGTGCCTCTGACTTCATGGTGTCGAAGATTTGCAGCACCAGCACGATGACGGCGTTCGGCTCCCACAGCGTCACCGTGAACAGCAGCGACAGACCGCCGAGCACGAAGGCGATCGGCAGGCCGGTCAGCATGAAGACGGTGAGGCTGCCGAACATCAGCAGCAGGATGGCGTTGGGGCTCATTGCGGCGCTCCCTGGGCGCTCTCGTCATGGCGCGCCGTGGAGCCGAACCACACCGTCAGCCACTCGACCAGCGCCTGCAGCAGCATCAACAGCAGCGCCAGCGGCACGGCGGCCTTCACCGGCCAGATGGGTGGGTTCCAGGCCGAGAAGCTGGTCTCGCGATAGGCCCACGCGTTCAGCGCCGACGGCAGGCTGAAGTACAGCAAGATGGCGCAGAACACGATGATGACGGGGTAGTTGAGCAGGTCCATGCGGCGGCGCCATGCGGGGCTCATGCGCGCATGCGCCAGGTCGAGCGCCACGTGGCCGCGCAGGTGCAGCAGGTAGGGCCCGCCGAGCAGGAAGTAGGGGCCGAACAGCAGCACCGCCAGCTCCATCGCCCACACCGTCGGCGCGTTGAACAGGTAGCGGCACACCACCTCGTACAGCATCACCGGCACCACGATGGCCATGAGCCACACGGTGAGCCGGAACAGGCCGTGGTTGAAGCGGGTGATCGCGCGAGAGGGCAGGTGCAGCCAGGCGGGCACGACGATGGGCTCCGGCAAGAGCCGGCCGTGCGGCGCCGAAAGGCGTGACGCGGCCGGCGGGACGTCAGGCCAGCAGGCCCAGCTCTTTCATGAAGGCGACCTGGCTGTCGAGCACCTTGCCGGCGAGCGCATCGTTCTTGGTCGCGGCGCGCCAGGCTTCCATCGCCTTTGGGCGCGCGGCGGCCAGGTCGGCGGCGCTGAAGCGGATGATCTCGCAACCCTTGGCCTGGTACTTGGCGAGCACGCTCGCGTCGTTGACCAGGATGCGCTGGCGCAGCGCCGCTGACGTTTCGCGCGCGGCGATGGTCAGCGCCGCCTTGAACTCGGCGGGCAGCTTGTCGTGCGCGGCGCGGTTGGCGACGTAGGCCGTGGCAGTGGTCGGCTGGTGGAAGCCGGGCAGGATCACGTACTTCGCGACCTCGGCCAGGCCGGCCTCGAAGTTGGCCGTCAGGTCGCCGCGGTCGGCCATGTCGATCACGCCCTTGTCCAGCGCCGAATACACCTCGCCGGTCGGCAGGGGGGTCACCGCGACGCCGAACGCGCCCATCACCGACGACGCCAGGCCGACGAAGCGGCCCTTCTTGCCGGCGAGGTCGCTCAGCTTGCGGATCGGCACCTTGGAGTGCAGCGGCTCCTGGCCGTAGACGGTGGGTGCCACGTAGTGAAGGCCGGCCGGCGCGTACGCCTGGCGAGCCAGCTCGAGCCCGCCCTTTTCGTAGAACCAGGCCTCGAACTCGTCGCTCTCGCCGAAGCCGAACGGGATGGTGCTGGTGAACGCGAACGCAGGGATCTTGCCGGCTTCGTAGCCGTCGAAGGTCTTCATCATCTCGAAGGCGCCGCCGCGCACCGCGTCGAACGCCTGCGCGGCGGGCACGATCTGGCCGGCGGCGAACAGGTTGATCTTGAAGCGTCCGCCGGTCAGTTCGCTGACCCGCTTGACGAAGGCCTCCTCGAACTTCTGCGGCGTGGTGCCGCCGTCCCACAGCGCCTGCATGCGCCAGGTCACGCTGGCCGCCTGGGCGGCGGCGATGCGCGGGGCGGCGACACCCGCCACGGCCGCGCCGGCCAGGGCCGTCTTGATGAGGCTGCGACGCCGGATCGTTCTGTCGCTCATGGTCTGTCTCCTGTGTTGTGGCAGTGGATGCACCGCTGCGCACTCACTGTAGGTGAGCTGTACCAATCGATATGGTTACAGTTTGCCGGGACAGTCGCGTACCGGGCCCTGCGACAGCCGGTGCGTGTCATAGTCCGGACGCCTTCCACCCGCTGACGCCAAGCCCCGCATGAGCGCGAAACACCCCCGCCCCTCGATCGCTTCCACGCTCGCGCGGTCCATCGAGCGGCAGATCCGCGAGGGGGCCTTCAAGCCCGGCGACAAGCTGCCTTCGCTGCGCGAACTGGCCCAGCTGCACGGCTATGCGAAGAACACCGTGGTGGCGTCCTTCGAATGGCTGGTGGCGCAGGGCTTGGTCGAACCGAGGCGCGGCGCCGGCTATTTCGTGCGCGAGCTGGCGGCGAGGAAGGCGCCGGAAGAAGACGAAGCCGGCTCGCTGGGCCGCGCGATGGACATCGTCTGGATGATGCGCGAGCAGCTCAAGACCGAAGCCGGCGCGTTTGCGGTGGGCGACGGCTTTCCGCCGGTGGAATGGCTGTCGGAGGCGCGCCTGGACCGTTACCACCACAAGGTGGTGCGCACCGGGCTGGGCGCGCTGTTTCGCTATGGCAGCCGCTTCGGCTACCGCCCGCTGCGCGAGCGCCTGGTGCGCAAGCTGGCCGACTTCGGCATCGGCGCCGAGCCGCGCCAGATCGTGCTGACGCACGGCGCCAACGAAGCGATGGACATGGTGGTGCGCTACTTCGTGCCGCCGGGCGGCACGGTGCTGGTCGACGACCCGGGCTACTACCCGCTGTTCGGCAAGCTCAAGCTGGCCGGCGCGCGCATCGTGGGCGTGCCGCGGCAACCGGACGGTCCCGACCTGGCGGCGCTGGAGCAGTGCCTGCTCGCGCACAAGCCCCGCCTGTTCTTCACGCAGTCGATCGCGCACAACCCGACCGGCTCGGCGCTGTCGGCCGCCAAGGCGTTCAAGGTGCTGCAGCTGGCGCAGAAGCACGACCTGCTGATCGTCGAGAACGACGCGCTGGCCGACTTCGTGCCGACCTCGACGCCGCGGCTCGCGGCGCTCGACCAGCTGGAACGCACCATCTACATCGGCAGCTTCTCGAAGTCGTTCTCGGCCGCGCTGCGGGTGGGCTTCATCGCGTCGAGCGCCGACCTCGCCAGCGACCTGGCCGACCTGAAGGCGCTGATCCACGTGGGCAGCTCCGAGTACTGCGAGCGCACGGTCGACGTGATCCTCAGCGAAGGGCACTACCAGCGGCACCTGAAGCGCCTGCGCGACCGACTCGGCGAGGCGACGCAACAGGCGCAACGCCTGTTCGACGCGGTGGGCGCCGAGATCTTCGCGCGCACGCCGCAGTCGCTGTACCTGTGGGCCGCGCTGCCTGGCGTGCCGGACACGCTGGAATTCGCCAAGGAGGTGCTGCCGCAGAACATCGTGCTGGCGCCGGGGCGCATCTTCTGCGTCGATGCGTCGGCCACCTGCCGCTGGTCGCGCTTCAACGTCGGCGCGGTGGGCGACCCGCGTTTCGCCAAGGCGCTGCGGGCCGCGCTGAAACGGCGCGGCGGGTAGCCGGCCGCGGCTTCATTCCAGCTTGATGTTGCCCTGGCGGATCACCTCGCCCCAGCGCTTGATGTCGTTGACCAGCAGCTCACGCGCCTGCTCCGGCGTGCCGGCCCGGTAGCGCATGCCGGCCGCGCCGAGCGTGGCCTGCACCGGCGGTGAGGCGAGTGCCTCGCGGATGGCCTGGTTCAGCCGTTCCACCACCGGTGCCGGCGTGCCCTTGGGCACGGCGATGGCGTTCCACGACGCGACGCTGTACTGCGCCAGCCCCGACTCCTGCACGGTGGGCACGTTCGGCAGCGTCGGGTTCCTCTCGTCGCCGGTGACCGCCAGCGCCTTGACCGTGCCGCCGCGCACCTGCGGCAGCATCGGGCCGACGATCTCGATCGCAAGGTCGACTTCGCCGCCGATCAGCGCGGTCTGCAGCGCCGGCGAGGTCTTGTAGGGCACCAGCAGCACGTCGATGCCCGCCTGGGTCTGGAACAGCTTGGCAGCGAGGTGCTGCGTGCTGCCGACCGCGATGGTGCCGATCGTCAGCTTCCCGGGTTCGGCCCTGGCCGCGGCCAGCGCCTGCTTCAGGCTGCCGTACTTCGACTTGGCGGACGCGAAGACCCCCAGGTCGAAGAAGCCCAGCGTCGAGACGAGCTGGAAGTCCTCGACCGTGTCGTAGGGCAGCTTCTTGAACAGGTTGACGCTGACCGCGTTGCCGTTGCTCATCAGCAGCAGGGTGTAGCCATCGGGCCTGGCCTTCGCGACCGCCTGAGAGGCGACGATGCTGCCGGCACTCGGCTTGTTGTCGACGATGACCGTCTGGCCGAGCGTCTTGCTCATCGACTCGGTGACGGCCCGTGCGGTGACGTCGGCAATGCCGCCGACGCCGAACGGCACCAGCAGCGTGACGGTGCGGTCCGGGTAGCTGCCCTGCGCCAGTGCCTGGCTGCAGGCCGCTGCCAGCGTCAGAGCGACCGCGGCGACGCGGCGTGTCCAGGCACCCAGATGAAAAACGCAGTGTGTGTCGTGCATGCGAGGCCTCCGCAATGTCAGAACCGATGGCGCAGCCCGGCAGCCAGGCCGGTTTGCGTGCCCTTGCTGCCCATGAAGGAAGGCAGCGCGTAGCCGTCGCCGACCTTGTTGCGGTCGAGCACGGCATACAGGCTGCTGCGCTTGGACAGCTGGTAGTCGGCATGCACCCAGCTCACCTGCCGCTTGCCGGACAGCACCGCGCTGCCGGACTGGTGGTCCTGGTAGTGCGCCAGGCTCAGCGTGACGTTGGGAGCCACCTGCAGGTTGGTGCCGACGGTCCAGGCCTTGTTGGTCTGCGGGCTCACTTCCGCGGTGCGCCGCATCACACCGGCGAACAGCTGCACCGTGGCATTGAAGCGGTAGTTGCCGCCCAGGCCGAGCACCTTGCGTGTTTCAGTGCCGGCCAGGTTCTTCATCTGCTGGAAGTAGGCGCCCAGGGCCACCGGGCCGCCGGAGTATCCCGCACCCACGGCCCAGGCGTCGTTGGCGCTGCTGCCGGACACTTCGCCGAAGGTGTGGGTGGCGCTGAGGTCGATGCCGACCACCTTCGTGTCGACACGCAGCATGTTGTCCTGCCGCGCGATGTGATGGCTGCTGAAGAGCGAATGCGCCAGGCTGTTCGGGTTGCCCAGCGGCTGGAAGCGTGCGGCCAGCGTGTGCGCCAGCGTGTACTGCCGGCCCAGCGTCAGGCCCCACGCGCTGCCGCGCAAGCCGACGTTCAGGTCGCGGCCCCAGAAACGCGGGTTGGCCTGCACCTGGCCATAGTCGGCTGTCGCGGTGCCCTGCAGCGAATTGCCGCTGCTCGGGTCGAAGCCCGACTCCATCGTGAACACCACCGCCAGGTCGCGCGAAAGCGGCTCGCGTCCCCGGAACCCGAGTCGCGTGCCGGTGATGATGCCGTCGCCCATTGTGGTCATCGATCCGCCGGCGGCGGTCACGTTGTCGGCATGCCGCACGGCAGCGTCGATCAATCCGTACATCGTCACGCCGCCGGGCAGGCCCGGGGTGTCCTGTGCCGGGGCCTGGGTCGAGAGGGCCGCGGCAAGGCAGCCGAGTGCAACGGCCGCGAGGGGTTTCGGGTGGCGCATGAAGTCTCCTTGTTGTGATGAGGCAGAGCGAGGCCCGGCCGCGGCCGACAACCGGCCGTGGCAAGGCAGTGGGAAAGCGTCCGGGCTGGCGGTGAAGCCGCGAGAGCGTCAGTCGGCCGTCACCTTGGCGGTGCGTACGACGTCGGCCCAGCGTGGTAGCTCCCTGGCGATCAGCTCGGCGAAGGCCTGCGGCGTGTCGGGTGTCGGCACGGCGCCTTCGGCGGCGAGCTGCCGTGCGACGGCCGGGTCGCGCAGGGCCTTGTTGATCTCGGCGTTGAGCTGCCTGACCTTGGCCGCCGGCGTGCCGGCGGGCGCGACGAAGCCGTACCACTGGTCGGCCTCGAAGCCGGCATACCCGCTTTCCGCCACCGTCGGTACGTCGGGCAGTGCCGCGAGGCGCTGCGTGCTGGACACCGCCAGCGCGCGCAGCTTGCCGGAGCGGATGTGCGGCAGCACGGTCGGCACGCCGGTGAAGGTGGCGTCGACCTGGCCGCCGAGCAGGTCGTTGATCGACGGAGCGGTGCCGCGGTAGGGCACGTGCAGCAGGTCGGCCCGCGCCTTCAGTTTGAGGTACTCGAAGGTGATGTGGGCCGCGCTGCCGTTGCCACCGGACGAATACGACAGCTTGCCCGGCTGCGCCTGCGCGTGCTCGATCAGCTGCTTCAGGCTCTTGATCGGCGAGTGGGCGTTGACCACCAGCACATTGGGCACGCGCGCCACCCAGGCCACCGGCACGAAGCTCTTCTGCGCGTCGTAGGGCAGCTTGGGATACAGCGCCGGGTTGACGGCCAGCGTGCCGATGTGACCCATCAGCAAGGTGTTGCCGTCCGGCTCGGCCTTCGCCACTTCGCCGGCCCCCAGGGCGCCGCCGGCCCCGGGGCGGTTGTCGACCAGCAGCGTCTGGCCCAGCTGCTGGCCCAGCCGCGCGCCGACGGCCCGTGCCAGGATGTCGGTGCTGCCGCCGGGCGGGAAGGGCACCACCACGCGCAGCGTCTTGCCGGCCTGCGCATGGGCGATCGGGCAGGTCGCCAGGGCCAGTGCAGCCAGCAGCATGCGGCGACGCCGGTGCATGGGTCGGGGCTTGATGTTCATCATCGAGGGTCTCCTGTGGTGCATGGACGGCGGGGCGTCAATCCGGCTTGATGTGCGCGTCGGTGATCAGCCGCGCATAGCGCTGCTGCTCCTTGTCGAGCAGCGTGACGAAGGCCGAGGTCGGCCCGGGACGCACCTGCCCGCCCGCGCCGGACAGGCGCTCGCGCACCTCGTTCGAGGCGAGCGCCCGCTGCACCTCGGCATGCAGCAGCTTCACGATGTCGGCCGACAGGCCGGCCGGGCCGATCAGCCCGTACCACACCGACGCCTCGAAACCCGCGAAGCCGGACTCGGCGATGGTCGGCACCTCGGGGAACAGCGGCGAGCGCTGTGCGCTCAGCACCGCCAGCACGCGCAACTTGCCGCTGCGCACGTGGGGCAGTGCCTCCAGCGCGTTGACCGCCACCGTGGGAATGTGGCCGGCAACGACGTCATTCATGGCCTGCGCGCCGCCCTTGTACGGCACGTGCATCAGCTGGATACCGGCCGCGCGCTCGAGCATCTCGACGGCGAGATGCGGGGTCGACCCGTTGCCCGGCGAGCCGAAGCCGATCGCGTCGGGCTGTTTTTTCGCCTGCGTCACCAGGCTGGCGAAGTCGGGCAGCTTCGAGTCGGCGTTGGCCGCCAGCACCACCGGCACCTGCCCCACCTGCGCGATCGGCGTGATGTCACGCTCGATCCGGTAGGGAGCCGGCTGGTACAGCGTCACATTCGCGGCCAGGGCGTTGGCGGCCAGCATCAGCGTGTAGCCGTCGGCCGGGCTGTCGATCAGCGCGCGCAGCGCGATGTTGGTGCCGCCGCCGGGCTTGTTCTCGACGATCACCTGCTGCCCGAGGCGAGCGGTCATCTGCTGCGCGACCGCACGGGCGATGATGTCGACCGCGCCGCCGGCGCTGTAGCCGACGAGGATGCGCACCGGCCTGGACGGGTAGGCCGCAGCCTGGGCCACGGCGCGGTTCTGCACGCCTGCGGCCAGCACCAGCAGCAGGGCCGCAGCGGCCCGCCTCGAAATCTTGCTCATGTGGGTGGTCTCCGTGGTGGTCCCGGCCGCTTCGGGCGGGTCGGGTGGATTCTGGGAATTACGGGCCGGCCCGCCTAGATTCGTTTCGGGATAGCAGCTATGCCGGGGCGGAATGGAAGCGGGCGGCTCATGCCGGCGGCGCAGGGACCGGCAGCTCGGGCCAGTACAGCCGCATCGGGTTGGCCACCAGCAGGCGGTGCTGCAGCGCGGGGGTCACGGCGATCTGCGGGATGAAGTCCACCAGCAGGCCGTCGTCGGGCATGTGGTCCTTCAGGTTGGGGTGCGGCCAGTCGGTGCCCCACAGCACGCGGTCGGGAAAGGTCTCGACGATGCGGCGCGCATAGGGCACCACGTCGCGGTACGGCCGCGTTTCGCCGTTGCGTGCGTGCGGGCCGCTGATGGACAGGCGCTCCGGGCAGGACACCTTGCTCCAGACGTTCGGGTGCTCGCGCATGAACTGCAGGAACAGCCCGAACTCCGGTCCGTCCACCGGCTTGGAGACCTCGGGGCGGCCCATGTGGTCGACCACCACGGGCGTCGGCAGCGCACTGAAGAAGTCCCACAGCTCGGGCAGGTCGGGCGCCTCGAAGTAGACCACCACGTGCCAGCCAAGGCGGGCGATGCGACCGGCGATTTCGAGCAGCTCTTCCCTGGGCGTGAAGTCGACCAGACGCTTGACGAAGTTGAAGCGTACGCCGCGCACGCCGGCCTCGTGGAGTTCGCACAGCTCTTCGTCGGTGATGCTGCGGCGCACGGTGGCCACGCCGCGGGCCTTGCCGCCCGACGCGCGGCAGGCGTCGGCCATGGCCCGGTTGTCGTCGCCATGGCAGGTGGCCTGCACGATCACGTTGCGCGCGAAACCGAGGTGGTCGCGCAGCGCGAACAGCTGCGGCGCCGACGCGTCGCAGGGCGTGTACTTGCGCTCGGGCGCATAGGGGTAGCACTCGCCGGGGCCGAACACATGGCAATGGGCGTCGACGGCACCTGCCGGTAGCCGGAAGCGCGGCGCGGACGGGCCGTCGTACCAGTCGAGCCAGCCGGGGGTCTTGGTGAAGTCGCCCGTGACGGGACGGGTGGGGGTCATCGGTGCGGGCTCCCGTGAGTGTCGTGAAGGCGGCGCAGGTGGTCGAGCAAACGGTCTGCTTCCACGCGCCAGTCGCTGCTGCGCGCGTGGCCGGGGGCGTCCCGGGCGCCGAACAGGCCGGCGTCCGCGACTGCGGCCACCCAGGCCTGGCGCTCGGCGGTGCCGGACGCGCTCCACGCTTCCAGGCCCGCTTCCCGCACCGTCTCCGCGGCCTCGAGCATCTCCTCGCTGCGGCGCCGGCCGTGCTCGATCACACGCTGGAAGAAGTACGCGGCCTGACGCTCCCAGTCGATGCCCGGAAAGGTCTCGGCCAGCGATGCGATCACCGCGTCCTCGACGCCGTGGTGCCGGGCCGCCGTGAAGCTTTCGATGACCATTGCCTCCAGGCCCTTGATCATCACGCTGCGGCACATCTTGGTGGCCGATGCGACGCCGAGCCGCTCGCTGGCGACGCGCGCGGCAAAGCCCAGCGCGTTCAGCGGCTCGAGCAGCTCGGCCGCGTGCAGGCCGCCGAGCAGCAGCGGCACCCGGCTGCGGTAGGGCGGCACGCTGGTCATCACCGCGCCCTCGACGTAGCGGCCGCCGGCGGCGTCGACGAGGTGCGCTGCGCGCTGCTTGGCGCCGGGCGATGCGGAGTTGAGGTCGAGGTAGAACGCGCCGGGCCGGATCTGCGCGGCACAGGCCGCGGCGGCGGGCACTGCCTGGCTCGCGGTGACGGCGCTGATGAGGACATCGCTGGCCGCGGCCAGGCCGCCCGGCGTCGCGCACAGCTGCACGCCGTGCAGCGCCGCGTGCCCGTGCAGGCCGGCCGCATGGCCGGCGTGCTCCAGCTTCACGTCGTGGCAGCTGACGCGCACGCCCTGCGCTCGCAGGTCCTCGGCGAGGATGCGCCCCACTTCGCCATAGCCGAGCAGGCCCACCTGCCACTGTCGCGGATCGATCACGGCCTCGCCCTCAGTCGATGTAGCGCAGGCCGGCCTGGGCCAGCGGCTCGCGCATCCGGTACATGTCCAGACCCAGCACCCCGGACGCGAGCCTGGCCCGCTTGGCGCCTTCGTTGGCTTCGCGTGCCGCCGCCGCTTCGGCGGCAGCGGCGGCGCGCGCCGCCGGCACGCATACCACCCCGTCGTCGTCGGCCACGATCACATCGCCCGGGGTGACCCACATGCCGGCGCACACCACGGGAATGTTCACCGAGCCCAGCGTGGCCTTGATGGTCCCCTTGGCGGAGATGGCCTTGCTCCACACCGGAAAGCGCATCTCGGTCAGCGTCTTCACGTCGCGCACGCCGGCGTCGATGATCAGCGCCTTCGCGCCGCGCGCCTGGAAGGACGTGGCGAGCAGGTCGCCGAAGTAGCCGTCGCTGCAATCGGCGGTGACTGCCGCCACGACGATGTCACCGGACCGGATCTGCTCGGCCACCACATGCATCATCCAGTTGTCGCCCGGCTGCAGCAGCACCGTCACCGCGGGGCCGGAGACGTGCGCGCCGGCATAGATCGGGCGCAGGTAGGGTTTCATCAGGCCGACGCGGCCCATGGCCTCGTGCACGGTGGCCGACCCGAACGATGCCAGCCGCTGCACGGCGTGCGGATCGGCACGGTGGATCTGGGTGTGGACGACCCCGAGTTCGTACATGGTGGACAGTCTCCTTGGGTGCTTCGGGCGACGGGCTCAACGGCCCTGGGCCTTCAGTGCGGCGTCGAGCCGCGGGAACACGCGGCGTGCATTGCCTTCGTAGACCCAGTAGCGGTCGTCGTCCGAGAGGTTGGCCGTGGCCTCGACGTAGCGGCGGGTGTCGTCGTAGTGGTGGCCCGTGGTCGGGTCCACGCCACGCACCGCGCCGATCATCTCGCTGGCAAAAAGCACGTTCTTCACCGGGATCACCCGGGTAAGCAGGTCGATACCCGGCTGGTGGTACACGCAGGTGTCGAAGTAGATGTTGTCGAGCAGATGCTCCTCGAGCAGCGGCTTCTTCATCTCCTGCGCAAGGCCACGAAAGCGGCCCCAGTGGTAGGGCACTGCGCCGCCGCCGTGCGGGATCAGGAACTTCAGCGTCGGGAAGTCCTTGAACAGCTCGCCGCTGAGGCACTGCATGAAAGCCGTCGTGTCGGCGTTGAGGTAGTGCGCCCCGGTGGTGTGGAAGCACGCGTTGCAGCTGGTGCTGACATGGACCATCGCCGGGATGTCGTGCTCGACCATCTTCTCGTAGAGCGGATACCAGTGGCGGTCGGTCAGCGGCGGGCTGGTCCAGTGGCCGCCGGACGGGTCCGGGTTGAGGTTGATGCCGACGAAGCCATACTCCCTGACGCACTTCTCCAGCTCGGGGATGCAGGTCCTCGGGTCGACGCCCGGCGACTGCGGCAGCATCGCGGCGCCGATGAAGTGGTCGGGAAACAGCCGGCTGACGCGGTGGCAGAGTTCGTTGCAGATCGCCGCCCAGGTGGCCGAAGTCTCGAAGTCGCCGATGTGGTGCGCCATGAAGCTGGCGCGCGGGCTGAAGATCGTCAGGTCGCTGCCGCGCTGCTTCATCAGCTTCAGCTGGTTGGCCTCGATCGACTCGCACAGCTCGTCGTCGCTGATGTGCAGCGCGGACGGGCTGGGCTTGCGGGCGGGGTCCTTGAGCGCGGCGATCTGCAGCTCGCGCCAGGCGCCCAGGGCCGCCGGGGCGGTGGTGTAGTGGCCGTGTACGTCGATGATCATGAACGGGTTCGTCGATGGAGGGGTCGTCGGTGAGAAAGCGGGGCGCGGCCCTCACCTCATGCCGCAGCGCTGCCGGAGCCCGGCTGTCTCGGGCGAGCGCATGAAGTCCAGCAGCGCGCGCGCCTCGGCGGCGCGCTCGGTGCGCGCGCACACCGCGGCGCTGAATACCGTGGTGATGCCGGCGCCCGCGGGCAGCGTGCCGAGCACGTCGACCTGGTCGACGTGCATCAACTCGCTCAACTGCTGAAAGCCCAGCTCCACCTCGCCGGCGGCGATCAGTTGCGCGACGGGAATGCCGGGGCGCGCCTGCAGCAGGCGGTCTTGCAGTGCGGCGGCGAGGCCCCAGCGCTCGAGCAATCCCAGCAGCGCTGCACCGCTCGGGCCGGTCGAATAGCCGATGCGGCCGGCGGCGAGCACGGCCTGCTTGAGCGCCTGCTCGCTGCCGATGTCGGGGCGGCCGGCGCCGGCCCGCACGGCGACGGCCATCGGCGACCGGGCCATCGGCGCAATGCTGCCGGGCAGCACATGGCCTTCGGCGGCCAGTCCGTCGAGCGCGTCCGAGGCGAGCACGACGATGTCGAACGCCTCGCCGTCACGCACCCGCCGCGCCGCGTCGACACCGCCCACCGACTCGAAGTGCACGGCCTGGCCGGTGGCGCTTGCGAACGCCGCGCCGAGCGCGGCCAGCAGCTGGCGAGTGGCCATCGACGACATGCCGGTCAGAGGTGAGCCCACGGTGCAAGGGAAGGATGACGGTGGGCGGATTCTGAGCAGGGGCCCCGGGCCGAACAAGCCGCACGGCGGGATAGCTGCTATACGGCGCCGGCATGGCTCGCCGGTCCGGGTGCGAAAATCCCGCCGTGAACCTCAACCAGCTCGAAGCCTTCGTGCATGTCGCGGAGCACGGCAGTTTCAGCAAGGCCGCGCTGGTGCTCGGCGTGGCGCAGCCGGCCCTGAGCCGGCAAGTGCGGGCGCTCGAGACCGAACTGCGCGAGGCGCTGCTGCTGCGCCACGGCCGCGGCGTGCAACTCACCGATGCCGGCAGGCGCCTGCTGGAGCATTGCCAGGAGATCCTGCACCTCGTCTCTCTGGCGCGGGCAGACCTGCTGGCCCATCGCAACGAGCCGATCGGCCAGGTGGCCATCGCGATGCCGCCGACGCTGGCGCGCCAGCACACGCTGCCGCTCGTCAGCGCGTTCCGGCGCGACCTGCCGAAGGCCCGGCTGGCGATCGCCGAAGGCTTCTCGGTGCACCTGACCGAATGGCTGCTGACCGGCCGCATCGACCTGGCGCTGATCTACAACCCCGAGCCGCTGCCGGCGCTGGAAATCACGCCGCTGCGCACCGAGTCGTTGCGGCTGATCAGCGCAGCCGGGCAGGCGCCCGCCGGGCCGCTGACGCTGCAGCGGCTGGCCGACCTGCCCCTGATCATGCCGCAGCGTGGGCAGATCTTTCGCACGCTGGTGGAGTCGGCGGCCGCGATGGCCGGCGTGCAGTTGCGCGTCGAGTGGGAGGTGTCCAGCGTGCCCGCCATACTCGAGCTGGTCGAGGCCGGTGTCGGCCACGCGGCGCTCGGCGAGGACGCGGTGCGCTCCGCCAAGCAGCAGCCGCGCCTTGCGATCACGCCCTTTGCCGGTGCCGAGATCACCAGCACCTTGTGCCTGGTGCTGCCGGCGCACAAGAAATCGACGCCATTGATGCAGCGCACGGCTGCGATGCTGACCGCCCTGGTTCAGGCGGGTTGAGTTGGCAGCGGCTGGCGTCCGTCAGGTGAGGGGCCGTCCGGCGCAGCCGCGGCAGACGGGGGCCTGCCCGGCGGGGAGCAGAGCCGCGTCGACGGCGCTCAGGCGCCCAGATAGCTGCGGGCGTAGCGGCCGCCCAGGCTGGTGAGGATCTCGTAGCCGATGGTGCCCGCGGCGCGTGCCGCATCGTCGACGCCGATGCTGTCGCCGAGCAGGTCGACCAGCGCGCCTTCGGCCAGCTGCCCTTCGGGCACGTCGGTGGCGTCGACGGTGATCGCGTCCATCGACACCCGCCCGACGACGGGCAGGCGACGGCCCTCGAACTCGACCTCGCCGCGGTTGCCGAAGCTGCGCAACCAGCCGTCGGCATAGCCGGTGGCCAGCGTGGCGATGCGCGAGGGCCGCGACGCGACCCAGGCGTGGCCGTAGCCGACGCCGGTGCCGGTCTCGATGCGGCGCAGCTGGATCACCTTGCTGCGCAGCCGCACCACCGGCCGCATCGGGTTGGCGGCGCCGGCCACCGGTGCCACGCCGTAGAGCGCGGCACCCGGTCGCACCAGGTCGAAGCGGTATTCGGGCCCGAGAAAGATGCCGGACGAGTTCGCCAGGCTGGCACGTGCGCGCGGCAGCCGCGCCAGCGCACTGCGAAAGCGTTCGAGCTGCCGGGCGTTGATGGGCGCGGCCGGGTCTTCGGCGCTGACCAGGTGGCTCATCACGACTTGCAGCGCCAGGCCGCGCAGCCGGCCTTCGTCGTTCGCCACGGCCTCGAGTTCGTCGGCCGGCAGCCCCATGCGCGCCATGCCGGTGTCCACCTGCAGCACGGCGGGCAGTTCGCGCCCCAGCGCGTGCGCCAGGCGCTGCCAGGCGTCCAGCTGCGGCAGGCTGTTGAGCACCGGCACCAGCCCGTGCGCGACGAACTCCGGCTCGGACCCCGGGGGCGGGCCGTGCATCACGTAAAGGATGGCGTCGGTGTCCAGCAGCGGGCGTAGCGCGATGCCTTCATCGAGATGCGCGACGAAAAAGTGGCGGCAGCCGGCACGGTACAGCGCCGGTGCCACCCGTGCCGCACCGAGGCCGTAGGCGTCGGCCTTGACGACCGCGCCGCAGACGGCTCCTTCCGCCTGCTGGCGCAGCAGCCGCCAGTTGGCGCACACGGCGTCGAGCCGGATCTCCAGCCACGCGCCGGCATTGGTGTGGGCGCGGGCCGAACTCATTGCGTCTTGCGCGCTGCTTCCTTGCGCCGGTCGACCCAGAACTGCGCGTTGCGGATGCCCAGCTTCTCGGGGTCGAAGGTCGGCGTCACGCGGGCCTTCTTCTGCTGCTCGTAGTCCTTCAGGGCCAGCAGCGCGGGCTTCTGGATGATCAGGATCGCGATGATGTTCAGCCACGCCATCAGGCCCACACCGACGTCGCCCAGGTCCCAGGCCACGGAGGCGCTGCGCACGGCGCCGTAGGTCACGGCGGCCATGATGCCCAGCTTCAGCACGAAGCTGAGCCACGGGCGGTGTACCTTGCGGTTGATGTAGGCGATGTTGGTCTCGGCCATGTAGTAGTAGGCAACGATGGTTGTGAACGCGAAGAAGAACAGCGCCAGCGCGACGAAGGTGGCGCCGAAGCCCGGCAGCACCGACTCGACCGCAGCCTGCGTGTAGCCGGCGCCGGCCTCCACGCCGGGCAGGCCGTTGAACAGCATGGCGCCGTCGGGAGCCTGCACGTTGTACATGCCGGTCGACAGCAGCATGAAGGCGGTGGCCGAGCAGACCAGCAGCGTGTCGACATAGACCGAGAAGGCCTGCACATAGCCCTGCTGCGCCGGGTGCTCCACTTCGGCCGCAGCAGCGGGGTGCGGCCCCGTGCCCTGGCCCGCTTCGTTCGAGTACACGCCGCGCTTGACGCCCCACTGCACCGCCATGCCGAGCACCGCACCGAAGCCGGCCTCGAGCCCGAAGGCGCTCTTGAAGATCAGCGCGATCATGCCTGGCACCTGGGCGATGTTGAGCAGCACGATCACCAGCGCCACCAGCACGTAGGCCAGTGCCATGAAGGGCACGACCACCTCGGCGAACAGCGCGATGCGCTTGACGCCGCCGAAGATGATGAAGCCGAGCAGGATCACGATCACCGCGGCGCTCACCGCCGTGTTGACGCCCCAGGCGTTGGCCAGGCCCGAGGCGATGCTGTTGGCCTGCACGCCGGGCAGCAGCAGCCCGGTGGCAATGATGGTGGCCACCGCGAAGATCCACGCGTACCACTTCTGGCCCATGCACTTCTCGATGTAGTAGGCCGGCCCGCCCCGGTACAGGCCCTGGTCGTCCTTTTCCTTGTAGATCTGCGCCAGCGTCGACTCGACGTAGGCGGTCGATGCGCCGAGGAAGGCCACCATCCACATCCAGAACACCGCGCCCGGGCCGCCGAAGCTGATCGCGGTGGCGACGCCGGCGATGTTGCCGGTGCCCACGCGGCCCGACAGCGACATCGCCAGCGCCTGGAACGACGACACGCCGGCGGCCGACGACTTGCCCTTGAACATCAGGCGGAACATGTGCCCGAAGCCGCGCACCTGCATGAAGCGCGTGCGCAGCGAGAAGTACAGGCCCACACCGAGGCACAGATAGACCAGCGCCGGGCTCCAGATGATGCCGTTGACGGCGCTGACGATTTCATTGAGTGACATGCAGAGGTCTCCTGTCTCGGTGTTGGTGGTTGTTCAGTCTGCGGTGGTTCTCGGAAAACGGGCGTGACTAGGCGTAGCGGTCGACGCCCAGGCCTTCCATGTCGATCTGCGGCGTCTTGCCGCTGACGAGGTCGGCGATCACGCGGCCGGTGCCTGCGGCCATGGTCCAGCCCAGCGTGCCGTGGCCGGTGGCCAGCAGCAGGTTGGGCAGCCGGCAGGGGCCGACGATGGGCGTGCCGTCGGGCGTCATCGGGCGCAGCCCGGTCCAGAATTCGGCACGCGTCACGTCGCCGCCCCGCGGGAACAGGTCGGTGACGACGAACTCCAGCGTCTCGCGGCGGCCGCGTTCCAGGTCGAGGTTGTAGCCGGACAACTGCGCCGTTCCGCCGACGCGGATGCGGTCGCCCAGGCGCGTCACGGCCACCTTGTGCGTCTCGTCCATCAGGGTCGACTCCGGTGCGTGCTTCGCGTCGGTGATGGGCAGCGTGATCGAGTAGCCCTTGACCGGGTAGACCGGCAGCTCGAGGCCGAGCGGCCTGGCCAGCAGCGGCGAGTAGCTGCCGAGCGCCAGCACGTAGCGGTCGGCCGTCAGCGGCCCGCGGTCGGTGTGCACCGCGCTCACCGCGCCGCCCGCGGCCTCGATGCGGCGGATGTCGACGCCGAACTCGAACTTCACGCCCAGTGCCTGGGCCATCTCGGCCAGCCGCTGCGTGTACAGGAAGCAGTCGCCGGTCTCGTCGCCGGGCAGACGCAAGGCGCCCACGAACTTGTCCTTCACCTCGGCCAGCGCCGGCTCGTAGAGCAGGTAGCCGGCCCGATCGAGCACCTGGTAGGGCACGCCGTACTGCTGCAGGATCTCGACGTCCTTGCCCACGCCGTCGAGCTGCTTCTGGGTGCGAAACAGCTGCAGCGTGCCCTGCGTGCGTTCGTCGTAGCGGATGCCGGTTTCGTCGCGCAGCTCCCGCAGGCAATCGCGGCTGTATTCGGCCAAACGCACCATGCGGGCCTTGTTGACGCGGTAGCACGCCTCGGTGCAGTTGCGCAGCATCTGCAGCCCCCAGCGCCACATCGCCAGGTCGAGCGCCGGCTTGATGACCAGCGGGCTGTGGTGCATCAGCAGCCACTTGATGGCCTTCAGCGGCACGCCGGGGCCCGCCCACGGCGCCGAATAGCCGGGCGAGACCTCGCCCGCGTTGGCGTAGCTGGTTTCCATGGCCGGCGCGCGTTGGCGGTCGACCACCGTCACCTGGTGCCCTGCGCGCGCCAGGTAGTAGGCCACCGAGACGCCGATGACGCCGCTGCCCAGAACCAGAACCTGCATGTCGATGCTCCTGTGAGGCCCGGACCGGCCGGGTGCGATGGCGGTTGCAAGACGGGTGCCAGCCGGGCGCGCCCCAGGCGAATCAGGCACTTGCGTGCAACGCCCGCCGCGCGCTGTGTCGATTTCAATCCAGACGGCGCCGAAGAATCAGCGTGAAATCGCTCGCAAACCCCGTCAAAGTCACGGCCTGCTGCCCGCTAGACTGCTGTCACGAAAACATGACAGCGTAAGGCTTTCGGTACACCATGCGCCTGCAAATCCATTTCGTCGACCGTGTCGGCATTGCACAGGAGATCCTGGCCGTGCTGGCGGCCCGTTCGCTCGATGTGGTCGCCGTCGAGGTCGACCCGCCCCACATCTACCTGGAGGCCCCCGGCCTGCAGCGCAGCGGCTATGCGCAGTTGCGCGCCGAGGTCGCGCGCGTGAAGGGCGTGCGCCGCGTCGCCGAAGTCGCGATGCTGCCCGGCGCACGCCGGCGCCTGTACCTCGACGCGGTGCTGGCGTCGCTGGCCGACCCGGTGCTGGCGGTCGACGACCACGGCACGGTGGTCGTCGGCAACCCGGCCGCGGCGCAGGCCAGCGGCCTGTCCGAGGACGAGCTTGCCGGCCGATCGCTGCACGAGCTGACCGGCGACGCACAGCTGGCCGCGGCGCTGGTCGAGCAGGGCTACCGGCTGCCCGTCAGCGAGGTGCAGGTCGGCGGGCAGCCCTACCTGCTGGAGACGGTGGCGCTGCACGAGGCCGGGGGCAGCGTCGCCGGTGCCGTGCTGACGCTGCATGCGCCGCAGCGCATCGGCGAACGGCTGAGCGCCTTGCAGAACTACAGCGCCGGCGGCTTCGAAGCCATCCTCGGCCCCTCGGTCGCGATCCGGCAGCTGAAGCAGCGAGCAGTGCGCGTGGCGCAGGTCGACGCGCCGCTGCTGATCCGCGGCGAGACGGGCACCGGCAAGGAGCTGGTCGCCCATGCCTGTCATGCCGGCAGCCGCCGCCACGGCCAGCCGTTCTTCGCGCTGAACTGCGCGGCGCTGCCCGAGAGCCTGGCCGAGAGCGAGCTGTTCGGCTATGCGCCCGGCGCCTTCACCGGTGCCTTGCGCGGCGGGCGACCGGGCTTGCTGGAGCTGGCCGACGGCGGCACGCTGTTTCTCGACGAGATCGGCGAGATGTCGCCCTACCTGCAGGCGAAGCTGCTGCGCTTCCTGAACGACGGCAGCTTCCGCCGTGTCGGGGGCGAGCGCGAATTGAAGGCCGACGTGCGCATCATCAGCGCGACGCATCGCTCGCTCGAAGACATGGTCGCGGCCGGCAGCTTCCGCCAGGACCTCCTGTTCCGGCTCGACGTGCTGCAGCTGGCCGTGCCGCCGCTGCGCGAACGGCCCGAAGACGTGCTGCCGCTGGCGCAGGTCTTCATCGAGCGCGCCTGCACCCAGGCCGGCCGCCCGCGCGCCCGCCTGAGCCGCGCTGCCGCCCAGGCGCTGCAGGCCAACCCTTGGCGCGGCAACGTGCGCCAGCTCCAGAACGTGATCTTCCGCGCCGTGACGATGAGCGACCGTTCGGTGATCGATGTGGACGACCTGGAGCTGGCCGATGCGGCCACGGCGCCGGCGATGGCCTTGGGCGACGACAGCATCGTCAGCCTGGACGACGCGGTGGCGCGCTTCGAACGTGCGCTGCTGCAGCGGCTGTGGCCGCAGTACCCGTCGACGCGCAAGCTGGCCGAGCGGCTGGGCACTTCGCATTCGGCGATTGCGGCGCGGCTGAGGAAGTACGACATCGCCGGCTGAGCGGGAGCCCTCTATCGCGAGCCGTGGCCCTCCAGGCGCGACAGTTCCAGCATGTTGTCGACCAAGCGAACCAGGTGCCAGCCGGCCGTTTCGATCTGCTCGACGTACATGCGCTTGGCGTCGAGATCGCTGTCCTCGAGTCGCTCGGCCAGCAGTTGGGCGAAGCCCAGCACGACATTGAGCGGCGTGCGCAGCTCGCGGCTCACCTGCGACAGGAAGGCCAGCTTGGCCTGGACGGCGGCTTCGGCGCGGTCGCGCTCCAGCTTCAGGCGTTCGGCTTCGCGGCGGTCGGTGAGGTCGGTCAGCGTGCCGACCGCGCGGGTGGCGCCCCCGTGCGCGTCGCGTTCGACGACCCGTCCGCGCGACAGCACCCAGCGGTAGCTGCCATCAGCGGCGCGCAGCCGGAACTCGGTCTCGTAGACAGGTGTGCGGCCGTCGATGTGCCCGTGCAAGGCGTCCAGCATCGCCGCCAGGTCGTCGGGATGCACCCGGGCGCGCCAGGTGGCAGTGGCGTCCGACGCGTCCGAGTCGCCATAGCCGAGCATCGCCTTCCATTGCGGCGGGTAGTGGACCGTTTCGTTGCGTATGTCCAGGTCCCAGACGCCGAAGGCCGCGCTCTGGACCGCCAAGCCCCAGCGCCGTTCGAGTAGCTGCAAGTCGGCCCGCATCGTGTACTGCCCGTTGACCGTGTGTGCCGACAATACCAGTGCCGCCGCCGGCGCACATCGGGGGCGCACCCGCCGCGACGACGATGAGCGGTCAGGCGGCCGGCCGTTGCGGGATGCGCAAGCCGCGTGCGACCGCCGGCCGGGCCACGAAGGCGGCCAGCACGCGGCGCACGTTGGGGAAACCGTCGATCCCGACCAGCTCGCCCGCCTCGTAGAAGCCGACCAGGTTGTTGACCCACGGCCAGGTCGCGATGTCGGCAATGGTGTAGTCGTCGCCCATCAACCACTGACGCCCGTTGAGCCGCTGCTCCAGCACACCCAGCAGCCGCTTCGCCTCGGCGATGTAGCGGTCGCGTGGGCGCTTGTCCTCGTAGTCGCGGCCGGCGAACTTGTGGAAGAAGCCCACCTGCCCGAACATCGGCCCGATGCCACCCATCTGGAACATCAGCCACTGGATCGATTCATAGCGGCGCGCCGGGTCGGCCGGCATCAGCTGACCGGTCTTGTCGGCCAGGTACAGCAGGATCGCGCCCGACTCGAACAGCGGCAGCGGCTCGCCCCCGGGGCCGTTCGGGTCCAGGATGGCCGGGATCTTGTTGTTCGGGTTCAGCGACAGGAACTCGGCCGACATCTGCTCGTTCGCATCGAAGCGCACCAGATGCGGCTCGTACGGCAGGCCGGTCTCTTCCAGCATGATCGACACCTTCACGCCGTTGGGCGTCGGCAGCGAATACAGCTGCAGCCTGTCGGGGTGCTGCGCGGGCCACTTCTGGGTGATGGCAAAGCGGGACAGGTCGGTCATGGCAGGCTTTCTCGGGGAAGAGGCAGTGGCTGGGCATTGTTGCGGCAGGCCCTTGCCGCGCGCGCCGGGGCGGCCGGTGGCCTTGCCGCCGGTGGGGCGAAGTGCGCGGCGGGCTGCAGGGTCCTGGCCACTCTGGCAGCCGGGGCGGCTGCAGGATCAGGGCCGGCCTGCGGTGAACTGCCCCGGCGTGATGCCGAAGGCGGCCCGGAAGCGCTTGGTCAGGTGGCTCTGGTCGACATAGCCCACGGCCGCGGCCACCGAGGCCGGCGCCTCGCCGGCCAGCAGCAGGCGGCGCGCTTCACGCAGCCGGGCGCGGGTCATGTAGGCATGCGGCGGCATGCCGACCTCGCGCGTGAACAGCCGCAGCAGCGCGAAGCGGCTCATGCCGCAGTGGGCGGCCAGCTGGCCCAGCGAGAGGTCGGCCGCGAATTGCTCGTCCAGCACCTGCCGTGCATAGCGCACCGCGGTGCAGCCGTTGCCGTCGTGCGGCGAGCGGCGCAGCGTGCCGGCCGCGTGCCTGGACAGCAGCGCGCGCAGCCCATGCAGCAACCGGCTTTCGAGCTCCAGCGTGTCCGGCCCCTCCGGCGTTTCGGTGCGGCGGTTGAAGGCGCACAGCCAGGCGGCCAGTTCCTCGTCGCGCACCACCGGGGTACGGAACAGCGGCAAGCTGTCGTGCGACTCGCCAGCGTCACGCAGGGCTTCGGACACCACCGCAGGGTCGAGATAGATCATGCGATAACGATAAGCGCCGTCGGCCGAGCGGCCGTCGTGCAAGTCGTCCGGGTTCACCAGGATCACCGAGCCGGGCAGCGACAGCCGTTGGCCGCCGCGGCAATGAAACGTCTGCACGCCCGATTCGATCGTGCCCACCGCGTATTCGTCGTGCGTGTGGCGGCTGTAGCTGTGGCGCTCGAAGCGCGCGCTGAAGCAGCTGACGCCGGCCAGGCCCTCGACACGCCAGTAGCGGCTGGCTTCCGTGTTCACAGGGCGCCCCATCGCCCCAGCGCCACCACCGCGATGCCGGCGGCCATCGCCAGCGGCAGGCTGCGGCTGGCCAGCATGGTCGCGGCCGTTGCCGCCGCGGCCACCCACTCTGGCGGGCCGCCGCTCAGCACGGCCGGCGCCACCAGCGACGCCATCACGCAGCCGGGCATGTGCTGCAGCGCCTGCGCCACGCGGCCCTGCTGCGGCAGCCGGCCGGCGAGCAGCAGGCCGCCGGCGCGGCAGCCCCAGGTGACGGCGGCCATCGCGAGGACGGCGATCAGGGTGTCGGTGCGCATGGAGGTGTCTTTTCGACCCGACGCACAGGCGCCCAGGCTCCCGCAATGCTGCCACACAGGCCGCCCACGACGATGTACCACTTGCCCGGCAGCCACGCATGCGCCAGCACCGCGGTGATGGCCGCCACCGCCCATGGCAGCAGCGTCGGGCGGCCGCGCCACAAGCCGAGCAGCAGCGCCAGAAAGCTGGCCGTGAACGCGAAATCGAGCCCGAAGCGCGCCGGGTCGCCCAGCCATGTGCCGGCCAGACGCCCGGCCACCGAGGACAGCAGCCACGCGCCGTAGACGAGCAAACCGCCGCCCAGCAGAAAGCCGACGCTGCCTCGGCCCTGCGCCAGCTCGGCCGAGGTCAGCGCCCAGTTCTCGTCGCTGATCCAGAACGCCGTCAACCAGCGCCGCCGTGCGGCTTCGCGTTCGAACATCGGGTACAGCGAGGCGCTCATCAGCACGAAGCGCAGGTTGACGATCAGGGTCGTGACGACGATGGGCCACAGCGGCAGTGCATGAGCGCCGCCGCCTTGCCAGAACCCGAGCGCAACGAACTGCGCCGCGCCCGCGAACACCGCGGCGCTCATCAGGCCGGTTTCCAACGGCGCCAGCCCTGCCTGGCCCGCCAGCGCCCCCCACACCAGCCCATAGGCGGCCACACCCAGCGCCAGCGGTGCGCTGCGTTGCATGCCGAGGCCGAAGCCGGGCGGCACCAGAGGCGGTCGAAAGGCGGACAGCTGACGCATGCGCGGATGATTCCGCGACGCGTGCGCGATGGCTTGTAAATTCGTGCGGCGCAGGCGGCTGCCGGACCAGGACCTCAGGCAGCCCCGGCGGCGGCTCAGGGCTTCTTGAACAGCTTCTCGTGCACCCACCCGGTGTTGGTCAGCACCAGCGCGTCCAGCGCCTTCACGGGTTCGGCAGCCGAAGCGGCATCGGCCTGCAACGCCTTCAGCACCGACGTCATTTCAGGCGCCTTTGCCCAGTCCGGCAGGCCGCTCACCGTGTAGGTGTAGCTGACGCGCGAGATGCGGTGGCCGAACATGTCCGCCGGCTCCGAGAACTGCGTGATGGCCGTGACGGTGGCGCGGCCGAAGCAGAAACCGCCGATGTCCTCTCCACGCAGCGTCTTCACGGCGTCGGGCTTGTAGAACTTGCGGCCTTCGTCGGTCAGGTCGAACGAACTCTTGACGACCACCTTCTTGCCGCCGCCCCACTGGGGGACTTCTTTGCGCGACGCTTCCTTCTCGACCAGCAGGCCCGCCCGGGCCATGGCCTGGAGGACCGCAGTGCTACCGCCGATGTCGAACTCGTTCGTCGTCGGGAACTGGCGGTTGAAGTAGCACTTGGGGTAGGCCGTGTCGAGATAGCTCTGGATCGCGGCTTCGAAGTTCTTCTCGCTCGCGGCCTTGGGGTCCGAGCATCCGGTGACGAGCGATGCAGCGGCGGCTGCCAGCGCAAGCAGGTAGCGCATGAAGGGTCCTCTCCTGTTTTTTGGAAGGCGCAAGGATAGCCGGGCCATGTCGCACGAACGTGCTGAGCCGACGCCGCGCGGTTCAACGCCAGATCCGGTAGAGCCAGTACCCCTCGTTGCACTGGATCTGGCGCAGCAGCTCGGACGGGCTGTGGCCGGTCACGTCGCGCGTCTCGCGGCAGAAGTGGGCCTGGTCGGCATAGCCTGCGCCGAGCGCCACCTCGGCCCAGCTGGTGTCGCCGGCGATCATCGGGTCGCGGTTCAGCGTGAAGGTCTGCTCGGCGCGCTGTAGCCGACGCAGGGTGCGCATCGGCTGCCCGGCCCAGGCCTTGATGCGGCGTTCGAGGTTGCGCATGCTGCGCCCCCAGCCGCTGGTTGCCAGGTACATGATCAGCGCCTGCAGCCCATCGCCCAGCGCCGTGCCCGGCGCGCGAGATTGTTCGCGGGCCTGGCGCAGCCTCGGTTCGAGGAATGCCTCGAGCAGGCGCACCCGGGCCTCGTCGTCGGGGGCGTGAAGCACCGCCTGTGTCATGTCCAGCCAGGCATCGTCGAACACCTGCTCCACCGGCGTGAGCCGGTCGGCGTGCGAAGCCAGGTCGAGCCCGGTGAGTGCGTGCGTGGCGGGCGACAGCAGCATCACCATGAAGGCGCGCACCGGCCCGGGGTTGTAGCTGACGCGAGGCTGGTTCTGTGGGCCGCCGAACACCACGCGCGCGATGCGACCGTCAGGCTCTGTCACCCGGCCCTGGGTCAGACACAGCGCCTCGCCCTCGATGAACCAGGTGATGCTGCAGAACGTGGTGGCCGGGAAGTGATTGAAGCGCTGCTCGTGCGGCAGCGGCGGCAGCACGGTGGTGTCGCGTGCGATGTAGGCGCGCACGCACGGGGCCAGCGCACGGCTCGGTGCGATCAGGCGAGCGGTGAGGGGCAGGGGCAGCGCCGGCATGCGCCTGCGAATGTAGCGCAGGGGTGCATTGACAAGGGGCTGCCACCCGGATGGGCGGTGTCGGCCGGCAACCGGCCGGGCGTGGCGGAATCGTTCAATACGGGCGACGCTGCATGGCCCCATGATGCGTCCCATGAATCCCACTCGCCCCCCCGGCCCTCGCGCCGGCCTGTTCGGGTTGCGCCTTGCCTCCCGCATGTTCAGGGACTACCCGGAATTCCACCGGCAACTGCAGCGCGATCACGGCGATGCGGCCTATTTTCGGCTGGGACGGTACCGCGACTATGTGTTCAGCGACCCGGAGCTGATCCGTGAAGTGCTGATGACCAAGGCACGGTCCTTCGTGCGCTGGCAGCGCAGCATGCGGGTGTTTGCACTGGCGCATGGCCAAAGCGTGCTGATCACCGAAGGCGGAGTGTGGCAACGCCAGCGCCGCATGCTGCAGCCCGGCTTCGCGCCGCGGCGCTTCGATGCCTATGCCCGCCAGATCGGAGACGCCTCGGCGCGTGCACTCGATGCCGTGCAGACCGACGGCCGCACGCCGATCGACTTCGAGCAGACGATGACGGCGCTGACGATGGACGTGATCATGCGCACGCTGTTCAGCAGCGAGGCGCCCGAGGACGCGGCAGCGGCCGGCGCCGCGGTGCAGGTGCTCAGCCGCGCGGCCCTCAACGAGATGTTCCTGCCTTTCGAGCTGCCCCAGTGGGTACCGCTGCCCTGGCGGCCGGCCACCCGGCGGGCGCTGCAGACCCTCGATGCGCTGGTGTGGCGGCTGCTGCGCGAGCGGCGTGCCCACCCGGGCGCGCACCAGGACCTGCTGGCGATGCTCATGTCCGCGGCCGACGAAGAGGACGGCGATGCCCGGCTGTCGGACCAGGAGGTGCGCGACCAGTGCATGACGATGTTCCTGGCCGGCCATGAAACCACCGCCACCGGCCTGGCATGGTGGGGCTGGGCGATGGCTTCGCATCCCGAGATCGCGCGCCGTGCGGCTGCCGAGGTCGACGCCGCGTTGGGCGGCCGCATCCCCGTGCACGGCGACCTGCCGCGCCTGCCCTATCTGATGCAGACCCTCAAAGAAACCCTCCGCCTGCGACCTCCGGCCGCCGCGCTGTTCACGCGCGAAGCGGTCGAAGACGTGCAGATCGGATCCTGGTTGCTGCCCAGGGGGTCTCTGGTGATGATCACGCCCTTTGTCGTGCACCACGACGAGCGCTGGTTCCCGTCTGCCGAACGCTTCGACCCCGACCGTTTCGCCCCCGAGCGTGCCGACTCGATACCGCGCGGCGCCTACCTCCCGTTCGGGGTGGGGCCGCGCGTGTGCATCGGCAACAACTTCGCCCTGATGGAAATGGCGCAGGTTGCCGCGATGCTGCTGCAACGCTTCGAGCTCGTGCGGCCGGCACATGCGCCCGAGCCGCACCCGCGCCTGCACGTCACGCTCAAGCCCGAAGGCGGCCTGCGACTGGTGCTGAGGCCCCGTTCTGCCGTCCGGTCGCAGGCGACCGGACTTGCCGGTATGGCAAGCTGTCCTCGCGTCCATGCGTGAGGAACAATTTCCACCCCTGGTCGACAACGGGAGATCGACAAGATGAAGCGATGGATCGGCAACTGGTTGATGGGCGTCGCGGTGTTGCACACCGGGTTCGCGGTGGTGGTGTACGGCGGCGTGTTGCGATCGATGGCGCAGCGCGGGGTGTTCAACACGGTCGGCGACGACCCGCTGACGGGCGCTGTCGCGTGGTTCGTGCTGTTCGGCATGCTGATGTTCGCCTGCGGCCTGGCGGTGGCCTCGCTCGAAAAAGCCGGTGCTCCGGTGCCCCGCGCGCTGGGCGGGTGTCTGCTGGCGCTGACCGTGCTCGGCGTGGTGCTGATGCCGGCCTCCGGCTTCTGGCTGGCCTTCCCTCCGGCGATCGCGCTGCTGGCGAGGGCGCGGTCCCGGCCGGCCGAAGGGGCGGATTTGCTCCTGCAGGGGCAGGCGCGCAGCGCCCAGGGTTCCTGATGGACGGTCTGCACCGCAGCCGGGTGCTGGCCTCGCCGTGGCCCGGCGTGTATGGCACGCACATCGACAGCAGCCGGCACTTCGGGCGCCACAGTCACGCGACCTACGGCATCGGCGTGCTCGAAGACGGCGCGCAGCGATCGGCCAGCGGGCAGGGCATCGTGGAGGCCCGCGCGGGCGATCTCATCGCCACCAACCCGGGCGAAGTGCATGACGGCCGGCCGCTCGGCGGCCCGTCGCGCCGCTGGCGCATGGTCTACCTCGAGCCGCCGGTGCTGGCAGCGATGGCTGGCGGCGGGGCCGCCGGGCAGGGCCTCGAACTCACCCGGCCGGTCATCCGCGACCCCCGGCTGACGCCAGCGCTGGTGCGCCTGCTCGACCGTGTCGCTGCATGGAACGGCGGCTCGCGCAGCCCTGCCGATGCGCTGGCGTGCGAGGAAGCGCTGGTGCACGCCTGCGGCCTGCTGCTTGCACGGCACGCCACCGCGGTGCTTCCCGACGACGCCGCCGCCGACGTGTCGGCGGTACGCGATCGACTGGCCGACGAACTGCTCGACCCACCGACGCTGGCCGAACTGGCGGCGATGGCCGGGCTCAGCCGGTACCAGTTGTTGCGGCGCTTCGCCAGGGTGCACGGCCTCACGCCGTATGCCTGGCTGTTGCAGCAGCGCGCGGAACGCGCCCGGCACCTGATCGGCAGCGGTGCGCCGCTCGTCGATGCCGCTGCGGCGGCCGGCTTTGCCGACCAGAGCCACATGACCCGGGTCTTCACGCGCCAGTTCGGCTTCACGCCCGGCGCATGGCAGCGCGGGGTCGCCGCACCGCAATAGCGTTCAAGACGCCGCGACCGCCCTTCGCGAGACTGCGTCTTCGTCGATTCGAAGGTGCGTCATGACGGAGTCTTCCCAAGGGCAGTGGCTGTGCAGCGCAGCGATGGTGCTGGTCGGCAGCACGGTGGTGGCCAGCAAGGTGATCGGACAGGACGTCGAGCCGTTTCTCGCCACGGCGCTGCGGCACGCGGCCGCGCTGCCGGTGTTCCTGCTGCTGATGGTCGGGACCGGCGCGCGCTTCGAACGCGTCGGCTGGCGCGATGCGGCCCTGCTGACGCTGCAGGCGGCGGCCGGCAGCGTCGGCTACACGGTGCTCCTGATCCAGGGGGTGACCTGGTCGAGCGCGGCCGACGCCGGCATCGTCGCCGGCACGCTGCCGGCGGTGTCGGCGCTGTTCGCCGCCGTGTTCCTCGGCGAGCGGCCCGGGCTGCGGCTGGCGTTCGCGATCGCACTCGCCACCGCCGGCGTGATGGCGGTCGCCGCGGCACCGGCGGGCCCGGCGCATGCGCCCACGCGGCTGCTCGGCATCGTCATGGTGCTGGCAGCGATCGGTTGCGAGGCGGTGTTCATCCTGGCCAACAAGCGGCTGTCGCGGCCGCTGCCGCCGCTCGCGCTGTCGACGCTGATGTGTGCCGGCGGGCTCGTGCTGTCGGCGCTGCCGGCGGCGCTCGCGATGCGCTCGTCACCCTCGGTGCTCAGCGTGCCGGCGCTGGCCGGCATCGTCTACTACGCCTGGGTGCCCACGGTCGGCGGCTTCCTGCTGTGGTATGCCGGCAGCGCACGCACCAGCGGCGCGCGTGCGTCGCTGGCCACTGCGTGGCTGCCGGTGTCTGCACTGCTGCTGTCGGCCGCGGTGCTGGCCGAGCCGGTGCGCCTGTGGCAGTGGGTCGGGCTGGGCTGCGTGCTCGCCGCGGTCTGGCTGGCCTCGCGCGACGGCACGCCCGCGCCGGCCGCCGCACTCAATGAAACAGCCGCTCGGTGAGTTCGCGGTTGCTGGCCTTGACCAGGTCCTTGTCGATCTCCTCGGTCACCGACTTCGCGACGTTGCCGCTGAGCGACTTGCGCAGTAGGCCCAGGAAGCGCGGCGCCGCGATGATGCGCAGCTCGTCGTAGCGGTGCTGCTGCTGCGCTTCTTCCAGTCTCTGCGCCACGCGCCGGGCGAATTCTTCGGCTTCGAGGTGCTGCTCGTCGACACCGGACGAGGTGGTGACGGAAGACGGCCCGCGCCGCCCGGCGCCGCCGGCCCGCCGGCCATGCGCGTCGTCGCGCAACTCGGCGCCCGCGGCATGTGCTTCGGGGTCGGTCATTTCCTCGACGCTTTCCAGTTCGTCGCCGTCGGCCGGCCACTGCAGCACGCGTGCGATGGCCTCGTCGGCGACGACTACCCAGGTTGTCTTCATGGCTACTCCTTGCGATGGGTCACCCCGCATACCGGCAAGCAGCGTGCGCGGGCCGCCGGGCGCAGCGTCAGTTGCGGAACTTCTGCGTCACCATCAGCCCGTGCATGCCGCCGTCCAGCACGCCGATGCCGACGCGGCCGAAGGCCGGCCGCAGGATGTTGGCGCGGTGGCCGGGCGAGTTCATCAACCCCTGGTGCGCCATCGGCAAGGTGCGCGCCAGCGCCAGGTTCTCGCCGGCGATCAGGAAGCGCACGCCGCCGGCGCGCATGCGGTCGAACGGGTCGCGCCCCTCCGGCGTGACGTGCGAGAAGAAGCCGCGGGCGAACATGTCGCGCGCATGCGCCCGCGCCACGCCGGTCAGCTCGGCGTCGGGCTTCAAGGGTGGCAGGCCGGCCTCGGCGCGCTCCTTGTTGAGCATCTCCAGCATGCGCGCTTCCAGGTCCGGGCGTGCGCGAGGCGCTTGCACCTGGAAAGGCAACTGGATCCTTTCGGTCGAGCCGGGCCTGACCGTCAGCCGTGTCAGCGTGCGCTGCACCGCATCGTCGAAGATGACCGCGAGCTTCGATTCGGCCCATTCCGCCGGCGCCGCCAGCCGCTGGGCGACGACGCTGTCGCGTGCCTGGGCCGACAAGCCGTCGAACAAGGGCACCGACAGCAGCAGCACCGCCACGATCGCGGCGTTGATCAGCCCGTTCGCCAGGCCCGGCACCAGGCCTGCCGCACGATTGGCGCCGTGCAGATGGGCTGCGTTTGGTGTGGCACGCACCACCTGGTGCGCCAGCGTGCCGAACAGTGCCCAGGCCAGCACATAACTCAGCACGAAGGCCACCGGTTGCGTCCACACGCCGAGCGACGGCACGGCTGCTTCCAGCCAGCTCGCCGGGTAGCGGTAGCCCCAGAACGCAGCGGCGACGCCGAGCACCAGCACGAGCAGCCCGGACGCCGAGACGACGAAGCCACGCCGCCAGCCGCTCCACAGGCCGAGCATCGCGACCAGCACCAGCCCCGCGTCTACGAGGTTGTAGTCTTCAAGTGACATCGGTCACCGCATAGCAAACGGCATGCGAGCGGCCCGGCCGCCTCAGCCGGCCTGGAACTGGCGCCGGTAGGCCGACGGTGAGACGCGCAGCGCCGCGGTGAAGTGCTGACGCGGCGATACCGCCGAGCCGTAGCCGCATTCGACGCCGATGGTCTCGACCGGAGGGTCGATTCGAGCAGACGTTGCGCCAGCGCGAGCCGCTGGTGCTGCAGCCACTGGCCGACACTGGTGCCGGTGGCGTCCCGGAACCGGCGAGTGAAGGTGCGACATGACCCACAACTGCGATGCGTCCACGGTGTTCGAGGCGGCGCACCGCGGGCTGACAGTCGAGTTCCTGTCGGACGCCAGCGGCGCGCTGCCGTATCACACAACGATGCGGGCGGCGCCAGCGCAGAGGAGATCCACCGCGCGTTCAGCGTCGTGATGCACAGCAACTTCGCCGCGGTGGCCACGACCGAGGCCTGGCTCGATGCCGTGCGGACCGGCCAGCCGCTGCCGCGCGGCCGGCTGCCAACGCGACCTTCTCGTCCGGCCGCACTCAGTAGCCGGCGGTGAAACGTTGCCGCACGTGCTGTGGCTGTTCGATCTCGTCGACGATCGCCACGGCGAGGTCGGCCACCGAGAGGCGCGCCGGCTGCTCGCCGTTCATCAGCACTTCGTCGCCGCCCAGGCGGAAGCGGCCGGTGCGTTCGCCGGGTTCCAGGAACACCGCGGGGGACACGAAGGTCCAGTCCAGCGAGCTTTGCTGGCGAATCAGGTTCAGCGCCTCGCGGGCAGCCAGGGCGCCCTGCTTCCACTGCTCGGGGAAGGTCGGCGTGTCGACCAGCTGCACGCCGGGCGCCACATAGAGGCTGCCGGCACCGCCGACCACCAGCAGGCGCTTGACGCCGGCACGCTGGACACCATCGAAGATCGCACGCGTGCCGCGCAGGAAGTTGTCGTGGATCTGCGGGTCGCTCCAGCCGGGGTTGTAGGCGCTGATCACCGCGTCGTGGCCGGCCACGGCGTCGGCCACCTGGGCCGCATCGAGCGCATCGGCCTGCACGACCGCGAGTCCCGGCTGCGACGCCAGCTTCTGCGGCTGGCGCGACAGGGCGGTGACGGCGTGGCCGCGTTGCAATGCTTCGGCCAGTACCGCGGAGCCGACGAATCCGGTGGGGCCGATCAGGGCGAGTTTCATGAAAGTCCTTTCCTGGGGGTGAAGGCAGGCGCTGCGCCTGCGAGAACCTGAACGATAGAGATCCAAGCGGAGCTGAACTAGACTGGTGAAATCACATTCTTTATTTAGAAAAACTGCATGATCGAGCAGCTCAAGCGCATGGCAGTGTTCGCGACCGTGGTCGAGCACGGCTCGATGAACGCGGCCGCCCGGTCGCTGGGCACCACGCCGTCGGCGGTGAGCCAGCAGGTGCGCGTGCTGGAGCGCGACATGGGCGTCACGCTGCTGCACCGCTCGACACGCAAGCTGCGGCTGACCGAGGCCGGCGAGCGTTTTCACGAAGGCTGCGCCGCCATGGTGGCGGCTGCGCGCCGGGCCGAGCAGCACCTGGCGCAGTTGCGCGACGCGCCGGTCGGCGAACTGCGGGTAGCGTCGCCGGTGGGTTTTGCACGCCACCTCGGTCCGGCGCTGGCGCCGATGCTGTCGGCCAACCCGGGGCTGACCGTTCACCTCGAGGTCGACGACGCGCTGATCGACCTCGTCGAGGCCCGCATCGACCTCGCGATCCGCTTCGGCCGGCTGCCCGATTCGACCTGGGTCGCGCAGCGGGTGGCGGCGATGGATCTGGCGGTGTGCGCGTCGCCGGCCTATCTCGCCCGTCATGGCGTGCCGACCACGCCACAGGAGCTGCTGCAGCACGAATGGCTGCGGCTGGTGCACCGCAGCTCGGGGCCGCATCTGGAACTGAGCGGCCCCGGGGGGGCCGTCGAGCGCCTGCGCGTGCAGTCGCGCGCGACCAGCAACAACCAGCTCTCGTTGCAGCAACTGTGCGAGGCCGGGCTGGGGCTGGCGGTGCTCGGCGTGCAGGATGTCGAGGCGTCGCTGCGCAGCGGGGCGCTCGTGGTCGTGCTGCCGTCATGGCGCCCGGCCTCGCTGCCCGTGTATGCCGTCACGCCCCGGCGCGATACGCAGCCGGCAAAGGTGCGGCATGCGATTGCAGCCTTGCAGAACTACCTGAGCGGGTATGGCGCCGGCTCGCTGTGGCTGGCGCCGCGGAGCGCGTAGGATGGCCGGCATGCGTCGCCCCCTGCTCGCACTGTTCCTTCTTGCCGTGCTGCTGATGCCGCCGCTCGCGCTCGCGCAGAGCGCGTGGCTGTTCGGCGAGCGTCACGATCACGCCGACCATCAGCGGCAGACGGCTGTCGCGGTGCAGCGGCTCGCCGCGCAGGGCCGCCTGCACGCGCTGGTGCTCGAGATGGCCGAGCGCGGCCGCAGCACCAGCGGCCTCGGCGCCGACGCGGCCGAGACCGCGGTGCGTGACGCGCTGGCCTGGAACGAGGCGGGCTGGCCCTGGCAGCGTTATCGCGACGTCGTGATGAACGCGGTGCGCGCCGGCGTGCCGGTGTACGGTGGCAACCTGCCGCGTTCGCTGCTGCGCGAGGCCATGCAGCAACCGCGCTGGGACCAACTGGTCCCCCCCGAGGCACATGCGCGGCTGTTGGAGGCCGTGCGCGAAGGCCACTGCAACCTGCTGCCCGAAGCGCAGCTCGTGCCCATGGTGCGCATGCAGATCGCGCGCGACTTCAGCCTCGCACAAGCCCTGGCCGGTGCCGCCGCCGGCGCGCAGCCCGAGGCCATCGTCCTGATGCTCGCCGGTGCCGCGCATGCTTCGCAAGAGACCGGCGTGCCGCTGCATCTGGGCACGCTGGCCGTGCCGCTGCAGGTCCGCAGCATCGGCTATGCGTCGTCCTATTCCGAGGGCGCTGAACCGGGCTTCGACGAGTGGCGACCGGCGCAGGCCGAGCCGCCGCAGGACCACTGTGCCGCGCTGCGCGAGCGCGGCATGCCGGCCGTCACCGTTCCCGCCGCTTCCGCTTCCACACCGCGATGACGAATACCGCCTCTCCCGCCGGCCCGCTGCAAGGCCTCAAGGTGCTCGAACTCGGGCAACTGATTGCCGGGCCTTTCGCCGCCAAGACGCTGGCCGACTTCGGTGCCGAGGTGATCAAGATCGAGCCGCCCGCGAGCTCGACCGCGTCCGGCGGCGACCCGCTGCGCCAGTGGCGCCTGCTGCACGAGGGCACCAGCGTGTGGTGGCAGGTGCAGTCGCGCAACAAGAAGAGCGTGACGCTGGACTTGCGGCAGCCCGAGGCGCGCGAGATCGTGCGCCGCCTGATCGACGAGGCGGACATCCTGGTTGAGAACTTCAAGCCTGGCGTGATGGAAGGCTGGGGCCTCGGCTATGACGAGTTGAGCCGCAGCAACCCGGGGCTGGTGATGCTGCGCATCAGCGGTTACGGGCAGACCGGGCCCTACAAGGACCGCCCCGGTTTTGGGGTGGTGGCCGAGGCGATGGGCGGCCTGCGCTACCTGACCGCCGAGCCCGGCCGCGTGCCGGTGCGCGTGGGCGTCAGCATCGGTGACACGCTGGCGTCGCTGCATGGTGTGATCGGCGTGCTGATGGCGTTGCAGCATCGCCATCGCAGCGGCCGCGGCCAGGTGGTCGACGTGGCGCTGTACGAAGCGGTGTTCAACTGCATGGAAAGCCTGCTGCCCGAGTACAGCGCGTTCGGCACCGTGCGCGAGCCGGCCGGCTCGGCGCTGCCCGGCATCGCACCGAGCAATGCCTATGCATGCACCGACGGCTGGGTGCTGGTCGCCGGCAACGGCGACTCAATCTTCAAGCGCCTGATGAGCGCGATCGGCCGGGACGATCTCGGCCGCGACCCGGCGCTGTCCAGCAACGTCGGTCGCGTGCAACGGGTGCAGGAGATCGACGGCGCCATCGGCGCCTGGACCGCAAGCCGTACCGTGGCCGAGGTGCTGGACGCGCTGACCGCGGCCAATGTGCCGGCCGGGCGCATCTACAGCGCGAAGGACATCGCCGAGGACCCGCACTACCGTGCCCGCGGCATGTTGCAACGGGTCATCAGCGCAGAGGGCTTGAGCGTCGAGGTGCCGGGCGTGGTGCCGGTCCTCAGCGAGACACCCGGCGGCATCGCTCGCCGTGCGCCCCGGCTGGGCGAGGACACCGCGGCCGTGCTGCACCAGGTCGGCGTTACACCTGAGCAACTACAACAGTTGCGCGACCGGGGTATCGTCTGAACGTATGACGCAGGCGCCGGCCACCTGCAAAGCCGCAAGGCCGTTCGCGGCCGAACGCCATTGATGCCGATCGGTTGACGGCCCAGTGGGCTTGACGTCTGCCCGCATCGTTCGGGCGTGGCCTGTGCCGCTCGCCCCCAAGGAGCGAACCGTGAAGCTGCTGGACCCCACCATACAAAGCGCCACCGCCCTCGTGGTGGACGCCAACCCGACGTCCCGCAGCATTCTCACGACGATGCTGCGCGAGTTCGGCATTTCCCACATCACGCAGACGAGCCGCGCCACTGAAGCGCGCAAAGTGCTGGAGAACCGCCACTTCGACATCGTGCTGTGCGAGTACGAGTTCGAGAACGAGCCGATGACCGGCCAGGACCTGCTCGACGATCTGCGGCTGGCGAACCTGCTGCCGCTGTCGAGCGTGGTGGTGATGATCTCCGGCGAGGCCGGCTACGCGCATGTGGCCGAAGCGGCCGAGGCGGCACTCGACGCGTACCTGATCAAGCCGCACACCGAGCAGGCGCTGCGCGAGCGGCTGGTGCAGGCCCGCCAGCGCAAGCAGTCGCTGCGCGACATCCTGACTCACGTCGAGGCCGAGCAGTTCCTCGAGGCGGCCGAGCTGTGCCAGGTGCGCTTCGACACGCACGGGCCCAACTGGGTGCATGCAGCACGCATCGGTGCCGAGCTGTGGCTGCGCCTGGGCAAGCCGCATGCGGCGCAGAAGATGTTCTCGGCGATCCTGCAGGTGCGTGCCTTGCCGTGGGCGCGCCTGGGACTGGCGCGCACGCAGTACGAGGCGGGCGGGGCCTTCCAGGCGCGCCGCACGCTCGAGAGCCTGCTGACCGAGCAGCCCGGGTATGCCGACGCCTACGACGTCATGGGCCGGGTGCTGCTCGACGAAGGCGAGTCCGACAAGGCGATCGACTGCCTGCGGCGTGCCAGCGGGCTGACGCCCGGCAGCGTCGCCCGGCACGTGAAGCTGGGGCTGCTGGCGTTCTACTACGGCGACCCGAAGGAAGCGGCGGACGCACTGCAGAAGGCGAGCCGGCTCGGGCTGCACTCCAAGGTGTTCGATCTGCAAGGGCTGGTGCTGCTGGGCACGCTGCAGTTCGACGCGGGCGAGACGCTGAACCTGAAGCGCTCGCTCGACAGCATGGTGGTGGCGCGCCAGCAGGCACCGCAAAGCCCGCGGCTGCGCCGCTTCGAGGCGGTGCTGTCGGCGCTGCTGCATCTGTCGCGTCGCGAGGTGGGCGAAGCGGTCGCCGGCGTCCGGCGCCTGGTGGACGAGATCCGGGAGCCGAACTTCGAATTCGAGGCTGCGACCAACCTGCTGATGTTGCTGTCGCGCCTGCACGTCACCGAGGTCCGGCTCGAGGACGCCGAGCACCAGGTCGACCTGCTGGCGCGCCGCTTCGCGGTGTCGCGCACCACCACCGAGCTGCTCGGCTGCGCGGTGCGCGGGCGGGAGGTCTTCCTGAACATCCTGCGGCAAGCCTATGCCGATGTGTCGAGCGCGGCCGAAGAAGCGGTCAGCTACAGCATCGAAGGCAAGCCCCGCGAGGCGGTCGTGGCGCTGCTGGCGCATGCGAAGAAGACGCTCAACGCAAAGCTGATCGACATGGCCAGCCACACGCTCGAGCGCCATCATCGCGCCATTGCCGACGCGCAGATGCTGGCGATGGAAGTGAACGAACTGCACCGCCAATACCGCAGCTACGGTACGCAGGTGCACCTCAGCCGTGTCGACGACCCGCGCACGATGGCGTCGGCCGCCCGCAGCCGCTGAGGCACCGGGCGCGGCGTTCGTTCAGTCTGCGTTGTCGCGCTTCAGGTCGCGGAAGGCCGCGAACAGCCAGGAGCGCATGCCGATCACCAGCGTGTACGGCGCGCGCTGCGCCGCCGGCAGTTTCTGGTCGGCCAGGTGTTGGTGCGCGAAGTCCTGCGCCACGCGCTGCAACCGCTCGTTGAACAGGTTGGCCAGGCTCTTGCCGATCTGGCCGTGCACCAGCGTCAGCATCTCGCCTTCTCCATCGAAGCCCCCGCTGTAGTAGTCGTCGACCACCTGTTCGCGGAAGTACTGCATCACCGGTCCGTGCGGACGCCAGCGGAATCCCTTGGCGACCTTCAGGCGGTAGCGGTTCATCGGCTTGAGTTCGATGATGCCGACGCGGTCCAGCTGGGCCAGGTATTTCACGCCCTCGGCTTCAGTGAAGGTGTATGTCGACAGGATCTGCTCGAAGGTCCATTGGCTCAGGCAGCAGATCGCCACCAGCATCAGGCGGCGGTCGGCCACGACGGCCTTCTCCTGCTCCAGCGTCAGTTCGCGCCGCAGCGGCTGCGCGTCGGCCACCTTGCGTGCCAGGTCGGCGAAGTCGAGCTTCAGCACGCGGCAGATCTCGTCGATGCGCGACAGCGGCATGTCGCCCTTGGCGAAGATGCGCTTGATGCTCGACTCGGCCATGCCGAGCTGCGGTGCCAGTTCGGCGTAGGTGATGCCGGCCGCCTTCAGTTCGGCCTTCAGCGCGTTGACGAGGTCCAGGGTCGTGCTCATGGCACGCGATGCTACTGCGTCGGCTTCGCCTCGTGTGCGGCCCACAGCGCCAAACCCATCATCAGCACGCCGATCCATTGCGCCGGTGCCAGCCACCTGCCATACACGGCAGCGTCAAAGACGATGGCGCTGATCGGGTAGACGAACTGCAGCAGCGCCACCTGTGCGGCCTGCAGGCGCCGCATGCCGGCATAGAGCACCACATAGGCCAGGGCGGTGTGCACGACGCCCAACCCGGCCAGCCAGGCCCATGCCGGGGATGCAGCGGGCCAGCCGTGCCACCACGGCCACCCAGCCAGCAGCACCGTGCCAACCAGACACTGCCAGCTCGCGAGCGCGAAGGAACCGATGCGGCGGTCGAGCTTCGCCAGCAGCGTCACGGCGGCGTAGCTCAACGAGCCGCCGAGCGCGCACGCCAGCCCAGTGAGGAAGCCGGCGTCCAGCGGGCGCCCGGTGCCCCCCGCCAGCCCAGTGGCCAGCACCAGGCCGGCCAGCGCGACCGCCACCGCCGCCAACCGTCGCGGCGAGACCGGCTCGCCGAGCCACAGCATGCCGAAGACCATCACCCAGACCGGCTGCACGTGGAAGGCCACCGTGGCGACCGCGATCGACGTGCGCGGGATGGCCGCGAAGAACAGGCCCCAGTTGAACACCACCAGCATGCCCACGGTAAGGGCGACCGCCAGCGCGCGTCCGCGCAGCCGCAGTTCCTGCAACTGGCCGCTCCATGCGCCCCAGGCCAGCAACGCCAGCACGCCGAATGCGCAGCGGAACCATACGGCGGTCAACGGGTGCTGGCCGGCCTCTTCGATGAAGACGCCCAGCGTGCCGAGCAGCACCCCGCCGGCAGCCATCAACGCCGTGCCGCGGGTGCTGTCGCTCCATTCGGTGCGGCCCGGCCGCCGTGCATTCGCGAAGTCCATGCCGGCACTTTGCCGTTCGTCCATGCATATGAAAAGCGCATACTTCGAAGAAATTCCATTCGACGATCGAATTGATGGACTCCTCCGATCTGCAGCTCGACTGGCTGCGAGCCTTTGTCTCGGTGGTCGACGCCGGGACGCTGACCGCCGCGGCGCCCCTGGTGCACCGCTCGCAGTCGGCGCTCAGCATGCAGTTGAAAAAGCTCGAGCAGGCCGTCGGCGCACCGGTGCTGACGCGCGACGCACGCCATGTAGCGCTCACCGCCACCGGCCGGCAACTGCTGCCGCACGCCCGTCGCATCCTCGAAGCGCACGCCGAGGCCCAACAGGCGCTGCGCGGGCCCTCGGTCACCGGCCGCGTCACGCTCGGCGTACCAGACGACTACGCGGTGGCCTACCTGGCGCCGGTGCTGCGCACCTTCGCGGCCCGGCACCCGGGCGTCGAGATCTCGCTGATCTGCGAGCAGTCGACTGCACTGCTGCCGCGGCTGCATCGGGCCGAAATCGACCTGGCGCTCGTCTCGCGCGACCGCCCCGGGCGCGGCACGCTGCTGTTTCGCGAGCCGCTGGTGTGGGTGGGTGCCGCCGCGTACGAAGCCTGGCGGCGCGAGCCGTTGCCGGTCGCCGTCTACGAGGCGGGCAGCCGTGCGCGCAAGGACGCACTGGCCGCGCTCGCGATGCAACGGCGGGCGTACCGGCTGGTCTACAACAGCTCCAGCCTGGCGGGCCAGATCGCGGCGGTGGAAAGCGGCCTGGCGGTCGCCGTGCTCACGCGCTGCAGCGTGCCGCCGCACCTGGTGCAACTCGACGCGCGGCATGGTCTGCCGTCGCTGCCCGAGCTGGAGGTGGCCGTCGTGCGCAGCCGGGCCTCGGCGCGCTCGACGGCAGCGAATGCGATGGAGGAACAGTTCACCCGCACGCTGGCGCGGTAGAGCGAGGCGGGCGCCGCCGGGGAAGCGCCTCCGTGGTGCCGGCAACCCGGCTCTCGCAGGAGGTGCCGGCTGTTCAGGAGGGAATTGAATCCCCAGCGAGGAGCGCTTGGCGGTACGCTTCAGCAACGAAGGAGGCTGGGCATGGACCCTGCGGCAAAGGAGCGAAACGAGTCCAGGCAGCGTTGGAGCAGCGCCGTCGCCTTGATCGTGTGTATCGCGTTCGGTGCGCTCACCTACCAGGCCGCGCTGAAACGCGTGGCCCAGGCGCAGGCTGAGAGCGCGTCGCACGGGCTCAGGTCGTTCACCTCCACGCTGACGTCCTTGCTGGCACGGCATGAATCGCTGCCGCGCATCCTCGCCCTTGATCCTCGGGTGGTCGCGGTGCTGCGCGAGCCCGGCGAGCAGGCGTCGCGGACGGCAGCGAACCTGTTCCTCCAGGAGGTCGCGGCGCGGGGTGAAATCATGGCGACCTACGTCATCGACCCGACGGGTCACACCCTGGCGTCGAGCAACTGGCACCAGCCTTCGTCCTTCGTCGGGCAGAACTACGCTTTCAGACCCTACTTCACCGGCGCACTCCAGCGTGGCTTCGGCCGCTTTTACGCCGTGGGCAGCACCACGGGCGAACCCGGCTATTTCCTCGCCAGCCGAGTCACCGACGCCGGCCAGACCCTCGGCGTGGTGGTCGTGAAAGTCGATTTGCGCACGCTGTTCGTGTCCCGACGCGGCGGCCTCGAGTCGATCGCGGTGGCCGACGAGTTCGGTGTGATCTTCCTGTCGTCGGAGCCGGCGCTGATGTACCGTCCCCTCGAATCGCTGCCGGCAGCCGCGCGGCAGGCCCTTGCGGCGACCAAGCGATATGGCGGCCACGCTCTCGCGCCGTTGAGCGAAGGCCGGCAAGCCGGCGACGAAACGCAGACGGTTCGCCTCGATGGCGTGTCGAGAAGGATGCAGCTCGTCCGCCAGCCGGTCGATGCGCTCGGCTGGCAGGCCATTTCCTTCGTGGACCCGAGTCGTGGCCGGGGCGTCGCCTGGATGGCCGGTATCGCCGGCGCGGTGGCCGTCGGGTTTCTGCTCGCTTCCATCATGTATCTGCGCCTCAAGCGCCTGCGTGCCGACGAACTGCGGCGCTCTCGCGACGACATCCACCAAAGCGAGCTGCGCCTGCGGGCGGTGGTCGACAACCTGCCCGTGATGGTCGGCTTCGTCGATAGCGCGGAGCGCTTCGTCTTCGCCAACGCCCTGTATGCCAACATGTACAGCACGACCAGCGACGCCCTCGCCGGAAAGCCGCTTGCCGAGGTGCTGCCGCCGGAGGAGTACCTGTCCGTGCTGCCGCATCTGCGGCGCGCGATGAACGGAGAGGTGGTCGTCTTCGAACGCGAGTACCGCCACATGCGCATGTACCGGTGTTTCGAGGCGACTTACCGCCCCGAGTGGGACGCCCGGCACGAGCGCGTGACCGGCGTGCATGTGATGACGCAGGACGTGACCGAGCACCGGCGCCGGCTGGACGAGCTGGCGCAGGTTTCGCAACTCGATCACCTCACCCAGCTGCTCAACCGCAAAGGTTTCGACGTGAGGCTGTCGGCGGCCATCGAGGAGTCGGCGCGCAGCGGTGCCGCGGCGGCGCTGCTGCTGATCGATCTCGACCGGTTCAAGCCCGTGAACGACACCTATGGCCATGCCGTGGGCGACGGCTTGCTGTGTGCATTCAGCCAGAGGTTGTCGCGGCTCGTGCGCGCCTCCGATGCCGTGGCGCGGATCGGAGGCGACGAGTTCGCGGTGATCCTCGGCAGCGTTGCCGACCCGGCGGTGACGGAGCGCCTTGCGGCTTCCATACTGAAGATGGCGGCGGTTCCGTTCGAACTGGACGGGATCATCGTCTCGATCGGTGCCAGCGTCGGCGTGGTGATGGACCGCCGGGCGGCGGCGTCGCCGGCGCTGCTGTGCCGCCTGGCCGACGACTGCCTGTACCGGGCCAAGCGGGCCGGTCGCAACCGGTACGAGGTCATGGAGGTCGATGACCCTGTGCCACACCCATCAGTAATTGAGCATCGTTATTCGATACCGAATGGCCAAGGCGGTGCTACATAGTGTCGTTTGATTGATCTTGATCGCCCTCGGCCCGAACATCCGCCCCATGTTCAACAGCCCCGAGGGCTCCATGCATCACACGACCCCCGTCATCCGTCGCGACACCAAGGCCTGGAAGGCCCAGGTCTGGATTGCCTTCGGCGCCGCCGCCACGCTGTGCGCCACCGGGCTGGCCTACCTGCCGGGCGAGGACATCCACCGCGCATTCATGGTGATGGGCTACGTGTTCTGTCTCTCGACCGCATTCGCGCTGGCGAAGTTCGTGCGCGACAACGAAGCCCGGCCGGCCGACACGCCGATGTGGAAGCTGGTGGTCTGGGGCGGCTTCGCGCTCGCGATGTCGCTGACGGGCTGGGGACTGTGGCGCATGGAGATCAACCCGACCTACAAGGCCTACCTGGGCGTGTGCTGGCTGTTCCTGATCTCCAACGTCTTCACGCTGGCCAAGACGCTGCGCGACGCGCACGAAGCCGACCTCGCCGAAGCGCGCCTGCAGCGCCGCGCTGCGCCGTCCGAGCCGCAGTGAACCCGCGTCCGCTGAAGGAGCCTGCCATGAGCAAACGCACGTTCGTCCTGTCCGCCGCGCTGGCGGCCCAGATCCTCGCCATCTCCTGCATCGGCCTGGCGCGCCCGGCGCAGGCCCATTCGACCGCCTCTGAGGCCAGCGCGCTGTCGGCGCTGCCGGTGGCGGTGTCGCTTGCCGCACCCGCGATGCTGCTGTCCGGTGGGGTGATGCTGACGGTGGCTGCCGTCGACGTTTCGGCCGAAGGCACCGTGTGGGTGCTGGAGCGGGCCTCCGACGGCGCCCACGCCACCGTGCGGCTCAGTGCCAACGCGGCCGGTGCGGCCTCGCTGGCGGTCGGCACGGCCGTCACCGTCACGGCGCTGGCAGCCGGCTGGGTGCTGTCGGCCGCCGGCGAGGCGATCGCCTTCATTCCCAACCAGATCGGCGCGTCGCTGCTCCACAACGAGCGGCTGACGCACTGAGCGAAGGCATTCGATGACCTCCCATGTCTTCACCGCGCTGGCCCTGGCAGCAGCGCTTGTTGCGGGTCCCGCGCAGGCCGGCCGCTCCTGCCAGTCCAGGCCCCTGTCCCTGCAGACGCTGCAGCAGGGCCTGGCGCTGGCCGAGCACACGGCTCGCCGGCTCGAGGCCTCCGGCGCCCAGGTCGCGGTGATCGCCCGCAACGGGCAGGACCTGAGCCGCTACGGCCTGCGGTACTCGCACCTGGGCCTGGCCTACCGCGACGAGCAGGCCGGCCGGCCGGTCTGGCGCGTGGTGCACAAGCTCAACCATTGCGGCACGGCACGTGCGGCGGTGTACCGACAGGGCTTCGCCGAGTTTTTCCTCGACGACCTGCACGTCTTCGAGGCGGGCATCGTGCCGCTCACGCCCCGGGTGCAGCAGCCGCTGCTGGCGGCGCTGCGCGACAACCGCCGCGCCACGACGCTCCACACGCCGGCCTACAACATGGTGGCCTACCCCTGGTCGGTGCGCTATCAGCAGTCCAACCAGTGGGCCATCGAGACGCTCGCCTCGGCGCTGGAGCCGGCCGTGCGCAACCGCGAGCAGGCGCAGGCCTGGTTGAAGCTGCAGGACTACCGGCCGACCACGCTGCGCATCGGCGCGCTGACGCGGCTGGGCGGGCGCATGACGGCCGCCAACATCGCCTTCGACGATCACCCCAACGACAAGCGCTATGCCGACCGTATCGAGACCGTGACGGTCGATTCGGTGTTCCGCTGGCTGGAGCGCAGCGGCCTCGGCCGGCACGAAGAGGTGGTGCGATGAACCGCCGCCACCTGTTGTGCTGCTCGGCCGCGCTCGCGACCGGCCTCTTCACTGCGCTGGCGGTCGGCACCGCCGCACCGCGCGGCGGCTGGCGCAATCCGTGTCGGGGACCGCTGCCGCGGGAACTGGCGCAGCACGACCTGGTGTTGTCGGCCTGGGACGGCATCGACCCGGCGCAGGTGTGGGACGCGCATGCCCACCTGCTCGGCACCGGCGACAGCGGCTCCGGCTGCCGCGTGCACGCGCAGATGCACCAGTGGTGGCACCCGGGCGAGGTGCTGCGCCGCCACGCGATCCTGAATGCGGCCTGCGTGCCCGGCGCGGCCGCCTCGGTCGACCGCGCCTATGTCGAGCGCCTGGCGACATTGATGCAGGACTTCCCTGCCGGCGTGCAGTGGTGCCTGTTCGCGTTCGACCATGCCTGCGACGAGGCCGGTCGCGAGCATCAGGACTGGACCACCTTCCACGTGCCGAACGACTACGCCGCACGCATCAGCGCGGGCGCACCCGAGCGCCTGCGCTGGGTCGCCTCGGTGCATCCGTACCGTGCCGATGCGGTGGCGTGCCTGCAGGCGGCGATCGCGGGCGGCGCGGTCGCCGTCAAGTGGCTGCCGAGCGCGATGAACATCGATCTGCGCCATCCGCGCTGCCGGCCGGTCTACGAGCTGCTGGCGCGACACGAGGTGCCGCTGATCGTGCACTGCGGCGAGGAGAAGGCGGTGCCCGGCGCCGGCCGCGACGATTTCGGCAACCCGTTGCTGGTGCGGGCTCCGCTGGAAGCCGGTGTGCGGGTGATCGTCGCGCATGCCGCGTCGCTCGGCCATGCGCGCGACCTCGACCGGCGCTCACGGCCCCGGCGCGCGGCGTTCGAGTTGTGGGCGCGGCTGATGGACGAGCCGGCCTGGCGCGACCGGCTGCTGGCCGACGTGTCGGCGGTGTTCCAGGTCAACCGCCCGCCCGCGGTGTGGCGCACGGTGCTGACGCGCGACGACTGGCACCCGCGCCTGCTGCATGGCTCGGACTACCCGCTGCCTGGCGTGATGCCGCTGTACTCGGCCGAGCGGCTGGCCGCTGCCGGCCTGCTGAAAGCCGATGCCGTCCCGGTACTCGACGCGATCCGCGAGCACAACCCGCTGCTGTTCGACTTCGTGCTGAAACGCCAGCTGCGCACCGGCAATGCCCGCCTGAATGCGGGGGTGTTCGAGTCGCGCCGGCACCTGCAGCCGCGGGAGGGAGCCGTGTACAGTCGCCCACACACAGAACAGGCACCGCGCTCAGCGTGGGCCAGACAAGACGGGGCAGGGTCATGAGGGCAGCACAGTTACCCGGGGTCGCGATTCCGGCGCCGGTATGCGTCAGGCGGGAGGGCACATGACGCTCTACCAGCTCAAGCCGGCGTTCCAGCAGCGGCTGCGCCCGTGGGTCGGCCGGCTGGCCCGCCACGGGGTACGGGCCAATCACGTCACGTTGGCTGCTGCGGCCCTCTCCATCGCACTGGGCGCATGGCTCGCCTTGCAGCCGCCGGGCGGCGGAGCCAGCGGCTTTCTGCTGGTGCCGCTGTGGATGCTGCTGCGCATGGCGTTCAACGCGATCGACGGCATGCTGGCCCGCGAACACGGCCAGCAGACGGCGCTCGGCGCCTACCTCAACGAGCTGTGCGACGCGGTGTCCGACGCGGCGCTGTACCTGCCCTTTGCAGTGATCGCCCCGTTCGGGCCCTGGGGGGTCGGCGCCGTCGTGCTGGCCGCACTGCTCGCCGAATACGCCGGCGTGCTGGGGCCGCTGGTCGGCGCGTCGCGGCGCTACGACGGCCCTCTGGGCAAGAGCGACCGGGCCCTGGCGTTCGGCGCACTCGGCGCCTGGGTCGGCCTCGGTGGTGCCTTGCCGGCCTGGACCGCCGCCCTGATGCCGCTGCTGGCCGTGCTCGGCCTGGCCACCGCCGCCAACCGCGTCCGCCACGGCCTGCGCGAAGCGGCCGCACGCTGATCCAACCACTGCAAAAGACATTGCGGCCCCACCGGGCACGCACCGGCAAGAGAGGGAAGGCATGGAATACCCGACACAGCGCCAGCAAAGCGAACACCGTTTTCGCACGCACGACGCCCACGAACTCTTCTACCGCTACTGGCCTGCGCTGCAGGCGCCGGCCACCGGCGCGGTGATCCTGCTGCACCGCGGCCACGAACATTCGGGCCGCATGTCGCACCTGGTCGACGAACTCGATCTGCCCGGCCACGCCTTCTTCGCGTGGGACGCGCGCGGGCACGGCCGCTCGCCCGGCGAACGGGGGCACAGCCCCGGCTTCGCCACCTCGGTGCGCGACCTGCACACTTTCGTGCAGCACCTCGAATCGGTGCACGGCTTCGAGCCGGCGTCCGTCGTCGTGGTGGCGCAATCGGTCGGCGCGGTGCTGGCGGCGACCTGGGCGCACGACTACGCGCCCCGCATCCGCGGCATGGTGCTCGCGTCGCCGGCCTTCAAGGTCAAGCTCTACGTGCCGTTTGCCCGGGCCGGGCTGAAGCTGATGCACAAGCTGTTCGGCGACTTCGTCGTCAACAGCTATGTCAAGGCGAAGTTCCTGACCCACGACGTGCAGCGCATCGCCTCCTACGGGCAGGACCCGCACATCACGCGGCCGATCTCGGTCAAGGTGCTGCTGGGGTTGTACGAGGCGGCCGAGCGGGTGGTGGACGACGCCGCGGCGATCCATGTGCCGACGCAGCTGTTCATCTCGGGCAGCGACTGGGTCGTGCACCATGCGCCGCAGCACCGCTACTTCGAGCGCCTGTCGTCGAGCGTGAAGGAAAAGCACGTGCTGCCCGGCTTCTTCCACGACACGCTGGGCGAGGCCGGGCGCGGCCCGGCGCTGGCGTTGGCGCGCCGCTTCATCCTCGAACGGTATGCCGCGCCGGCACCCGTGCCCGAGCTGCTCGACGCGCATCGGCGCGGCCCGACCCACGACGAAGCACAGGCCTTGCACCGGCCGCTGCCGCGGTGGTCGCCGCGCGGCCTGTACTGGGCCGCGACGCGGCTGTCGCTGAAACTGGGAGGCCGGCTGTCGCGCGGCATCCGCCTGGGCCACGACACCGGCTTCGACTCGGGCTCCACGCTCGACTACGTCTACCGCAACCAGGCGCAGGGTGCGTCGCTGGTCGGGCGCGCGATCGATCGCGCCTATCTCGATTCGATCGGCTGGCGCGGCATCCGCCAGCGCAAGCTGCATGTCGAGGAACTGCAGCGCATCGCGATGCAGCGCTTGCGCGCCGACGGCCGGCCCGTGCATGTGCTCGACGTCGCCGCCGGCCACGGCCGCTATGTGCTCGACGCGCTGCAGGCCGACCTGGCCACGCGGCCCGACGCCATCCTGCTGCGTGACTACAGCGAACTCAACGTGCAGGAAGGCTCGGCCCTGATCCGCACCAAAGGCCTGGCCGACATCGCCCGCTTCGAGCAGGGCGACGCGTTCGACCGCGCCAGCCTGGCGCAGGTGCTGCCGCGGCCGACACTGGCGATCGTTTCCGGCCTGTACGAGCTGTTCGACGACAACGAGCAGGTACTGCGCTCGCTGCGAGGCATCGCCGACGCCGTCCCCGAAGGCGGTTGGCTGGTCTACACCGGCCAGCCTTGGCACCCGCAGCTCGAGCTGATCGCGCGGGCGCTGACCAGCCACCGTGCCGGCCAGGCGTGGGTGATGCGCCGGCGCGTGCAGGCCGAGATGGACCAGCTGGTGGACGAGGCGGGTTTCGAGAAGACCGAGCAGCGCATCGACGAGTGGGGCATCTTCACCGTGTCGCTGGCGCGCCGGAGGACGTCATGAGCGCGCTGGTTCCGGCCCTGTCCGCGCCCGGTTCGTGGGCGCGCTCGGCGGCATGGCTGGCCGCGCTGGCGCCGTTCTTCTACCTCAGCTACGGGCTGTCCAACCACTTGGCGGCGCAGCGCGCCGACGTGCCCTCGCTCGCGTTCGCGTGGGAGCAGCACCTGCCCTTTCTGGCGTGGACCATCCTGCCGTACTGGAGCCTCAACGCGTTCTACGGGCTGTCGCTGTTCGTCGCGCGTTCGAAGCACGAAATCGACGCGCACGGCTGCCGGCTGCTGGTGGCCCAGCTGTTCGCGGTCGCCTGCTTCCTGTTGTGGCCGCTGCAATTCACGTTCGAGCGACCGGCGTCCGATGGCTGGGCCGGCTGGATGTTCGCCGCGCTGACCAGCTTCGACCAGCCCTACAACCAGGCGCCGTCACTGCACATCGCGCTGATGGTGATCCTGTGGAGCCTCTACACCCGCGTGCTGCGTGGCGCCTGGCGCTGGGCCTTCCATGCCTGGTTCACGCTGATCGGCGTCTCGGTGCTGACGACCTACCAGCATCATTTCATCGACATCCCCGCCGGACTGTGGCTGGGCTGGCTGTGCGTGGCGCTGTTCCCGCTCGACCTGCACCACCGCGACAGCGGCTGGGCCACGCTGCGGTCGCGGCCGCTGACGCCGCGGCGGGTGCGGCTCGCGGTGCGCTACGGCGCCGGCGGTGTGGCGCTGCTGGTGGCCGGCATCGCGCTCGTCGGCCATGCGGCAGCGCTCGACGCCGTGCCGGCGTCGGCCGTGCTCGGTCTCGCCGGCATCGTGCTGTGCTGGTCGGCCGGGTCGGCCTTGCTGATCTGCAGCCTCTATCTCTGCGGCGACCCGTGGCGGTTCCAGAAGAGCGAGAGCGGGCGCATGAGCATGGCCGCGCGCTGGCTGCTGGGGCCGTACCTGGCGGCCGCCTGGCTCAATTCGCGCTGGTGGACGCGCCGCGATGCGCCGCGCGCCGAAGTGGCGCCGGGCGTGTGGCTGTCGCGCCTGCCCCGCGCGCGCGAACTGGCGGCCGAGCCGCACACCGGCATCGTCGATCTGTGTGCCGAGCTGCCGCTGCCGCTGGCGTTGCTGCGCCCCAGCCTGCGCGTGCCGGTGCTCGACCTGACGGCGCCGACCGCCCAGCAGCTGCGCGAGGCCGTGCAGGGCATCGAGCGCCTGCGGGCGCAGGGGCCCGTGTGGGTGTGCTGTGCGCTGGGCTATGCGCGCAGCGCCAGCGCGGTGGCGGCTTGGCTGCTGGCCACCGGCCGCGCGAAGGACAAGTGCCAGGCTCATGCGCTGCTGCACGCCGCCCGGCCCCGGGTGAGGCTGGGCCCCGACCACTGGGACGCGATCGTCGAGGCCGCCGAAACCGTCTGTCTGCCTGCGGAGCGTGCGGCATGACGGGTGCCGACCGCCACCTGCTGGCCCACACGGCGGCCGCATTGTCGACCTCGTCTGCGCTGCTGCGCTGGAGCGGCGCGCTGAGCGTGCTGGTGCTCGGCTGGTGGGTCGCCCGGCCGCCGTCGATCCTGTGGGTGGGCGTGTTGTGTGCCGCCCTGGCCATGCATGGCGTGGCAGCGATCTACGCCGCGCGCGCCGGCTTCGACGCCGCAGTGTTCCGTTGGTGGGCCGCACAGGACGACCCCGCACAGGCGGTGCAGTGCTTCGACCAGTGGCTGTCCGATGCGGGGCGTGCATCCGCAGCGCGCAGCGTGGCCGAGCGGGCCCGAGGCGGGTTGCGGCTGTTGCGACGTGCTCTCGCGTGGGCGGCAGCCGGCACCGCGACCCTGTGCGCTGCCGCGGTGGCGCACGCCTTGCAGGCTGCCGCCTGACCCACAAAAGGAGCCACCGCGCCATGTCACTGCCGACACAAGCCACGTTGCTGTTTGCCGGTGTGGGGGGCGTGCTGGTCGTCGCCACCGCGATCGGCTGGTCGCTCAAGCGCCGCGTCGCGGCCGCCGGGCCCCATGCGGCGATCGACAACCTCAACGCACGCATCCACGCCTGGTGGGTGATGGTGGGCGTGCTGGCGGTGGCGTTCTGGCTCGGCGCCTGGGGCGTGATCGGGCTGTTCGCGTTGCTGTCGGCCGTGGCGTTGCGCGAGTACACGCGCGTGTCGGCCATGCCGCCCGAGCGCATCGTGCAGGTGCTGGCCTATGCGGTGGCGCTGCCCATGCAATACCTGCTGATCGGCATCGACTGGTACGGCCTGTATTCGATCTTCATCCCGGTGTATGCCTTTCTGGTGCTGCCGATCACGGCGGCACTGCTCGGCGACGGCACGCGTTTCCTCGAGCGGGCCGCCAAGACCCAGTGGGGCCTGATGATCTGCGTCTTCTGCATCTCGCACGTGCCGGCGCTGATGCTGCTCGACATTCCCGGCTTCGAAGGCCGCAACCTGCTGCTGATCGCCTACCTCGTGCTGGTGGTGCAGGCCAGCGACGTGCTGCAGTACGTCTGGGGCAAGCTCGCCGGCCGGCACCCGGTGGCGCCGCGGCTGTCGCCGTCCAAGACGGTCGAGGGCGCTGTCGGCGGCATCCTCAGTGCCACCGCGCTCGGGGCTGCACTGCACGGCGTCACGCCCTTCACGCCGGCCGAGGCGGCGGCGCTGTCGTTCGCGGTCTGCCTGATGGGCTTCCTGGGCGGCCTGGTGATGTCGGCGATCAAGCGCGATGCCGGCGCCAAGGACTGGGGCTCGTTGATCGAAGGCCACGGCGGCGTGCTCGACCGGCTCGATTCCGTGGCGTTTGCCGCACCCGTGTATTTCCATCTCGTGCGTTACTGGTGGACGCCCTGAGCCCCAAACGCGCCGGTTTCCGTTCGAATACGAGCCGTCCCGCATGAAACAGCCCCCAGGAGTCTCTTCGTGAGCGCAGATACACAGCATTCCAGCCAGTTCGCGTTGCTTCGGCAGCGCCGCTTCGCGCCTTTCTTCTGGACCCAGTTCCTGGGCGCCGGCAACGACAACCTGTTCAAGTTCGCGTTCACGGTGCTGGTGACCTACCAGCTGCAGGTGAGCTGGCTGCCGGGCGAGATGGCGGGCCTCGTGATCGGCGCGCTGTTCATCCTGCCCTTCTTGCTGTTCTCGGCCACCAGCGGGCAACTGGCCGACAAGCACGACAAGGCCACGCTGATCCGCGGGCTGAAGCTGCTCGAGGTGGCGGTGATGGTGCTGGCCGCATGGGGCTTCCATGCGCAGCAGGTGCCGCTGCTGCTGGCCTGCATCTTCCTGATGGGGCTGCAGTCGGCGGTGTTCGGCCCGGTCAAGTACGCCTATCTGCCGCAGCACCTGAACGAGCGCGAGCTGACCGGCGGCAACGGCATGGTCGAGATGGGGACCTTCGTCGCCATCCTGCTCGGCAACGTCGCTGGCGGCCTGCTGATCGCGATCCCCGAGGTCGGTGCACGCTGGGTGGCCTGGAGCTGCATCGGGCTGGCGTTGCTCGGCTGGCTGGCGTCGCTGAAGGTGCCCGCATCGCCGTCGACCGACCCGGCGCTGGTGATCAACTGGAACCCGGTGTCGGAAACCTGGCGCAACCTGAAGCTCGCGTCCGAGAGCAAGTCGGTGTTCCGCTCCATCCTGGGCATCTCGTGGATGTGGTTCGTCGGTGCCGTCTTCCTGTCGCAGTTTCCCGCCTTCGCGAAAGACGTGCTGCACGGCGACGAGCAGGTGGCCTCGCTGCTGCTGGTGGTGTTCTCGGTCGGCATCGCGACCGGTTCGCTGCTGTGCGAGACGCTGTCGCGCCGCCACGTCGAGATCGGCCTGGTGCCGGTCGGCGCGATCGGCATGAGCGTGTTCGCGGTCGACCTGTACTTTGCGTCACGCGGCCTGGGCGGCGGTGCGGCCTACACGCTGGCCGGCTTTGTCGAACGCGCCGCGCACTGGCGCGTGATGATCGACCTGGCCCTGCTGGCCTTCAGCGCCGGCATCTACAGCGTGCCGATGTACGCGCTCATCCAGCTGCGATCGCCGGCGAGCCACCGCGCACGCATCATCGCGGCCAACAACATCCTCAATGCGCTGTTCATGATCGCCAGCGCCGTGCTGGGCGGCGCGCTGCTGCAGCTGGGGCTGACGATCCCGCAGGTCTTCCTGGCGGTGGGCCTGCTCAACGTGGTGGTCGGCTTCTACATCTTCCTGCTGGTGCCCGAATACCTGCTGCGCTTCGTCGCGCTGATCGCTTCGCGCTGCATCTACCGCTTCAAGGTGCGCGGCGACGAGCACATCCCGGTGCAGGGCGCGGCCATCCTGGTCGCCAACCACGTCAGCTTCGTCGACGCGATCCTGCTGATGGCGGCCAGCCCGCGGCCCATCGTCTTCATCATGGACCACCGCATCTTCCGCATCCCGGTGCTGGGCTGGCTGTTCAAGCTGGCCAAGGCGATTCCGATCGCGTCGCAGAAGGACGACCCGGCCACCTACGAGCGCGCATTCGCCGAGGCCGAGCGCGTGCTGCGCGACGGCGACCTGCTGTGCATCTTCCCCGAAGGCGCGATCACCCGCGACGGCACGCTGCAGGAGTTCAAGGGTGGCATCATGAAGATCCTCGAGCAGCAGCCGGTACCGGTGGTGCCGGTCGCGCTGCAGAACCTGTGGGGCTCGTTCTTCTCGCGCATCGAGCAGGGCACGGCCATGGTGCGGCCGTTCCGGCGCGGCCTGTTCAGCCGCGTGGGACTGGTGGCCGGTGCGGCCGTGGCCCCCGAAAACGTCAGCCCCGCGGGCCTGCGTGAGCGGGTGGAACAGTTGCTCGCCGCGTAAGTGAGAGCTCGCTCGTCGACACCACCCCCCGCGAACGCGTGGTCCCTGATTACCAATTGACATCGGCAGGAGCCGCAAGCTGGGGCATCCTTGGCCCCAAACAATGAGCTCAGGGGTGTTCATGCCGTTGCAGTTGTCCCGCGCCACGCTCGCGCGCGTGATTCCATTTGCGTTGTTCATGGTGCTGCTCGCCGTGCGCGGCGCGGTGCCCGAGGGCGCCGCCTTCGATGCGCGCTGGGTCTACGGCCTCACCGTGCTGCTGGTGGGCGCCACGCTGGTCTGGTTCTGGCGCGACTATGCCGAGCTGGCGCGCGGTACGGCACCGGACGCGAAGGAATGGGGCCTGGCCGTCGTCACCGGCCTTGCGGTGTTCGGGCTGTGGATCGTGCTCGACGCGCCGTGGATGACCTTGGGCGAGCCGAGCGCCAGCTTCGTCCCGCTCGACGCCGAGGGCCGGCTGGACTGGCCGCTGATCCTCGTGCGCTGGGTCGGGGCGGCCTTGCTCGTGCCGCTGATGGAAGAGCTGTTCTGGCGCTCGTTCCTGATGCGCTGGATCGAGCGGCCGCAGTTCGAGGCGGTCGACCCGCGCCGCGTCGGCGCGAAGGCCGTGCTGCTGTCGACCGGCGTGTTCGTGCTCGCGCACACGCTGTGGCTCGCGGCCCTCGTCGCCGGGCTGGCCTATGCGCTGCTGTACCGCCACACCGGCAAGCTGTGGGTGCCGGTAATCGCCCATGCGGTGACCAATGGCGTGCTCGGCGCGTGGGTGGTGGCGACCGGGCGGTGGCAGTTCTGGTGAGGCGCTACAGTGAGGCCCTGCTGAACCCTGGGTCCACGTATGCTCGCCTACCGACACGCCTTCCACGCGGGCAACCATGCCGACGTCCTCAAGCACCTGGTGCTGGTGCAGGTGCTGCGCTATCTGGGCGAGAAAGACAAGCCTTACTGGCTGATCGACACCCATGCCGGCGCCGGCGCCTACAAGCTGCAAAGCCGCCATGCGCAGCGCAATGCCGAGTTCGAGAACGGCATCGCGCGCCTGTGGGAGCGTGACGACCTGCCGCCGGCCGTGGCCGACTACGTCGAGCAGGTGCGGCTGCACAACCCCGGCGGCACGCTGAAGCACTACCCCGGATCGCCGGCGCTGGCGCTGCAGTTGCTGCGCCCGCAGGACCGGCTGCGCCTGTGGGAGCTGCACCCGACCGACCTCAAGCTGCTGGCGCAGCACTTCGGCACGCAGCCGCACACCGAGGTGCACCACGGTGACGGCTTCAGCGGCTTGAAGTCCCAGCTGCCGCCGCCGTCACGTCGCGGCGCGGTGCTGATCGACCCCCCCTACGAGATGAAGGCCGACTACGGGCTGGTGGTGAACACCGTGCGCGACGCGATGAAGCGCTTTGCCGAAGGCGTCGTGATGGTGTGGTACCCGCAGCTGCCGCGCCTGGAGTCGCAGCAGCTGCCGCAGCGTTTGAAGGGGGCTGCCCCCAAGGGCTGGCTGCATGTCCGCATGACGGTGCAGCGCCCAGGCGTCGACGGCTTCGGCCTGGTGGGCAGCGGCCTGTTCGTGATCAACCCCCCGTGGGTGCTGCACGACACGCTGCAGGGCGTGATGCCCTGGCTCACGCAGGCGCTGGCGCAATACGACGGCGCCAGCTACGTGCTCGAGCAGCACGCGGTGTGATCCTGAACGCGGGGCTCAGACCCCGCGCTGGCGATCCTCGGCGAACTGCCGGCGGAACGCGGTGAAGCGCCCGGCATCGAGCGCCTCGCGCACTTCGCGCATCAGGTTCAGGTAGTAGTGCAGGTTGTGGATGCTGGTCAGCATCGGCCCCAGCATCTCGCCGCAGCGGTCCAGGTGGTGCAGGTAGGCGCGGCTGAAGTTCGTGCAGGTGTGGCAGCCGCAGCTTTCGTCGACCGGCCGCTCGTCGGTCTTGTAGCGCGCGTTGCGCAGCCGCAGGTCGCCATAGCGCGTGAACAGGTGGCCGTTGCGCGCATTGCGGGTCGGCATCACGCAGTCGAACATGTCGATGCCGTGGGCCACGCCGTCGACCAGGTCTTCCGGCGTGCCCACGCCCATCAGGTAGTGCGGCTTGTGCGCCGGCAGCTGCGGGCCGATGTGCTCCAGCACGCGCAGCATCTCGGCCTTGGGTTCGCCGACGCTCAAGCCGCCGACCGCCAGGCCGGGGAAGTCCAGCGCCTCCAGGCCGGCGAGCGATTCGTCGCGCAGGTTGGTGTACATGCCGCCCTGCACGATGCCGAACAGCGCGTTGGGGTTGGCCAGCCGCTCGAACTCGGCCTGGCAGCGCCTGGCCCAGCGCAGGCTCAGCTCCATCGAGACGCGCGCTTCCTTCTCGGTGGTGATGTGGCCGCTTTGCTTGTCGCCCATCAGGTAGGGCGTGCATTCGTCGAACTGCATCACGATGTCGGAGTTCAGCACGCGCTGGATCTGCATGCTCACCTCCGGCGTCAGGAACAGCTTGTCGCCGTTGACGGGCGACGCGAACTTCACGCCTTCTTCGCTGATCTTGCGCATGTCGCCCAGGCTCCACACCTGGAAGCCGCCGCTGTCGGTGAGGATGGGCTTGTGCCAGCCCTCGAAGCGGTGCAGCCCGCCGAACTGCTGCAGCACGTCCAGCCCGGGGCGCAGCCACAAATGGAAGGTGTTGCCGAGGATGATCTGCGCGCCCATTTCTTCGAGCGAACGCGGCATCACGCCCTTGACGGTGCCGTAGGTGCCCACCGGCATGAAGATCGGCGTCTCGACCACGCCGTGGTTCAAGGTCAGCCGGCCGCGGCGCGCGTGGCCTTCGGTCTTCAGCACGTCGAAGTGCAGGCCGCGCGACAGCGTCGGGGCAGGGGAGGTCTGGGGTTGGGTCATGAAAGCGAGACGTTTCGGCGTGTGAGCGCGCGCTGAGTCGGCTAGTATCGCCGCGTATGGCCGCCCCTGGCGGACTTGGCCGCAGCCCACGCGTCGGCTTGGCGAAGAATCGTCCCTTCGTCCACGCCAACAAGCGTTGCGCCATTCTTGCCGTGCGTCTGTTTCTGCTGCTGAATGGGCACAAGCTTGTTGCGACGCCGGCAAGCGACGCCGACCATGATGTCCGTCGCCTCCGGCGAGCTTGCCGAGGCGGATTTCTCGCACTGGATCCGCACGCACAGCGCAGCGCGATAGCCGCACCCTCGGCCGCGCGGGCCGATGGACAATCTCGCCTGATCCCGTTTCCCGAATGCCCGTCGATGAAGATCCTGTTGGTCGACGACCATCCGCTGTTTCTCGATGGTCTGGCCCTGCTGTTCGCGCAGGAGTTTCCGCACGCCGAGGTGCTGCAGGCTCACAGCCTGGCTGCGGCGCTGTCCACCGTGGCCGCCGAGCCCGCGGTGAGCTGGGTGCTGCTCGACCTGGGCCTGCCCGACAGCGACGGCATGCAGGCCTTGCAGTGCCTGCGCGAGGCCAGCCCCGAAGCGACCTGCGTCGTGATGTCGGCCGATGAACGGCCTGCGACCATCCTCGCCGCCATCGACCTCGGCGCGGCCGGCTTCCTGCCCAAGACCACGCGGCATGGCGAACTGTTGCGCGCGTTGCGCCAGATGATGGGCGGCGGCGTCTACCTGCCGGCCAGCGTGCTGGCGCTGCAGCCCGCTCCCGTGCCCGGCGTGCCCGAGGCGGCCGAGAGCGTCGACTCGCTGGGCCTGTCGCCGCGCCAGGGCGACGTGCTGCGCCTGCTGATCGAAGGCAAACCCAACAAGGCCATCTGCCGCGACCTCGGGTTGTCGGAGTCGACCGTCAAGACGCATCTCGCGGCGATCTTCCGCAAGCTGGGGGCCAATTCGCGCACCCAGGCGGTGGTGGCGGCGGCACGGCTGGGCCTGCGGCTGCAAGCCTCCGCGATGGGCGGCTGAGTCGTCAGGCCTGCAGCGCCTGCAGCAGCGCGTCGCCCCGGAAGGGCTTGTGCAGCACCTGCACACCGGCCTCGTGCAGGCGGCCGAGTTCTTCCGGGCCGGTGTCTCCGGTCACCACCAAGGCCCGCACGGCGCCGAAACGAGCGCGCACCTCGGCCAGCACCTGCAGGCCGTCGCCGTCGGGCAGCCGGTAGTCGGACAGCAGCAGGTCGAGCCGCAGGTCACCGGCCTGCGCCAACCATCGTCGCAGGTCTGCGAGCGAGGTGCAGGGGTACACCTGCGCGCCCCAGGACTGCAGCCGCGCCACCATGGCTTCGCGCACCGTCGGGTCGTCCTCGACCAACAGCACGCGCCGCCCCTGCAGGCGGGGGACCGGCTGCTGCGCCGGTGCCGCGGACGGGGCGCGTTGCGCGGCCGGCACCTCGACCCAGAAGCACGAGCCGCGGCCGGGCTGCGAGCGCAGCCCGATCTCGTGCCCGAGCATCGCTGCCGTACGCTGCACGATCGCCAGCCCCAGCCCCATGCCGCGCGAGCGCTCGCGCTGCGGGTTGTCGAGTTGCACGAACTCCTGGAACACCGCTTGCCGGTGCTCCTCGGAAATGCCGATGCCGGTGTCGTGGATCTCGATGCGCACCTTGTCGCCGCGGCGGCGCGCCGCCACCAGCACGCCGCCGCGTTCGGTGTACTTCACGGCATTGCTGACCAGGTTGCGCACGATGCGGTCCAGCATCACCGGGTCGGATTCGATGACCGCGGGGGTCGGGCGCAGGCGCAGGCGCAGCCCTTTCAGCGCCGCAGCCGGTTGCTCGTGCAGTTCGATCGCATCGAACAGGTCGGCCACGCGCACCGCGGCCCGGTGGGCCTGCACCGTGCCGGAGTCCAGCTGCGACAGGTCGAGCAGGCCGGTCAGCAGGCCTTCCATCGCGCCCACGGCCTCGTCGACGCGGTCCATCATCTGGCGCATGCGCGCCGACTCGCTGCTGTCCTTGACCAGGCCGACCAGCAGGCCGATCGTCACCAGCGGCTGGCGCAGATCGTGGCTGGCCGACGCCAGAAAGCGCGTCTTGGCGGCATTGGCCTGCTCCAGCTGGCGCGTGCGGGTCGCCACGCGTGCCTCCAGTTCGGTGTTGAGCGCTTCCACTTCGCCCATCGCCTTGACCATGCGGTGCAGCAGCGCCAGCGAGAACAGCCCCAGCGTCAACGGCATCACGTAGGGGATCCAGAAGCCATGGGTGATGGGCAGCCAGTTGGCGGTCTGCATCGCGTAGTCATGGCCGACGGCTGCGAGCATCGCGCCGATGCCCAGCGCCTGGCCCGCCGCCGACCAGCCGCCGTGCGACCACGCCCGGCGGCCGCACAGCCACAGCACCGGCATGCAGGCGGCCAGCATCAGCGGGTAGGTGTAGCCGCGCACCACCTGCAGCTCGCCATGCCACGCAGCCCAGGCGCCGAGCGCCGGCAGCACCACGAGCGCCGCAAGCAGCGCGCGGGTGTAGCGCGGCCAGCGCACGCCGGCGAAGGCCTGTGCGAACACACCGAGCAGCACCGCGCTGGCGACGTTGGCCGTGTAGAAGATCCAGTCCGATGCGCGCGCCGACGTGACGGCGGTGTCGAGGAAGTAGCTGTAGTTGCGCACCGAGCCCAGCAGCACCAGCGCACCGAAGCTGCCGAGCGCGACCTCGCTGCGCCGCAGCCACCAGATCAGCATCATGAACAGCGCCAGCGCGGCGGCGCCGAGGTTCAGGGCCTGCGGCAGTGCCACGCGGGACAGCAGGTAGCGCTGGTGGTCCTGGCGCAGGGCAGACATCGGGCCCACGTTCACCTGCGACAGCCCGGCGCGCATCACGTAGCGCACCTCGACCACCACCGTGTTGTGCCCGGCCCTGAGAAACGACGGCGGCACGCTGATCAGCGTGGGCACCGGCACGCCGGGGTTGGACTCGCGCGGTCCCTGCGCGTGGCCGGCCACCAGAGCGTCGTTCACATACACCTGGTGGTGGCTGCTGAGCCGGGTGAAAGTCAGTGCCAGCGACTCCTGCGGCACCTTTGCCAGCTCGAACCCGAACCGGTAGCGTCCGGGCGTTCCGCGGTCGACGCTGCGGTGCGCCCAGGTGTCTGGCAACGCCACCCTCTCGGGTGCGCGGCCGGGGGCGTCGAATACCGCCGCGTCCACCGTCTGTACGCCGGGCAGGGCATCGGCTGCGCCCGCCGGCCATGCGGCGGCGAGCAGCCAGGCGGCGAGCAGCCCGGCCAGAAGGCGGGTCGCGCGGAGCAGGGCGGGGGGCATCGGACGCATGGGGCTGCAGCGTAGCCGCAAAGCCAGTTCCTGCACCTGTGAAGAAGTCACGCTGTCTCATCCGAATGGCCGATGGCGGCCGCCTCGCGGCGTCGGGACACTGCGCCCATTCGCGGAGGGGTTTCGCGGGAATTCACGACTGAGGAGAAATGGCATGCGTTTGGATCGGCTTTCGTGGTGGAGGGGCTTGCTGGCGGCGGCATCGCTGTCCGTGGCATTGACGGGCTGCGGCGGCGGGGGCGGCTCCGATGACGATGCGCCGGCGACGGGCAGCGAGGCCGGCGTGTTCACCGACGCGCCCGTCAACGGCCTGGCCTACACCGCCAGCCCGTCCGGCGTGACCGGCGTGACCGGCGACAACGGCACCACCGGCGGTTTCCGCTATGAGCCGGGCGACACCGTGACCTTCATGCTGGGCGGGCTGACCCTGGGCAGCGCGACCGGCGCCGCGGCGGTGACGCCGGCCGACATCTCGGGCGGCGACGCAACGGTGGCTGCCAACCTGCTGGTGCTGCTGCAATCGCTCGACAGCGACGACGCCGAAGGCACGATCGCCATCAGCCTGCCGGCCACGACCGATCTCAGCGGTCTGTCGCTGACGCAGCCGTCGACCGACTTCGCGGCCGCGCCCGCCTTCACGGCGGCGGTGACGGCCGCGGGTGGCACGGTGGTCGACCTGGAAGCGGCACGCGCCCACGCCATCGCGCAGTTCTGGGCGCAAGTGGCCGGCACCTGGGTGCTGCAGGAAGAAGACGGCACGGTGGTGGTTCGCTTCACCAGCGCAGGACACTACCTGCTGGGCGAGAACGGCGTGGCCGACGACGCCGGCCAGGCGGGCATGGAGCAGGGCCAGGTCGCCTGGGATCCCACCACGCAGGAAGCCACCTCGACGGTGTCGGTGGAGACCAACGGCGAATGGGGCCTGTCCCACCCCATCGGCGGCAAGTACGTGCTGCGCTACGACGGCACCCACCTGCTGGTGCGCGACATCGGCGAGGCCGAGGACGACTGGGTCTCGCTGCGCCGGGCCGGCAACGCCGCCGGCGCCCTGTACGGCGTCTGGGCAGTGCAGCTCGAAGACGGACAGACCCCGCCGCTGGGCACGTTCACCTTCGCCTTCTCCAGCGAGAACCGCTACTTCATGATCGACCCGCTCGGCGACACGCCGGACGAGAACGATCCCGACGATGTGGTCTGCGGCGGCCCGGGTGTCGAGACCGGCAGCTTCAGCTATTCCGCGAGCACCGGCATCCTGACGGTCGATACCGTGGGCACTGACACGAACGGCTGCGGCGGCTTGCACGACGGCACGCAAGGCGGCACCGGCCGCGCGCAGCTGCGCAACATCGCGTTCTCGCAGGACGGCAACACCATGACGGCGGTCGTCTACACGCAAGCCGGCGACGAGGACGGCAGCGTCACCCTGGTGCGCGTCGGCCCCTGAGTGCCGGAGGCGTTCCGAAACAGGCCGGCCTCGCCGGCCTGTTTTTCATGGCGCGCGCCGTTCGAGCAGCATCGCATCCCCATAGCTGAAGAAGCGATAGCGCTGCGCGATCGCATGGCCGTACAGCGCCATCACGTGCTCGTAGCCGGCGAACGCGCTGACCAGCATCATCAGCGTGCTCTTCGGCAGGTGGAAGTTGGTGACCAGCCGGTCGACGACCCGGAAGCCGTAGCCTGGCGTGATGAAGATGTCGGTCTCGGCGCTGCCGGCGCACAACGCACCGGTGCGCGCCGCCGATTCGAGCGCGCGCAGCGTCGTCGTCCCGACCGAGACCACGTGCCGGCCCGCCGCCTGCGTGCGGCCGATCGCCTCGACGGTGGCGGTGGGCACCTCGAACCACTCGCTGTGCATCCTGTGCTCGGCCAGGTTCTCGGTGCGCACCGGCTGGAAGGTGCCGGCGCCGACATGCAGCGTGACGTTGGCGGTGTCGACGCCGCGCTCGCGCAGGGCGGCCAGCAGCGCCTCGTCGAAGTGCAGCGCCGCCGTGGGCGCTGCCACCGCACCCGGCTTGTCGGCAAACACCGTCTGGTAGCGGCGCTCGTCGTCGGGCGTGTCCGGGTGAGCAATGTAGGGCGGCAGCGGCACGTGGCCGTGGCGGTCCAGCAGCGCCAGCGGGTCGTCGGGAAAGCGCAAATGGAACAGCCCGCCGTCCGGCCCGCCGCGGCCCAGCACCTCGGCGTCGAACGCCCCGGCGAAGCGCACCAGGCTGCCCGGCTTGGGCGACTTGCTCGCGCGCAGATGCGCCAGCACTTCATGGCCGGGCAGCACGCGCTCGACCAGCGCCTCGACGCTGCCGCCGGTCGCCTTGGCGCCGTGCAGCCGGGCCTTGATGACACGTGTGTCATTGAACACCAGCAGGTCGCCGGGCGACAGCAGCGAGGGCAGCTCGCGGAACACACGGTCCACCGGCGCGGTGCCGGTGCCGTCGAGCAGCCGAGAGGCGCTGCGCTCGGCGGCGGGGTGTTGTGCGATGAGTTCGGCCGGCAGAGCGAAGTCGAAGTCGCTCAGGGTGTAGGTGCGAGGCATCGTGTGGAGGGCCGGACAGACCCGTTCCCAGGGGAAAGGCCGCGATTGTCGCCTACTCGGGCGGCTGCCGCAGATGCTGCAGCTTCTGAGGGTTGCGCATGATGTAGATGTCGGCGACGCGCCCGTCGGGACCCGGCCGCAGCGCCAGCGTCTGGATGGGCGTGCCGTCGACGTCGTGCAGCAGCCAGCCGTGCAGGCCGTTGATGTCGACCGACCTGAACCGCACCCGGCTCCAGTCGACCAGCTTCGCAAAGCCCACCAACGCCTTGGCGACGCGCTCGGCACCCTGCAAGGGCCTCGGCACGGCAGCCACCAGGCCGCCGCCGTCGGACAGGAATTCCGCATCCTCGACCAGCAGCTTCGCCAGCTCTTCCACGTCGCCACGCGCAAGTGCCGTGCCGAAGGCCTGGAGCAGCCGGGCGCCTTCCTCGGCCTGCACTTCCCGGCGCGCGTAGTCGGTTTTCACGTGCTGCCGCGCGCGGCTGGCCAACTGCCGTACGGCCGCGGGCGAACGTTGCAACCGCCGGCCGATCTCGTCGAAGTCGAGGTCGAACACGTCGTGCAGCAGGAAGGCCGCGCGCTCCAGCGTGCTCAGCCGTTCGAGCGCCAGCATGAAGGCGATGGAGACGTCCTGGGCATGCTCGGTAGCGACGTCGGGGCCGGGGTGAAAGTCCATCGCCTCGTCGACCAGCGGCTCGGGCAACCACACGCCGACGTACTGCTCGCGCCGCAACCGGGCCGACTGCAAACGATCCAGACACAGGTGCGTGACGGTGCGCGACAGGAAGGCGCGCGCGTTCTCGACCTGGCTGCGGTCGGCCGACTGCCAGCGCAGCCACGCGTCCTGCACCACGTCCTCGGCCTCGGCGCGCGAGCCGAGCATGCGGTAGGCGAGCGCGCGCAGGTACCGGTAGTGCGGCTGAAAGCTGGTGTCGGCCAGGACGTCAGGCATGGGCGGAAGCGGGCTGGAGTGCGGGCGGCTGGATCGTCTCACGGCCCACCTGCACGCGCACGCAGGCATGGCCGTGGCCGAGCGCGTATTTGAGCATCGGGAACATCCGCACCGCGGTGATCGACAAGGCCAGCGAGGCCAGTGCGCGCGGGCCCCAGCGGCGCTGCACGTCGTCGCGCAGGCCCATCAGCTCGGGGGCATGCGTGATCGCCGCCCGCGTGTAGCGCACGGCCAGCGCGGTGTCGCTGCTCAATGCGTCGAGGTCGTCATGCAGCACCGCTCGCAGCACGGCATCGTCGATGCCCGCCTCGCGCGCCATGTCGACCGACAACTGGGTGCAGGGGCCGCAGTCCTCGGCCCGCACCGCCGCCAGCTTGGCGGCGTACCACGCCTCGGGCGGCACGCCGTCGCGGCAGTCCGCCATCGGCTGCACGCGCGCAAAGCGCCAGAATCCCTTGCGGTGGGACGCCAGCAGCTCGCGCGCGTAGCTCATGTCATAGCCGTAGGTCTTCTCGAAGGCCGCGATGCGGCGGCGGATCAGCCAGTCAAGCATGGTGGGGGTTCCTGATGAGAGGGGTGGAAGAGGGCAGCGCACGCGCTGGCCACGCCAGCGCGAAGGCCAGGGCCGCCGGCAGCACGACGCCGGGCACGTCGCGCAGCAACGTGCTCCAGCCGCACAGGCCCGCCAGCGTCTCGCCGACGTGCACGCCGGCATGCAGCACGAGGAACCCGGCGCCGGCAAAGGCCGCCGGCGCGCCCGTGTGCGGGCGCCAGGCCCGCCACGCCAGGCCGCCGGCGGCCACGAAATAGGCCGCGCCGATGTCGCGCACGAAATGGAAGTTCAACGGGCCGGTCAGGGCGACGCCCGGCACCGCGTGGTACCAGGCGGCCGGGTCGGCCAGCATGGCGGTCCCGTTGGCGGCCAGGCCGGCCGCCAGCAGCCAGCGCAGCGAGTCGAGAAGGAGGGGCACCGGTCGCTTTTTCGCAGCAGTCATGTCTTCATGACGATGCAGCCCCCGGGCTTGTGACATGCCGGGCACGGGCAGAATGCTCGCCATGCCGCCGGCCGCCGCCCCGACTTCCGACACCACCGCCCCGAAGCGCGAAAAATCCGCGCCGCAGAAGGCACTGGAGAAGCTGGGGCTGCAGCGCGACATCGACCTGGCGCTGCACCTGCCGCTGCGCTATGAAGACGAAACCCGCATCACCCGCCTGCGCGACACGCGCGACGGCCACACCGTGCAGGTCGAGGGTGTCGTCACCGACAGCCACATCAGCATGCGGCCGCGGCGCCAGCTGGTGGTGACGCTCGACGACGGCAGCGACACCGTGAACCTGCGCTTCTTCAGCTTCTATCCGGCGCAGCAGAAGGTGCTGGCCGTGGGCCAGCGCATCCGCGTGCGCGGCGAACTGCGCGGCGGCTTCATCGGCCGCGAGATGGTGCATCCGAGCTTCAAGGCCGTCACCGAAGACACCCCGCTGGCCGACGCGCTGACGCCGGTCTACCCCACGTCGGCCCACCTGCCGCAGACCTATCTGCGCAAGGTGGTGGCCTCGGGCCTGGCACGGGCCCACCTGGCCGAGATCCTGCCGCCCGAGGTACTGCCGCCCGGGCTGCCCAGCCTGCGCGAGGCGCTGCACTTCCTGCACCACCCGGCGCCGGAAGTGTCGCTGGCGACGCTGGAAGACCACAGCCACCCGGCGTGGGAACGGCTGAAATTCGAGGAGCTGCTGGCGCAGCAGCTGTCGCAGCTGCAGGCCCAGCGCGAGCGCGCCATGCTGCGCGCGCCTGCGCTCCAGGCCGAGCGCGAAGGGCTGCAGGAACGATTGCTGGCGGCCTTGCCGTTCCGGCTCACCGAGGCGCAGCGCCGCGTGGTCGAGGAGATCGCGCGGGACCTGGCGCGCCCGCAGCCGATGCACCGCCTGCTGCAGGGCGATGTCGGTTCGGGCAAGACGGTGGTGGCCGCGCTGGCTGCCGCCATCGCCATCGGCGCCGGCTGGCAGTGCGCGCTGATGGCGCCCACCGAGATCCTGGCCGAGCAGCATTTCCGCAAGCTGGTCGGCTGGCTGGAGCCGCTGGGCATCGGCGTCGCATGGCTCACCGGCAGCCAGAAGGGCAAGGCGCGCAAGCAGATGCTCGAACGCGTGGCCAGCGGCGAGGCGAAGCTGGTCGTCGGCACCCACGCGGTCATCCAGGACCAGGTCGAGTTCGCGAAGCTGGGCCTGGCGATCATCGACGAGCAGCACCGCTTCGGCGTGCAGCAGCGGCTGCAACTGCGCCAGAAGCTGCAGGGCGGCGAGCTGGAGCCGCACCTGCTGATGATGAGCGCCACGCCGATCCCGCGCACGCTGGCGATGACCTACTACGCCGACCTGGACGTCAGCACCATCGACGAGCTGCCGCCGGGCCGCACGCCCATCGTCACCAAGGTGTTCGCCGACGGCAAGCGCGACGCCGTGATCGAGCGCATCCGCCACGAAGTCGAGCAGGGCCGGCAGGTGTACTGGGTCTGCCCCTTGATCGAGGAAAGCGAGAAGCTCGACCTGCAGAACGCCACCGAGACGCACCGCCAGCTGAGCGACGCCTTGCCCGGCCGCATGGTCGGCCTGCTGCACGGCCGCATGCCGGCGGCCGAGAAGGCGGCCGTGATGTCGCTGTTCAGCGAGGGCCAGATGGGCGTGCTGGTCTCGACCACTGTGATCGAGGTCGGCGTCGACGTGCCCAATGCCAGCCTGATGGTGATCGAGCACGCCGAGCGTTTCGGGCTGAGCCAGTTGCACCAGTTGCGTGGGCGCGTGGGCCGCGGCGCCGTGGCGAGCGTGTGCGTGCTGCTGTACACGTCGCCGCTGTCCGACACCGGCAAGTCGCGCCTGAAGGCGATGGCCGAAACCAACGACGGCTTCGAGATCGCGCGGCGCGACCTGGAGATCCGCGGGCCGGGCGAGTTCCTGGGAGCGCGCCAGTCGGGCGCGCCGCTGCTGCGCTTCGCCGACCTGCACGAAGACGCGCATTGGGTCGCGAAGGCGAGGGCGGCCGCAGCCGTGCTGCTGGACCGCCATCCGCGCGCGGCTGAAGCCCATGTGGCGCGCTGGCTCGGCGGCAAGGCGGAATATTTGAAGGCGTGACCGGCTGAGAAAGCAGACAATTCCATTTCACGATTCGGCCCGGTGAGCCGGCTCCTTGCCACTGATCTCCACGCTCATGAAAACTGCTCTCCGCTTGTCGCTAGGTGCTGCCGTGGTTTCCTTGCCGCTGACGCTGTTCGCCGGTGAGCCGGTCCTGGTCCAGGTGCCGGCCGCACTCGATCCGTCTGCACCCATTCCGACGGCGGTCAGGGCAGAGTGCGGTCTTGATCAACTGCTCGGCAACTATGCGCTCGACGCGATCGGCAAACGCGGCGCGGATGCGCGTCCCTTCCGTGCGGTCGAGCCGGCCGCCCCGGAGCGGACGCTGCACTTGACCATCTTGTCGGTGCACGGGCACGGCGGCGGTGGGTGGAGCGGCGCGAAGTCGATGAGCGTCAAGGCCGATCTGCGCAAGGATGGGCAGCCGCTCGGTACGCGTGTGTTCACACGACGCTCGCGCGGGGGGCCGCTCGGAGGGATGAGCGGTACATGCGCCATTCTCGACCGCGTGGCGGGCGCGCTCGGGCGGGATGTCGCGAAGTGGGTCGCGGCCCAGGAAGGCACGCAAGCCGTGGTCGAACCGGTTGCCGCTCCTGCATCGGAACCCGAGGTGTCCGAGCCCGCCGGTCAGTAAGGTTGCGCGCCGCAGTGCTCCTGCTGCAGGGGCCCCGTGCGTGCATTGAAAATGGCAAGATCGCCGCCTGGCTCATCTCGACTGTCGATGCGACTTCTCACCTGGTTGACCATCACCGCCGGTCTCTGCGGGATGGTCGCCGCCGCGTTGCTGTTTCACGAGCCGAGCCGCAGCTACGCAAGCCACCTCGCCGACAGAGCGCGCGGCGGCTACACGGTCGAGCAGCGCGTGCAGCGCCACCAGCACGACGTGGCCATGCGCCTGAAGCCCGCCTTCGCCGCGGTCGGGCTGGCCTATCCGCCGTACGAGGTCGCGTATCTCGCCTTCAAGGACACGCGCCGGCTGGAGGTGTATGCGCGTGGCGCCCGCGGTGAGCCGTGGCGCTTCGTGAAGGCCTACCCGGTGCTGGCCGCCAGCGGCAAGCCGGGCCCGAAACTCAAGGAAGGCGACCTGCAGGTGCCCGAAGGCGTCTACCGCGCCGAATACCTGAACCCGAACAGCCGCTTCCACCTGTCCATCCGGCTGAACTACCCCAACGAGTTCGATCGCCGCATGGCGCGCAACGACGGCCGTACGCGGCTGGGCGGCGACATCATGATCCACGGCAGCAGCGTGTCGATCGGCTGCCTGGCCATGGGCGACGAGGCGGCGGAAGACCTGTTCATCCTGTCCGCGCGGGTGTCCAAGGAACGCACCCGCATCGTCGTGAGCCCGGTCGACTTCCGCATCCCTGGCCATGCAGCCCCTTCCGGCGGGCCCGAATGGGCGCACTCGCTGTACGACACCTTGCGGACCGAGCTCGCCCGGTACCCCCGCGGGCCCGAGCGCTACGCGCATGTGCGGCACTGACCCCCACGCGCAACGACCCCTAAAAGGAGACACCGTCCATGCATGAAACCCTGCTGCTCTTCGCCCTGGTCTCTTTCATCGGCATCGCCACCCCCGGCCCGACGGTGCTGCTCGCGCTGAACAACGGCTCGCGACTCGGCGTGCGCGCTTCGGTGCCCGGCATGGTCGGCGCCGTGCTGTCGGACTTCGTGCTGATCGGCGCCGTCGCGGTGGGGCTGGGCGCGCTGCTCGCCGCGTCGGAGTTCTGGTTCTCCGTGGTCAAGTGGCTGGGCTGCGCCTATCTGGCCTGGCTGGGCGTGCGCCTGCTGCGTTCGAGCGGCAGCCTGGCGCTGCCGGCGGAGCAGCAAGGAACACCGGCATCGAGTCGGCGGGCCGTCTTCATGCGCAGCTTCCTGGTCGCGGCAACCAACCCCAAGGGCTATCTCTTCTTCTCGGCCTTCCTGCCGCAATTCGTCGTGCCGACACAGCCCCAGTGGCCGCAATACCTCGCGCTGGGCATCACCTTCGCGTCGATCGATTTCGTCGTCATGCTGGCTTACGCCGCCGCTGGCGCGCAGGCCGTCAGGCTGCTGCGCGCCAAAGGCGCGCTGTGGCTTGAGAGGGTGTGTGGTGCAGCCTTGCTGGCACTGGCTGGCTCGCTGGCGCTGTATCGCAGGCAAGGATGATGCGGATGTCGCTGAGGCGCCACGCGGGCGTGTGGCACGCCGTCACGGAACGGTCGAAGCCTGTCATTCCAGGCCTCGCCTCCAAGCAAAATAATGCGCCAGAACGCGGCCTCGCGCATCGAACTGCACGCCTTCCAACTCAAGCCTGATTCGCTGTTCGACCTCGGGGCCTGGATCGCTGCGTCGACTGATCTGGCCGTGCGTGTTGACCACACGGTGCCAAGGAACAGGGCTGTTGCCAGGCAGCGCGTGAAGCGCATACCCGACCTGCCGCGCGGCGCCTGCCAGCCCCGCACGTTGGGCAACTTGGCCGTACGTTGCGACAAAGCCGCGGGGAATGCTCAGTGCGACTTTGCACACGAGCGCATTTCGGTTCTTCATGCGGCGGGAGACGACTCTCCCAACGTGGCGAGGCGCTCGAGGTACCACGTCGGAAAACCGTGCTCTCGACCAGCGGCAATCAAATGGTCAAGGTACTCGACGTCCGCGGGTTCGTCGCCACGTGCCGGCGGGATGTAGCACATTGCCGGCCGCGTGCAGCCGTTTGCGGTTTCGACCAAGACGGCTTCGGGCAAGAACACGCCGACACCGTCCATCGAGTACATCCGACGCAACTGGTCGTGTGTGGCCCAGACCAGAATCCCATAGATCGAATGCTGGTCTGATGGTGCAATGCATGCGTGCGGACAAATGTGAATCTCGAATCCACTCAATCTCGCCACTTCGATCCGGTCCGGAACCAGACCTCCTCGTGCCATCACATCGCGCCGTATAAAACTGCCGTAGAAGAAAACAGCAATCTGCCGAGCGACCTGCTCCTTCTGTTCCATAGGGCTTCCTCCGTAGTTGATGCAGCTGATACTAGCGAGCATGTCGAACGTAGAAAGACAACCGATATCGCCCAAGCGCCAAGCAGCGCCAATGCCTTGGCGCGCACTGGCGAAGCACCATCCGCGCGGGACGCTTCTGCCTGAGCACCGGCACAGCACCGTTCAGGTGGTGTATGCGGTATCAGGCGTGATGCAGGTCACAACCGGATCCAACCATTGGACCGTGCCCCCTCAAAGGGCCCTCTGGGTTCCTGCAGGAGAACCGCACTCGATCTGGATGCTGTCGGATACGCAGTTGCGGACGGTCTATTTCCAGCCCTCGATGCTGAAGGGCTCCTTGAAGGCAGACCGCCGAGGCCGTGCGCACGCCATCTCGATCTCGGCGCTGCATCGCGAACTGCTCCTGCGCCTCTTCCACAATGCCGGCGACAACAATGTCCAGACCATGGTCGCCACGTTGTTGCTGCACACATTGTGTGAGGCAGAGCCTTTGCCGACGGAACTCGTGCTTCCTCAGAACGCCGGATTGCGTCGCGTCGCCCAACAGCTCATCGACCGGCCGAGACTGAACATGTCCCTGACGGAGGCCGCCGACCTGGCGGGCTGCTCCGAGCGAACTTTCAGCCGGCGTTTCGCAGAGCAAACTGGCAGCCCCTTCAGGACATGGAGGCAGCGGGCGCGTATCGTTGCGTCCCTTGACTTGCTCTCCGATGGACGGCCGATCAAGTACATAGGGAGCGCCCTGGGTTTCTCAGGCGCAGCAGGCTATGTTGCAGCGTTCCGCGCGGTCATGGGTTGCAGCCCAGGCGCGTTTCGGGAAAACCGTGACCGCTGAGTTCGGCCCGCGCTCGCAGTGCGCGTACCACGTTGTGAACTGATCCCCGCCCGCCAACAGGCCCGCACTACCCACCGTCTCCCAACACGCGCACAATCGCGCCATGGCCGCGATAGTTTTTTGCTTTCAAGCCGGCACGGGAGTAACGCCATGACGCTGACCGAACTGCGCTACATCGTTGCCGTGGCCCGCGAACGCCACTTCGGGCGCGCGGCCGAGGCGTGCTTCGTCTCGCAGCCGACGTTGAGCGTCGCGATCAAGAAGCTGGAAGACGAACTCGACGTGAAGATCTTCGAGCGTGGCGCCACCGAGGTCAGCGTCACGCCGCTCGGCGAAGAGATCGTGCGGCAGGCCCAGGCCGTGCTCGACCAGGCGTCGTCGATCAAGGAGATCGCCAAGCGCGGCAAGGACCCGCTGGCCGGCCCGCTGCGGCTGGGCATCATCTACACCATCGGTCCCTACCTGCTGCCCGAACTGGTCAAGCACGCGATCGAGATGGTGCCGCAGATGCCGCTGATGCTGCAGGAGAACTTCACCGTCAAGCTGCTGGACATGCTGCGCACCGGCGAACTCGATTGCGCCATCATGGCCGAGCCCTTCCCGGATGCGGGCCTCGCCGTGGCGCCGCTGTACGACGAGCCCTTCATGGTTGCGACGCCGCGCAGCCACCCGCTGGCCCGGCGCGACAGCGTGTCGTCGGAAGAACTCAAGCGCGAGACCATGCTGCTGCTCGGCACCGGCCATTGCTTCCGCGACCATGTGCTCGAGGTGTGCCCCGAGTTCGCCCGCTTTTCGAGCGATGCGGAAGGCATCCGCAAGAGCTTCGAAGGCTCGTCGCTGGAAACGATCAAGCACATGGTGGCCTCGGGCATGGGCCTGACGGTGGTGCCGCAGTTGAGCGTGCCCAAGGAACCGCAGACGCATGTCGCCTACATTCCCTTCAGCGAGCCGGTGCCGACGCGGCGCGTGGTGCTGGCATGGCGCCGCACCTTCACGCGCTACGAGGCCATCGCCGCGTTGCGCAACGCCGTCTATGCCTGCGAGCTGCCCGGCGTGAGCAGGCTTTCGTAACGCGCGCGCCACAACGTGCGCCTAGACTGCATCGAACCGTCCCAACGAACAGGAGTAAGCCCGATGGCGAAGAACAAGGTGAAGACGTCCGCTTCCGCTGCAACGCTGGCCGGGATGCCGGTGAACATCGGCATCGCCGACAAGGACCGCGCGGCCATCGCGCAAGGCCTGAACCGCCTGCTGGCCGACACCTACACGCTCTACCTGACCACGCACAATTTCCACTGGAACGTCACCGGGCCGATGTTCAACACGCTGCACGCGATGTTCATGGCGCAGTACACCGAGCTGTGGAACGCGGTCGATCCGATCGCCGAGCGCATCCGTGCACTGGGTCATGTGGCCGCCGGTTCCTACAAGGACTTCGGTGCGCTGACCTCGCTGCCGGACGTGCCCAGCCAGCCGCCCAAAGCCGACGAGATGATCCGCATCCTGGTGCAGGGCAACGAAGGCGTGGCCCGCACCGCGCGCGGCCTGTTCCCCACCGTCGACAAGGCTTCCGACGAGCCCACGGCCGACCTGCTGACGCAACGGCTGGACGTGCACGAGAAGTCGGCCTGGATGCTGCGCAGCCTGCTGGAAGCCTGAGCGGTCCTGGCTATCATCCGCCCGCGGCCGCCCGCCTAGGGTATGGCGAATGCTGACCTGTGCAGCTTCGCGCCATGGGGCTTCCCCATGGTGATTTTTCATGTGTTCCCATCAGGGCGTGAGCGGGTCGGCACGGTGTGCCGGACAGCTCACGCATCACCTGCAGGTTGGCGGGTGCGCCGCACCTCACCATGAACGCCGGGTCCGTCCACTTTGCTGCCCTGGGCATCGCGCGCACGCTGCTGGCCGGCTCGCGCGAGCAGCATGCCCTGCACGCGCGGCTGGTGGAGTGCGTCGACGCACCTGCTGAGTGGATGCACGGCCTGGCCGAGCGCCTGGGCCAGTGGCCGGCTCACCGCTGGCAGCAGCACTCGATCGGATCGCTGGCGGCCTGGCTGGCCCACGACGCGCATTTCCTGCAGGCCTGGGAGGTGATGCGGGGCCCGCGCATCCGGCGCTACATCCTTCGACCCTGGGCGCAGATGCATCCCCGTCCGCTCGGGCTCGACGGCCTGCTGCTGCCGCCGTGGCCCGCGCCGGGCGATCTGGCGGCCTGGCTGCAGCTCACGCCGCAGGCCCTGTGGCGGCTCTCGCTGCCCGAAGGGTGGCAGCGCCGCCGGCCGCTGCACGAGCAGCATTACCGTTTCATCCCGTCTCCCAAGCGCAGCGGCGGCTGGCGCCTGCTCGAAGCACCCGAGCCGCACCTGAAGGCGCTGCAGCGCCGCGTGCTCGACGGGGCGCTGGCCCAGGTGCCGGTGCATCAGGCGGTGCACGGCTACGTGCCCGGCCGCTCCGTCGTCACGCATGCGCAGCAGCACGTCGGCCGCGCGGTCGTCGTGCGTTTCGACCTGCAGGACTTCTTCGCCAGCGTGACCGCCTCGCGCGTCCATGCGACCTGGCGCACGCTCGGCTACCCGGCGCCGGTGGCCCGGGTGCTGACCGCGCTGTGCACGGTGGCCACGCCCGAGCCGGTGCTGGAGCGGCTGCGAGGCCTGGGCGCTCTGACATGGCGGCAGGCGCAGCGGCTGCGCGACGCGCACCTGCCGCAAGGTGCGCCGACTTCCCCGGCGCTCGCCAACCTGTGCGCCTTCTCGCTCGATCTGCGCCTGGCAGGCCTCGCAGAGGCGTTCGGCGCCGGCTACAGCCGCTACGCGGACGACCTCGTCTTCTCCGGCGATGCCTCGCTGGCACGCCAGGCCGCGCGGCTGCAACTGCAGGTGGCGCGTGCGGCACTCGACGAAGGCTTCGCGCTGCAGCACCGCAAGACCCAGGTGCTGCGTGCCGGACGTCGGCAGCAGGTCTGCGGCATCGTCGTGAACCGGCACACCAACCTGCCGAGGGCCGAGTTCGACCGCCTGAAGGCCATGCTGCACCGGGCGCTGACCCGCGGCCTGGACCATGTCGACGCTCCCGGCGGCGGTGAAGTGAGCGAATACTTGCGAGGTCGCGTAGCCTGGGCCATGCAACTGAATCCAGCCAAAGCGAGCGTGCTGCGCGAGTTGTTGCAGCGGCTCGACGTTCCCGCCGTACCGCAGGAACGTGCTTCCTCGTAAACTGGACACCGTTTTCGTGGGATTTTGACCCACTAAGGATGCTCCATGTCTCCATCGCCACGTCCGGGTCGGCGCACGCTGATCCGCGGTCTGACCGCTGCCCTCGCTGTGCCCGGCTTTCCGCTGTGGGCGAAACCGCCTGAAGACAAAGGCCCCGACAAGGGCGGCAACGGGGCCAAGGGCGGCCCCGGCAAACACGAGAAAAAAGGCGGCACGAAGCAGGCCGCGGGATTGGGCAAGCCGGCCGGCGGGCCAGGCAGTGGCGGCACGCTGGTCACCGCCGGCATCACGGTCAGCAGTGCGCGCCATCTCGCGGTCGAAGTCGGTATCCGGAAGGGCAGCTACCAGTCGCTGCCGCCCGGCATCCGCAAGAACCTCGCGCGCGGCAAGCCGCTGCCGCCCGGCATCGCGAAGAAGATGGCGCCGCCGGCACTGGTGGCCCGGCTGCCGGTGCACCCGGGCTATGAGTGGCGCGTGGTCGGTACCGATCTGGTGCTGGTCGCGATCGCGACGCTGATCATCGCGGACGTGTTGTTCGACGTGTTTTGAGCGCCGTGCCGGACGTCGAACCGGGCGCGCAGTCGGCCTGTTCGTCGGCCGGTTCATCCAGCGCCGCAGGCCGCGGTCCGGGTGTTCTTGTCGAGCCGGCCTCATGTGTGGACATGAAGACGGGGCGTGTCGAGAAGACGGCGAACGGTTGGGCCGACCTAAACTGCAGCCCATGACTGCGCTGCGCCTGAAGTTCCCGCTGTACCTGCAACTGATCCGCTGGGACAAGCCCGTCGGCACGCTGCTGCTGCTGTGGCCGACGCTGTCGGCGCTGTGGATGGCGGCCGGGGGCTTTCCCGGCTGGCACCTGCTGGCGGTGTTCACGCTGGGCACCTTGCTGATGCGCTCGGCCGGTTGTGCGGTGAACGACGTGGCCGACCGCGAGTTCGACCGCCACGTGCAGCGCACGACGCAGCGGCCGGTGACCAGCGGTGCGGTGTCCGTGTCCGAGGCGCTCGTGGTCGGCGCCGGGCTGGCGCTGGCGGCCTTCGCGCTGGTACTGACGACCAACCTGCCGACGGTGTTGTGGTCGTTCTTCGCGCTGGCGGTGGCCATCGTCTACCCGTACACCAAGCGCTTCTTCTCGATGCCGCAGGCGGTGCTCGGCGTGGCGTTCAGCTTCGGCATCCCGATGGCCTTCGCGGCCGTGCAGCAGCAGGTGCCGCCGCTGGCGTGGCTGCTGCTGCTGGGCAACCTGTTCTGGGTGGTCGCCTACGACACCGAATACGCGATGGTCGACCGCGAGGACGACCTGAGAATCGGCTTGCGGACGTCGGCCATCACCTTCGGCCGCCATGACGTGGCTGCGGTGATGGTGCTGTATGCGGCGTATCTCGCCGTGTGGGGCGGGGTGGGCTGGCAACTGGGGCTGGGCTGGGCGTATGCCGCGGGGCTTGCAGCGGCCGCCGCCCAGGTGCTCTGGCACTTCCAGCTGATCCGCGAGCGTTCGCGCGACGGCTGCTTCCGCGCCTTCAAGGTCAACCACTGGGTCGGCTTCGCCGTCTTCGCCGGCGTCGTGGCGGGGCTCGCCTGAGGCTGCCTGCACCCCTTTGTTGCGGTGCACCAACCTGGAAAGCGACGCGGTCGCACGCTGTATCCGATTCTTGTGCCGCGTCGTGCAATCGCCGCCGCCGCAGCCGCATCTTTCACTACCGCAGCCGCAATGTGCCCGTCTCTGGTGAGGCGCAGTTGGCATGGGCCTTGCGGTACGCGCTCGCCTCAACATTTCTGCAGGGAGTGCAAGATGACGTTGCTACGCCAGATCAAGCAAGCGCTCGCGGCGGCCGGGCTGGCCGTTGCTGCCACGGCGGTCAGCGCCAGCCCGATCCCGGGCCCCGGCGACTGGGGCGCCCACGACACCATCGAGACCGGCGGCAATGTGGTTGCGGCCGGCGCCTTCGAAGAGGTTTTCCTGTTCACGCTGACGTCACCGACGACGCTGTTCACGTCGGCCGCGTCGGTCGGCATCCCGTCGATGTTCGGCATCACCGGTGGCACCGTCTCGCTGTTCAAGGACGTCTTCGGCCCCGACCCACTGATCGGCTCGTTCGGCTTCGACGGCAGCACCGGCATGTCGCCCACCACCTTCGCCGGCCTGTCCTCGGGGCACTACTACTACCTGGTGACCGGGGCCGGCCTCGGCCTGGGTGGCCTGTACAGCCTGGTGTCGGCCGTGCCCGAGCCCGAAACCTATGCCCTGCTGCTCGCCGGGCTGATGATCGTGCTGACGCTGACGCGCCGGCGCCTGAAAGACTAGGGCCTGTTCACACTACAGAGGGCAGGCTCGCTCCCTTCGGGTTGTTGCGCCGAAGGCCGTGCACGGCGTTGCAAAGCCTCGCCGGGTGCCGCGCGAAGCCGTCCGGTCTGCGCAGCGAACCAGGCGTAGCGCGGCAAATGGCGTTGCTGCGCTGTACAGCTATTGCGCACGGACGCTTCGCAACGCCCCACCCGGCTTCGTTTTGCGCCTTGCTCACGGCCTTCGGGACAACAACGCATCAGCCCTCCGTCGTGTGAACAGGCCCTCATCGACGCTGTCATGCGGCACGCCACCGTGCCGCCGGCGCGCCTTCACCGCCAGCGATCACCGGCGGGAGGGCGCGTCGCTTTGACGATGGCACCATGCGACCGCGATCGGCGGCGCTGCGCAAGGCTGTTGCGTGCGAACCGGACAAGGCCGAGTGACGCGGATCCGGCTTTGCCGGTCCGCCAGCGTCGCCCCCTGGAGGGGGCGCGCGAAGCGCGTAGGGGGTGGGCTGTCAGCTGCCGAATTCGTCGCCCAGCTGCTGCGCCCGCTGCTGCGCCGCCTGCATCGCCTTCACGAAAGCCGGCTTGATGCCGCCGGCTTCCATCGCCGTGAGGGCCGCGTAGGTGGTGCCGCCCTTGGACGTGACGCGCTCGCGCAGCACCTCGGGCGGTTCGGTGGACCGCCGCGCCAGTTCGGTGGCCCCGGCAAACGTCGCCAGCGCCAGCTGCTTGCCTTGCTCGGCGCTCAGGCCCATCGCCTGCGCGGCTTCGATCATCGCCTCGATGAAGTAGAAGACATAGGCCGGCCCGGAGCCCGACACCGCGGTCACCGCATCGAGGTCGGCTTCGTGCTCCACCCACACCGTGCGGCCGGTCGGCGCGAGCAGCTGCTCGATCGCGCCGCGCTCGGCCGGCGTCACCTCGGCGCGCGCATACAGCCCTGAAATGCCTTCGCCGATCAGCGCCGGCGTGTTGGGCATCGAGCGCACCACGCGGGTGCTGCCGGTGGCCGCGACGAGGGCGTCGCTGCGGATGCCGGCCATCACGCTCAGGTGCAGCGCCGCCGACACGTGCGGCGCGCACGGTGCGGCCGCCGCCTTGAAAAGCTGGGGCTTGACGGCCCACACGACGGTGCCCGCCCGCGCCAGTTCGGGGCCTGCCGATTCGAGCGCCTGCACGCCATGCTCTTGCGCCAGCCGCGCGCGCTGCTCGGCATGGGGCTCGACCACGAGGAGGTCCGACGCAGGCCGGCCATTCGCGCGCAGGCCGCCGATGACGGCGCTGGCCATGTTGCCGCCGCCGATGAAGGCAATTGCAGTGGAGGTGTTCATGCCGGCAGTGTACGGATCAATGCCCGCCGGCGAGCAGCGTCGCGTTGCCGCCGGCCGCCGCGGTGTTGACCGTCACCGTCTGCTCGCTGCAGAAGCGCAGCAGGTAGTGCGGACCGCCCGCCTTCGGTCCCGTGCCGCTCAATCCCTCGCCGCCGAACGGCTGCACACCCACCACCGCGCCGATCATGTTGCGGTTGACGTAGACGTTGCCGACCCGCGCGTGCCGGGCGATCTGCTGCGCGCGGCCGTCGATGCGCGTCTGCACGCCCAGCGTCAGGCCGTAGCCGAGCGCGTTGATGCGCTCCACCACCGCTTCGGCCGTGGCCAGCTCGCCCGAGCCCCAGCGCACCACGTGCAGCACCGGGCCGAAGATCTCCTGCCGCACGTCGGCGATCTGCTTCAGCTCGTACGCTGCCGGTGCGATGTAGCGGCCGTCCAGGCCGGCCGGCACCGGCGTGCGCGCGATCAGGCGCGCCTCGGCGTCGAGCCGCCGCACCTGGCGCGCGAGGTTCTCGTGTGCCTCGGCGTCGATCACCGGGCCCACGTCGGTAATCCATTGCACCGGGTCGCCGACCACCAGCTCCTGCATGGCGCCTCGCAGCATCTCCAGCAGCCCGTCGGCGATGCGCTCGTGCACGCACAGCAGGCGCAGTGCCGAGCAGCGCTGCCCGGTGGAGCGGAACGCGCTTTGCACGACGGCGTCGGCCACCTGCTCGGCCAGCGCGGTGGAATCGACCACCATGGCATTGATGCCGCCGGTCTCGGCGATCAGCGGCACGATGGGGCCGTCCTTGTCGGCCAGGCTGCGCTGGATCAGCTTGGCGACCTGGGTCGAGCCGGTGAAGGCCACGCCGGCGCAGCGCGGGTCACGCACCAGTGCGGCGCCCACGGTGTCGCCCGGGCCGTGCAGCAATTGCAGCGCGTCGGCCGGTACGCCGCACTCGTGCAGCAGCTCCACCATGCGCTGTGCGACCGCAGGCGTCTGCTCGGCCGGCTTGGCCGCCACCGCGTTGCCGGCGACGAGTGCCGCCGCCACCTGGCCGACGAAGATCGCGAGCGGGAAGTTCCACGGGCTGATGCAGACGAACACGCCGCGCCCGTGCAGGTGCAGTTCGTTCGATTCGCCGGTCGGCCCGGGCAGGGTCTGCGGGACCAGCTGGCGCTCGGCCTGCGCGGCGTAGTAGCGCAGGAAGTCCACCGCTTCGCGCACCTCGGGCACCGCGTCGGCCATCACCTTGTGGGCCTCGCGCACCAGCAGGCCGCAGAACTCCGGCATGCGGGCTTCGAGCGCATCCGCCGCGCGGCGCAGCACCGCGGCGCGCTCGGCGACGGGCCGGCCGTCCCAGCGGTCGAAGCCGGCCTGCAGCGAGCGCATGGCGGCGTCGACGGTTGCCGCGCCGGCTTCGGCAATGGTGGGCACGCTGGTGCGTTCGGCGGCCGCGAACAACGGCTCGCGCTCGGCCGCGCAGGCCAGGTCCACGCCCAGCGAGTTGCGTCGGCCCGGGCCGTACAGCGCCAGCGGCAGCGGCAGGCTGGGCTCGGGCTGCAGGTTGAAGGGCGACACCAGCAGCGCCTCGGGCGACACGTTCTGGTCGGCCAGCTGGTGCACGAAGGACGAGTTGGCGCCGTTCTCCAGCAGGCGGCGCACCAGGTAGGCGAGCAGGTCGCGGTGCTCGCCGACCGGGGCGTAGATGCGCAACGGCACCTGCCCGCCCTTCAGCACCTCGCGATAGAGGCTCTCACCCATGCCGTGCAGGCGCTGCATCTCGAACGCGGCGCCGCGTTCGCGGGCCAGTTGCAGGATGGCGGCGATGGTGCCGGCGTTGTGCGTGGCGAACTGCGGGTAGATCCGCGGCGCATGGTCGAGCAGCACGCGTGCGCAGGCCAGGTAGGCCAGGTCGGTGTGCTGCTTGTGCGTGAACACCGGGTAGCCGGCCAGGCCGAGTTCCTGGGCGCGCTTGATCTCGCCGTCCCAGTAGGCGCCCTTGACCAGGCGCACCATCAGCCGCAGGCCGTGGGTCTTGGCGATGCGGGCCACTTCCTGCACCGTCTCCAGCGATCGGGTCTGGTAGGCCTGCACCGCCAGGCCGAAGCCCTGCCACTGCGGGAACTGCTGCGCAATGCGGGCTGCCAACGACTCGAGCACGTCCAACGACAACTCCAGCCGCTCGCTTTCCTCGGCGTCGATGGTCAGGTTGATGTGGGCCTGGGCCGCCAGTTCCACCAGCGACCACACGCGCGGCAGCAGCACCTCGAACACCCGCTCGCGTTGCGATTCCTCGTAGCGCGAGTAGAGCGCGCTCAGCTTGATGGAGATGCCGTCGGAGCTTTCGGGCCGGCCGTCGGCGGGGTTCTGACGGGCGATCTGCTCGATGGCGTTGCGGTAGGACGCGAGATAGCGTTCGGCATCCTGCTCGGTGCGGGCGCCTTCGCCCAGCATGTCGAAGCTGAAGCGCAACGCCGGGTGGTCGCCGCGCTGCGATTGCGCCTCGCGCTGGGCCTCGGCGATGTTGCGGCCGAGCACGAACTGCCGCCCCAGCAACTGCAGCGCGCGCACGGCGGCGGCCACCACCGTTTGCGCGCCGAGGCGCTGGATCACTCCTGGCTGCGCGCCGTCGCCGGGCAGCAGTTTTTTCGTCAGCGCGATCGCGTTGGCCGACAGGCTCGCCAGCACCGGGTGGTGCCCGCCCGACGGCGTGTCGAAATCGGCGCGGCCGAGCTGGTCGGCGGTCAGGGCCATCGCGGTCTCGGTGTCGGGCACGCGCAGCAGGGCCTCGGCCAGCCGCATCAGCGCCAAGCCTTCCGGGCGCGACAGCGGGTATTCCTTCAGCAGCGATTCCATCGCCCAGAACGGCGCCGGCTTGTCACGCACCGCCTGCACCCAGGGGGTGGCCGCCAGACGCACCTGGTCCCACCCCAGCCGGGGCCGCTCGAGCAGGGCGTGGACCACCTCGGCTTCCGGGCGGTCGGGACGGGGGAGCCGCATGCGGGGCGGCGGGGCAGGGAAGCGGGGGTCGGCGGACATCGTCTATGCCTCAGGGTTTTGCATGACTTGCTAGGTTATGGCCTTTGACCTAGCATCATTCACCATTCAATAGGCAGGAGACGGGGGAAAATCAAGTATGAAAAACGGGGCCACCGATTTCAACGAGCTCGACAAGATCGATCGCAAGATACTTCGGGTCCTGCAGCAGGATGGGCGAATAGCGAACCTGAAACTCGCCGAAGCCGTGCATTTGTCACCGACCGCGGTGCTGGAGCGCGTCAAGCGCCTGACCCGTGACGGCTACATCCTCGGCTACGAGGCGCGCCTGAACCCGCAGAAGCTCAGCGCCAGCATGATGGTTTTCGTGGAGGTGGTGCTGGATCGCACCACGCCCGACGTGATGAACGCCTTCAAGGCCGCCGTGCAGACCCGGCCGGAAATCCTGGAATGCCACCTGGTGGCCGGCGGTTTCGACTACCTGATCAAGACCCGCGTGGCCGACATGCAGGCCTACCGCGAGCTGATCGGCTCGGTGATCTGGTCGCTGCCCGGCGTGCGCGAGACCCACACCTACGCGGTGATGGAAGAGGTCAAGAACACCGCGATGCTTCCGATTTAGCCCCGCTCCCAGGTGCGACCCTTCGAGTGATGCCGCGGATCCGGCTCTGCCGGTCCGCCAGCATCGCCCCCTGGGGGGCGGCCGCAGGCCGTAGGGGGGGGCTATCTCCTCCCGAAGAGGGCGGTGCCGATGCGCACCACGGTGGCGCCTTCGAGGATCGCGGCTTCGAGATCGGCACTCATGCCCATCGACAGGGTGTCGAGCACCAGGCCTTCCTGGTTCAGCGACTCCATCAGTTCACGCAGCGCGCGGTGCGGGCGGCGCCGGGCGTCGAGGTCGCCGGCGGGCTCCGGGATGGCCATCAGGCCGCGCAGCTTCACATGGGGCAGGCCGGCCACCTGGCGGGCCACGTCGGGCACCTCGGCGGGGGCGAGGCCGCTCTTGCTGTCTTCGCCGCTGATGTTGACCTGCAGGCACAGTTGCAGCGGCGGCAGGTGGGCGGGGCGCTGGGCCGACAGGCGCTCGGCGATCTTCAGCCGGTCGACCGAGTGCACCCAGTCGAAGTGCTCGGCGACCACGCGCGTCTTGTTGCTTTGCAGCGGGCCGATCAAATGCCATTCGAGCTGCGCGCGCAGGTCGGCCAGCGCCTGCATCTTGTCGACCGCCTCCTGCACGTAGTTCTCGCCGTAGCGGTGCAGCCCGGCGTGCACCGCCTCGCGCACGCTGTCGGCGGGAAACGTCTTGCTCACGGCGAGCAGCGTGACGCTTTGCACGTCGCGTTGCGCCTCGGCACAGGCCCCGGCGATGCGCTGCCGCACTTGTTGTATGTTCTCTGCAATCGTCGCCATAATGGCGCGAGCTTACTGCCTCCCAGGCCCTTCCTACACGGCGGCGCACGCCGGCAAAAAAAGCACCCATGGACATCACCCAGCTGTTGGCCTTCTCGGTCAAGAACAAGGCCTCCGACCTGCACTTGTCCGCCGGCTTGCCACCGATGATCCGCGTGCACGGCGATGTGCGCCGCATCAATGTCGACCCGCTCGAGCACAAGCAGGTGCACGACATGGTGTACGACATCATGAACGACGCCCAGCGCAAGGCGTACGAGGAAACGCTGGAGTGCGACTTCTCGTTCGAGATCCAGGGCCTGGCGCGCTTCCGCGTCAACGCGTTCAACCAGAACCGCGGTGCCGGCGCCGTGTTCCGGACCATTCCGTCGAAGATCCTGACGCTGGAGCAGCTCAACACGCCCAAGGTGTTCGCCGAGCTGGCGCTGAAGCCGCGCGGCCTGGTGCTGGTCACCGGCCCGACCGGCTCGGGCAAGTCGACCACGCTGGCGGCGATGGTCAACCACCTCAACGAGAACGAATACGGCCACGTGCTGACGGTCGAGGACCCGATCGAATTCGTGCACGAGTCGAAGAAGTGCCTGGTCAACCAGCGCGAGGTCGGGCCCCACACGCTCAGCTTCAGCAACGCGCTGCGTTCGGCGCTGCGCGAAGACCCCGACGCCATCCTCGTCGGCGAGATGCGCGACCTCGAAACCATCCGCCTGGCGCTCACCGCGGCCGAAACCGGCCACCTGGTGTTCGGTACGCTGCACACCTCGAGCGCGGCCAAGACCATCGACCGCGTGGTCGACGTGTTCCCGGCCGCCGAAAAGGACATGGTGCGCGCGATGCTGTCCGAATCGATCGTCGCGGTGATCTCGCAGACGCTGTGCAAGCTGAAGGACGGCTCCGGCCGCGTCGCGGCGCATGAAATCATGCTGGGCAACGCGGCCATCCGCAACCTGATCCGCGAGAACAAGATCGCCCAGATGTACTCGTCGATCCAGACCGGCAACAGCATGGGCATGCAGACCCTGGACCAGAACCTCACCGACCTGGTGCGGCGCAACGTGATTTCCCCGGCGGAAGCGCGCGCCAAGGCCAAGTTCCCCGAGAACTTCCCCGGCTGAACGTCACGCCGCCGCCGACGAGTTCGCTCACCCCATGAAGAAACTCATCGAGAAACTCAAAGGCGGCGCACCCTCTTCCGGCGCGAGTCCCGACCTCTCACCCGACGACTCCGGCTTCTTCTCCACCATGTTCCAGGAACGTTCCGACGACCCCCAGGACATCGCGAGCTGGAAGACCCGTGCGAAGGAGGTCGAGGCGCAACCGTACGACCGCCAGCGCGGCGCCGACCGCTTTGCCGAGCTGTGGGGCGTCGACCGCTATGTCGCGGCGCTCAGCAAGGACGAGCTCGACCGCATGAGCCGGTACCTCGACTTCGTGCAGGTGCCGGCCGACAAGGAAGTGATCGGTCAGGACGAGCAGGGTGACTACATGCTGATCGTGCTCGACGGCACGCTGGCGGTCGACCGCGTGCAACCCTGGGGCGGCCGTGCCCGCCTGGCAGAAGCACGCGCCGGCGACATGCTCGGCGAAATGTCGCTGCTCGACGCCGGCTCGCGTTTTTCGGCCTGCACCACGCTGACGCCCTGCGTGCTCGCGGTGGTCGATGCACAGGGCCTGGACCAGATGATCATGCAGGAGCCCCGCCTCGGGCTGGCCCTGCTGGCGTCGCTCGCGCGGCGCCTGTCGCTGCGCTTGCGGCAGGTGAGCGCCCGGCTGAGTGCGCTGCTGTCGCGCGGCTGACGCCCCCCTTTTTTTCGCCGCCATCGATCGGACCGACGCATGGAAAGAGACCAGGCCTCCAAATTCATCAACGACCTGCTGCGCCTGATGATTGCGCGCAACGGCTCCGACTTGTTCCTCACGGCCGACTTTCCGCCGGCCATCAAGGTCGACGGCAAGGTCACCAAGGTGTCGCCGCAGCCGCTGACCGGCCAGCACACGCTGGCGCTCGCGCGTTCGATCATGAACGACAAGCAGGCGGCCGAATTCGAGCGCACCAAGGAATGCAACTTCGCGGTGGCACCGCAGGGGGTGGGGCGCTTCCGGGTCAACGCCTTCGTGCAGCAGGGCAGCGTCGGCCTCGTGATGCGGGTGATTCCGCAGACGCTGCCGACCATCGACTCGATGGGTCTGCCGCAGGTTCTCAAGGAAATCACGATGACCAAGCGCGGGCTGGTCATCATGGTGGGTGCCACCGGCTCGGGCAAGTCGACCACGCTGGCAGCCATGGTCGACTACCGCAACGAGAACTCCCACGGCCACATCATCACGATCGAAGACCCGGTGGAGTTCGTGCACCCGCACAAGAACTGCATCGTCACGCAACGCGAAGTGGGGCTCGACACCGACGGCTGGGAGCAGGCGCTGAAGAACACGCTGCGCCAAGCGCCCGACGTGATCCTGATGGGCGAGATCCGCGACCGCGAAACCATGGAACACGCGGTCGCCTTCGCCGAGACCGGCCACCTGTGCATGGCCACGCTGCACGCCAACAGCGCCAACCAGGCGCTCGACCGCATCATCAACTTCTTCCCCGAAGAACGCCGTGCGCAGCTGCTGATGGACTTGTCGCTGAACCTGAAGTCGATGGTCTCGCAGCGCCTGCTGCCGCGCCAGGAAGGCAAGGGCCGCGCCGCTGCGGTCGAGATCATGCTGAACACGCCGCTGATCTCCGAGCTGATCTTCAAGGGCGAGGTCGCCGAGATCAAGGAAATCATGAAGAAGAGCCGCGAGCTCGGCATGCAGACCTTCGACCAGTCGCTGTTCGACCTGTACGAAGGCAACGTCGTGACCTACGAAGACGCGCTGCGCAATGCCGACTCGGTCAACGACCTGCGCCTGCAGATCAAGCTCAACAGCAACCGCGCCCGCAGCAGCGATCTGGCGGCCGGCACCGAGCACCTGACGATCGTCTGATCGTCGCCGCTTTCCGGCCCCAAGCTTGTGATGCAGGCTTGGGGCCTCGTCGTTTGAGGAGCATCGAATGAGCCACAGGACCTACGACCCGATCACCCCGCACGCCGTCGCCTTCATCGGCCTGGGCGTGATGGGGCATGCGATGGCCGGCCACCTGGCGCGCGCGGGCCACCGCGTGACGGTCTACAACCGCACGGCCTCGAAAGCCGAGGCGTGGGTGCAGGCGTACCGCGGCACGGCGGCCGCCACGCCGGCCGAGGCCGCGCATGGCGCCGACATCGTGTTCGCCTGCGTCGGCAACGACGACGACCTGCGCAGCGTGACGCTCGGCGAGGGCGGCGCCTTCGCCAGCATGAAGTCCGGCGCGATCTTCGTCGACCACACCACGGCCTCGGCCAACGTCGCGCGCGAGCTGAACGCGCTGGCCACCGAACGCGGCTTCGCATTCATCGACGCCCCGGTGTCGGGCGGCAACGTCGGCGCCATCAACGGTGCGCTGACGGTGATGTGCGGTGGCGATGCCGCAGCCTTCGAGAAGATGAAACCGGTGGCGATGGCGTTTTCCAAGGCCGTCACGCGCCTCGGCGACAGCGGCGCCGGGCAGCTCGCGAAGATGGTCAACCAGATCTGCATCGCCGGGCTGGTGCAGGGCCTCGCCGAAGCCATCGCGTTCGGCCAGAAGGCCGGGCTCGACATGGAGGCCGTGCTCGCGGTGATCGGCAAGGGCGCCGCGCAGAGCTGGCAGATGGACAACCGCGGCCCGACGATGCTGCAGGACAAGTTCGATTTCGGCTTCGCGGTCGACTGGATGCGCAAGGACCTCGGCCTGTGCCTCGACGAGGCCCGCCGCAACGGCGCGCAGCTGCCGGTCACCGCACTGGTCGACCAGTTCTATGCCGACGTGCAGGCGATGGACGGCGGCCGCTGGGACACGTCGAGCCTGCTGCGCCGGCTGACATAGCGGCAGCAACGGCCAGAAAAAAGGCTCCCGCAAGGGAGCCTTTTTCGTTCGAGGGGAGCGCTACTGCGGTGCCGGCGCCGGCGCGGTGCTGCCGCTGGCGGGCTGCTGCTTGGGCTGCAGGCGAGCGAGCTCTTCCTCGGTGACGATCTCGAACACCCGCACCACCTTCTGCACGCCGCTGACGCTGCGCGCCAGGTCGGAGCCGCGGTTCGCCTCGCGCTCGGTGACGATGCCCATCAGGTAGACGATGCCGCGCTCGGTGACCACCTTGAACGCGTTGGCCTGGATGTCGCGCGCATCGACGAAGGTCGCCTTGATCTTGCCGGCGAGGATCACGTCGTTCGAACGCGAGCCGAGTGAGCTCTTGTTCATCACGGCCACCTCGTTGACGATGGACTTGACGTTCTCGATGCGCGAGACGGCCAGCTCGATCGCCTGCTTGTCCTGCTCGCTCGGCACCTCGCCGGTCAGCAGCACCATGCGGTTGAAGCTGGTCGCGCTGACGTGGCCGCGGTCGCCGATGGTGTCCTTGATGCGGTTCAGTGCCTTCAGTTCGATCGACTGGTCCTCGACCTGGGTGCCGGACGTGCGGCGGTCCAGCGCCATCATCACACCGCCGACCATCGCGCCGCCGACGATCAGCGGGGCGCAGCCTGCGAAGCTGGCGGCGAACATGACGGCCGCGAGCGCCGCGGCCACCGGGCGTGCGGCGTTGCGGGCAAGAAGGGAAGTGCGGTACTGCAGGGTCATGCGTGGTCCTGTTCTCCGAGCAATTGGGTGTCGATCGCGTCGCACATGCAGTGCAACGAGAGGATGTGAACTTCCTGGATGCGGGCGGTGCGGTCGTGCGGCACGCAGATGTGCACGTCGGTTTCGGCGAGCAGCTCCTTGAGCTTGCCGCCGCCGCGGCCGGTCAGCGCAACCACGGTCATCTCGCGGTCGTGCGCGGCCTGCACGGCGGCGAGCACGTTGGCCGAGTTGCCGCTGGTCGACATCGCGACCAGCACGTCGCCGGGCTGGCCGAGCGCCTGCACCTGCTTCGAGAACACCTGCGAGAAGTCGTAGTCGTTGCCGACGGCCGTCAGGATGGACGTGTCGGTGGTCAGCGAGATGGCCGCGAGGCCCGGGCGTTCGCGCTCGAAGCGGCCGACGAATTCGGCCGCGAAATGCTGCGCGTCGCTGGCCGAGCCGCCGTTGCCGCAGGCGAGCACCTTGCCGCCGGCCGTCAGGCAGCCGACGATGGCCTGCACCGCGTCAGCGATAGGGCGTGCCAGCAGGTCGGCCGCCTGGTACTTCAGGTCCGCGCTTTCGAAAAACTGCTGTTGTATCCGTTGTTCCAGCATGGCTGGGCGTGATCCTTGGTCGGGCGGGAGGGCGCGCCGGCAGCGGGCGCGGCGCGGGAGGGATCATAAGTCACGGCCGTGTGACCCCCTGTTTCCAATTGGGTTCCGCGGCAGCGGCAACCGCATGCTACGCAGTGAACGCCGCCTTCAGCCACTGCAGCTGCGAGCCGTCGATGGCGATCACGTCGAAGCGGCACGGCGGGGGCGTGGGCGCACGCATCAGGAAGTGCTGCGCGGCACGCACGATGCGCCGTTGCTTGGTGACGGTGATGCTCGCTGCCGCGCCGCCGTGGGCCGCCGAGCGCCGCTGGCGCACTTCCACGAACACCAGCGTGCCGTCGCGCTCGCGCAGGATCAGGTCGACCTCGCCGGCGGGCCGGCCGGGGCCGCCGGCAACGCGATAATTGCGCTGCACCAGTGTCAAGCCCGCGCGCAGCAGATGTGCCAGTGCGCGCTCCTCCCCGTCATCACCCAGCGTCTTCGTCGTGACCATCGAGGCCTCGTTGTTGTTGCAGGCGGCCGCCCAGGCGGCCGGCGCGCAGCAGTATCCCGCAAGCGCGCTCTACATCGTCGCGACCCCGATCGGCAACCTCGCCGACATCACGCTGCGCGCGCTGCACGTGCTGGGGCTGGTCGATGCGGTGGCCTGCGAAGACACCCGCCACACCGCGGCATTGCTGCGCCACTACGGCATCGAGCGCCCGCTGCTGGCGGTGCACGAGCACAACGAACGTGAAGCCGCGCAGGGCGTGCTGGCGCGCCTGGCCGCTGGAGAGCGCGTGGCGTACGTCAGCGACGCCGGCACGCCGGCCGTGTCCGACCCCGGTGCCCGGCTGGTGGCGGTGGTGCGCGAGGCCGGCCGCACCGTCGTGCCGGTGCCCGGCGTCAGCAGCGCGACCGCGGCGCTCAGCGCGGCCGGCGACGTGCAGCCGGGCGGCTTTCGCTTTGTCGGCTTCCTGCCCAGCAAGGCGCGCGAACTCGAACAAGTGTTGCGCGAACTGTCGATGCGGCCGGAAGCGCAGGTGATCTTCGAGGCACCGCACCGCATCGAGGCGCTGGCCGCGGCGCTGGCCAGCGCGATGCCGCAGCGCCCGTTGACGGTGTGCCGCGAGCTGACCAAGCAGTTCGAGACCATCGCCGCCATGCCGGCCGGCGAGTGGCCGGCATGGCTGGCGGCCGACGCGCACCGGCGCAAGGGCGAGTTCGTGCTGGTACTGCACGCTCAGGCCGAGGCCACCGGCGACGCGCTCGCGCAGGCCGAGCCCGCGCTGCTGGCGCTGATGGAGGCGCTGCCGCTGAAGCAGGCCGTGGCGCTGGCCGCCCAGCTCACCGGGGCGCCGCGCAACGCGCTCTACGAGCGGGCGCTGGAACTCAAGCGCGGCTGACTACCGCTCCACCACCACCGGCACCAGCTTGAGCGCGTCGCGCACGCGCTCGGCGATGCCGAAGGCCTCGTCGCGCGTGGCATACGGCCCGGCCTGCAGCCGGAACAACGGCGCATCGTCGAACACCGCGAGCAGCGGCGAGAGCCAATCGGCCTCGCCGGCCACACGACGGCGGAAGCTGTCGGCCCCTTCGCGCTGCCGGAAGGCGCCGAGCTGGACCCAGAAGCCCGCCGCCGGCGCGATGGCAGGGGCCGACGCCGGTGTGGAATCGGCCGGCAGCGCGGCGGCCACGGCGGGTGCCGGCGCGGCGGCCGGAGGGGCTGGCGGCACTGAAACAGGCACGGGCGCCACCGGCGGCGGCTGCGCCACGCGAACCGGCTCCGGGGCGGGCGTCGGCGGCCGTCGCTCGCGCCAGGTGCCGGCGCGGATCTCTTCATGCGTGATGCGCTCGATCTCGACCTCGGCGCTGCCACGTCGCACGAAGCCCAGCTTCAGCGCCGCCGCGTAGCTCAGATCGATGATGCGGTTGCCGTGGAAGGGCCCGCGGTCGTTGATGCGCACGATCACCTCGCGGCCCGACGCGACGTGGCGCACCCGCACATAGCTCGGGATCGGCAGCGTCGGGTGTGCGGCCGTCATCTCGTACATGTCGTAGATCTCGCCGCTGGCGGTGCGCTTGCCGTGGAACTTGCGGCCGTACCACGACGCGATGCCGCGCTGCCGGAACGGGCGGTCTTCGGTGATGGGCACATAGCTGCGGCCCAGCACGGTGTAGGGCCGCAAGGTGCCGCGGCCGAACGGCTCGACGCGAGGCTCGGCGTCCGGGGCCGAGGCGGCGTCGGCCGGCGGGTTCTCGCCCGGGCCGTCGTCCTGGTAGTACCCGCCGCCACGCTTCGGCGCCGAGCCGCAGCCGGCCAGCACGGCGGCCGCACACAGGACGGCGACAAGCGCCGGAGCGCGCAAGAGAGAGGGCAGGCCAGACATGGCGCGAGGGTAAACGACAGCGCGGCCGCGGCTCAAGCGCGGCAAGTGCAAGCTGTGTGACCGGTCACACGCTTTGTCGCCCGCCGGGCCGGCGGGCGATCAATACCGCCGCCCTTTGACGATCTGCCCGCCCGACAGCTTCCATTCCTGCCCGCTGGCGGTCACGGCGCGGAAGCGGTCGGCCATCGACCCGCCGGCATAGCCGGTCTGTGCCGCGCCCATCCAGGCCCAGGCGCAGGCAGCGCCGGTGATCTCGCCGCGTGGCAGGCGGTCGAAGAAGTGCTTGCGGCGAATGAAGCCGCCGCCGAGCATGGCGTCGTTGATCGCGACGCCGGTGGTGTCCGAGTAGCCGAGCAGCGCCGCCTTCGGGAACAGCTCGCGCAGCACCTTCACGTCGGCGGCCTTGCGCAGCGCGCTGCAGCCGCCCCAGAAGACGGCGATCACGCTGTCGGGCAGCCGCAGGCCGCTGCCCTTGGCCAGCTCCCGGGTCTCGTCGCCGACCTGCAGCAGCACACGGTCCTTCTCGAACACGACGCCGGCGCGGTCGTCACCCCACAGCTGGCGGTCCTGGAAATGCCCGCTGAAATACACCAGCTGGGGCGACGCCTCGAAGAAGGCCGCCAAGTCGTCCATCGCCGGCGCAGGCGTCAGCAGCGCATGTTCCTTGCGCAGCCCGCGGGCCTCGCAACCCTTCTCGAAGGTGCGCGCATCCTTCGGGTTGCCGAAATCCAGTGTTGAATAGGCCTGCATCGTTCCCTCCTGTGCGGTTGCGGTGATCGGCGTCGATTGTTCCGAGAGGTCCTGCGAGCGACCCATCCCTAAGGCCGCGGGCACGCGTCCCGCAAACAGGGGACAACCCGGCCGCGTGTGCCGCGATGCGGTGCCGCAAGGGCGTCACGGCCGCTTTACAAGCGCTTTACATCGCCGACATACCGGGTTCGGACACGCTCCGGACAATCGTTCCCACACCCTCATCGTTCCGCTTCATCCATGCCGTTTCGTCTTTCCCGTCCCGTGCGTCTGGCGCTGCTGGCCCTGGCCGTGGCCGCCGCGGCGGTGGCCGGCTGGCGTTATGTCGCCGCCCGCTCGGCGCCGCCGCCCTACGTGACCGCCGAAGCCCGGCGTGCCGGCCTCGAAGACACGGTGCTGGCGACCGGCACGCTGATGGCGTTCAAGCAGGTCAGCGTCGGCTCGCAGGTGTCGGGGCAGTTGAAGTCCCTGAAAGTGGCGCTGGGCGACCGCGTCAAGAAAGGCCAGCTGGTGGCCGAGATCGACTCGATGACGCAGCGCAACGCGCGGCTCAACGCCGAAGCGGCGCTGGCCAACGTGCGCGCGCAGCTGCGATCGGCCGAGGCCGCCCTGGAGCAGCAACGCCTGACGCTCGCCCGCCAGCAGCAGATGCGTGCGGCCGACGCCAGCTCGCAGGCCGACCTGGAAGCGGCGCAAGCGGCCTTTCGCACGGGGCAGGCAAGCGTCGACGCGCTGAAGGCCCAGGTCGAGCAGGCCCGCGTGAGCCTCGAGACCGCCAAGGTCAACCTGGGCTACACGCAGATCACCTCGCCGATGGACGGGCAGGTGGTGGCCGTGGTGACTGAAGAGGGCACCACCGTGAACGCCAACCAGTCGACGCCGACCATCATCATCGTCGCGCAGACCGACACGATGACCGTCAAGGCTTCGATCTCGGAAGCCGACGTGACCAGCGTGCAGCCCGGCCAGCGGGTGTACTTCACGGTGCTCGGCGAGCCCGACAAGCGCTACGAGGCGACGCTGCGCACCATCGAGCCGGCCACCGACAGCATCGCGAGCAGCAGCAGTTCGGGCAACTCGGGCAGCTCCACGTCGAGCAGCACCACCAGCGCCACCGCCATCTACTACAACGGCCTGTTCGACGTGCCCAACCCCGACGGCAAGCTGCGCATCTCGATGACCGCCACCGTGCACATCGTGCGGGGCGCTGCCGACGACGCGCTGGTGATCCCGGCAGCGGCGCTGGGCCCCCGGCATCCCGACGGCAGCTACACCGTGAACGTGCTCGGCCCCGAGGGCCGCGCACAGCCGCGCAAGGTGCGCGTCGGGCTCAACAACAACGTGAACGCGCAGGTGCTGCAAGGCCTGCGTGAAGGCGACCAGGTCGTCACCGGCACGGCTGCGGCCGCGCCAGCCGCCGGCGAGCAGCGCATGCGCATGCCGCGGAGGCTGTGATGGACCGCAACGACCCCCGGCGCCTGGCGGCGGGCGACACCGCGCAGGCCGAGCCCTTGCTGCGGCTGCAGGGCATCTGGCGCGAGTTCCCCGCCGGCGAGGGCACCATTGCCGTCCTGAAAGACGTGCAGCTCGACATCCACGCCGGCGAGATGGTGGCCATCGTCGGGCAGTCGGGCTCGGGCAAGTCGACGCTGATGAACCTGCTCGGCTGCCTGGACCTGCCCACCCGCGGCAGCTACCGCATCGGCGGGCGCGAGGTGTCCACGCTGAGCGCCGACGAACTGGCCGCACTGCGGCGCGAGCACTTCGGCTTCATCTTCCAGCGCTATCACCTGCTGTCCGACCTGACCGCGCAGGGCAACGTGGAGGTGCCGGCGGTGTATGCCGGGGCCCCGCGCGCCGAGCGCCACGAACGCGCGCTGGCGCTGCTGCAGCGACTGGGGCTGGGCGAACGCACCCAGCACGTGCCGGGCAAGCTGTCGGGCGGGCAGCAGCAACGCGTGTCCATCGCACGTGCGTTGATGAACGGCGGCAGCGTGATCCTGGCCGACGAGCCCACCGGCGCGCTCGACACCCATGCGGGCGAAGAGGTGCTGAAGATCCTGGGCGAGCTGCACGCGCAGGGGCACACCGTCATCCTCGTCACGCACGACATGAACGTCGCGGCACATGCGCAGCGCATCGTCGAGATCCGCGACGGGGTGATCGTGTCCGATCAGCCCTCCGTGCCCGCGGGCACGGAGGGCGACGCCGGCGCAACACCGCCCGCAGCCGCCTCGGCGGCCCCGCGCCGCGCGAGTTCGTTCGCCGGCAGCCTGGGCAGCCAGCTCGACCGCCTGGCCGAAGCCTTCCGCATGGCGCTGACGGCCATGAACGCACACCGGCTGCGCACCTTCCTGACGATGCTGGGCATCGTCATCGGCATCGCGTCGGTGGTGTCGGTGGTGGCGCTGGGTGAAGGCTCGCGCCAGCAGGTGCTGCAGAACATCAGCGCCATCGGCACCAACACCATCGAAATCTATTCCGGCACCGGTTTCGGCGACACGCGCGCGTCGCGCATCCGCACGCTCAAGCCGTCCGACGCCGACGCGCTGGCCGAGCAGTCGTACGTGGACAGCGTGACGCCCAATGTGCAGACCTCGCTGACGGCACGCCACGCCAACATCGAAGCGTCGGTGTCTGTCAGCGGCGTCGGTGAAGGCTACTTCCGGGTGCGCGGCCTGAGCCTGGTGCAGGGCATGGCCTTCGACACCCAGGCGGTGCGGCAGTATGCGCAGGTGGCGGTGATCGACGACAACGCCCGGCGCACGCTGTTCCCCCGCACCGACCCGATCGGCCAGGTGCTGCTGCTGGGCGGCATGCCGGTGTACGTGGTGGGCGTGACGGGCAAGAACACCGGCTTCGGCCCCAGCAGCGAAAGCCTCAATGTCTATCTGCCCTACACCACCGCGATGTACCGGCTTCTGGGCCAGCCCTACCTGCGCAGCATCACCGTGCGCGTGGCCGACGAGGCCCCGATGGCGGCCGCCGAAGAGGGCATCAAGCAGCTCATGACGCGCCTGCACGGCCGCGAGGACTTCTATGTGCTCAACACCGACAGCATCCGCCAGACCATCGAGAACACCACGCGCACGATGACGCTGCTGATCTCGTCGATCGCGGTGATCTCGCTGCTGGTGGGCGGCATCGGCGTGATGAACATCATGCTGGTCAGCGTGACCGAGCGCACCCGCGAGATCGGCGTGCGCATGGCGGTGGGCGCGCGGCAGGCCGACATCCAGCAGCAGTTCCTGATCGAGGCGGTGCTGGTGTGCCTGTGCGGCGGGCTGCTCGGCATTTTGGGCGCACTCGCGTTCGGCGCGGTGTTCTCGCGCATGAGCAGCGACTTCACGCTGGCGTTCTCCGGCACGGCGATGCTCGCAGCCTTCGCGTGCTCGACGCTGATCGGCGTCGTGTTCGGTTTCCTTCCGGCGCGCAGTGCCGCGCGCCTCAACCCGGTGGACGCGCTGGCGCGCGACTGATCGACGATGGGCTCTTCCCCCCTACGCCTGGCCACGCTTGCGCTGGCCCTCGCCATGGCCGGCTGCAGCACCATGCGCACGCCCTACGCCACCCCGGCGGCCGACGTGCCCGCCGCCTGGTCAACGCCGGCGAGTTCGGCCGCCACGGCCGCGCCGCCCGACCGCTGGTGGACGGCCTTCGGCGACACCACGCTCGACACGCTGGTCGACACCGCCTTGGCCCGCAACAACGACCTGGCTGCGGCGGCGCTCGACGTGCGCCGCGCGCAACTGCAGGCCGGGCTGACGCAGCAGGGCCAGCGGCCGGCGCTGTCGGGCTCGGTGTCGGCCCAGCGGCAGCGTCAGCTCGACGGCAGCGGCGCCACCAGCCGCAGCCACGGCGCCAGCCTGGGCGTGAGCTACGAGGTCGACCTGTGGGGCCGCCTGGCGAGCCAGACCGACGCGGCGCAATGGGAAGCCGCCGCCACCGAGCAAGACCTGCAGACGGCGACGCTGAGCCTGGCGGCCACCGTGGCCAGGCTGTACTGGCAGCTGGGCTATTTGAACCAGCGCGTCGCCAGCGCCGAAGCCAGCGTGGCCTATGCCGAGCGCACGCAGGAACTGGTGGGCCAGCAATACCGCGCCGGCGCCGTTTCGTCGCTGGAAGTCAACGAGGCTGCGCAGGCCGTCGCCGCCCAGCGGGCCGCGTTGTCTTCGCTGCAGCAGCAACGCACCGAGACGCGCCATGCGCTGACCCTGCTGTTCGACACCGCGCCCGGCGGTGCCGTGCCGGCGCAATGGCTGCCGCAGGAGCCCCAGGCCATGCCCGGCTTCGCACTGCCCGAGGTGGCCGCCGGCCTGCCGGCCGAGCTGCTGGGCCGCCGCCCCGACCTGCGGGCCGCCGAAGCGCGGCTGCGTTCGCTGCTGGCCGATGCCGACGCCACCCGCGCCAGCTACTACCCCACGCTCAGCCTCACCGGCGGGTTGGGCAGCGCCAGCACCGCACTGGTCAGCCTGCTCTCCAACCCCTATGCGGTGCTGGGCGCGGGCATCACCTTGCCCTTCCTGCAGGTGCAGCAGCGCAAGCTCGACAACGAACTGGCGCGCACCAACTACGAGCAGGCCGTGATCACGTTCCGTCAGTCGCTGTACACCGCGCTCGGCGAGGTCGAGAACGCGCTGTCGGCCCGCACCGAACTGGCCCGCCAGGGCGAGCGGCTGGCGCAGGCGCTGCAGGCTGCGCGCGAAGTGGAGCGTCTGTACGAGGTGCGCTACCGCAACGGCGCGGTGCCGCTGAAAACCTGGCTCGACGCCCAGGAAAGCCGGCGCAACGCCGAGGACGCGCTGGCCGAAAACCGGCTGGAGCAGTTGAACAACCAGGCCGCGCTGTACCTGGCGCTGGGCGGCTCGGCCTGAGGGCGGGCTACTTCGGCCGCGGGCGCTGCAGCGCCCGGTCGGGCGCCGACAGCCGCCCCGCGCGCAGTTCGGCCACTGCGTTCGCGACCGCACGCGCCACGTTGCGCACTTCTTCCTGCACGTCGAGGTCGCGGTCGAGTTCCTCGTGGCTGGTCGCATACGGCCGGTAGTAGCCGATGTAGCGATCGAGCCGCGCGCTGGGGCCGGCATCGATCAGCCCCATCCAGTCGAGCCAGTCCGACAACGCGCGGCGCACGCCTTCGATGCCGGCCACGTCGCCATGCACGACCAGGCCATAGGCGCGCCCGGCCAGATGTTTCGGGTAGGGCCAGCCCTTCAGCTCCAGCGCCTTGGCGTCGGCGACCGTCTTGCCGTGCGTGGAGGTCGGGTCCGGGTTGCCGCCGTCGGCGCACACCATGCGGTCCATCATCAGCTTCAGCACGCTGGTGGCCTGGTACCAGTGCACCGGCGTGAAGAGGATGACCGCGTGCGCCAGTGTCCAGCGCTCGTAGATCTCGGCCATCCAGTCGTTCACCTGGCCCAGTTCGTGGTTGGGGTAGCACGAGCACGGCCAGTGGCACAGCGGCATGGCCGTCGACACGCAGCCCTTGCACGGGTGGATGCGGCGCTGGTAGTCGGACGTCAGCAGGCTCAGGTCGAGCAGGTCGGTTTCGAGGCCCGCTGCGTTCAAGGTCTGCTTGGCGATCCGGGTCAGCCGATGCGTCTTCGACTGCTCGCCCGGGCAGGTGCCGTCGTTGCGCGGCGACGCACACACCAGCAGCACGCGCGACGGTGTCGCCGGGTCTTGCCAGCGCGCCTGGGCCGCCAGCAACCGATCGCGTGTTTCGCGCCACTCGACCGACAGGTCGTAGCCGGGGTCTGCAAAGCCCGTGCCGGCCTTTTCGGTCAGCGGCGCCTTGCGCGCGTTGCGGTAGCCGTCCCATGCGATGTCTTCGACGATGCGTATCGCTTCGCGCGCCGGCGCGAACGCCGGGTCATAGAACACGCGGCGGAAGCGTTCACCGAATTGTTCGCGCGTGAGGCCCGGCGGGGCCTGGCCGGTGCGCACCTGGGTCATGGCGGGCTGTGGGGGCGTGTGGCGGTTCCGTGGCGCGGCAAGCGGCGTGCCGGGCGTCTCAAGGACGGGCCACATCGAGCGTGTGCGAGCCGCCACCAACCCGGCTGTGCAGGCAAGATCGCTAGGGCATGGACAAGGAGACCATGTAAAACGCGATGCCGAGCAAGAGAGCGATGTGGGCCGCCATGGAGGCGAGCAGAGCCGCTGCCGTCCTCCATTGCAGGATGCGCGTGTGCGGGCTTCGAACCACGTACATCCCCACCAGCACGTCGGGCACCAGCACGATCAGTGCAAGCGCTCGCCCCTCGATGGATGGGGTGTCGTCGAGGTTTCTCACTGCGGCGGGTATCGCTTCGAATGCGAGGTGCCACACGAAGAACAGAAGCAGCAGCCCATTGGTCAGCAGGGCGGCGTAGGTGAGCGGGCGGAGCGGATTGGCCGGCAATGTTCCTCCTGAGTGTTCAATGAAGTGGCACTACGTCGGGAAGAAGTTGCGACCGATGTACAGCCCCATCGCAATAACGGCCACTGCATAGGCCGCGACGGCGCAGACGATGAAAGCAGCTGTCCTCCATCTGAATACGCTGCGCTGCCAAGACATCAGCAGAAACGCAACGAGTACGGCATAGGGCAGCAATACAAAGAGAGAAAACGCTTTGCGACCGATGTGTCGGGCTGCGTGAAAGTCAACAAGCGTCTGCGGCACGGCTTCGAACGCAATGTGCCAGGCGAGAACAGCCAGCAGCGCGAGGTTCACTGCAAGGGCAACGTAAGCCGAAGTGGGTGTCAAACGAGCGTGACCATCCATCAGCAGGCAAATCAGGGTTCGAACCAGAGCTCATGCGCCGCGCTTGTTCACGGGCGTTCCCCGAAGACATACGGCGTGGGATGCAGGGTGAGCAACAGGCCCCGATCAACGGCAGAACTGCAAGGGCCCAGACAGCGTGGCACAGCCTACAGCGGTGCGCGGCGATGGGACACCCCCGAATGAGGGGCCGCCTGACGCCCTGAGCTGTCAGAACTTGCAGTCCGACCCCACCGCATCGGCGGCCAGAATGCCCCTTCCCCTATCTATAACCAACATCAGGAAGGAGAGGTGCAATGGCTTTGCTTGCATGGCCGCTGGAACGCAACGAGATCCGGCGTGGCGTTCAGAACAACGCATTCGGCATGGTGCGCAACGGCGGCACCAGGCCGCATCAGGGCTGGGACTTGTATGCAGCGCCGGGCACGCCCTGCTATGCGATTGCGGACGGCAAGATCGAACTGATAGAGACCGGAAGTGCGCTCGGCAACATGGTGCTGCTGGGTTTCGACCGAGGCGGACAGAGGCTCTACGCCGCCTATTGCCATCTGAGCTTCGTCTTGGCGCGTGACGGCGAGCCTGTTCGCCGCGGCGATATGCTGGGCTATACGGGCAACACAGGGAATGCCGCCAGCATGACCGGCGACGATCAGCACCTTCACTTCGAGGTTCGTACTGCCAAGAAGCCGGGCCATGGCCTAGGCGGGCGCATTGATCCTGCCGATCTGTATGGGCGCGCACCCGTAGGTTGGACCTTCTTCGAAGGACATGGGCAGAAAATCGTCACGGCCGGCGCACGGGGGTTGAAGGTCCCGGGCATCAACATCAGAGAGAGCCTGCAATGAAGCGAGGGGCACTGTCATTCATAGGGGCCATCGCCTGTGTGGCGGTGCAGGCCGATGCTTCGACGCTGCCAGTAGAGCAAGAGGCGCGCTCTCTCATCGGTGTCGAGTTCACGGCAAGGGTGATGGGGGCCGCTATCGCTCCGCACCTGACCTGTACCAACGAAGGCGGCGGCGGCATTGAGATCAAAGGCGTGTCACCCGAAGGATGGAGCTACGGCCGTGCGGTTTGCCAAGGCCGCTCTGTCGCTGTATTGAAGCGCGCCGTGGGACAAGAAGGCCAGCACATCAAATGGCGCATTGTTGATGCGGTGCTGCTGCCGCGCTTTGAGTTGGACCCCGATCCCAAGCGCCCGAATGCACCCCGCTTGCTCTCGGCAGGCGAGTGCGAGCTGGACGGCCGCACGGACACCTCCTTCATCGCCCTGGTGCGTTGGGGCAAGCATGAACGCGTCGACTGGCGCACGGGTGTGGAGCAGGCGTGGGGATACGACCCGCAGCAGGAGCGGATCGTCTCGTTGTCGACCAAGCGCATCGTGTGCTGGCGGCCTGAGCCGGCTTGACCAAGGACGGCGTAAGCCTTTGCGGACACCGGCGGGATGACCGGCGCAGAATCGATGAGAACGTAAAGGGCTGCGTCTTTCCGTTTCACGCTGGGTGTCGTAGATGATCAACACGGCAGGCGTGCGGGGGCTCAAGGTGCCAGGCATCAACGTGCGAGAGAGTCTGCAATGAAGCGTTTTGCTTTATCGGTCGTGTTGACCGTCGCTTTCGTCGCGGCACAAGCCGATGCGTCATCGCTGCCTGTGGCGCAAGAGGCGCAGGCCTTGATAGGCATCGAGTTCACCGCGAAGGCGATGGGAAACCCGATTGACCCAGGGTTGAGCTGCACGAGCAAAGGCGGCAGCACCATCGAAATCAACGGCGTCACCGTCGAAGGCTGGGGCTACGGCCGAGCCGTCTGCCAGGGGCGCACGGTCGCCATGTTGAAACGCATCGTGGGGCAAGAAGGCGCAGATATTCGATGGCGTGTCGTCGACGCAGTGTTGTTGCCGCGCTTCGCGTGGGGCTTCGATCCAAAGCGGCCCCATGCGCCGAGACTGTTCAAGGTCGGCGATTGCGAACTGGACGGTCGTACCGACATCTTCTTCATTGCACTCGTGCGTTGGGACAAGCGCGACCGCATCGACTGGCGCACGGGCGTGGAAAAGGCGTGGGGATTCGATCCGCAAAAGGAGCGGATTATTTCGCTGTCGCCCAAGCGCATCGTGTGCCATCGGCCAGAGCCGGCTTGACGGACGACGGTGTGAGCTGACTCTTGCGATAAAGCAGATCCGCATGCCGCGCCAGCTTGTTGCCGTTCTAGGGGGCAGTACCAGCCGCAGCCGTTGCTGACGGGAAGACGTGGAGCAGGGGGGAGCGGCCCTGCGGCCCCGTACGCTAGAGTGCCTGCCCATGCCTGCTTCACAAGGCCTGGATCACATCTACCTGCGCGTGGACGACCTCGACGCGCAGCTGCGGTTCTTTCACCAGCAGCTGGGCCTGCCGCTGTCTTGGCCCGCACGCGACGAAGCGTTTGCCCGGTACGCCTGGGTGAATGCCGGCAACGTTCAGCTGGAGCTTTGGCAGGCCCGCTCGAACGACGACCTTGCGCCGACGACGGTGCTGCCTTGTGTGGCCGGCCTGGCGCTTTGGCCCCACGACGTGCAGGCCAGCCGGGAACAACTGGTGGCGGCAGGCGTGGCCTGCAAGGAGCCGAGAGCCTGGCGCACCCCCGGGGCCGACGGCGCTGAGGCCCTCAATTTCACCAACTGCCTCATTGCCGACGCGTCCGGCCCGGCATGCCAGGTGTTCTTCTGCGAATGGGGCCCCCACGCGCCGATCGTTCCCTGGCCGAAGGGGCAGCCCACCGCTGAACGGCGGCAGCATATGGCAGCTGCGCTGGCACAGTGCGGTGGCGGGGCCGTCGGCCTCGTGGGGCTGCGCGCGGTGCACCTCGAATCGCCGGACCCCGATCGCAGTGCCCGGGTGTGGCACACCATCACGGGCGCGGCCGAAAGCGCCGCACCCGGGGTGGCATTGCGCATCACGCGCGGCCCTGAGCTGCGCGTTGCCGCGCTCGTCTTCGGTGTCCGCGACCTGGCCCGAGCGGGCGCCGCACTGGCCCGCCTGGGGGTAGGCACCGAGCACGACCCAGGCACCCTCTGGATCAACGCAAACACCCCCCGCGGGCTGCGCCTGGGCCTGATCAGCGCCTGACGAAACCGCTGGCTGCTGCTGCCTGCGGCACACGGCCGCCGCTATCGCCAGCAGCGGCCACCGTGGCAGAATCCGCGCCCCCCGCACCCGCCACGGCCAAGACCCCATGACCGCCATCGCCATCGCGCAGTCCACCCCCACGGCGGCGGCCATCGCCGCCATCGTGTCCCGGCACTATGCCTTCGGCGCGGCTCGCGACAGCGAGCTGCTGCGCCGCAGCTTCAACCAGGTGTATGGCTTGCAGTTCGCAGACGGTCGGCGCGCCGTGGCGCGGCTGAGTTCCGAGCGCCCGCGCGGCGAGCCGAATGTGGCCTACGAGGCCGCGCTGCTGCGGCACCTGCAGCAGCACGGCGTGCCCGTGTCGGCTTGCCTGCCCGCGGCCGATGGCGCCGACGTCATCGCGGTCGACCTGGCCTGAGGGCGCCCGCACGCTCATGCTGTTCGAGCACCTGGAAGGCGAAGAGACCGGCGACGCCGCCGAGGACGTGGAAGCTTTCGGGGCCGGGCTGGCTGCGTGCACCATGCCGCCAGCAGCTTTGCCGGGCCGCCCAGCCGCTACACGCTGAACCTGGACTACCTGATCAGCCAACCGCTGGCGCGCGTGCTCCAGGCACCCACCATGACCGACGAACTGCGCCCCCAGTTCGAAGACATCGCGCAGCGGCTGCGCCTGCGCATCGAGGCCATGAAAGGGCTGACGCACGTCGTCTGCCATGGCGACGCGCACGGCAGCAACAACTTCATCACCGGGGCCGCGCAAGGCGGCAAGGTGGCTGCCTTCTTCGACTTCGACGAATGCGGCCCAGGCTACCTGGCCTATGAACTGGCGGTGTACCCCTGGTCGCTGCACCCGCGCCACGTGGACGGCCAGATGAGCGACAAGGCGTTGGCACGCTGGGCGCGCTTTCTGGCGGCGTACTGCGCCGTGCGTGCCGTGGGCGAGCCAGACATCCAGGCCGTGCCCGCCTTCATGGCCGCGCGGCAGATCTGGCTGATGGAGGAATACGCGGGCCGCGTGCCGGTGTGGGGGTCGCAGGCCGTGCCCACGGCCTCGTTGCGCCGGCAGGTGACGATGCTCACGGCGTGGGAGTCGATGGCGTTGCCTGGAGGCATGCGAAACGCAGCGGCACCAGAGGCGTTCGCCATTCGCGAATAGCGAACATGGCCGCCACTGGGCCGCTGACCCCATGGCGCGCCGGTGCCGGTGAAGGCGGCAGCGCGCCGTTGGCGGCAGGCGGGCGTAGGATCCGGGCCACCTTTTCATGACACGCGTTCGGCGTCGACCACCACTGCAAGGAGGCCTCCATGACCAAATACCTGATCTCGTTCCCCAGTTCCGCGATGCTCGTCCCTGAAGAAGACTTTCAGGCGGTGTCCGACGAAGCGCGCGCTGTGGTGGCTGAGGCCCAGGCTGCCGGCGTGTATGTGTTCGCGGGTGGCATCAACGAGGGCGTCGCGCCTGTCCGGGTCTCGGCCGACGGCTCGCTCGTCGAGGGTACCTACCCCGAGACGCGCAAGATCGAGGGCGGCTACATGATCCTGGAACTGCCCTCGCGGGAGGCGGCGCAGGCATGGGCCGCGAAGATCGCGGTGGCGTGTCGATGCGATCAGGAACTTCGCGAGTTCATGTATGACCCGCTGTCGTGATGCTGGAAATGCCGAGAGTGCGTGCGGGACTCAGCGTTCGAGGGAGTAAAGCGCGGACGCTGCGAGACAGCTGGAGTACAAGGGCAGGTGGCGCGCACGATGGACCGTTCGAGTTAAGGGTTGTGCGACACCTGCCCTTGCGCCGAAGGTCGAGTTGCCTCGTTGCAGCCGGGCAGGTGTTGCATAAGCCTCTAGGGAGGAAACCGCGGCGAACGCCACGGTGGTTCGTCAGGCGCTGCGGCTATGGCGATTCGGCTGCGATGGCGCCCTGACAGGGCTGCCGGTGACGCGGCGTCGGCACGGTGCGAACGATGGCCGGCGATTGGACGGACGCAGCCGAGTCGTGGCGCTGCGTTGACGCAAGGTGTCGCGCGGCCATTTTCGGGTCGTAGGCAAGGCGATCCACCGGACGCCCGACCCGACGTCGCAATGGCGATCGGCAATGGAGCGTCATTCGCATGGCGGTGGTGCTCGGATCGAGCAATCACGCGGCAGGATCTGAAGCACCACCATGGCGTGGCCGCAGTGCGTGCAGACGAAGGTCGGCGCCGGCATGAGCGTCGATGCGTCGGCGGGCGCGTCGAGCGCCTGTGGCTCGACGCCCAGCAGCGCACGCGCCAGCGCCAGGTTGTTTTTACGGCCGCCGTTGGCCAGAAGCCCGTAGTGCCGGATCCGATGGAAGCCAGCCGGGAGCACATGCAGCAGAAACCGGCGCATGAACTCCGCTGGGGCCAGCGTCATCGCCTTGTTGCGCGTTCGGCCCCGGCCACCCTTGTTCGCGCGGTAGTCCTTCCAGCGGAAGGTGACGCCGCGCTCGTCCATCGCGATCAGCCGGCTGTTGGAGATCGCCACGCGGTGCGTGTAGCGCGACAGGTAGGCCAGTACGGCCTGCGGCCCGGCGAACGGCCGTTTGGCGTAGACAACCCACTGGCAGCGGCGCAGCGTCTCCAGCCAGTCTTGGAACGCCTCCGCGTCGGCTAGGCGCACGAGCTCGCCGAAGAACTTCAGCGCGCCGGTGTCGTGCAGCCGCTGCAGTTCCTCGATGAAACGCCGCCGGAACAAACGCGAGAGCACCCGCACCGGCAGGAAGAATCCTGACCGGCAGGCCACCCAGGTCTTGCCGTCGGGCGCGATCCCGCCGCCGGGCACGATGCCGTGCACGTGCGGATGGTGGGTCATGGCCGATCCCCAGGTGTGCAGCACGAGCGTGGCGCCGATACGCGCGCCCAGGTGCTTCGGGTCGGCGGCGATGGTCTGCAGCACTTCGGCGGTCACGTCGAACAGCAGCCCGTACACCGCGGTCTTATTCTGGTAGGCGACGTCCGCCACCGATGCAGGCAGCGTGAACACGACGTGGTAGTACTCGACCGGCAGCAGATCGACCTGGCGTGCATCGAGCCAGCGCTGGGCCGCGCTGCTCTGGCACTTCGGGCAGTGCCGGTTGCGGCAGGAGTTGTACGAGATCTGTTCACTGCCGCAGCCGCCGCAGCGCAAGACATGTCCGCCCAGCGCCGCGCTGCGGCACTGAGTGATGGCCGACATGACCTTCAGTTGCGCGAGGCTCAGGTGACCGCGCTGGGCCTCACGCCAACCGGGGCCGTAGATGCGGAAGATGTCGGCGACCTCCAGGGCGGGTCGCCCCATGGGCGCCACCTACTGTGTGGGCAGCACCTCCAGCGGACTGACCACCTCGCGCAGGACTTCGGTGGCCACATGGGCGTAGACGGTCGTGGTCTCGAGCTTCTTGTGGCCAAGCATGACCTGGATGACACGGATGTCGACCTTCTGCTCCAGCAGATGTGTGGCGAAGGCGTGCCGCAGCGAGTGCATCGTCACGCGCTTGTCGATGTGGGCGGCCTCGGCGGCGTCATGGATTGCGCGGTTGAGCTGCCGCGGCGTCAGCGGCTCGACGGGGTTCAGGCCCGGGAACAGCCAGCCACCGGGCAGCATCTTGCCTTGGGCATGGGCGACGCGCCACCAGGTGCGCAGCCGCTGCAGCAGCAGCGGCGAGAGCATGGCGTAGCGATCCTTGCGTCCCTTGGCCTGCTCGATGCGCAACGTCATGCGCTGGCTGTCGATGTCACCGACCTTGAGCGCAACGACCTCGCTGACGCGCAGTCCGGCGCCGTAGGCCAGCGCCAGGGCGGTCTGGTGCTTGAGGTTGGGGGCCGCGGCGATCAGCCTGGCAACCTCGTGGCGGCTGAGCACCACGGGCAGCCGTTGCGGCAGCCGTACCGACTTCATCCCCACCATGAGATTGGGCTGGCGTACCGTAACGTCGAAGAAGAACTTCAGCGCGGTCAGCGTGGCGTTGAGCGTGAACGGCGAGGTGCCGCTGTCGACCAGGTGCAGTTGGAAGGCGCGCAAGTCCTCCACCGTGGCCGTGTCAGGAGAGCGCTTCAGGAACGCCGCGAGCCTGCATACGGCGCGGACATACGCCTGCTGTGTCTTCGGATCGAGCTTGCGCATGCGCATGTCGTCGAGCATGCGTTGCCGCAGCGGCGTCACCGCCGCAGAGGTGGTCGTGTCCATGGTTGCTGCTCCATTGATGAACGAGGCGGATTGCCTCGATCGTCAACATCGCAGAACCGCGCTGCGAACCACCTCGACCCCACCCGGAGCGCCTACCGCGCGAGCGGTTTAGTTGTGAACTGTCAAGAGGTTGTATCGAGGCCCGGGTAGGCGAGAGGCAGGAGGGACGCGGCCGATGCCGTGATGCGGGCGGTGCCAGTTGTAGTGGTGCTGCCAGCTCAGCAAGGCGTGTTGGCGCTG
>NZ_JAMKFE010000013.1 GCF_023721835.1 Caldimonas mangrovi | reverse complement strand
GCATCGCCTTGCCCGTCTGGAATCACTTTTACAACTGGCACCGTCCGCACCATGGCATCGGCTGCCTGCCGCCTATGTCCCGGATCAAAAAATCACGAAAGAACCTCTTGACTCTTCACACCTAGGGTCGGCCTGCGCCCGTCCCCTCAGAACTCGAACAGCGTCAGGCCGATGCCCAGGCTGGACTGCTGGTAGTTGTAGTCCAGCAGCGTTTCGCCATAGCCCGTGAAGGCCTGCACATACCAGCGCAGGCCGTCGGGCTTGTCGCTGTCGACCGGATAGGTCCAGTCGAGTTGCCACGACCCGCGCCTGAAATCGCGCAGATTGGTCCGCCAGCGCAGGGACGCGGTGGCGCGCCCCGGCAACCACGCGAGCGCGATGTCGCCACGGCCGACATAGCTCGTCAGGTCGGGGTTGTCGTTGTCGTCGGCGTCTTCGCGCAGGCGCTTGTGCACGCGCGCATACAGGCTCACGTCGCCTTTCTCCAGGCCGGCGGCAAGGTAGACGCGGTTCCAGCTGCGCGACAGCGGCTCGGTCTGCCCGTTCGACTGGTGGGCGATGCCGAGCTGCACCATGCGGAAGTCCCACCCGTGCGGCAGCGACCGCAGGCCTTCGGGCACCGGTACGACGTAGATCAGTTCGGGCTCGAAGTCGGTGTTGCGAAATGGCGAGGATTCCTTGCGGTTCCATACCTGCCACAGCGACTGCTGCGTATAGCCGAACCACACGTCGGCATCCGGCAGCAGCACGCTTTGCGCGATCTTGGTGCGCAGCGAGATCTGCAGCTTCGCCTCGATCGGCTTGTAGTCGCTGCGCTCGCCGGTGCTCGGACGCGTGGGACTTTCGGGCAGGCGGTTGATGCTGCTGGTGTAGTGCACCGGCAGCAGGAAGTTCGGGCGGTAGGTCTTGAAGTTGAAGGTGCCGCGCTTGTCTTCGCGGTCCAGCTCCCAGAACGACGACCACAGACTCTGCCCGCGGCGCGGCTGCAGCCCGGGCCCCGATGGCGTCGCGACCGCCGCGGCCTCGGGCTCTTTCGGCGAAGCAGCGGGCAGCGGCGCCGGCATCCACTCCTGCGTCTGGCGGGCCGGTGGGGCCGCCTGCGGGGGCGCGGCGCGCCCGGCAAACCGGTCGTAGCAGGCCAGACGCTCGCTGTCGGACTCGATGGGGGCGCAACTGGCCAGCCCGATCGGGACCACCGGCGTATCGGCCCGGACCGGCAGCGCCGCCACTGCCAGAGCCCACGCCCCCAACCATGCCCCGTCCGGCCGCAGCAGGTACTTCACATCATCCTCTTGGCGTTCTTCGACCCGCCGCAGTGTGCCGCAAGCCGGAGCGCGGGATTGTTTCAAAGAAGCGCTGCAAGGCGCCGGGAGGCTGCGTCCGGGGCGGTCGATCCGCCCCTCGCACATTCACACAACTTTACCCCGCGCCCATCGCCTCTTCATCGACCGTTCCGGCCATATCCGCATCGGCTCGCCGCACCGGGCAGCCCGAGGAACAAACCGTGACAGACACGACGGGCCATCCCCGATGCCCGGCAACGACCCTCGCCGCCGGCCGACGCGCCTCAAGCTGCCGTTTCAAAGCGTTCGAACGGTTCCGTGAAGCAGCGTGAACTTATTGGCCCGTGCAGGCTCCTATGCTCCGTCCGGCGCCGCGGCGTTGCCCGCGGCGAACTGTTTCGGCGTCACGGCAAGCCCACCCTTCAAGCCATTTCAACAATGAAGCAACCCGTCCAAGCTGCCCGTTACTCCGGCCTCGCCATGGCCTTCCACTGGCTGCTCGCGGTCGCGATCGTCGGCGCGTTCGGAGTCGGCCTGTACATGACCGGGCTGTCGATGTCACCGACCCGATTGAAGCTCTACAACTGGCACAAGTGGGCCGGCATGAGCATCCTCGCGCTGTCGGCCGGGCGGCTGCTGTGGCGCTTGTGGCGTCGCCCGCCGCCGCTGCCCGACGCGGTGCTGGCCGGCATGCCGGCCTGGCAGCGCACGGCCCACCACGGCACCCACGTGGCGCTGTACCTGCTGTTCTTCGCGGTGCCGCTGGCCGGCTGGGCCTACAGCTCCGCGGCGGGCTTTCCCATCGTCTGGTTCGGCGTGCTCCCGCTGCCCGACTTCGTGCCGGCCGACAAAGCGCTGGCCGAGGCGATCAAGCCGTGGCACGGCTGGCTGGCCTATGCGCTGGCCACGCTGGTCGTGCTGCACGTCGCCGCCGCGCTGAAACACCAGCTCGTCGACCGCGACGGGCTGCTGGCGCGCATGGTGCCGGGCCGCTGAGATCCTCTTCCGCCTACTTCTTCCTTCCGGGAACACGACATGAAACGACTCCTGCCCACCTTCGCCCTCGCAGCCGTCGCAGGCTGGGCCGCGGCCCCCGCGCTCGCGCAGCAGAAGCTGCTGCCGGCGCAGAGCGAGATCGCCTTCGTCAGCAAGCAGATGGGCGTGCCGGTCGAAGGCAAGTTCAAGAAGTTCGATGCGCAGGTCGCGTTCGACCCCAAGCAACCCGAAGCCGCCAAGATCGCTTTCACCGTCGACCTGGGCAGCGCCGCGCTCGGCGTCCCGGAAACCGAGGCCGAACTGGTCAAGCCGGTCTGGTTCAACGTGCCGAAATTTCCCCAGGCCACCTTCCGCTCGAGCAGCGTCAAGGCGCTCGGCGGCGGCAAGTTCGAGGTCGCCGGCCAGCTGGGCATCAAGGGCAACGCCCGGCCCGTCGTCGTGCCCGTCACGCTGACGCAGGCCGGCGGCAACACCACCGCCAGCGGCGCCTTCACGCTCAAGCGCCTCGATTTCAAGATCGGCGAAGGCGAGTGGGCCGACACCTCGATGGTCGCCGACGACGTGCAGGTGAAGTTCAAGCTTGCGCTGACAGGCGTCGCGCCGCTGTGACCGGTTCCCGCCTCCCGTCCCCTTTCCTTCCCCCCAACCCTCCTCCACAGGACGACCGACCCATGAAGAAGACCCTGCTTGCCGCCTCGCTGCTCGTTGCCGCTGTCGGCGCCCACGCCGAGCCGGCCACCTACAACGTCGATCCGACCCACACGTTCGTGACGTTCGAGGCGGACCACTTCGGCACCTCGACCAACCGCGGCCGCTTCGACAAGAAGGAAGGATCGGTGCAGTTCGACCGCACCGCCAAGACCGGCAAGGTCGAGCTGACGATCGACATGAGCTCGATCAACACCGGCGTCGCGCCCTTCAACAAGCACCTGCAAGGCCCCGACTTCTTCAACGCCGCGCAGCACCCGACCGCGAAGTTCGTGGCCGACAAGTTCACCTTCGACGGCGACAAGGTCACGCAGGTGGCCGGCACGCTGACGATGCTGGGCAAGACGAACCCGGTCACGCTGAAGGCCAACCGCTTCAACTGCTACATGAACCCGATGCTCAAGCGCGAAGTGTGCGGCGGCGACTTCGAGACCACCATCCAGCGCAGCCAGTGGGGCGTCGACTACGGCCTGAAGATGGGCATGCAGGACAACGTGCGACTGCTGGTGCAGGTCGAGGCGATCAAGCAGTAAGCATCCAGCGCTTGCGATGGACCGGCCCTCGCTCGCGAGGGCTTTTTCTTTTCTGCACGGCCCAGACCCCCGACCGCACAATCCGGGCATGAAACCGATCGCCCTGCTCGCCTCGCTGCTCGCGCTGTGCGGCCCCGCCGCCCGCGCCGAGCCCGTCACCTACCTGATCGAGCCCACCCACACCAGCATCACCTGGGAGGTGCTGCATTTCGGCACCTCGACCTCGCGCGGGCGCTTCGCGCGGGTGCAAGGCCAGGTGGTGCTCGACCGCGCGGCCCGCACCGGCGAGGTCTCGGTCGAGATCGACGCGACCGCGATGGACACCGGCATCGGCCCGTTCAACGCGCGGCTGAAAGCGGCCGACCTGCTGGCGACCACCGAGCACCCGAAGGCCTGGTTCGTCGCCGGCCGCCTGCGCTTCGACGGCGAACGCGTGTCGGAGGTGCCGGGCGAGTTGACGCTGCGCGGCACCAGTGCGCCGGTCTCGCTGAAGGCGGTGCGCTTCAACTGCTACCGCAACCCGCTGTTCGGGCGTGAAGTGTGCGGCGGCGACTTCGAGGCCACCGTAAAGCGCAGCGATTTCGGCATGAGTTTCGGGCTGCCGTTCGTGGCCGACGAGGTGCTGCTGCGGGTGCAGGTGGAGGCCGTACGGCAAGCCCCCTGAATGCGACATCCCGGACCAGCGCGCCGGGCGGCCAGATCACCGGTTGTTACTGGCGCCTTCGGCCGGGGTATCCTGCGCAGGCTGCCCCCATGCGGCCATCGAGAAGAGGGACCGGAATTCCACGGCCATGTCCGCACGCGAAGATCTGTTCACCGAATTGAGACATGCCGGCCGCATCCTGCGCGACGCCGACCAGATGCGCGAGCCTGGCGACGACGCACCGGACGAGAAGTGGCTCGCGCTGTACCGCCAGCAGGTGGCGGCCGCCTTGCACAAACGCTTCAATTGCTCGATGTCCAGCCTGTGGCGGCTGGTCGGCAGCGAAGGCTCGCGCCGCCTGGTGTGCGTGGCGGCCTTCAGCAGCGAGCCCGGCCAGCTGCCGCAAGGCGCCGAACTCCACGAGCACGAGTACCACGACTATCTCGCGGCGCTGGCCTGCAACGGCATCTACAAATGCCCCGACACCCTGGCCGACCCCCACCTCGCCGGCATGCGCGACGCCTACCTCGTGCCGCAGCAGGTGCGTGCACTGCTGGACGCGGCCTATCGGGTCAACGGCCGCACCTACGGCGTGCTGTGCATCGAGCAACGCCACACGCCGCGGGCCTGGACGGTCTTCGACGAGGTCGACCTGCGCAAGGCAGCGTCCATCATCAGCCTGCAGCTGGCGTCCAGCCCCTTTCGCCCGGTGGAGCTGACGGGCGAATAGCGTGCTCCAGGCCGGCCCCGGCCCTCCTCTTCGCCGGCGGCACCGCCGGCCCCGAACTTGCACCCTTCGGCAGGCAATCCGTCAAACCGTAACGCCGGCCTCCGCGGTCAGCGATTGAAGAAACGCGTGGTTGCGCAACTGACTGCCACCGTCAGCCCCGCCTGACGTTTTTCGGCAGATCAGGGCGCCATTGCGCTGGAGGGTGCTTCTTGAAACGCGTAAATACCCCAAGCGATGCCGCATGGCATCGCTACCCACGCCCGCTGACCGCGCTGTGCTTCGCGCTGCTGCTCGCCGCTTGCGGCGGCGGGGGCGGGGGCAGCAACAACGGCGGCTCCTCGCCGCCTCCGGCCAGCGGGGGCGGCGACATCGGCGGGGGCACCGGCGGCCCCGCTTCCGAGGTGCCGCAAGCCCAGCCCACCACCGCACGCGATGCCGTGCGCCTGGCCGACCAGGCCAGCTTCGGCCCGACCGAAGCCCTGATCGCCGACATCCGCGCCAAGGGCGCCGCCCGATGGGTGGCCCTGCAGATGTCGGCGCCGAAGTCGCGCTACACCAGCGGGGGGGGCGGCGAGGTGCACCAGTACACCGGCTCGGGCAATTTCTGCGACGGCCGCGGCGACACCTGCTGGCGCGACTGGTCGTCGAGCATTCCGCTGGTGTGGGACTTCTACCGCAACGCGGTCGGCAAACCGGATCAACTGCGCCAGCGCGTCGCGTTCGCGCTGCAGCAGATCGTCGTCGTGTCCAACCTCGAAGTCGAAGCCACCTACGGCCTGCGCAACTACCACAACGCCCTGCTCGACGAGGCCTTCGGCAACTACCGCAACGTGTTGAAGAAGGTCGCGCTGTCGCCGGTGATGGGCGACTACCTGAATAACGCGAACAACGACAAGGCCGCTCCGAACGAGAACTTCGCGCGCGAACTGCTGCAGCTGTTCTCGATCGGCACCTGCGAGCTCAACACCGACGGCACGTTGAAGGGCGGGGCCTGCGCGCCCACCTATGACAACGAGCGCGTGCGCGCCTATGCGTATGCGCTGACCGGCTGGACCTACCCTGCGGGCGGCGCCACGCGGTGGGGCTGCTGGCCACAGGGCACGAACTGCCGCTACTACGGCGGCGACATGGTACCGGTGGCGCAATACCACGACACGCAGGCGCGCCAGCTGCTGTCCGGCGTGTCGCTGCCTGCGGGTCACGCGGCGCCGCAGGCGCTGGAAGCCGTGCTCGACAGCCTGATGCAGCACCCGAACATGGCGCCCTTCATCGGCCGGCAACTCATCCAGCACCTCGTGACCAGCAACCCGTCGCCGGCCTATGTGCAGCGCGTCGCGTCGGCATTCACCAGCGGGCGCCACCAGGGGTTCGGCACCGGCCAACGGGGCGACCTGAAGGCCACCGTCGCCGCCGTGCTGCTCGACGCCGAGGCCCGCACCGAAACGCCGGGCAACAACGCCGGTCGGCTGCGCGAGCCGGCCCAGGTGATGGCGGGCGTGTTGCGCGCCTTGAGCGGCCGCACCGACGGCGACGCGTTCAGCTGGTGGTGGGGTGACACGTTGCGCCAGCACGTGTTCCGCCCGCCGTCGGTGTTCAACTTCTACCCGCCCGACTATCCCGTGCCGGGCACCGGGCTGGTCGGGCCGGCCTTCGGTATCCACAACGCCAACGGCGCGCTGCAGCGCATCAACTACGTCAACTACCTCGTCAACTGGGGCGGTTCCGCGCCGAGCGCCTCGGTGCCGAATGCCGTCGGCACACGTGTCGACCTGGCCGGCTTCGACGCCGACGCCACCGACCCGGCCAAGTTGGTCGACCGGCTCTCGCTGCTCGCGTTCGGGCAGCCGCTGCCGGCGAATGCGCGCACGCAGGTGATCGCCGCGGTGACCGCCTTCGCGCCCAACAGCGACAACAGCTACCTGCGCAACCGGGTCAAGACCGCCGTCTACCTGGTGTTCAGTGCCCCGCAGTACCACGTGATCCGGTGACCGCCATGAGCAAATCCCTCCCCCCTCACGCCGAAGCGCAGCTGACCATGAAGCGCCGGCAGTGGCTCAAGTTCAGCGGCAGCACGCTGGCCTCGGCGCTCGGCGCCACCAGCCTGTCGAGCCTGATGCTGACGCCGAGCGCCGCGCAGACCGCCGACTACCGCGCGCTGGTGTGCGTGTTCCTCTACGGCGGCAACGACGGCCTGAACACCGTCACGCCGACCGACAACACGCGCTACAACGAATATGCCGCCGTGCGGGCGCACCTGGCACTGCCGCAGTCCAGCCTGGTGCGGCTGACCGGCACCGACTACGGATTGCACCCGTCGTTGTCGGCGCTCGGCACCGCCTGGGCCGACGGCGCGCTGGCACCGGTGTTCAACGTCGGGCCGTTGTACCAGCCGCTGACCAAGGCCGAATACCGCGCCGCGTCCAACGCCTCGCAGCTGATTCCCGACAGCCTGTTCTCGCATTCCGACCAGCAGGTGCTGTGGGAGACGGCCAGCACCGATGCCCACACCCGGACCGGCTGGGGCGGCCGCGCCGCCGCGGTGCTCGGCACGGCGAACCCGGTGATCTCGGTCGGCGGCAACGGGCGCTTCGGCCTGTCCGAGCTGCAGGGGCCGCTGGTGCTGCCGGCGCCGGGCGCAACCTTCGGCATCGAAGGGCACCAGAACCTGAGCTGGGCTCCGATCGCGGCACGCAAGGCCGCGCTCGACGCGCTGTATGCCGACTCGCACCAGAACAAGCTGCTCGACGCCTACGCGAAACAGCAGCGCGATGCGTTCGCCACCTCCGACCGGCTGGGGGCCCTGGTCAAGACGCAGCCCGGCGACGCCAACGCCGTGTCCGCGATCACCCAGGCCTTCGCGCCGCTGATCGTCGACGGCAAGGTCACCACCGGCATCGGCCAGCAGCTCTACCAGGTCGCCAAGCTGATTCACGGCAATGCCACCGTGCAGGGCAACCGGCAGATCTTCTTCTCGCAGCTCGGCGGCTTCGACACCCACGGCAACCAGGTCGCGAGCAACGTGCTGCAAGGGCAGCACGCATCGCTGCTGAAGATGCTGGGCGACGCGATGGCCTGCTTCCACAACGCGATGAAGGCGATCGGCATGGCGCAGCAGGTCACGCTGTTCACGCAGAGCGACTTCGGCCGCACCTTCAAGCCGAACAACAGCAGCGGCACCGACCATGCCTGGGGCAACCACCACCTGGTGCTCGGCGGCGCCGTGAAAGGCCGCACCACCTACGGCAGCTACCCGACACTGGCGCTCGGCGGCCCCGACGACGTCGGCGTGCAGTCTTGGGAGCTGCACGGCCGCTGGATCCCGAAAGTGAGCGTCGACCAGTACGCCGCCACGTTGCTGAAGTGGTTCGGCGCCAGCGATGGGCAACTCGATGCGGTGCTGCCCCATCTGTCGAACTTCGGCAGCCAGCGGGTGCTGGGCTTCTTGTAACGCAAACCTCTCCCGGCCCCCAGCGGCGCTCTGACCGGCGCCGCCGGCCGTCGCCCCTCGGCCCGGCACAAAGAATGCCGGCAGGCACTGTCTGCCCTTGAGCGGCCGGGGTCCGGCGGCATGCGCCGTGCCGGCGAACGCTGCTTGCCCGGCGGGCGACGTGACGCAGCAATGGATGACATGCCCCCCGCCCTATCGAGCGCGCCGGACCCCCTGGAGCGCCGGCAACGCCTGCGCGTCTTCCGCCATTTCATGGCCGCAGCTTCTTCCCTGCTGACCGTCGTTCTTGCGTATGCCTATGCGTGGTTCGGCCATCTGAGCTACGCGGCGGCCCTGCACTTCACCGGCGCAGTGGCTTGCTCGGTGACGGTGTTCACCCTCACCTTCGTGCTCGGCATCAACCGGCGCTTTGCCGACCCCAGCCTGACCGTGGCCCAGTTGCTGACCGCCGGGGCGGCCCTGTCGTGGCTCGCGTTCGAAGGCCCGGACATCCGGAGCCTGCTGATCGGCTTGTATGCCGTCACGCTGATGTTCGGCGCGTTCCGGTTGTCGACCGGCGCGCTGCTGGCCGTCGGGGCGTGCTTCCTCGCCATGTACGCTGCGGGCGTCGGGCTCGATCTGTGGCTCAGGCGACAGCCGTGGTCGGCCACCAACGAAGGCGTGCAACTGGTTCATTTCGCCGCCGTGGTCGTCTGGGTCGCGTGGATCGGCGGCTACATCAACCGCTTGCGCATCCGGCTTCGATCCACCAACGAGGAGTTGAAACAGGCCTTGCAGCGCATCGAGGTCGTCGCGAGCTTCGACGAAGTCACGGGCTTGTACAACCGGCGCACCATCCGGGACATTCTTGCCAAGGAGAAAAGCCGGTGCGAACGCACCCGCGCCTCGTTGTGCATCGCGATGCTCGACATCGACCACTTCAAGCGCATCAACGACCTGTATGGCCACGCCATGGGCGACCGGGTCCTGAAGGCGGTCGCCACCGTGCTGCACGCCGGGTTGAGAGGCAACGACTCCGTCGGCCGCTATGGCGGCGAGGAATTCATCGTGGTCCTGACCGAATGCCAGGCCGGTGCGGCCCTGCTGCCCCTGGAGCGCCTGCGCCTGGAGATCGAAGCAATGACGGTGGAGGGCCTGCCCCGCGAGCACAAGGTGACCGCCTCGATCGGAACGGCGGTCTACCGTTGCGGCGAGGACATCGACCTCGCCATTCAGAGAGCGGATGCCGCCCTCTACGAGGCCAAGCGCTCGGGACGCAACCAGGTGGTGTGCCACGCTTGACGCCGGTTGCCAGCGGGCCGCCGCCCGACGGACCGGCGCCCTCAGGCCTCGGCAACGCGCGCCCGCGTGGCTGGCACACCCGGGCCGGCGCGCAACGACGACGCGATGCACCACTGCGCCGCCCAGTAGGTCGACAGCACCCACAGCGCGGCGCCCGGCAACGGGCCGGCGAACTTGTTTACCGCAAGCAAGCTGTCGGAGACCAGGAACAGCGCCCCGCCAACCGCCGCGACGCCTGCTTCGCGGCGCACTGCCCCCGCCTCGCTGCGGCGCCACCATGCAGCCGCCTGAGCGCCCATGGCCGCCAGGCAGACGACGTAGGCCAGCACCGGCCCGCGCAGACCGGCCGGCACGTCGGGCCACAGTGGCGACAGCACCGCAACGGCCAGCAACGCATAGCCGGCAAACGGGCCCCAGGCGGCAGCCAGCCGCGCGGTCGCCGTGAAGGCCACGATGTAGCACAGGTGGGCCAACAGGAAGGCCGACAGGCCGGTCACGAAACCCGCTTGCGGCCACAGCAGCGCCACATCGCCGACCAGGGAGAGCAGCAACCCGGCCAGCACCCAGCGTCTGCGGCGTGGCACGTCGCCGACGCGCAAGGCGGCAAAAAGGATCACGAGCAGCGTCGTGAGCGGTTTGAATACCCATGCCATCCACGGATAGCCGAACCCGCCCAGGCTGCCGAAGATGGTCAACGCGGCACTGCCGCAGACGGCCCACGGCAGGCAGCGGGACAGGGCGGGGCAAGGCCTCATGCGGCGGCCTCGTTCCGGGCCGCCGCGATCAAGGCCTCCGGTTCCACGCCCATGGCTCGCAGGGAACGCACCGCCACGCCGTGCTCCATCGAGGCCACGACGAGCAGCACGTGGGCACCGCGCAGCGGTGCTGCCGGGTCGGCTTTACGCAGTTCAGCCAGGCGCTGCATGACCGCCTGGCCCGACGCCTGCGCACGGTACAGCGATGGCCGCTGCGGCTCAGGCAACGCATCGTCCCCGGCGGGCCATGCCGCCTGCTCCACACCGGCGCTGCGTAGCGCCTGATCGTATTGGCGCGCCACGGCGGCGCAGAAATCATCGGCATCGGCGTGCACCCGCGCAAAAGCGCGCCGCGCGGAACCGTCCGGCAGATCGAGCGATGCGAGCAGGAAGTGTTCGGCCCCCGGCTGCGGTTCGCCGTTGCCGCGTGCATGCCGTTCTGCGCCCTCGCACAGCAACCTGATCGTTCCCATGTCGCGCAGGCGTTGCCTGAATCGTTGAAACATCCGAACCTCCGTCGATCGAGGGGCGGCCACAAAGGCGCCATTCAGCGCCGTGCCGAGACGACACCCGACAGCCGCTTGTGCGCCGCCTGTTTCGTGACGCCCAGGGCCTCGGCAACCTGCGCCCAGGACCACCCCTGCTGCAGCGCCTTCGCAACCGCCTTGCGCTCGAGCTTGTCGGCCATCAGACGCAAGGCGACGACGGCGGCCAGCGCCTCGGCCGGATCATCGGATGGCGGAAGGGGGGGTGGAAACGTCACGCGTCAACTCTAGTTGACGGATGCGGATTCGTCAACTTTCATTGACGCCCTCGAAGAACACCAACCGATTGCCGAACGGGTCGGTGAGCGCCATTTCGTCCATCCCCCACGGCTGCGTCTCGATGCCGGGCCGGGCGTTGGGGTGGCCGCGGGACTGCAACTCCAGCAGGTAGGCGCGCAAGCCGGCGCAGCCGATGCGGACCGCCGAACCCGGCGTCGCATCGCCATGGTGCCCGCTCAAGTGCAGAACGCACTCGCCGTGGGACACCTGGGCGTACAGCGGCAACCCGTCCTCGAAGCGGTGCTCCCAGTCGACGGCGAAGCCGAGGTAGTCGAGGTAGAACCGCATCGCGATCGGTTCGTCGAAGATGCGAAGAATGGGGATCGGGGCGTGCAAGCTCATGGGTCAGGGCGGTGCGTGAGTGTCGAGACGAGTCCAGCGACTCTACTCGTCTCGTTCGGCCGCGCGCACGGTCGCGCCTCGACGTGACTCGGCGCCCGGGGCGCATTGGCGATGGCAGCCTGAGCCGGTGGTCATCGCCGTAGCGCGAGCAGTCGCCGAGCCATTCGGGTGCCGGCGGTGCGATCAGCACGCGCTCGCCGTTGCGGTACGCGCCGAACTCGCAGCGCGGCCGCTCGCGCAGCGCTGCGTCGGCATCAGCTCAAGCGGGGCACACGCTGGCGCGACCTCGGCGGCCACGGCATTCCCATTCAGGTAGCGGCCTTCAGGGCGCCAGGGTGCCGCCTGCGCTATGCCGCCTTGGCCTGCGCCGCACGCTTCGCGAACTCCGCCCGCAACGCCTTGAGCTTCTCGCGCGGGTCTTCTTTCATCGTCTTCTCGTCGAGCTTCATCTCGCCGATGAAGCGGCTCGGGATGCCCTGCACGAACTCACGGCCCTTCTTGCGGCGCTTCAGCGTGCTGACCGCCAGCGTCGTGCGCGCACGGGTGATGCCCACGTACATCAGCCGGCGCTCTTCCTCGAGCCGCTGCGCGGTCATCTCCTCGTCTTCGCTCTTGAACGGCAGCAGCCCTTCGTTGACACCGGCCAGCACCACGTGCGGCCACTCCAGGCCCTTGGAGGCATGCAGCGTGGACAGTGTCACGACGTTGGGGTCGCCGCCACGCTCGGCCAGGCTGAGGATGACGGAGATCGACTGCGCGACGTCGAGGATGCTCTTGCGCTCGGTCTCTTCCGTGACGCCGCCTTCGGTCTCCAGCTGGCCGCCGCAACGGCGGGCCACCCAGTCGATAAAGTCGAGCACGTTCTGCCAGCGGTTGGCCGCGATCTTCTCGTTGTCTTCGCCGTCGTACAGGTGCTGCTCGTAGCCGATCTCCTTCAGCCATTCCATCAGCACCGGCTTGGCGTCCTCGCTGCCCACCGTGTGGCGGAAGCGGTACTCGAGGTCGTTCACGTAGCGGCCGAACTCGTGCAGCGAACCGATCGCGCGGGCATTGACCGCGGTGCTCAGCGAGTCGGCGAACAGCGCCTCGAACAGGCTCACCTTCCATTTGGCCGAGAACTCGCCCAGGTGCCCGAGTGTCTGGTGGCCGATGCCGCGCTTGGGCGTCGTCACGGCGCGCAGGAAGGCCGGGTCGTCGTCGTTGTTGACCAGCAGGCGCAGCCAGCCGCACAGGTCCTTGATCTCGGCGCGGTCGAAGAAGCTCTGCCCGCCCGACACCTTGTACGGGATCTGCGCCTTGCGCAGCGCCTGCTCCAGCATGCGCGCCTGGTGGTTCGCGCGGTAGAGGATCGCGAAGTCGCTCCACTCGGCCGGTGCCTGCGTGGTGGCGCCGGCGCGGATCGACTGGATGCGCGCCACCGCCCGCTCGGCCTCGTGCTCCTCGTTGTCGCACTCGACCACGCGCACCGGGTCACCGTCGCCGTATTCGCTCCAGAGCTTCTTCTCGAAGATCTTGGGGTTGGCGGCGATCACGTTGTTGGCCGCCCGCAGGATGCTGCCGGTCGAGCGGTAGTTCTGCTCCAGCGGGATCACCTTGAGCTGCGGGTATTCCTGCGGCAGCCGCTTCAGGTTCTCGATCGTCGCGCCGCGCCAGCCGTAGATCGACTGGTCGTCGTCGCCCACCGCGGTGAACATCGCGCGCTCGCCGACCAGGGCTTTCAGCAGCTCGTACTGCACCGCATTGGTGTCCTGGTATTCGTCGACCAGTACGTACCGCAGCGTGTCCTGCCACTTGGCACGAGCCTCGTCGTCGCGCTGCAACAGCTTCAGCGGCAGACCGATCAGGTCGTCGAAGTCGACCGCCTGGTAAGCCAGCAGACGCTCCTCGTACAGCCGCATCACGCGGGCGGCGACGCGTTCGTCGTCGTTCTGTACGGCCGCCTCGGCCTGGTCGCTGCTCAGGCCCTGGTTCTTCCACAGGCTGATGGTCCACTGCCAGCGGCGCGCCAGCGCGGCGTCGGTGGTGCTGCCGGCGTCGCGCAGGATGGACAGCACGTCGTCGCTGTCGAGAATGGAGAACTTCTCCTTCAGGCCCAGGCGCTGCCCGTCGGCGCGCAGCAGCTTCACGCCGAGCGAGTGAAAGGTGCTGATCACGAGGTGCTTCGCAGCGCGTGGGCCTACCAGCGCCTTCGCGCGCTCACGCATCTCCTCGGCGGCCTTGTTCGTGAAGGTGATGGCCGCGATCTGGCCCGGCTGGTAGCCCGCCTGCAGCAAGCGCGCGATCTTGTGCGTGATCACGCGCGTCTTGCCCGAGCCGGCGCCGGCCAGCACGAGGCACGGCCCCTGCAGGTAGTGCACGGCTTCGAGCTGGGCGGGATTGAGGCTGGGGGGAGGCGACGACACGGAGGGAACACGGGACCAGCGACGCGCCGAAACGGCGCACCGGCGAAGCGGCCGATCATACCGAAGCGACCCCCCGGCGCGCGCCGGCACGGCGTCGAGCGTGCAGCACTGCACGAGCTTCGGCCCCTCAAGTTGTCGCGTCGACGGCCGAACACCCCCCGCCCGACCGATCTCCGGCCCCCGCGCCGCTTTTCAGCCGGACGTCAGGCAAGCCCTGGCCGCCCTTGCGATACTGCCGCCCGCATGCAAGCCATCTTCAACGTCACCCTGCCCTTCTTCGCGCTGGTGCTGTGCGGCTACCTCGCCGCCCGCGCGCGGGTGCTGCCGGAAGCGGCCATCCCGGGGCTCAACGCCTACGTGCTGTTCTTCGCGCTGCCTTGCATGCTGTTCCGCTTCGGCTCGACCACACCGATCGCCGAGTTGCTGAATCCGATCTGGCTGGCGCTGTACGTCGGCTGCGCGATGCTCGTCGTGTTCCTCACCGTCAGCCATTCGCTGGCCACCGGCATCGGCTTGAAGGACTCGGCCTTCGGCGCGCTGGTCGCCGCCTTCCCCAACACCGGCTTCATGGGTGTGCCGTTGCTGGTCGCGCTGATGGGCGAGCGCGCCGCCGGCCCGGTCATCATGACGGTGCTGTCGGACCTGTTCTTCACCAGCTCGCTGTGTCTGGCGCTGGCACAAAGCCATGGTGCCGGCGACTTGCGGCAAGGCGTGCAGAAAGCACTGCGCGGTGCGCTCGGCAACCCGTTGCCGTGGTCGATCGCGCTCGGCGCCGTGTTCTCGGTCGCACAACTGTCGCTGCCGGGCCCGGTGGCCCAGATCGTCAAGATGCTGGCCGACTCGGCCACGCCGGTGGCGCTGTTCACGATCGGCGCGGTGTTGTGGCGTGCCAACCAGGCCGTGCACACCCGAACGCCGTTCGCCCACTTTGCGCCGGTGGTGTTCGTCAAGCTGGTCGTGCACCCGGCACTCGTGCTGGCGATCGGGCTGCTGTTCATCCGGCTCGGCGTGCCGCTCGACAGTTTCTCGTTGACGGTGCTGGTACTCGCGGCCGCGTTGCCGTCGGCCAGCAATGTCTCGCTGCTGGCGGAGCGCTACGGCGCCGACAACGGCCGCATCGCGCGCATCATCCTGTGGTCCACGGCCCTCGCCTTCCTGAGCTTCTCGTTCGCGGTGGGCCTGTTCGGCGGCAAGACGGCGTGAAACCGTTCAATAGGGCACCTGGTCGGTCGGGTACTTCCAGAAGTCCTTCAGCAGGTAGCTCATCGGCAGGTTCAGCGACTCGTTCTTCGGCGGGATCGGCTGCACGAACCAGCGCTCGTACATCGCCCGAGCCTCGCCGCTGTAGATGAGCCGGCGCAATTCGGCGTCGACCAGCTTCTTGAACTCGGCGTCGCCCTTGGGCAGCATGATCGCGAGCGGGTCGATGGTCAGGAACTTGCCCACCACCTGCAGCGAGCCCGGCTGGCGGCTTTTGGCGCGCTGGCCGTACAACAGCACGTCGTCCATCACGAAGCCCTCGGCCTGCCCGCTTTCCACCATCGCCGTGGCGGCGTCGAGGTCCGGTGCCTCGATCACGGTGATGCGCAGCAGCCGTTCGGCGTTGGCACGCACGATGGCCTTCATCGGCGCAGTGCCGGGAACCGACACGACGCGCTTGCCTTCGAAGTCTTCGAGCTTCTCGATGCCGCTGTCGGCCCGCACCAGATAGCGCGCCCCGGTGATGTAGTGCGGCACGGTGAAGCTGACCTGCTCGCGCCGCTCCGCGGTGTTGGTGGTCGATCCGCATTCGAGGTCGGCCCGGCCCTGCGCAATGAACTGCACGCGGTTGGCCGGTGTGATCTGTACGTAGCGGCGCGCCAGCGCCGGCAACCCCAGTTGCTTGCGCACCGCTTCCGCGATGTGCGTGCACAGATCGAGCGCGTAGCCGATGGGCTGGCCGTTCGGCCCCACGTACGAAAACGGCACCGACGATTCGCGGTGCGCGAGCACGATCGTGCCGGCCTGGCGGATGCGGTCGAGCACCGGGCCTGCGCCGGCGGCGTGGCACGCCAGCGCCGTTGCAGCGAGCACCATGGCGCGGCCCAGCCCGCGCACCGGCAGCAGTGCGTTCATTTTCCGACCCTCCTGTGTGCGGGTTCAGGTGACGGTGGCCAGGCGTGCGGGCTGCAGCGCCCAGCGCACGGTGGCCTCGGCCAGCAGTTGGGTGGCATCGAGCACCGGAACGGCCGCGTGCTGCAGCACCAGCGGGATCTCGGTGCACGCCAGCACGATGGCGTCGACGCCCTGGTCGACCAGGCGCTCCGCCGCCTCGCGCAGCAACCATTCGGCACGTCCCAGCTGGCCGGCTTTCACCGCCTCGATGCCGGGATCGACTCCCTCATGCTGCTCGGCCTGTGACGGCTGCAGCCATTCGATGCCTCGTGCACGCGCCGGCCCTTGCGCAGCACGCTTCGCATACAAGCCGGCAGCCACGGTGGCCCGCGTGCCGAGCAAGCCCACGCGGGAGAAACTGCCACCTTGCACCAGTGCCTCGATCACCGGATCGGCGATGTGCAACACCGGCACGCCGACGGCCTGCCGCAGCTCGTCATACCAGAAGTGCGCGGTGTTGCAGGGCATCACCAGCAGCTCGGCCCCTGCGGCCTCGAGGCTGCGAGCGATGCAGACCAGCGCAGGAGCCGGCGAGTCGGCTCCGTCGAGGATGCTGGCGGCGCGGTCCGGGATCTGCGGGATCGAATGGATCAGCAACGGCACGTGGTCCTGGTCGCGCCGGGCCGGCGTCGCGGCGACCAGCTTGCGGTGGAAGTCCGCCGTCGCGGCAGGCCCCATGCCGCCCAGCACACCCACCAGCGGCAGCGCGCCGACCCTGATGCCTTGCATGATCGTCACGTCCGGGTCCCGGTGCCGGTTCACAACGCCGGGCGGTCCGTCGGTGCACCCAGGTGCTTGCGCAGCTCGGCGCTCATCGGCACATTGAGGTTCGTGCCCCTGGGCGGGATGGGCGACTGGAACCACTTCTTGTACAGGGCCTCGAACTCGCCCGATTTGATCACGCTGCGCAGCGTGTCGTCGACCAGTTTCTTGAAGCCCGGATCGTCGCGGCGCAGCATGATCGCGTAGGGCTCCACCTGGAGGGCTTCGCCGACCACGGCCCAGTCCTGCGGGTTGCGGGCGTTGGCCATCAGGCCGTAGAGCAGGATGTCGTCCATCCCGAAGGCGGCTGCACGTCCGGACTCGACGTAGAGCATCGAGTCGGCGTGGTCCTTCGCGGGAACGAGCTGCGCGTCGATCTTCTGCTCGAAGAGATGCTTGCGCAGCAGTGCGATGTTGGTCGTGCCGGTGGTCGACACCAGCGTCTTGCCCTTCAGGTCGTCGATGCTCTGGATGCCAGAGCTCTTGCGCGTCAGCAGGCGCGTGCCCGTGTAGAAATGGTTGATGCCGAACTCGACCTGCTCGCGCCGGTTGGTGTTGTTGGTGGTCGATCCGCACTCGATGTCGACCGTGCCGTTCTGAATCAGCGGAATGCGGTTCTGCGACGTGACCGGCTGGTACTCGACCTTGAGGTCGGGCCGCTTCAGCTGCGTTTTTGCCGCTTCGACGATGCGCGCGCACAGGTCCATTGCGAACCCGATCGGCTTGCTGCCGTCGAGGTAGCTGAACGGCACCGAACTCTCACGGTGCCCCACCTTGATGGCGCCCGTTTGCGCGATGCGCTCCAGGGTGCCGGACTGGGCGCCGGCAACGGAACACGCCAGCGCGGCCGCCACGGCGATGAAGGTAGAACGCAGACCCATGATGAACCCCTCGAAGGATGACAACGGATGAGGGGCACTGTACGGATTGAGCGCGCGCCGCGCCAATATGAAAGCGGGGCGCGTCTATAAGCCAGCCTTATGCCTTGCCGTCAGCGGGCATCGACAATGGCTTGCGCGACCTGCCGGATGCACTCGATCAGGTAGCGCGAGGCGCTCAGCTCGGCACCGGCTTGGGGCCACAGGGCGTTCAGCTGCACCGGCACCGCAGGCTCGACGCGCAGTATCGCCAGCGTGTCACTGCGGCGTCCGGCCACCGTGAAGAGGTCGACGAGCGCAGGGCCGAAGCCATGCTCCGCGAGCGACAACGCGGTCTGGTAGGTCTGCACCGTGATGCCGCCGACGAATTCGATGCCGAGCCGGTGAACCATGTCGTTGATCACGAAACCGATCGGGTCCTGCGGGTGGATGCGGATCAGCGGCTTGCCCGACAGCTCCGACAGCTCGACCGTCTTGCGCCCTTTTGGTGCATCGGGCGACAGGCAGACGAGGTGCCCTGTCGCCACGGGTGTTTCTTCCACCGAAGGGTGCGGATGGGTGCCGTACACGACGCCGACGTCGCCTTCGCGCAACGCGATCGCCAGCGCGATGTCGCGCGAATGCAGCGTGCGGATGTTCAGGGCCACCGCAGGGTACTTGCGTCGAAAGCGCTTGAGAGCCAGCGGCAGCAGGTGCGACGACAACGACGGCGGAATCAGGATGCGCAGCTCGTGCTCGGCGGGGTCCCTGAGGTTGGCCGCCAGCGTCCGCACCGACTGCAGCTGGCCGAACAGCTTGTCGACCTCGCTGTACAGCGCCAGCGCCTCCTGCGTGGGCACCAGGCGGTTGCGCACGCGCTTGAACAGCAGGTAGCCGAGCTGCAGCTCGGCATGCTGCAGCGTCTGCGTGACGGCCGGCTGCGACACGTTCAGCAGGCGCGCCGCCCCGCTCAGCGTGCCGGCCACCATGATCGCGTGCAGGACTTCGATGTGCTTGAGCTTCAACCCGCCGTTCCTTCCCTTGCCGTCCGGCTGCATTGCAACACGACCGCGAGTTGCAACGCAGCCCCTGGTAAAGCCCCATGCCCGTCGCGCGGCAAAGTTCCTACACTGAAAGCAGGCAGGACGAGGGCCGGAATGGACACGAACGCCGCCACTGCCGGCGCCGCCGGCAAGACCATCCTCATCGTCGACGACATGCCGGCCAACCTCGGCGTGCTGACCGGCCATCTCGAGCAGCATGGGTATGGCGTCGTGGTCGCGCAGACGGGCGACGAGGCGGTCGAGCGGGCAGATTTCGTGCGGCCCGACCTGATCCTGCTGGACGTCGTGATGCCGGGAGCCGACGGCTTCGAGGCCTGCCGGCGCCTGAAGGCGATGTCCGGCACGCGCGACATCCCTGTGATTTTCATGACCGCCCTGGCAGGCACCGACGACAAGCTCACCGGCTTTGCCGCCGGCGCCGTCGACTACGTCATCAAGCCGATCGACGGGGCCGAGTTGCTGGCCCGAGTGCGCACACACCTCGCGCTGCGCGACCTGCACGGGCGACTGGCCGAGCAGAATGCCTCGCTGCAGCGGGAAATCGCCGCGCGCGAACGCGTGCAGGAGGCGTTGCAGCGCTCCAACGCCGAACTCGAGCAGCTGGCCTATGTGGCATCGCACGACATGCAGGAGCCGCTGCGCATGGTGGCGAGCTACCTGCAGCTGGTCGCCCAGCGCTATCGGGGCCGGCTCGACCCGGACGCGGACGAATTCATCGGCTACGCGGTCGACGGCGCCAAGCGCATGCAGGCGCTCATCAACGATCTGCTCGCCTATTCACGCGTGGGCACGAAGGCGCGGCCGTTCGAGCCGACCGACTGCAACGCCGCACTCGCCGCGGCCATCGACAACCTGGGCCTGGCCGTGGAAGAAAGCGGCGCAGAGCTCACGCACGACATGCTGCCGACGGTGACGGCAGACAGGGTGCAACTGGTGCAGTTGTTCCAGAACCTGCTCGGCAATGCCATCAAGTACCGGCGTGCGACGCCCCCGCAAGTGCACGTCGGCGCATGCGCAAGCGGCGCCGACTGGCATTTCCGGGTGCGCGACAACGGCATCGGCATCGCGCCGGAATACTTCAAGCGGATCTTCGTGCTGTTCCAGCGGCTGCACGGCCGCACCGAATACTCGGGCACCGGCATCGGCCTGGCGCTGTGCAAGCGGATCGTCGAGCGGCATGGCGGAAGCATCTGGGTCGACTCCGACGGCTGCACCGGCTCCACCTTCCACTTCACGCTGCCGATGGAGCCCGCCGCCGGCATCGACGAGGGCCCGAGAACATCACCAGGGACGATATGAAGCGGAGCCGGCAGGGCCGGCCCGCATGGTCCGAGGAGACCTGCCATGCGTCTGTTGTCATTTCGCAAGCGCGCCGCAGCACGGCTTGCCGCGACCGCGCTCGGCCTGGCCGTGCTGCAGGGCTGCCAGCCGCCGGCCGCGCCGAGGGTCGAGCCGGCTCGCGCCGAGCTGGCCGGCAAGAAGATCCTGTGGGTCGACTCCTACCATGAAGGCAACGCCTGGAACGACGGCATCGGTCGCGGCATCGCCGCCACCTTGCAGGGCTCCGGCGTCGAACTGCGCATCGAGCGCATGGACACCGCGCGCCGCGCCGGCGAGCCGTATGCGCGCGAAGCGGCCGCGCGCGCCAAGGCCGCGGTCGAGTCCTTCAAGCCCGACGTGCTGATCGTCACCGACGACGCCGCGGCCCGGTACCTGGCGGCCCCTTTCTACCGGGGCGGCACGCTGCCGGTGGTGTTCGCCGGCGTCAACTGGGACGCAGGCGCCTACGGCTTTCCGGCGCCGAACGTCACCGGCATGATCGAGGTCGACCTGGTGCCGCCGCTGGTGCGCGCGCTGCGCGAGCACGCCAAAGGCGACCGGGTGGCCTACCTGAGCGGCGACACGCAAACGCAGGCCAAGGTGGTCGCCATCTACAACGAACGTTTTTTCCAGGGCCGCATGCAGGTCCGGCTGGTGCGCAGCTTCGAGGCGTTCCGTCGGGCCTTCGTCGAACTGCAAGGCCGGGCCGACATGCTCCTGACCGGCAATTACGCCGGCATCGAGGACTGGGACGAAGCCGCCGCACGCGACTTCATGCTGCGGAACACCCGCATCCCCACCGGCTACGTGGACGGCTACATGACACCGCTGGTGCTCGTCACGATGGGCAAGGTCCCCGAGGAACAGGGCGAGCACGCGGCGGGCGTGGCGCTGAAGATCCTCCGGGGCGCTCGCCCTGCCGACATCCCCGTGGCCGAGAACCAGCGCGCGGTGCTGGGCCTGAACCTCGAACTCGCCGATCGGCTGGGTGTCGCGTTCGCCCCGTCGATGCTCAAGAACGCAGGCATCGTGCACCGGGGCACCCGCTGATGCTGCGCGCGATCGGGTCGTCGGTACAACGCAAGATCCTGTTCGGCTTCGCCCTGGTGGTGTCGCTGGTGTTCCTGGCCATGGGCACCAGCTTCTATCAACTGGTGCAGGTGGGGGCGGCGTCGGCCGAGGTGCCGCCACTCAGTGAGCGGCTGGGCCGCCTGCAGGCGATGCGCGTGGACTTCTCGTCGCTGGAGGCGGACATCGAACGCCTGGCCACGCTGGAGTCGCACGAAAGTCGCCAGGCGGTGCAGCATCGGCTCGACGGTTTGCGCGCCGACATCGCGGTGCTGGAGCCCGGCAGCGACTTGAACCGCGCGCTTGCCGCCATCGCCCGCGAGGCCGCCACGCTCGGCCATCCCGGCGAACCCGGCGTGAGCGGGCGCAACGAAAGCCTGATCGCCATCTACGCCGCGCTGCGCGACGCACGAGCGGCGCAGCAGGACGCGTGGCAACAGACGCAGGACCGCCTGCAGGCCGCCGTCGGGCGGCAGCAGGCCATCCTGTCGGACATCCTGCTGCAGCTGGCTGCGGCGGGCGGGCTGCTGGCGCTCACCGCCACAGCCGCCGCGGTGTCGCTCGCGCGCGGCATCGCGGCACCGGTGGCCGAACTGGCGCAGGCGGCGGAGCGCATCGCGTCGGGCGACCTGGACAGTCGCGTGCGGGTCGGCACGCGCGACGAGATCGGCGTGCTGGCCGTCAAGTTCAACCAGATGGCGGAGCAGTTGCAGTGCACGCTCGCGGACCTGCGGCGCAGCGAAGAGAACTACCGCGGCATCTACGCCAACGCGCTTGAAGGCATCTGGCGCGTCGGCCCTGACGGCAGCCTGCTGAGCGCCAACCCCGCATACGCGCGCATGCTCGGCTACGACTCGCCGCAGCAGCTGCTCGAGCACGTGCCCAACGTCGCGTCGCTGTACGTCGAGCCGGGCGACCGCGACGCGCTGCTGGCACAGCTGCGCCAGCGTCATGCCGTGATCGCGCACGAACTCAACCTGCTGCGCCGCGACGGCCGGCCGATCTGGATGGCCGTCAGTCTGCGCGAGGTGCGCGACGATGCCGGTCGGCTGCAGTATCTGGAGGGGTTCGGCACCGAGATCACCGAGCGGCACGATGCCCAGGAAGAGCTGCGCCGCCACCGCGACCATCTGGAGGAGCTGGTGCAGGCACGCACGGCCGAACTGCAGGCCGCCAAGGAACGTGCCGAGGTCGCTAACCGCACGAAGAGCGCCTTCCTGGCGAACATGAGTCACGAACTGCGCACGCCGCTGAACGCGGTGCTGGGCTTTGCGCAGATCCTGGAGAACGACACGGCGCTCGACTCCGCTCAGCGCGACCGGGTGCGCACCATCCGCACCAGCGGCGAGCATCTGCTGACGCTGATCAACGACGTGCTCGACCTCGCCAAGATCGAGGCGGACAAGCTCGAGTTGCAGCACGCCGAGGTGGCGCTGCCGCGCCTGTTGCGGTCGCTGGCCGACATGATGCGCATCAAGGCCGAGCAGAAGGGCCTGGAGTTCGCTTACGAGGCCGCCTCCGACATCCCGCATACCGTGATGGCCGATGAGCGGCGACTGCGCCAGGTGCTGCTCAACCTGCTCGACAACGCCGTGAAGTTCACCGACCGCGGCAGCGTCCGGCTGCGCGTGCACTTCGAGCCGCCGCAACGCATGTGCTTCGAGGTGGCCGACACCGGCGCCGGTGTTCCCCAGGAAGACCGCGAGCGCATCTTCCTGCCTTTCGAGCAGGCGGGCGCGCCCGAGCAGCGCCCGCAGGGGACCGGCCTGGGCCTGGCGATCAGCCGCCAGCTGGTACACATGATGGGGGGCAGCATCGAACTCGACAGTGCCGTGGGCGCAGGCAGCCGCTTCCGCTTTGCGCTCGAGCTGCGGCCGGCGACCGGCAGCCCGCAAGCACCGCCTGCGGCCCTGCCGTACGTCGGCTACGTCGGCGCGCGCAAGCGGGTGCTGGTGGTCGACGACACTCCCGGCAACCGGGCGATGCTGCTTGACCTGCTGCAGCCGCTGGGCTTCGAGATCTGCGAGGCCGCCGACGGTCGCGCCGCCGTTGAGCAGGCGCAGGCCGTGCACCCCGACCTGGTGCTGATGGACAACGTGATGCCGGACATGGACGGACTGCAAGCCACCCAGGTGCTGCGCCGCACACCGGGTTGCGAGCAGATCCCCGTGATCATCGTCTCCGCGCGCGCCTCGCCGGCGGACCGCCTCAACAGCCTGGCGGCCGGTGCCGACGCCTTCCTGCCCAAGCCCATCGACCTCACCCGCCTGCTGCACGAGATCGGTTCGCTGCTGGGGCTGACCTGGCGGCCCGCCGACGGGCCGACGGCAGCTCATGCGACGCCGCAGGCGATCACGCCCCCTCCCCCCGACGAGCTCGAGGCGCTGTATCGGCTGGCCCAGATCGGCAACATGCGCAGCATCCGCGCCCACGCCGACCGCATCGAAACCCTGGACGCGGCATATCGGCCGTTCGCCCAGCGGCTGCGCCAGCTGGCGGCGCACTTCCAGTCTCGCGCCATCCTGGACTGGGTCAAGGGCTTCCGCGGCGAGGCCTGAATGTGCCCGCCTGGCACTCCCGCCCCCAACCCCCCGGGAAATCAGGTGTCCCGGCAGAGTACCGGATGGCTATAGTGGGGCGACGCATCCAGCCGTGAGGGAGGCGTACATGTCGAGCAGAACACCGCCCCGGGCCATCGAGATCCTGATGGTCGAAGACAACCCCGGCGACGTGCGTCTGACACGCGAGGCGTTCAAGGAAGGCAAGGTGCGCAACGAGCTGCACGTGGCCGAGGACGGCGTCGCGGCGCTCGACTTCCTCTATCGCCGCGCGCCTTACCAGCAGGCGCCCCGACCGGACCTGATCCTGCTCGACCTGAACCTGCCCAAGAAGGATGGCCGCGAGGTGCTCGAGACCATCAAGTCCGACCCGTCCCTGAAGACCATACCCGTCGTGATCCTGACCACCTCGCAAGCCGAGGAGGACGTGATCCGTGCCTACCACCTGAATGCCAACTGCTACGTCACCAAGCCGGTCGACTTCGAACAGTTCATGCGCATCGTGCAGACGATAGAAGAATTCTGGCTGTCGGTCGTCACGCTGCCGCCCAGGAGCGGGTCATGAACGATCCGATCACGGTGCTGCTGATCGAGGACAACCCGGCCGACGCCCGGCTGATCGAGGTGATGCTGGCGCAGGCCCCCGGGCCGCGCTGCCTGCTGAGCTGGGTGGTGCTGCTGGAGGACGGCGCCGCAAGCCTGCGCCGACAGCCGGCCGACGTCGTGCTGCTCGACCTGGGCCTGCCCGGCAGCACCGGGCTGGAGACGGTGCAGCGGCTGCTGTCGCTGGTGCCGCGCGTACCGCCGCTGGTGGTGTTGAGCGGCCTCACCGACGAAGACGTCGCGCTGCAGGCGCTGCAACTCGGCGCCCAGGACTACCTGGTCAAGGGGGCCGTGGACAGCCGGCTGCTGGCACGCACGATCCGCTACGCGATGGGCCGCAGCCAGGCCGAGGAGGCGCTGCGGCGGGCGCATGCCGAGCTGGAGGTGCGCGTGGCCGAGCGCACCGCCGAACTGGCGCGCGCAGTCGAGGCGCTGCACGCCGAAATCACGGTGCGCACGCAGGCCGAAGAGGCGCTGAGACGCCACCGCGACCAGTTGGAGGACGTGGTGCGCGAGCGCACGGCCGAACTGGTGGCGGCCAAGGAGAAGGCCGAGGTCGCCAACAAGGCCAAGAGCGTCTTCCTGGCCAACATGAGCCATGACCTGCGCACGCCGCTCAGCGGCATCCTGGGTTTCGCCCAACTGCTGCAATGCGACCAGACGCTGACGGCCCGGCAGGCCGTCGGCATCAACGCGATCCGCGAGAGCGGCGAGCATCTGCTGACGCTGATCAACGACATCCTCGACTCGGCCAAGATCGAGGCCGGCAAGCTGGAGCTGATGCCCACCGACGTCGAGCTGCCCAGATTCCTCGGTGTCATCGCGAGCCTGATCCGCGTGAAGGCCGAGCAGAAACCGGGCTTGAGCTTCGTCTGCGACTGCACGCCCGGCCTGCCGCTGCGCATCCACGCCGACGAGCGCCGCCTGCGCCAGGTGCTGCTGAACCTGCTGGACAACGCCGTGAAGTTCACGGAACGTGGACAGGTTGCCTTGCGCGTCGCACGCACCGGTCCGGCCCAGTTGCGCTTCGAGGTCTCGGACACCGGCATCGGTATCAGCGAAGAACAGATCCACCACCTGTTCCGTCCCTTCGAGCAGGTCGGCGACGCCCACCTGCGCAGCCGCGGCACCGGCCTGGGACTGGCCATCTGCCGACAGTTCGTGCAGTTGATGGGGAGTGACATCCACGTGCACAGCCGGCTCGGGGAAGGCAATACGTTCTGGTTTGAACTGCGCAACGGCATCTCTGCCGAGGAGGGTGCCGCCCCCCTGCTCGACGCGGGCCGGCGGCACAAGGTGCTGGTCATGGACGACGCGCTGCCCAGCCGGCTGCAGCTCGCCACCCTGCTCGGCCCGCTCGGCTTCGAGGTGTTCCACGCCGCAGGCGGCTACGATGGCTTGGCCCTGGCGCCCGCCATCCTGCCGGACCTGATCATGCTCGACACCACGATGTCCGACCTCGGTGGCCTGGGTGTCGTGCGCCGCCTGCGGGCGATGCCCAGCCTGCGTGAAGTACCGATCGTCGCGCTGTCGTCCAGCACCGCGCCCGACGTGAGCGACAGCACGCTGGCGGCCGGCGCGAATGCGGTGCTGGCCAAGCCGGTGAACCTGGATCATCTGCTGCCCTGCCTGTCCGGCTTGCTCGCCCCGGCTTGGTCGCCGCCGTGAGGCCGCGGGCGGCACCGCCTGCTCAATAACTTTCGACTATTGCCGATTTTTCGAGGATCAATTTCCTCGAAATTGATCGGGCGCGTACTCTCCATAGCATTGAGCAATACCTATTCGTTGCCCGATAGCCAAAGGAGCCGCCCATGTACGAACTCGTCCTCGAACTGATGGCCGCCCTGGCTGAAGCCCTTTGACCGTCCAGGAGCCGACCATGAGCCACCGCACCACCCTCACCACTGCCTCCGGCATCCCCGTCGCCGACAACCAGAACTCGCTGACCGCCGGGCCGCGCGGCCCGGTGCTGCTGCAGGACTTCCACCTGATCGAAAAGCTGCAGCACTTCAACCGCGAGCGTGTGCCCGAGCGTGTCGTTCATGCGAAAGGTTCGGCGGCCTACGGCACCTTCACCGTCACGAACGACATCACCCAGTACAGCTGTGCCGCCCTGTTCCACACCGTCGGCAAACAGACGCCGGTGTTCCTGCGCTTCTCGACGGTCGGCGGCGAGAAGGGCTCGGCCGATACCGAGCGCGACCCGCGGGGCTTCGCCGTCAAGTTCTACACCGAAGAAGGCAACTGGGACCTGGCCGGCAACAACACGCCCGTCTTTTTCATCAAGGACCCAAGCAAGTTCCCCGACTTCATCCACACGCAAAAGCGCGACCCGCAGACCAACCTGAAGTCGCCGACGATGATGTGGGACTTCTGGAGCCAGTCTCCCGAGGCCCTGCACCAGATCACGACGCTGTTCTCCGACCGCGGCACGCCCGATGGCTATCGCCACATGCACGGCTTCGGCAGCCACACCTTCAGCTTCGTGAATGCCGTCGGCGAGCGCTTCTGGGTCAAGTTCCACTTCCGCTCGATGCAGGGCATCAAGAACCTGAGCGTCGCCGACGCGGTGCGCCTGGCAGGCGAGGACCCTGACTATGCGCAGCGCGATCTGTTCGACGCGATCGACAGCAAGGAATTCCCCAGGTGGCGCCTGTGCGTGCAGGTGATGCCCGAAGTCGAGGCCGAGAGCTGGTCGAAGAAGACCGGCTGGAACCCGTTCGACCTGACCAAGGTGTGGCCTTACAAGGACTACCCGCTGATCGAGGTCGGGGTGCTGGAGCTGAACCGCAACCCCGAGAACTACTTCGCCGAAGTGGAGCAGGCGGCGTTCTCGCCGGCCAACGTGGTGCCGGGCATCGGCTTTTCGCCCGACAAGATGCTGCAGGGCCGCATCTTCGCGTACCACGATGCCCATCTGTATCGCGTCGGTACCAACTACCAGCAGGTTCCGGTCAACAAGCCGCAGTGCCCGTACCACACCTACCAGCGCGACGGTGCGATGCGCTTCGACGGCAACGGCGGCTCGGGCCCGAACTACGAGCCGAACCGCTTTGCCTCGGCTCCCAAGCAGGCCCCGGCCTACAAGGAGCCGCCGCTGAAGGTCAGCGGCGACGCCGACCGCTACGACCACACGGTGGACGGCGATCCGTACACCCAGGCCGGCAACCTGTTCCGGGTGCTGAAGGAAGACGAGCGCGATCGCCTGACGAGCAACATCGCCGGCGCAATGCGGGGGGTGCCGCTGGACATCATCCAGCGCCAGCTGGTGCATTTCGCCAAGGCCGACCCGCACTACGGCGACGCCATCGCGCGCAAGCTGGGCGTGACCGCGCCCGACGTGCAGTAAGCCGACGGCGGCCGAGGCCGCCTGGAAAAAAGGAGAACCGAGATGAGCCGCATCAGAACCGCAAGCCTGGACGACTGGCGCCGGAAGGCCGGCATGGCGGTCTTCGCCACCGGCTGGATCGCGCTGATGCACGAGATCGCGCGCTGGGTCTCGGCCGCCTGATACACCGCTTGTCGCCTTGGGGCCCGGCGTCGTTTCGCGGGCCCCTTTTTTGGGCGCCGGGCGCCCCTTGTCCTGCCGTCGCGCCCGGACTTTCGCGTGGACCGATTGACAATGCCCGCCTCGTTCGCCAACACTGCCGCCATGACCTCCACCAAGACCCTGCTGCTACTAGCGCTAGCCACTTCATTGCTGGCTGGACTGGGCCGCCTCGGGTCTTGGAAGCCGCGCCTCACGCGCCGCTGATCCCCTCCCCCGAATCTTCCCCCGACCCAGGGCCAGCCTCCGAGCTGGCCCTGGTCGTTTTGCGTCTTCCTTTTTCACCACCGAAAGCTTCAGTATGTTGAGCCACCCGTCCTCGAAGTACCGTGCCTTTCCCCCCGTCGCGCTGGCCGACCGCACCTGGCCGAGCCGCACGATCACGCAGCCGCCGATCTGGATGAGCACCGACCTGCGCGACGGCAACCAGGCGCTGTTCGAGCCGATGGACGGCCCTGCCAAGCTGCGCATGTTCGAGATGCTGTGTCGCGTCGGCTTCAAGCAGATCGAGGTGGCGTTCCCGTCAGCGTCGCAGACGGATTTCGACTTCGTGCGCCGGCTGATCGAGGAGGACCGCATCCCGGAGGACGTGACCATCGAGGTGCTGACGCAGGCGCGCGAAGACCTGATCCGTCGCACCTTCGAATCGCTGCGCGGCGCGCCGCGCGCCATCGTGCACCTGTACAACGCCACGGCACCGGCCTTCCGTCGCATCGTCTTCGACATGGGCCGCGACGAGGTGCGCGAACTGGCCGTGCGCAGCGCAACCCTGGTGCGTGACCTGGCCGCTCAACAGCCCGGCACGCACTGGACCTTCCAGTACAGCCCCGAAGTGTTCAGCGGCACCGAGCTCGACTTCGCCTGCGAGGTGGTCGACGCCGTCATGGACGTGTGGCAGCCGACGCCGGAACACCGGGCCATCGTCAACCTGCCGGCCACGGTGGAGATGAGCACGCCCAATCTCTATGCCGACCAGATCGAATGGATGCATCGCCGCTTGCGGCGGCGCGACAGCCTGGTGCTCAGCGTGCACCCCCACAACGACCGTGGCACCGCTGTGGCTGCGGCCGAACTGGCGGTGATGGCCGGCGCCGACCGCGTCGAGGGTTGCCTGTTCGGCAACGGCGAGCGCACCGGCAACGTCGACCTGGTCACGTTGGCACTCAATCTGTACAGCCAGGGCGTCCCCCCGGGCCTCGACTTCTCGCAGATCAACGAGGTGGCGCGCACGGTGGAAGACTGCATGCAGCTGCCGATCCACCCGCGCCACCCCTATGTCGGCGACCTCGTGTTCACGGCCTTCTCCGGCTCCCACCAGGACGCCATCAGGAAGGGCATGGCCGCACAACGGCCGGATGCCGTGTGGGAGGTGCCCTATCTGCCGATCGACCCGGCCGACGTGGGGCGCACCTATGACTCGATCGTGCGCATCAACAGCCAGTCGGGCAAGGGCGGCATTGCCTACCTGCTCGAGTCGGGCTACGGCCTGGTGATGCCGCGCCGCTTGCAGGTCGAGTTCAGCGCCGCGGTGCAGCGCGTGGCCGACGCCAGCGGCAGCGAGTTGAGCGCCCGCTCGCTGTGGCAGTTGTTCGACGACGAATACCTGGCATCGCGCCCGCCATTGCGCTATGTCTCGCATGAAAGCCACGAACGCGACGGCCGTGTCGAGATCCAGCTCACGGTGGAGGCGACGGGCCGGCGCATGCAACTGCACGGCAGCGGCAACGGCCCGCTGGACGCGGCCGTGCATGCGCTGGGGCTGCCTGTGCGCATCGACAGCTACGAGGAGCGCGCATTGCAGGGCGGCTCCGATGCGCAAGCCGTGGCCTTTGTCGAGCTGGCCTGGCCCGGCATCGCCGGCAGCGCCTTCGGTGTCGGCCTGCACACCAGCATCCTGAGCGCGTCGATCCTGGCCCTGGTCAGTGGCGTCAACCGCTGGCACGCCCGCGAGCCGCAGGCAGTGGACGCCGCCTTCGCGCAGTGGGCACGACGACCGGCAGCCGCATGATGAGCACCACGATGGAAGCTGCCCCGTGGGCGCGTTGGCGCGAAATAGAGGTCGTCATCGATGCGGTGCACGACATCGGCCCCGACCGCCGCATCGCGGCTCGCGCCGAAGTCCGTGCGCCGCACTGCGAGCGCTGCGGTCCGGCGGCGCGCATGTCGCGACACGGCCTGCTGACGCGCCAGCTGCGCGACCTGCCGCACGACGGTCGCCCGACCTGGCTCAGTGTCCAGTTGACACGCTGGCGCTGTGCCGCGTGCGGGCAGACGGCAACACCGTCGATGGCGGGCGTGCAATCTCGCCGCCGCATGACGCAGCGGCTGATCGACTGGCTGGTGCGCGAATCGGCCGTACGGCCGGCGGCGCAGCTGGCGCGCGAGGCCGGCATCGACGAAAAGACGGTGCGCGGCGTGCTGAGCGCGGCCCGGGGGCGTGTCGCCGTGCTGAGCTAGGCGTCTGGGGACGGTTGCCCGCCCGGAACTGCTGGCGCTACTTCAGCTTGTGCCCGCAGCTGCCGCAGAACACGTCGTTGGGCGAGATCGGCGAGTGGCATGACGGGCAGGCGAGCTGCGCCGCATTGCCCGTCACCGGCGCCGCCGGTGCGGCAGGCGACGGCATGATGACCGTGCGCTCCTCAGCGGCCGGAGCCGAGGGGGGTGCAGGGGCCGGCGCGGCGGCGGCCGCAGGTGCCGTCGTGGCGGACGGCTCCGCCTTGCGTGCCTGCTCGGCGCGCTGGCGTGCCGCCTCCTGCACCTCCTGTGCACGCCGGCGGGCTTCGTCGGCCGCCTGCTGCGCCTTCTCGCGGGTCTTCGCAAGCGCCGTGTCCAAGGCCGCTTCGGCTGCCTCGACGTTCAAGCCGCTGGTCAGCTTCAGGTAGGTCAGGCACAGCCCGTAGAGCATCAACGCACCGAACACGGCGCCCACCACGGCCCAGACGATGCCTGCGCCGATCATGCCGCCGTACATCACGCTGACCGACGGACCGACTGCGCCGTAGCCGTCCATGCCGTTCATCATCGAACCCATGCCGCCGAACGGCATGCCGTCCAGGATCGAAGCCGACAGACCCGCGCTGGCCATGAAGCCCATGCCGACGAAGCCGCCCACCAGCATCGCGACGAAGCCCACCACCAGGAACAACAGCACCAGGTGCAAAAAGGCTTCGAGGGGCCGCTGCGAGGCCACGGCCCACAGCTGCGACAGTGCGCGCTTGAGCGAATGCCCTTCGAACAGCGCCGGTGCCGACAGCGCCCAGGCGACATACAGGCCGAGGAACAGCAGCGCCCCGGTGAAGGTCAGGACCGGCAGCACGACGATCAACAGCAGCCCGCCGATGCCAGGGATCTTGCACAGGTACAGCAGCACCGCGGCGGCGAGGAACCACACCAGCAGCGCCGCACCGAGGATCAGCAACAGCCCCAGCATGCGCAGCACCACCATCGGGCTGGCGGTGAAGGCCGGCAGCGTCGGCGTGATCGGCCGGCCCTGCGCCTGGTCCATGAACTGGTGGCCGGCGGTCACGGTGCCCAGCAGCATCAGCACATAGCCGGCCAGCATGAACAGCGCCACCAGCACCGGCACGCCGGTCGCGAAGCCGATGCCGAACAGCACCGCCATGCCGACGAACGTGCACAACAGCGTCAGCAGGCCCGGGCGGTTGCGCCAGGCCTCGCCGATGCGCATCAGGCTGTAGGGGCCGCTGGGGCTGAAATTGAATGGTGTCGACATGGCTTCCCTCCGGGTTCGTTGGCGCGCAACGATACCCCGGAAGGCGGCGGCATCCAAGCCAACAGGGTGGGGATGGACAGCGTGAGGACGCTTCAGATCGCCAACGGGTCGATGTCCACCGCCCAGCGCACCAGCGCCTTGTGCTCGCCGCGCAGTGCGTGCAGTTGCGGCAGCCACTGCGACAGGAAGCGCTGCAGCGCCGGCCGCGATCCGGACTCGACCAGCATCTGGGCGCGCTCGATGTTGGCCACTCGGGCCACGCTCATCGGCACCGGCGGATAGAGCGTCACGCCCGCGGCCGATGCGCCGATCTCGTCGGCCGTGCTGCTGGCCGCCGCCAGCCAGGCCTGCGCAGCCTCTTGCGTACGGGCCTCGGCGCGCAGCAGCGCGAGATGCGCGTGTGGCGGCAGGCCCGCCATCTCACGCTCCTTCAAGGTGTCGGCGGCAAACGCGTCGTAGTCGTGCGCCCGCAATGCCGCATAGAGCGGATGCGTCGGATGCCAGGTCTGGACCAGCATCACGCTGCGCTCGGCCTGCCCGGCGTCGCGGCCGGCGCGGCCCGCTGCCTGCATCAGCAAGGCAAACAGCCGTTCACCGGCACGGAAGTCGCTGCTGAACAGCGCCGCATCGGGATTCACCGCCGCGACCAGCGTCACGCGGCGAAAGTCATGCCCCTTGGCGACCATCTGCGTGCCGACCAGGACGTCGACCTCGCCGGCATGCACGCTGGCGAGCTGGGCCTCCAGCGTGCCCTTCAACCGGGTCGTGTCGGCATCGATGCGCGCGACGCGCGCACCGGGCAGGCTGACGGCGAGTTGCTCCTCCAGCCGCTCGGTGCCGCGGCCGACCGGCTGGATGTCCGGGTTGCCGCATTCCGGGCAGGCGGACGGCACGCGCTCGGTGTAACCGCAGTGGTGGCAACGCAGCGTGCGGTCGACGCGGTGGAACACCCGCCACGCACTGCAATGCGGGCAGCCGCTCTTCCACGCGCACTCCAGGCATTGCAGCACCGGCGCGTAACCGCGGCGGTTCAGCAGCACCAGGCTCTGCTCGCCCTGCGCGACACGTCGCTGCAGCGCGTCGAGCAGCGGCGGCGACAACGCGTGGCTGTGCGCAACGTCTTTCGGGACATGGTTCATGTCGACGAAGCGCACGCGCGGCAAGACGCCTCCGCCGACGCGTGTCGGCATCGCCAGCTTCAGGTAACGCCCGCGCTCGGCCTGGTGCCAGCTTTCCAGCGACGGGGTCGCCGAGCCGAGCAACACGGTCGCGCCTTCCAGCTTGCCGCGGTAGACCGCCAGGTCGCGTGCCGAGTAGCGGGCGCCTTCCTGGCTCTTGTACGACGGGTCATGCTCCTCGTCGACGACGACCAGCCCCAGCCGCGGCAGCGAGGCGAACACCGCCATGCGCGTGCCCAGCACGATGTCGGCGCGGCCCAGGTGCGCGGCCAGCCAGTGCCTCAGCCGCTGTGCCGGTGTCAGACCGCTGTGCAGCGAAACGATCACGCGGTCGGGAAAGCGCTCGGAAAAACGCGCCTCGAGCTGCGGCGTCAGATTGATCTCCGGCACCAGCACCATGGCCTGGCGGCCGGCATCGAGCGCCCGCGCCACGGCGCGCAGGTAGACCTCGGTCTTGCCGCTGCCGGTGCTGCCGTGCAGCAGGGCCACCTGCGCGGCGTCACCCGTCAGCCCGGCCAGCGCCGCGTCCTGTTCGGCCGTGAGGGTCGGCAGCGCTGGCGCGGTGCCTCCGGCAGGCTGCAGCTTCGCGAGCTTCTTCAACCGCAGCGCGAGCTGCTTGTCGGCGAGCTTGCGCAGATCGGCCGGCAACGCCGCATGCGCGACCTCACCGACGCTGCGCTGGTAGTACCCGGCCGCGAACTCGACCAGCGCGCACCAGGCCGCCGGCAAGGGCGGCAACTGCGTCAACACCTCGCCGACCGGCTTCAACTCGACACCCGGCTCGGGCTGCGGGCCCTGCGGCCACACGATCCCGCACACCGTGCGCCGCCCGAGTGGCACCTGGACCAGCGAGCCGGCAGGCAGCGGCACCTGCGCGTCGTAGCTCAGGGCGCCGCGCACGGTGCTGTGCTGCGGTGTGTCGACGACGACTGCGACCGTTACCACGCCGGGCCCTTCTCGTGCGCGTCCCGCACGAAACGACTTGGTGCGCCCGGTCCGGTTAGCCCTGTCATTTCTCCCAGTCCCTCAAGAATGGCCCGTAAGCGCTTGATTCAAAACGGCTTTTAAAGCTATCCACGGATCCTGTGGAAAACTTTGTGGGCAACCTGCGCAAACGCGCGCTAACTGCTTGTGGGACGGGCACTTGCGCTGGTTTGACGCCGCACAAGGCAATCCTTCATACCTAAGTAAATCAAGGACTTAGCACACACTTCACAAAAACCCATGCTGTGCCGCCGCAAAACGTCGTGTCGAAAGTCACATCGCCCGTTTTGGGGATAAGTCAAGCGTCAACGCCAAATTTTTCGGGTTAACCCCAGTTGCTGCAAGGTCTGTTCGGACTTGGTAGCAGGAGGTTTTCATGCCTGTTCTCCGCGTGGCGCCGCCCCCGAAACGCGGGGTGGCGAAGCACTCACCGTGCCCGCATGCCGCGCGAATATTCGTGCACGGCGTCCACCAGCACGCTGACGCGGTCCGGCGGCGTGAACTGGCTGATGCCGTGTCCCAGGTTGAACACATGGCCAGCGTGCGAGCCGTCCGCGTTGAGCGACGGACCGAAGCTCTCCAGGGTGCGCGCGACCTCCGCACGGATCTGCTCGGGCGACGCGAACAGCACCGCCGGATCCAGGTTGCCCTGCAGCGCCACGCGCTCACCCACCCGCGCACGCGCCTGCCCGAGGTTGACGGTCCAGTCCACGCCCACCGCGTCGGTATCGAGCGCCGCGATCGCCTCCAGCCACAGCCCGCCGCCCTTGGTGAAGACGATGCGGGGGATGTGCTGGCCGGCATGGGCCTTCTTCAGTTGCTGCAGCACCCGCTGCGTGTAGGCCAGACTGAACTTCTGGAACGCGCCGTCGGCCAGCACGCCGCCCCAGGAATCGAAGATCATCACGGCCTGCGCGCCGGCCTCGATCTGCGCGTTCAGGTAAGCGGCGACCGCGTCTGCATTGACCTGCAGGATTCGATGCATCAGGTCGGGGCGCTGGTAGAGCATGGTCTTGACCAGCCGGTAGTCGTCGGAGCCGCTGCCTTCGACCATGTAGCAGGCCAGCGTCCACGGGCTGCCCGAGAAGCCGATCAGCGGCACGCGGCCGTTCAGCGCGCGACGGATGCTGGCCACGGCGTCGAACACGTACTGCAGCTTCGCCATGTCGGGCACCGCGAGCTTCGCGACCGCCTGCTCGTCGCGCACCGGGGTCGCGAAGCGCGGGCCCTCGCCGGCCGCGAAGCTCAGGCCCAGGCCCATCGCGTCGGGCACCGTCAGGATGTCGCTGAACAGGATGGCGGCATCGAGCGCATAGCGCTGCAGCGGCTGCAGCGTGACCTCGGTCGCGAAATCGGGATTCGTCGCCAGGCCCATGAAGCTGCCGGCCCGGGCGCGGGTGGCGTTGTATTCGGGCAGGTAGCGGCCGGCCTGGCGCATCAGCCACACGGGCGTGTGGTCGGTCGGCTGGCGCATCAGCGCCCGCAGGAAGCAGTCGTTCTGGAGGGGGGCAAACATCGGTGGATTATCGCCGGCAGGGCCGTATCATCCGGCTCGAATCATGCTGCCCGCCAAACCCCGCATCCTGATCGTCGAAGACGAGCCCGGCATCGCCGACACCCTCGCGTATGCGCTGCGCACCGACGGCTTCGAGCCGGTGTGGTGCGCCACCGGCGCTGCCGCACTCGAACAGCTGCGCCAGCCGCCGCTGCCGGCGCTGATGCTGCTCGACGTCGGGCTGCCCGACCACAACGGCTTCGAGATCTTCAAGCGCGTGCGCGAGCAGTGGGACCTGCCGATCGTCTTCCTGACCGCCCGCAGCGACGAGATCGACCGCGTGGTCGGCCTCGAGCTCGGTGCCGACGACTACGTCGCCAAGCCTTTCTCGCCGCGCGAGCTGGTCGCCCGCGTGCGCACCATCCTGCGCCGTGCCGGCCGCCAGGAACGCGCGGCCACCGATGCAGCGGCCGCGCCGGCGCCCTTCCAGGTCGACGAGGGCCGCCGGCAGATCCGCTACTACGGGCAGGTGCTGGAGCTGTCACGCTATGAATACGGCCTGCTGAAGACGCTGGTCTCGCGACCCGGCCACGTGTACACCCGCGACGTGCTGCTCGAGAGGGTCTGGGACGACCCCGGCGAAAGCCTGGACCGCACCGTCGACGCGCACGTCAAGACCCTGCGCGCCAAGCTCAAGGCCGTGGCGCCGCAACTCGACCCGATCCGCACCCACCGCGGCACCGGCTACGCCCTGGCCGAGGACCTGCCGGCCACGCTGTAGCGCCGTCGGCCTTCCCGGTGACCAAGCGCAACCGCATCTTCATCGGCATCCTGCTCGTCTACGCGCTCGGCGTCGGCGTGCTGATGCTGCGGCTGCTCGAAGACATCGATCCGCGCTACCGCGAGTCGGCCGAGGAATCGCTGGTCGAGACCGCGCATCTGCTCGCGACGCTGGTCGAGCAGTCCGAGCAGGACGGCACGCTCGACGTCGCCGGTCTGGCGCCGCTGTTCCAGTCGCTCTACGCCAAGCGCTTCGAGGCCGACATCTACGGCTTCATCAAGAGCCGCGTCGAGCTGCGCGTCTACGTGACCGATCGCCACGGCCGCGTGCTGTACGACTCCACCGGCCGCAACGAGAACGCCAACTTCCTGCACCTGCGCGACGTGAAGCTGACGCTCGAAGGCCGCTACGGCGCCCGCACCACACCCGACATCGCCGGCAACCACCGCACCGCGGTGATGTACGTCGCGGCGCCGATCCGGCTGCGCAACGAGATCGTCGGCGTCGTCACGGTGGGCAAGCCGGTGCTGAGCTTCGGGCAGTTCATCGAGGTCGCGCGGCGCAAGACACTGCTGGTCGGGCTCACGTCGGTGGCGGCCGTGCTGCTGCTCGCGGTCATCCTGTCAGTGTGGCTGGTGCGGCCGTTGGGGCTGATCGCCGACTACGTGCGCTACGTGCGCTCCCAGCGTGGCTTCAACCCGCTGCGCCTGGCGCGCCGGGCGGCCGGCATGCTGGCCGCCGCCTACGACGAAATGCGCGACGCCATCGCCGGGCGCAACTACGTGGCCGACTACGTGCAGACACTGACGCACGAGGTGAAAAGCCCGCTGTCGGCGATCCGCGGTGCGTCCGAACTGCTGCAGGAGCCGATGCCCGAAGCCGACCGGCAGCGTTTTCTGGGCAACATCACGCGCGAAACGCAGCGCATCCAGGAACTGGTCGATCGCATGCTCGAGCTGGCCTCACTGGAAACGCGCCGACGGCTCGACCATGTCGCGCCCGTGGCGCTGCGCCCCCTGGTGCAGGAAATCGCAGAGAGCGCGCAAGGCATCGCAGCGCCGCGGCAGGTGGCCGTGGTGTTGGATGCCGCTCTGCCAGACGTGACGGTGGAAGGCGATGCCTTCCTGCTGCGGCGCGCCGTCACCAATCTGGTCGACAACGCCATCGACTTCTCGTCCGCCGGGCAGACGGTGCGGCTCGGTCTGACGCGGCATGGCCGGCACGTCGACGTCGTCGTCACGGACCAGGGACCCGGCATACCGGCCTACGCCGAGGGGCGGGTGTTCGAGAAGTTCTATTCGCTGGCGCGGCCGCACAGTCGCAAGAAGAGCACCGGCTTGGGCTTGGCGTTCGTCAAGGAAGTGGCCGGGCTGCATGACGGGCGGGCTGCTCTGCACAACGGGCCTGAGCAGGGTGCCGTGGCGACGTTGTCGCTGCCGGTGGCACGGTAGCACTCGGGCGCAGCCGGGGTGCGAACGGGTCGGCAGTAGGTGCCGCGCGCGCGCCCTTCACCCGAACTTCACAAAACCCGCCAACCAGCTTCGAACGCGCTTCGTACTCACGACCGATCCTTCCGCCCATCGTCGCCCCACCGGCGACCCGCAGAAGGAGCCTCCGTGCAAGACAACAAGCCCACTCACGCTGAGGGAAACGCCCGCGGCTGGGACCTCTGGACCGTCCTGTTCATCGCGATCGTCTCGACGCTCGCACTGACGGCCTGGAACCCCGCCCGCGCCGACGACTCGGAGGCAACGAAGGCCGAGAGCCCTTACTTCCACGTCGCCAGCGACGACCCGGCCACCGACCGCCTGCCGCTCAAGTCGACACGGGTCGACGTGCGCATCACCGGCGTGATCGCCGACGTCACCGTCACGCAGCACTATCGCAACGAGGGCCAGCGCGCCCTCGAAGCACGCTACGTCTTCCCCGGCTCGACCCAGTCGGCCGTCTACGCGATGAACGTGCGGCTCGGCGAGCGGCTGCTGACGGCCAGCATCCGCGAGAAGCAGCAGGCCCGCATCGAATACCAGGCGGCCAAGGCGGCCGGCCAGACGGCGGCGTTGCTCGAACAGCATCGCCCCAACGTGTTCCAGATGCAGGTGGCCAACATCCTGCCCGGCGACGACGTGGCGGTGGAACTGCGCTACACCGAACTGCTGGTGCCGACCGAGGGCCGCTACCAGTTCGTCTTCCCGACCGTCGTCGGACCGCGCTACAACAGCCCCTCGTCGGAAAGCGCCCACGAGAAGTGGGTCGCGACGCCTTACCTGAAGGCGCACGAGCCGCCGACGCACGGCTTCGAGATGCAACTCGCCATCGACGCCCCGATCACCGTGCGAGAGGTGCGCTCGACCTCGCACGCCATCGAAGTCAGCGGGCTCGACACACGGCGCGCGCAGGTCAACCTCTCGCCGAACGCCGGCCCGGCGAACGACCGCGACTTCATCCTCGACTACCGGCTGGCCGGTGACCGCATCGAATCGGGCGTGATGCTGTTCCAGGGCGCAGAAGAAAACTTCTTCCTCGCGATGGTCGAGCCGCCGAAGGCGATCCCCGTGCAGCAGATCAACCCGCGTGACTACATCTTCGTGGTCGACATCTCGGGCTCCATGCACGGCTACCCGCTCGACACCGCCAAGACGCTGCTGCAGCACCTGATCGGCAACCTGCGGCCGAGCGACACCTTCAACGTCATGCTGTTTTCCGGCAGCAACCGCATGCTCGCACCACAGTCGGTGCCCGCCACGCCGGCCAACATCGCCCAGGCTTTGCGCACCATCGACGAGGTGCGCGGCGGTGGCGGCACCGAGATCGTGCCGGCGCTGCGCCGCATCGCCGAGCTGCCGCGCAGCCATGATCTGTCGCGCAGTGTGATCGTCGTGACCGACGGCTACGTGACGGTCGAACGAGAAGTGTTCGAGCTGGTGCGCAAGAACCTGAACCAGGCCAACGTCTTCGCCTTCGGCATCGGCAGCTCGGTCAATCGGCACCTGATCGAAGGCATCGCACGGGCCGGCCAGGGCGAGGCCTTCATCGTCACCAAGGTCGGCGAAGCCGCCGCACAGGCCGAGCGCCTGCGCCGCATCATCGAAGCACCGGTGCTGACGCGCGTGCAAGCGCGCTTCGAAGGCATCGACGTGTACGACATCGAACCCAGGCAACTGCCCGACGTGCTCGGCGGCCGGCCGGTGGTGCTGTTCGGCAAGTGGCGCGGCGACGCGAATGCACTCGCCGGCGCTCGCCTGGTCGTCGAGGGACAGGCGGCACAGGGGCCTTACCGTCAGGAACTCGCGATGGCCGGCCGCAGCGACCAGACCTCGGCCGCGTTGCGCTACCTGTGGGCACGCCATCGCATCGCGCAGTTGTCCGACCAGGAGGCGCTGGAAGGCGGCGACACGTTCAAGACCGCGATCACCGAGCTCGGCCTGCGCTACAGCCTGCTGACGCAGTACACCAGCTTCATCGCGGTCGATCGCATCGTGCGCAATCCTCGGCCCGAGCAGAGCGCCAGCGTGGACCAGCCGTCCCCGATGCCGCAGGGCGTCAGCAACCTCGCGGTCGGCGCTGCGGTGCCGAGCACGCCGGAACCGGCCGCGTGGCTGGCGCTGCTGGTGACGCTGGGCATCGTCGCGGCAACCGCGTTCTCACGCCGCCGCGCCGCGCAACGCCACCGCAGCGAATGACATGCGCCGGAGCCTTGCGATGACCTCCGCCTCGATGTCCTGGCCCGCACCGGTCGCGACCACCCGGGTCGGCCGCTGGCGCGATCGTCTCGACCGCCTGCCGCCCTGGGTCTGGCTGCTCGCACAGGCCGCCGCGCTGTGGCCCCACTGGCGCTGGGCCGCGGCGCGGGTCGCCGACGGCTCGGACGACCCGCTCGGGCTCGCCGCGCTCGGCGTGCTGCTGCTGGCGATCTGGCGCGCGGCGCCGCAGATGCACGCCGCACCGGCGCCGTGGGCCCTGGCGGGCGCCCTGCTCGCCACCGCCGCAGCTACCGCAGCGCACCTGGTCGCCCCGCCGCTGGTCGGTGCGCTGATCGCAGCAATCGCGCTGGCCTGCGCGGTCGCCGCGCTGCTGCCGCCCGGCATGCCGGTGCTGCCGCTCGCCGGCCTGTCGGTGCTGGCCCTGCCGGTCGTCTCGTCGCTGCAGTTCTATGCCGGCTACCCCTTGCGCGTGCTGACTGCGCAATTGAGCACCTGGGCACTGCAGCTGGGCGGCGTCGCCGCGGAACGCAGCGGCAGCGCGATGCAGGTCGACGGCCAGTGGGTCATCGTCGATGCGCCCTGCTCGGGCGTGCAGATGGCCTGGCTGGCGTACTTCACCGCCTGCGCGATGGCCTGGGTGGCAGGCTCGCGCGACGCCCGCACGCTGAGCCAGCTGCCATGGGTCGGCGTGCTGGTGCTGCTCGGCAACGCCGTGCGCAACACGCTGCTGGTGTTGATGGAAGCCCGGTGGCACGGCATCCCCGGCTGGGCACACGAAGCGGTGGGCCTCGCCATGCTGACGCTGGTGTGCGGCGCCGTCGCGGCCGTGATGTTCAAAGGAAGCGCTCGCCATGGCTGAGTCGCCTCGTCATCGACTCGAATGCAAGCTGCTGTGGGCCGCGGTGCTCGTGCTGAGCGCGCTGCTGCCATGGTGGGGCGCAGCCCCCGCGGCGGCACCGTCCACCACCTCGTCGCCGGAATGGCCGCGCGAATGGAATGGCCGCCCGTTGCGGCCGATGAGCCTCAGCGATGTCGAAGAACGCTTTGCGCAGCGCTTTCCCGGCCACATCGTGCGCCTGACCGACGGTGAGAACGTGCTGGTGGTGCGTGAGGTGCGTGCCGCGACGCGCATGCTGCACCCGGCTGCGGACTGCTACCGCGGCCTGGGCTACGAGGTGACGGATGCGCGGCTGGAACGCGACGGCGAGCAACGGTTGTGGCGCTGTTTCGTGGCCGAGCGCAACGGCCAAAGGGTGCGGGTCTGCGAGCGCATCGTCGACGCGCAAGGCCTGGCCCACACCGACACCTCCGGCTGGTTCTGGGCTGCCGCGCTCGGGCATTCCACCGGCCCGTGGCAGGCCATCACGATCGCGAGACCGCTATGAACCGTGCGAAAAAGTGGCTCATCGGCTTGGGGGTCGCCGCGCTGACCTTCGTCGTCGTTGCCGCGGCCGGGCTGCTGCTGATGCTGCGGACCGTGGCCGCCGGCCCTGACGAATGGTCGACGACCGTCCGGCTCGGGCCGTTCGAGCGGAGCTTGAGCGTGCCCGCGCTGATCCGCGCCGGCACGCACCCGCTCGGCATGTGGCTGCTGGACGGGCGCCGGCTGCGCACGTCTGCCGGCGTGGTGCAGTGGCAGGCGTACAGCGACGGCCAGACCTTGTACGGCCGTTGCGAGCCGTGCGTGCTGAAGCTGCCGGCGCTCGGTGAGACGGCGGTGAGCCTGCCCCGCGCTGCGTGGACGATCAAGCGCAACGGCCAGAGCGAGTTTCGCGGCACGCTGGCCCTGGGCCGCGACGAGCAGGCCGTTCGCGGCGCCTGGCGCGGGCAGTTGAGCGGCAGTGCGCTGGCGTTGCAGGTTCACCTGCAGCGTGCACCGATCGCGTCCTACTACGCCTTGTTCGGCACCGACATTCCCGAGCTGCAGCAGGCCCGTATCGAAGGCGAGGCCAGCGTGCAGCTGCGCACCAGCCTGCCATCCGGCGCCTGGCAGTTGCGCCCGCAGGTCGAGGGCTTCCAGGTCCACGGGCTGGGCACCGAAGCACTGGTCGGCGCCGGTGCGCCGCGCGCCTGCGCCGCGCCGAAGGGCGCTGCGGGCTGGGGTCGCTGGTTGCCGTTGGCCGTGCTGTCGGCGGAAGACCAGCGCTTTCACGAGCATGGCGGCTACGACCTTGCCGAGATCAACGCCGCCTGGCAGCGCAACCAGCGCGACGACGCGCCGACGCGGGGTGCCAGCACGTTGACGCAGCAGCTCGCCAAGCTGGTCTACACCGGCGACGACCGCACCCATGTGCGCAAGCTGCGCGAGTTGCTCTATGCGGTGGAGATGGAGCGCACCCTCGGCAAGGCCCGCATCCTGCAGCTGTACCTGTCGCTCGCGCCGTGGGGCGAAGGACGCTGCGGTGGCGAAGCCCCAGCGCAGCGCTACCTCGGCAAGCCGGCTGCCGAGCTGACGCCGATCGAGGCCTCGTGGCTCGCCAGCCTGCTGCGCAGCCCCGATGCGCAGGTGCGACACTGGCGACGCACCGGCGAGATCGACCGCAAACGCGTCGCCCTCGTGCTCGACGGGCTGCGGCCCGTGCCGCCCGCGGTGCGGCGCATCCAGCTGCAGCGCCTGCCGCAATGGCAACCCGCCTGGCGACCGGCGAGCGGTGCCTCGATCGAGCCGTAACGGCCCGGTACCTCTGTGCCCCGCCGGGCCCCGCACAATGGGGCCTGTTGAACGCGGCCGAGGCATCCCCATCTCGGTCTAGCCGACACAGATCGAAAGATGGAGACCCGACGATGAATGCACGACGACTGACGACCCGCGGGCTGCTGGCACTGAGCCTGGTGCTCGGCCTGGGCGGTTGCGGCTACAACGACTTCCAGCGCCTGGACGAGCAAGTGAGCGCTTCCTGGTCCGAAGTGCTGAACCAGTACCAGCGGCGTGCCGACCTGATCCCCAACATCGTGGCCACCGTCAAGGGCGAGGCCAACTTCGAGCAGGAAACGCTGACCCGGGTGATCGAGGCCCGCGCGAAGGCCACCTCCATCCAGGTGACGCCCGAGACCTTGAACAACCCCGAAGCCTTCAACCGCTTCCAGCAGGCGCAGGGCGAGCTGTCGGGCGCGTTGTCTCGGCTGATGGCGGTCAGCGAGGCCTACCCGAACCTCAAGGCCAACCAGGGTTTCCAGGACCTGCGCGTGCAGCTCGAAGGCACCGAGAACCGCATCACCGTCGCACGCAACACCTACATCAAGGCGGTGCAGCAGTACAACACGCTGGCACGCAGCTTCCCGAGCAACCTGACGGCCATGGTCTTCAGCTACGAGCCCAAGCCGAACTTCAGCGTGGCGAACGAAGCCGCGATCTCGGCGCCCCCGACGGTCGACTTCGGCGCGTCGCGCTGAGCGGGACGCAGCCGATGACCGCGGCGCTGCGCCCCTGGCTGGCGCGCTGCCTGGTGCTCCTGTTGCTGCTGGTCGCCGGTGCTCCGGCGTCGGCACAGGACGTGCTGCCGGTGCCCGCGCTGGCCGGCCGCGTGATCGACCAGACCGGCACGCTGAGCGGGCCCGACCGTGCCGCACTCGAAGCCAAGCTGCAGGCGGTCGAAACCGAACGCGGCAGCCAGATCGTCGTGCTGATGGTGCCGACCACGGCGCCGGAAGACATTGCCGCCTACGCCTACCGTGTGGCCGACGACTGGAAGATCGGCCGTCGCGACGTCGGCGACGGCGTGCTGGTGGTGGTCGCCAAGAACGACCGGCGCATGCGCATCGAGGTGGCGCGGGCGCTGGAAGGCGCCATCCCCGACCTGATCGCACGGCGCATCATCGACCAGGTCATGAAGCCGGCCTTCCAGGCCGGCGACTTCGCCGGCGGACTGTCTGCTGCGATCGACCACCTGTCGTCGCGCATCGCCGGCGAAGGCCTGCCGTTGCCCGAGCGGAACGGCGCCACCGACGCGCCGGGCCTGCAGTTCGGCGACCTGGCCGTCTTTCTTTTCGTCGGTGCGCCGATCATCGGTGCCGTCCTCACCGGCATGCTGGGCCGCAAACTGGGCGCGCTCGGGACGGGTGGCGCGATAGGCGCGATCGGCTGGTGGTTCACCTCCAGCCTGGTCATCGCCGGCGCCGCCGCCGTCGTCGGGTTGATCCTGGTGCTGGTGCTGGGTGTCGGTGCCGGCGCTCGCCCCGGCCGGGGACGGGGCTACCGGCACGGCACCCCCATCATCTGGGGCGGCGGCGGGGGCGGTTTTGGTGGCGGCGGCGGCGGCTTCTCGTCCGGCGGGGGCGGCAGCTTCGGTGGCGGTGGCGCGTCCGGTGGCTGGTAAGAAGGACCGCACCGATGAATAAACTGATCCGACTCTTCAAGCACCGCTGGTGGGACGATGCCGACACCCGCCGGCTGCTGGGCACCGACGCCCTGCAGCGGCTCGAGCAGCGAGTGCAGGCCAGCGAGGCCCGGCACAGCGGCGAGATCCGCCTGTGCATCGAAGGCGGGCTGCCGCTCAGCTACCTGTGGCGCGGCGCAACCGCGCATGAACGCGCGCTTGCCATGTTCGGCAAGCTGCAGGTCTGGGACACCGAGTTCAACAACGGCGTGCTGATCTATCTGCTGCTGGTCGAGCACCGCATCGAGATCGTCGCCGACCGCGGCCTGGCACGCCATGTGTCGCCGGCGCAGTGGGACGAGATCGTGCACGGCATGAGCGACACCTTTCGCGCCGGGCACATCGAAGAAGGGCTGGTGCGGGCCGTCGATGCCGTGACCGAACTGCTGGTGCGGCACTTCCCGCTGAGCCAAGGCGAAACCAATCCCAATGAACTGGTGAATCGGCCGCATGTCGGCTGACGTGCCGGCCCGGCCGGACCGTCGCGGCCGATCAGGGCGACGCTCCGTCGACTGAGCGCCCCTGCCCAAAAGAAACGCCCGCTCAGGCCTTGCGGCCGGCGGGCGTCGCCGTTCGGGCGCGAGGGCCGCGGCTTACTTGCGGCGGAACTTGCGCAGTGCGGCGATCTGCGCGGCCATCGCCGCGAATTCGCTCTGGGCCTTGGCGAAATCGATGTCGCTCTTGGCGTTTTTCATCGCTTCTTCGGCCAGGCGCTTGGCTTCGGTGGCCTTGGCTTCGTCGAGATCCTTGCCGCGGATCGCGGTGTCGGCCAGCACGGTGACGGCATTCGGCTGCACCTCCAGGATGCCGCCGGCGACGAACACGAATTCTTCCTCGCCGGTGTCGGCCCGCTCGATGCGCACCGCCCCCGGCTTGATGCGGGTGATCAGCGGCGTGTGCTGCGGCAGGATGCCCAGTTCGCCCGCCTCGCCCGGCAGCGCGACGAATTTCGCCTCGCCCGAGAAGATCGACTCTTCCGCGGAGACGACGTCGACTTGTATGGTTGCCATGGTCAGTCCTTGCTTAGCGTACAAGAAGGTGCAGAAAGCAAGCAGTCGGTGTCCGGGCTAGGCGCCGCGCACAGCCGGACTTCCTGTCCGGCGAGCACGGCAACGACGCCCGGGCGCCGAATGCGCCGCTTACTGCATCTTCTTGGCCTTCTCGAAGGCTTCGTCGATGGTGCCGACCATGTAGAAGGCCTGCTCGGGGAGGCTGTCGCACTCGCCGTTGACGATCATCTTGAAGCCGCGGATGGTTTCCTTCAGCGGCACATACTTGCCCGGGGCGCCGGTGAACACCTCGGCCACGTGGAACGGCTGCGACAGGAAACGCTGGATCTTGCGCGCACGGGCCACGGCCAGCTTGTCTTCCGGCGCCAGTTCGTCCATGCCCAGGATCGCGATGATGTCGCGCAGTTCCTTGTAGCGCTGCAGCACCGCCTGCACCGCGCGGGTGGTGTTGTAGTGCTCTTCGCCGACCACGTTCGGGTCGACCTGGCGGCTGTTGGAGTCGAGCGGATCGACCGCGGGGTAGATGCCCAGCGAAGCGATGTCACGCGACAGCACGACGGTGGCGTCCAGGTGGGCGAAGGTGGTGGCAGGCGACGGGTCGGTCAGGTCGTCCGCAGGCACGTACACGGCCTGGATCGACGTGATCGAGCCGACCTTGGTCGACGTGATGCGCTCCTGCAGCTTGCCCATTTCCTCGGCCAGCGTCGGCTGGTAGCCCACGGCGGAAGGCATGCGGCCCAGCAGCGCGGACACTTCGGTGCCGGCCAGCGTGTAGCGGTAGATGTTGTCGACGAAGAACAGCACGTCGCGGCCTTCGTCGCGGAAGGACTCGGCGATCGTCAGGCCGGTCAGCGCCACGCGCAGACGGTTGCCCGGCGGCTCGTTCATCTGGCCGTAGACCATCGCCACCTTCGACTCGCTCAGGTTGTCGCTGTTCACGACGCCGGCTTCCATCATCTCGTGATAGAAGTCGTTGCCCTCACGGGTGCGCTCGCCGACGCCCGCGAACACCGACAGACCCGAGTGGGCCTTGGCGATGTTGTTGATCAGCTCCATCATGTTCACGGTCTTGCCGACGCCGGCACCACCGAACAGACCCACCTTGCCGCCTTTGGCGAACGGGCAGATCAGGTCGATCACCTTGATGCCGGTCTCGAGCAGGTCCTGCGACGGGCTCAGCTCGTCGTAGGCCGGGGCCTTGCGGTGGATGGAGGCGGCCAGCTCGTGGCTCACCGGGCCGCGCTCGTCGATCGGGTTGCCGAGCACGTCCATGATGCGGCCCAGCGTCGCCTTGCCGACCGGCACCGTGATCGGCGCGCTGGTGTTGCGCACCATCAACCCGCGGCGCAGGCCGTCGGTCGAGCCCAGCGCGATCGTGCGGACCACGCCGTCACCCAGCTGCTGCTGCACTTCGAGGGTCAGCGCGCCGCCTTCCATCTTCAGGGCGTCGTACACCTTGGGCATCGCGTCGCGCGGAAACTCCACGTCCACCACGGCGCCGATGCACTGAACGATCTTGCCTTCAGCCATTTTTCGTTCCTTCAATCAATATTCCGTTGGAAGCCTACGACAGCCGCGCTGTCAGACGGCGGCCGCACCGCTGACGATCTCTGCCAATTCCTTGGTGATCGCCGCCTGACGCGTCTTGTTGTATTCGAGCTTCAGCTCGCTGATCAGGTTGCCTGCGTTGTCGGTCGCAGCCTTCATCGCCACCATGCGAGCGGACTGCTCGGAGGCCATGTTGTCGGCCACCGCCTGGTACACCAGCGCCTCGACATAACGCACCAGCAGCTCGTCGATCACGGTCGGCGCGTCGGGCTCGTAGAGGTAGTCCCACGCATGGCTGCCCTTGTCGGCATGCAGCGTGTCGGCCGCCAGCGGCAGCAACTGCATCACCACCGGTTCCTGCTTCATCGTGTTGATGAAACGGGTGTAGCAGAGATAGACCGCATCCAGCTTGCCTTCGGCGTACTGGTCGAGCAGCGTCTTGACCGGCCCGATCAGGCGGTCGAGATGCGGCTTGTCGCCCAGCTGCGTGACTTGCGAGACGACCTTCGCGCCGATGCGGCCCAGGAAACCGACACCCTTGTTGCCGATCGCCACCGCCTGCGCCTTCAGTCCCTGGGCTTCCAGTTCCTTCAGCTTGGCCGTGGTGGCGCGCAGGATGTTGGTGTTCAGGCCGCCGCACAAGCCCTTGTCGGTGGTGACAACGATCATGCCCACCTGGCCGGTACCGCTGTTCTTCTGCAGGAACGCGGGCCGGTACTCAGGGTTGGCCTGGGCGAGGTTGGCCGTGATGTTGCGCACCTTGTCAGCGTAAGGCCGGGCCGCACGCATGCGGTCCTGCGCCTTGCGCATCTTCGACGCGGCAACCATCTCCATGGCCTTGGTGATCTTCTTGGTGTTCTCCACCGATTTGATCTTGCCGCGTATTTCCTTGCCTGCCGCCATGACGGGACTCCTTGTTCAGACGTGCTTAGGCGAAGCTCTTCTTGAACGCAGCGATCGCGCCCTGCAGTTCGGCCTCGGCGTCCTTGTCCAGCGCCTTGTCGGCCTCGAGCTTGTCGAGGAGCTTGGCGTGGCTGGTCTTGAGGAACTGATGCAGGCCGTGTTCGAAGGCGAGCACCTTCTTCACGTCGATGTCGTCCATGAAACCCTTGTTCACCGCGAACAGCGAGGCAGCCATCAGGCTGATCGGCAGCGGCGAGTACTGGGCCTGCTTCAGCAGTTCGGTCACGCGGGCACCGCGGTCGAGTTGCTTGCGGGTGGTTTCATCGAGGTCGGAGGCGAACTGCGCGAAGGCCGCCAGCTCACGGTACTGCGCCAGGTCGGTACGGATACCGCCGGACAGGTTCTTGATCAGCTTCGTCTGGGCCGCACCGCCGACGCGCGACACCGAGATACCCGCGTTGATGGCGGGACGGATGCCGGCGTTGAACAGGTTGGTTTCCAGGAAGATCTGGCCGTCGGTGATCGAGATCACGTTGGTCGGCACGAACGCGGACACGTCGCCGGCCTGCGTCTCGATGATCGGCAGTGCGGTCAGCGAGCCGGTCTTGCCCTTGACTTCGCCGTTGGTGAACTTCTCGACGTAGTCGGCGTTCACGCGGGCGGCGCGCTCGAGCAGGCGGCTGTGGAGATAGAACACGTCGCCGGGGAAGGCTTCGCGGCCCGGCGGGCGGCGCAGCAGCAGCGACACCTGACGGTAGGCGACAGCCTGCTTCGAGAGGTCGTCATAGACGATCAGCGCGTCCTGGCCGCGGTCGCGGAAGTACTCGCCCATCGTGCAGCCCGAGTAGGCCGACACATACTGCATCGCGGCAGACTCGGAAGCGGAAGCGGCAACGACGATGGTGTAGTCCATCGCGCCGTTCTGCTCCAGCGCGCGCACGATGTTCTTGATCGTCGAGGCCTTCTGACCGATCGCGACGTACACGCACGTCACGCCCTGGCCCTTCTGGTTGATGATCGTGTCGACCGCGACGGCCGACTTGCCGGTCTGGCGGTCGCCGATGATCAGCTCGCGCTGGCCGCGGCCGATCGGCACCATGGCGTCGATCGACTTCAGGCCGGTCTGCAGCGGCTGCGACACCGACTGCCGTGCGATCACGCCCGGCGCGACCTTCTCGATCACGTCGGTCATCTTCGCGTTGATCGGGCCCTTGCCGTCGATCGGCTGGCCGAGCGCGTTGACCACGCGGCCGACCAGCTCGGGGCCGACCGGCACTTCCAGGATGCGGCCGGTGCACTTGACCGTGTCGCCTTCGGAGATGTGGGTGTACTCACCCAGGATCACCGCGCCGACGGAGTCGCGCTCGAGGTTGAGCGCGAGGCCGAAGGTGTTGCCCGGGAATTCGAGCATTTCACCCGCCATCACCTCGGACAGGCCGTGGATGCGGCAGATGCCGTCCGTCACCGATACCACGGTGCCTTGATTGCGGATGTCCGCAGCCACGCCGAGACCCTCGATGCGGCTCTTGATCAGTTCAGAAATTTCAGCGGGATTCAGTTGCATTGCTTGCTCCCAGTCTCGTCCTCGGCCTTCGGCCGCAACGGCTGTCCGGGCTCACGCCCGAATGTCCCTGGGCTTGCCCTCGAGGGCCAGCCCAGGTCCTACGTACACCCCAGCGGCGCGACCTCAGGCGGTCAGCGCGACCTTCATGCGTTCCAAGCGGGCCTTGACCGAGGTGTCGAGCACCTCGTCGCCGACCACCACGCGCACCCCGCCGATCAGCTCGGGATCGAGCTCGACGGTGGGCTGCAGCTTGCGGCCGAAGCGCTTCTCGAGCGTCGCCGTCAGTTCCGCCAACTGCGCCTGCTCGATCGGGAAGGCGCTGTACACCTTCGCGTCGGCCACGCCGGAGCGGGCGTTCTTCAGCGCATGGAACTGTGCGGCGATCTCAGGCAGGGCGACCAGCCGGCCGTTGTCGATCAGCGCGCGAAGAAAGTTCTTCGCACCGTCCGACAGCGGCGTCTTGACGACCGAGACGATCACGTCGAACACCTGCTGCGCCGACACCTTGGGGTGGTCGGCGTATTGCTGCAGTTGTTCATCGGACGCCACGGCCGCCAGTTGATCGACCTGGGCGGCCCACTGGTTCAGGTCCCCCTTGCCGGCCACTTCGAAAAGGGCCTCGGCATAGGGACGCGCGATGGTTGCGAGCTCGGCCATGATCAAAGCTCGGTTTTCAAGCGACCCAACAGCTCGGCGTGAACGCCGGCGTTGACTTCGCGCCTGAGGATCTGCTCGGCACCCTTGACGGCCAGCGCGGCCACCTGCTCACGCAGGGCCTCGCGCGCCTGGATCACCTGCTGCTCGGCTTCCGCCTTGGCTTGGGCGATGATCTTGGCGCCCTCGTCGTCGGCCCGTTTCTTGGCCTCGTCGATGATGGCTTGCGCACGCTTTTCGGCGTCCGCGATCCGCTTGGTGGATTCTTCGCGGGTCTGGGCGAGCTGTTCCTCGACGCGCTTGTTGGCTGCCGTCAGCTCCAGCTTGGCCTTGTCGGCCGCGGCCAGGCCATCGGCAATCTTCTTGGCGCGCTCATCGAGCGCCTTCGTGATCGGCGGCCACACGAACTTCATCGTGAACCACCAGAGGATCGCGAAGACGACGATCTGCGCCAACAGCGTTGCGTTCAGATTCACGGCTTCGACCTCTCTCGGTTAGAACTTGGGAAAGTTGCTTAAGGAGAAAGGAGCGCTTAGGCGGCGACGACGAACGGGTTGGCGAAGGCGAACAGCATCGCGATACCGACACCGATCAGGAACGCCGCGTCGATCAGACCGGCCAGCAGGAACATCTTGGTTTGCAGTTCGTTCATCAGCTCGGGCTGACGGGCCGAAGCTTCGAGGTACTTGCCGCCCATCAGCGCGATACCGATACAGGCACCGATGGCGCCCAGGCCGATGATCAGACCGCAAGCCAGAGCGACGAGACCCAACACGTTTTCCATGATTGCTCCTATTTAGATAGAGAAGTGAGTTGACGGACGAAAAAAAGAGAAAACAAAGTACTGCAGCGACGCGTCAATGTTTGTCGTGCGCCTGACCGAGGTACACGAGCGTCAGCATCATGAAGATGAAGGCCTGCAGCGTGATGATCAGGATGTGGAAGATGGCCCAGATGGTGCCGGCGATGACGTGGCCGGCGAACAGGAAGGAGCCGCCCAGGGACAGGGCCGCCGCACCGCCAAGCAGCGCGATGAGCATGAACACCAGCTCGCCGGCGAACATGTTGCCGAACAACCGCATGCCGTGCGAGACGGTGTTGGCGGTGAACTCGATCATCTGCATGATGAAGTTGACCGGCGCCAGCACGACCGCCATGAAACCATGAGCGTGGAACGGGGCCGAGAACAGCTCCTTGATCCAGCCGCCCGCGCCCTTGATCTTGATGTTGTAGTAGATGCGGGCGAGCAGCACGGTGATCGCGAGGCCCAGCGTGATCGACAGATCGGCGGTCGGCACGACGCGCATGTAGGCGTGGTGCGGGTCGTGGCCCGCGGCGGCATAGGCGCCTTCCCAGATGCGCGGGATCAGGTCCACGGGCAGCAGGTCCATGGCGTTCATCAGGAAGATCCAGACGAAGACGGTCAGGGCCAGCGGGGAGATCGCACGACGCGAAGCCTCGTTGTGGATGATGCCCTTGGCCTGGGTGTCGACCATCTCGACCATCATCTCGACGAAACCCTGCAGGCGCCCCGGCACACCGGAGGTGGCTGCGCGGGCGACGCGCCACAGGAAGAAGCAGCCGATCACGCCGAGCACGATGGCCCAGAACAGCGAATCCAGTTTGAGGACCGGCTCGCTCAACGAAAAGTTGACGATGCCTTCCTGCGTGCGGTTCTGGAAATGCTCCAGGTGGTGCTGGATATATGCACCGGGGGTCGGTCCTTGTCCTTCGGCAGCCATCGTTTCTCTCGAACTGTCGTTATGACGTTTGTTTCCGCCGACCTCGCCGCAGCAGGGTCAGCCAACTGACTTTCATGCACACGACCATCGTGACCAGCAACGCCGGCCAACTCAGATCGGGCACCACCTTTGCGGCCGCCACCAGCATGGCGACGGCCAGCGCAATCTTCAGCGACTCCCAGAACAGGAACCCGAACACGGCCGCGCCGGGACTGGCTCTGGAAATCCGGCTGGTCAACCCACGGGCCATCAAGGCCCCCGGGAGCACCACGGCGGCGGCACCATACAGTGCCGACCAGGCCGCCCCACCCTCACGTGTGGCGGCGAACCACAAGGCCGCCACCACCACGCCTGCCGCGGCTTGCACCGCGACCACCCGCCAGGGTGAGAGCGGCGGGTGTTGCGCCATCAAGGCCTGGGCCTCTTCGTGGCTCAGGGACTTGAAAGTCGCTTCGTCGTCCGCACCTGGGCGCGTATCGAGTTCACCATGGTCGGCATGTTTCGCGGTCATGGCGCTCGGTAACGGGCTGATTGCGGCAAATCCGCGGGATTATACGTGGAAACCCGCACCGGTCCGTCACCCTGTCAGACGGCTTTCACGGGGCCCCTTCGCGGCCGGCTGTCGTTTCCTTCGTGCACCACGGCGGGCACTGCCTGCGCACATGAAGGTGCTCGCACGTGCGTGCGACATGAGAGGATGCGCGGATGGCATCAATGAAGGACCTGCTGGCGCGACGCCTGAAAGACACGCTGCCCCGGCGTGAGGAGCTGGCGCGCAACCGCTGGCTGCGCCCGGTATCGCAACACCTGCTCGCGCCCGAGTTGTGGCGCATGCGCGGCGAAACCGTTGCACGAGGCGTTGCGGTCGGCGTGTTCTGGGCCTTCATCATCCCGTTCGCCCAGATCGTGTTTGCGACGCTGCATTGCGTCTGGTGGCGCGGCAACATCCCGGTGGCCGCGGCGATCACCTTCGTCACCAACCCGCTGACCGTCGGCGGCTGGCTGTGGCTGGCCTATCAGGTGGGCAGCCTGCTCGTGCAGGCGCCGCCGCCGCTGGTGCCCACGGGCGACATCGGGCTGATGGGCTGGTTGCATGCGGTCGGCGTGCCGGCACTGGTCGGCATGGCACTGTTCGCCGTGGTCGGTGCCGGCCTGGGCTACGTCGGCGTCAAGATGGCCTGGCGGCTCAAGCTGACGCTGCGCATGCGCCAACGGACACAGCGTCGCAGCACGCCGCGCTACCCGGCGTAGACGTTGGCCGGCAGCCCGGGCACATCGACGCGCAACTGCAGCACGCACCCGGCCCAGGGCTGCGCCGCGAGTTCGTCGGCGGGCCGCTTCTCGCGCGAGGTCGTGACATACAGCGTCTTCATGTCGGCGCCGCCGAAACACGGCATCGTCGCGCAGCGCACCGGCAGCCGCACCTCGCGCAGCACGGCGCCCTGCGGCGACAACTGCAGCAGGCGCGAGCCCTCGAACATCGCCACCCAGTAGTTGCCCTCGGCATCGACAGCCGCACCATCGGGCCGGCCGCCATAGGCGTCGAGCGGCTGGCCATCGTGTTTGCGCTCGAAGCTGGCGAACACGCGCCGGCCGGTGGCGATGCCACTCGCAACGTCGAAATCCAGCGCGAAGATCGTGTGGCTGGTGGTGTCGGTCCAGTACATCGTGCGTGCGTCGGGGCTCCATGCGAGTCCGTTGGAGACGGTCACGCCGTCGCCCTCGCGGGTCAACCGCCCCTCGGCGTCGAGCCGGTACAGCGCCGCCAGTGCAGGCTTGCGCGGCTCGTAGAGCGTGCCGCACCACAGGCGTCCGCCCGGGTCGCACTTGCCGTCGTTGAAGCGCTCGGTGGCAGGATCGTAGGGCGCTGCCGCAAGCTGGGCGCGACGGCCGGTGGCAGGGTCGAAGCGCCACAGCCCATCGCGCATGCCGAGCAGCAGCGTGCCATTGGCCGCGGGCGCGCAGCAGGCGACATCGGTGTCGAAACTCCAGGTGTCGAGGGCGCGGTTCGTCGGGTCGAAGCGATGCAGCTTGTGGCCGGGGATGTCGCAGTAGTACAGCACCTGCTCGACCGGGTGCCACATTGGCGACTCCCCGAGCAGCGCCGGCTGTTCGACGGCGAGCCTCACCTCGTGCGCCGGGGAGCCGCTCATGGGGCCCCCTTGGCGCCATGCGCCTGTCTCTCGGGGAGGGAATTCGCGCCTTCTGGCGGCCGAGCGGCACTCATGCATGCACCTCCTGGATGTTCAGTTTCATCGCCGCCGACATGGCGGCGCCGGGCGCGAGCGTGACGATGCCGTGCGCCTGCGGGGGCTGCATGTTCAGCGCGTTGGTCACGTGGCTCACCGGCTCGACGGCGAAGCAGTCGCGCAACGGCGGCGTGTAGACGACCAGGCAGGGCAGCGCCGACGTGAGCAGCAGCGAGAACCTCTCGTCGCGGATGCGCACGCTGCCTTGCCAACCGGTGAAGCAGTGATCGAAGTCAAGGTAGGCGACGTCGGCGTCGATGCCGGCCTGCGGCACGTGGCGCGACGGCAGCCGCTCGTCGTCGGTGTCCCAGCGGCCCGACAGTTCGGCATGCAGGCGGCTGCGGCTGCGCTTGGGGAAGAACGGGTGCCAGCCGAGGCCGGCCGGCGCGGCCTCGGCATCACGGTTGACGAAATGCATCGCCAGTTCGAGCGTGTGTTCGTCGAGCGTGACCTGCTGGGTGACCGTGAAGGCGAAGGGCCAGTCCTCGTCGCCCGGGTGATCGAGCTGCAGCTGTGCATGCCGCTCGCCGGCCTCGACCAGCGTCCAGGCGCGCCGCAATCCGACGCCATGCAATGCATGCGGGCTGCCCTCCTCCACGTTGGCGCGCACGCGGTGCTCGCGGCCGGCCCACGGAAAGCGGGCCTGGGCGATGCGGTTGGAGTACGGCACCAGCGGGTAGCAGCCTGCCGCCCGCGGCGTCTCGAGCGCGTTCGGTTCGGTCGAGCGCAGCACCGGCGTGTCGTGGTGCCAGCAGCCGGCGATCGAGCCGCCGAGGTCGGGTCGCAGTGCCACGCGCAGCGCACCCGCGCGCAGCTCAAGCGTCGTCACAGTAGAGGTCATGGAGGGTCGTCGCAGAAGTTCGGAAAGCCCAAGGATGGGGCGACACGGATGCTAAGGGCGTACCTCGCTGTAACCGAGGCCGTTCACGATCCGTGGCTGGTGGCGCCGGTCAGCGTGCCGACCGTCACCGAGTGAACGATGTCGACATCTTGCGTCTTCAGCGCCGACAGGGCGTTCATTGCGCCGCGCATCATCAGCCCCAGGTCGGAGCCGACAGCGACGAAATCGAAGCCGATCGCCCGGTACTGCGCGACGGCATCCGGCGTGCCGCCGACCGTGCCCACCGGCACGCCGGCGCGCTTGCAACGCTGCACGATGCGGCTCATCAGATCGAGCACCTGGGGGTGTGCCGGGTGGGCGATGTGGCCCATCGCCGCCGACAAATCGGCCGGCCCGACGAAGACCGCATCGACGCCATCGACCGTCGTAATCGCCTCGGCCCGTTCCGCCGCATCCGGCGTTTCGATCTGGACGATCGTGCACAGGCCTTCGTCGGCGTGCGTCAGATACTGCAGGTTGGTGCCGAAGCGGCTCGCACGGCTCATGCCGACCACGCCGCGCACGCCCCGCGGCGGATAGCGCGTGGCCGCCACGGCGCGCTGCGCCTGATCGGCGCTTTCGATGAACGGGAACATCACGCTCGTTGCGCCGGCATCGAGCACGCGCTTGACTGTCACCGGGTCGTTCCATGGCACGCGCACCACCGGCACCATGCGGGTCGACGTGACGGCCTGCAACAAATGCACGACGTCCATCATGTCGGCCGGTGCATGCTCCATGTCGAGCACCCCCCATTCGAAACCGGCATGGCCGATCGCTTCCGCGACGAGCGGGTCGGCCGACAGGATCCAGGTGCCGACCGGGGGGTGGCTGCCGGCGGTCTTGAGCAGGTGCTTGAAGGCGTTCATCGGTCCTCCTGCGATGCGTGCTGACGAGCGTCAACGGGCGCCCGGCCCATCGTCGCGGATGAGCGGCATGCGTCCATCAAGACAAACCCTGCCGCAGGAGGGCAACGCAGCAGTTTTCACGCCTGCGGCTGCACCGTGTTCAGTCGAGCACGGCCTTCAGGTAGTGCGCCCCGGGCAGCGGGTTGTAGTAGTACGGAGGAATTTCTTCGAAGCCCAGCGTCGTGTAGAGCGTGCGCGCCGCTTCCATCTCGTCGAGCGTGTCGAGCAGCATCACCGAGTAGCCGCTGCGGCGCGCATCGTCGATCAGCTGCTGCGCGATGGTGCGGCCGAGGCCGAAGCGGCGGAACGGCTTGCGCACGTACAGCCGCTTCATTTCGCAGGCATTGGCGTAGTCGACATCGGCGATCGGGCGGAAGCCGCCGCAGCCGGCCAGTTCCTCGTCGACGAAGGCCAGCAGCAGCCGGCCGGCCGGCACCGCGTACTCGCCGGGCAGCGTCGCGAGTTCGCGCTCGAAGTCCTGGAAACCGAGATCGACCCCGAGCGACTGCGCGTACTCGCGAAAGATCTCACGGGTGGCGTCGTACAGCGTCGGCGAATCGGGGCTGACGAGTCGTATCTGGGGCGATTCCATCAGGCGGGAAAGCGGCGTTGCCTCGTTGACAGGCCCTAGTCTAAAGGCTCACGAGCCAGGCGACCGCGCCGGCGCAGACGATCAGGATGCACAGACCGAGCAGCCGTGATGTTGCCGTGTCGGCCGAACCTGGGGCCGGCAGCGCCAGCTCCTTGTCGCCGGTGATCATCGGTACGACCAGTCGCTCGCGCTTGACGACGGCATGAAAGACGATCGCCAGCAGATGCAGCGCGACCCACCCCAGCACCAGCGGCTCGCCGACGACCTTGTGATACCAGGTCAGGCGCAGGCTCAGCTCGGTGGACACGAAACGCGCAAGCGGGCCCATGTTCGCGATTTCGTCGTCGGCGAACAGCCCGGTGCCGGCTTGCGCGGCGAGCACGGCCAGCAGCCCGAACACCGACAGGCTGCCGAGCGGGTTGTGGCCGACGCGATGCCGGGCCTCGCCCTGGCCGCGCAGGTAGCGCACGATGGTGCCCGGCCCATACAGGAAGCTGCCGAAGCGCGACCAGTGCCCGCCGACCATCCCCCACACCAGGCGGAACAGCAGCAGTGCGAGCACCGCGTAGCCGAGGCGAAAGTGCCAGGCCATCGCATGGCCGCCGATCTTCGACGTGACCACCAGACCGATCACGCAGGCCGCCAGCGCCCAATGGAACAGGCGGGTGGGCAGATCCCAGACTCTCGTCTTCATGGCGGCTCCGGTCGATCGACCACGAGTTTTTACCCGGGGCCGGCCGTTCGCCGCAAGGGAATAAGTACGGGGCCTGGTGCGTATACCGGGGGCCGATGCAGTCTTCGCAGCCGAGACGGCTCGGCCCCCACGCCACCACCCCTGCCCTTTACAAGGAGCCGCTCCTGATGAAACACCTGCTCTCCTGCCTGGCGGCCCTGGCCGCACTGACCATGGCTGCACCAGCCGCCGCCCAGTTCGCGAAACCCGAACATGCGATCGAATACCGCAAGAGCGCGTTGTTCGTGATGGGACAGCATTTCGGCCGCATCGGCGCGATGGCCAATGGCCGCGTGCCTTTCGACGCGAAAGCTGCGGCCGAGAATGCCGCGGTGGTCGAGTTCGTCTCGAAGCTGCCGTGGGCCGCGTTCGGGCCGGAGACCGACCTGGGCGAGACCAAGGCCAAGCCGGAGATCTGGAAGGAGATGCCCAAGTTCCGCGAGAAGGCGCAGCAGATGCAGGATGCCGTCGCCAAGCTGAACGCAGCGGCGAAGACCGGCGACCTGGCGCAGATCAAGGCCAGCTTCGGGCCTGCCGCACAAACGTGCAAAGCATGCCACGACGCCTATCGGGAACAGTGAACCGCCGAGTCGGCAAAGGACGGCCTCCCTCAGGCCGTTTTTTCCCGGCTGAGCGGCAAAGCGGCGCACGACCGAAGCGCGTCAGCCTGCGGCTGGCTCGGCGATGCCGAGCACGACCCTGCGGGTCTTGGCGCTCTTCTTCTCGATCTTGGTGATGACGATGGGGCCGACGTCGGCGGTGTTGCGTACATGGGTGCCGCCGCACGGCTGCAGGTCGACGCCGTCGATCTTCAGCACGCGCACGCGGCCCGAGCCGCGCGGTGGCTGCACGCTCATGCTGCGCACCAGCTGCGGGTTGGCGTCGAGTTCGGCGTCCGAGATCCAGCTGTGGCTGACCGGGCGTGCCTCGGCGACCAGGCGGGCGATGCCGGCGGTCAGCGTGTCCTTGTCGAGCGGCTCGGTCATGTGGAAGTCCAGCCGCGCATAGTCGGGGGTGATGGAACAGCCGTCGACCGGGTGCGGCACCAGCGCACACAGCAGGTGCGTGGCGGTATGGAAGCGCATGTGGCGCTCCCGGCGCTGCCAGGCGATACGTGCGGTGAGCGGCTGGCCGGGTTGCAACGTGGCGAGCAACTCCTCCTGGCCGGGGACGGCCAGATGCACGATCTGGCCCGGCTCGGCGCCCTTGCGCGTGTCGGCAATGCGCAGCACGTGACCGCCGGGCAGCAGCAGTTCGCCCGCGTCGCCCGCCTGCCCGCCGCCTTGGGGGTAGAAGACCGTGCGGTCGAGTTGCACGCCGGCCGCGTCCACCGCCGTCAGGGTCGCCTGGCACTCGCGCAGGTAGCTGTCTTCGCGAAACAGTTCCTCAGTCACTTCACGCTCCTGCGGCGCAGGCGAGCACCTGCGCGAAGGCACCGGAATCCACGTTGCCGCCGGTCAGCGCCACGCCGACCGTCTTGCCGCGCCAGCGTTCTCGCTGCTGCATCGCGGCGGCAAAAGCGGCAGCCCCGGCGCCTTCGGCGACGTTGTGGGTGTCGGCGAACAAGGCGCGCATGGCCTCGGCGACCTCGGCGTCGCTGACGCAGACGATGTCCTCGGCCTCGGCGCGGATGATCTCCAGTGCCTGCGGGTCCGGCGAGCGGCAGGCCATGCCGTCGGCCAACTGCGTGGTGACGGGTGCCTCGACCGCGCGGCCTTGCTCGAAGGACAGGCGGTAGGCCAGCGCGTGCGACGACACGACGCCGATGAGCCGGGTGTGGACGCCGGTGTGGCGCCGCGCGACAGCCGCAGCGCACAAGCCCGAGCCCATGCCGACCGGCACGAACAGCACATCGGGCTGCACGGCAGAAAAGAACTCGACCCAGCCGGTGCAAACGCCGAGCACCAAGTCAGCATGGAAGGACGGCACCATGTGCAGGCCGCGTTCAGCCGCCAGTGCCTGGGCATGCTCGCGCGCCGCCTGGAACTCGTCGCCGTGCTCCAGCAACTCGACGCCCAGTTCGCGCATCGCGGCATTCTTTTCGAGCGAGTTGCCGTGCGGCACCACGATGGTGGCCGACAGGCCGTGCCGTCGCGCCGCAAAACCCATCGATTGCCCATGGTTGCCGCGCGTCGCGCTGATCACGCCGGTGCAGCGCGGCTCGCGGCGGCGCAGCCCGTCGAGATAGACCAGGCCGCCGCGCAGCTTGAAGGCGCCCACCGGCGTGTGGTTCTCGTGCTTGACCCAGACTTGCGCGCCCAACCGGCGCGCCAGCAGCGGCCAGGCGTATTGCGGTGTCGCCGGCATCGCCTGGTGCACCAGGCGATGCGCGGCTTCGATCTCTTCGCGTCGGAACAGCGTCATGGCGTTCATCTCCGTTCGAAGGCCAGCCGCGCCGCGAGCAGCCCGAGCACCGTCCCCATGATCCAGCGCTGCGCCCGCATCCAGCCCGGGCTGCGCTGCAGGAAGCGCGCAATCTGGGCAGCGCCGAGCACGATGCAGAAGTTGACCAGCGTGCTGACGGTGATCTGCACGCCGCCGAGCATGAAGCTCTGCAGCAGCAGGTCGCCCCGCTCGGGGTGCAGGAATTGCGGGAAGAAAGACACATAGAAGACCGCCACCTTGGGATTCAGCAGGTTGGTGACAAGGCCCATGCGGAACAGCACCGCTGGCGGGTCGTGCGGCAGTGCCCGCGGCTCGAACGGCGAGCCGCCGCCGGGACGCACCGCCTGCCACGCCATCCACAGCAGGTAGGCCGCGCCGGCGAACTTGATGGCCTCGAATGCGAACGGCACCGCCATCAGCACCGCGGTAAGGCCCAGTGCGGCCATGGTCAGGTGGAACAGAAAGCCGACCACCACGCCGGCCAGCGACAGCAGCCCGGCGCCCCGCCCCTGGCACAGGGTGCGCGAGACGTAATAGACCATGTTGGGCCCGGGCGTCAGCGCGAGGACGGCGGCGGCCAGCGCGAACAGCGCGATCTCTTGCAACGTGAACATCGTCAGCCTTTTTTCGGTGGGTCAGACCATGGAAGCGAGCACGACCTCGCCGTGCGGTGTCTGGAAGGTGGCGCGCAACGCCGGCAGCCCCGAGCGCAACTCGAAGCCACCGGCCCCGATCGCGTGCAGGGCCTGCCCCAGCGTCGGCGAGTCGCCGCCGCCGAGCGCCAGGCTCTCGAGCGTGACGCCGCTGGCGGGCATCGCGTCGGACGGATGCACGGCGCCCCACTGGATCAGCGTCGGCAAGGCACCGCCCAGCAGGCGCGCCCCGTCGTCGCGTACCGTCAGGCGCCAGCGCAGCACGCCCTTCGGTGTGTCGCGTTCGGCCGCCAGCACCGGCCCGGGGTCGAGCCCGAGACACCGCCACTCGGCTGCAGCACCGTCGGCATCGGCGACCCCCGCCACCCAGTGCAGCAGTTGCGGCTCTTGTTCCATCGCAGCCTGCACCGCGGGCTCGTCGAGCCCGAACCAGCGGGGCCGGCCCGGCGGCGGTGCTTGGGGGTCGATGGCGATCAGCTCGAGGTAGGCGCGCGGTGCCTGCGGTGTGCCGATGGCCAGCAGCCGGTTGTGCGTGCTCATCAGCGCATGGCGCCCGCCCGGCCCGGGCACGACGCCGAAGCGCGCCTCGCACCACGCCACGCCCTGCTCCAGCCGGGCGCAGCCGATGACGATGTGGTCGACCTCGGCGTTCATCACAGCGACAGCCTCCCGTCGATGCAGGTGCGACTGCTGCCGCCGACCCAGACGGTGTCGCTTTCGGCCTCGATATGGACCCGCCCGGCGCGCTGCAGCCGCGTGCCTTGCGCCGCGACATAGCGCCGCGGTGCGATGCCGTCGCCGATCAGCCATTGCGCCAGGCTGGCGTTGAGACTGCCGGTCACCGGGTCCTCGGGAATGCCGTCGGCGGGCACGAACGCACGCACCTCGTACTGCGCCTCGCCACCGTCGGGATGCGGGCCGATCACGCCGACGAAGGCCAGCTTCGCCAGCGCCGAGAAGTCGGGCTCGATGGCCAGCACCTGATCGGCCGACGCCAGCCGCAAGCCCAGCCAGCGGGGGCCGTTGTCGAGCCAGCGGGCGCCGAGAATCTGCGGCCTCTCGAGGCCGAGCGCCGCCGCCACCTGCTTCAGCAGGCCGGGCTCGGGTTCGCGTGCCGCCATCGGCGGCGCCGCGAAAGCCAGGCGTGCACCGTCCAGCTTCAGCGCCACGAGCCCGACGCCGCACTCCTGCACCACGCGGCCGGGCGTCTTCGGCACGCCGCCGGCTTCGAGCCAGGCGTGGCAGCTGCCCAGCGTCGGATGGCCTGCGAACGGCAGCTCGCTGGCAGGCGTGAAGATGCGCACGCGGTAGTCGGCACCGGCCTGCGTGGGCCTCAGCAGGAAGGTCGTTTCGGACAGATTCGTCCAGCGCGCGAAGGCCTGCATCTGCGCGTCGCTCAGGTCGTCGGCACCGAACACCACCGCCAGCGGATTGCCTTTCAGGGCCTCGGTGGTGAAGACGTCGATCTGCTTGAAGGCATGGGACATGGCAGGGAATCATTCAGCGTTGAACACGGGGCGGAAGAAGCTGCGCTCGTAGCTGACGATGCACCGCGTCTCTTCGGCGTAGCGGAAAGCAGCCCGGCATTCCGGGTCGTCGAACGACTGCTGCCGGTACCGCTCGTACTCGGCCAAACCCGGAAAACTGAACAGCGCCAGCGCGATGTCGTTCGCACCTTCACCGGGCAGGAAGTAGCCGTGGTGGGTGCCGCCGAACTTCTCGACCAGCGGGATCCACAGCTTGCCGTAGTGCTCGAATTCCTTCAGCTTGAACGGGTCGATCACGTAGCGCAGGTAGCAGGTGATCATGCGCCCGGCTCCCGCCGCAGCACGTCCGCCAGCGCCTTCACCGCACGTTCGATCTGCTCGGGCGTCAGCGTGACGAACGACAGCCGCAAGGTATCGGTCTGCGGCTCGCTGGCATAGAAGGCCGCTCCCGGCACGAACGCCACGCCGGCGTCCACCGCCTTGGGCAGCAGCGCCATCGCGTCCAGGCCCGGCGGCAGGCGCATCCAGAAGAACATGCCGCCGCTCGGCGTGTTCCAGCGGCAACCGGCAGGCATGTGGCGCTCCAGCGCCGCGCGCATGGCGTCGCGTTGCGCGGCATAGCGCGCGCGGATGCTCGGCACGTGGCGGTCGAGGAAGCCGTCGCGTATCACCTCGTGCACGATGCGCTGGTTGAACACCGGCGTGTGCAGGTCGGCCGCCTGCTTGGCCTGCAGCAGCTTGGGGTACAACCCCGGCGGCGCGACCAGGTAGCCCAGGCGCAGCCCGGGGGCGAGCACCTTCGAGAACGAGCCGAGGTAGAGCACGTTGTCGGCATCGCGCGACGCGAGCGGCGCCGGCGGCGGGGTGTCGAACCACAGGTCGCCGTAAGGGTTGTCTTCGATCAGCGGCAGGCCCAGGCGCTGCGCTTCCTTCACCAGTGCCGCACGGCGCGCTTCGCTCATGCAGCGGCCGGTCGGGTTCTGGAAATTGGGCAGCACGTAGAAGAAGCGGGCGCTGCGGGCGTAGTCGCTCAACGCATCGGGCAACGGCCCCTCGTCGTCGGACGGCACGGCCGCGATCTCGGGCTCGTAGGGTGAGAACGCCTGCAGTGCGCCGAGATAGGTGGGAGTCTCGACCAGCACACGGCTGCCCTGGTCGATCAGCACCTTGGCGAGCAGGTCCAGGCCCTGCTGCGAACCGGTGGTGATCAGCACCTGGCCGGGCTGCACCTGCTGGCCCTGCTGCGCGAGGTGCGCGGCCACCCATTCGCGCAGCGGCGCGTAGCCTTCGCTCGCGGCGTACTGCAGCGCTTCACGCGGGGCCTCGCGCAGCACCTTCTCGCTGGCCGCACGCATGGCCTCGACGGGAAAGCTGTCGGGTGACGGCAGACCACCAGCCATCGAGAGGATGCCGGGCTTCTCGGTCACCTTCAGGATCTCGCGAATGATCGACGGGTTCATGCGCTCGGCGCGCCGGGCCAGGGTCCAGGTCATGCAATAGCTCCCTCGCCGCCGGGTGGGCCCCAGAAGACCACCCAGGTGACGAAATCGTTGGAAAACTCTTCGAAGCGGTGCTCGCGGCCCGCGGGCACGAACAGGCAGTCGCCCGGGCCGACCGGGTGACGCTCGCCGCCGCTGTGGAACATGCCGCGGCCGCTGACAATGAAGTACAGCTCGTCCTGCGCGTGCGGCTGCTGCGGGTCGGTGCCCTGCGGCGCATAGATCTCGACGCTCATCGAGCCATGCGCGAGCACCCGGCGGAAACGCTCGCCCTGCGCACCGGGCAGTTGCGCCAGCGCGTCCTGAAGACGCGCCTTCATCGAGCCGCCCCCCGGGTGTCGGTCGAGGCCCGCTTGCCCAGGAACACCGTCGCGATCACCGCCAGGCCGAAGCCGAGCGTCGTCGCGTCGAGCCGCTCGCCGAGCAGCGGCACCGCCGACAACATGGACAGGAACGGCTGGATCAGTTGCACCTGGCTCACCCGCACCGGCCCGCCGAGCGCCAGCCCGCGATACCACGCGAAGAAGCCGAGCCACATCGAGAACAGTGCGACATACCCGAAGCCGAGCCAGGCAGAAGCTTGCACCGCCTGCGCCGGCGCGGTGCAGAGCGCCGCCGGCAGCGTGAACGGCAGCGACATCACCAGCACCCAGCAGATCACGCGTTCGGCCCCCAGGACCGGCGTGAGGCGCGCACCCGACACATAGCCGAGCGAGGCCGACAGCACCGCCAGGACCAGCAGGCCATCGGCCCAGTGCATCTGCAGCCCGGCATCCAGCGACGAGCCGGCCTTCAGCAGTGCATAGACCGCGACCAGCGCGCTGCCCAGCGCTGCGCAGGCCCAGAAGCCGAACGAGGGCCGCTGCCGATAGGCGAGGGCTGCGACGACCGCCGTGATCAGCGGCAGCAGACCCATGATCACCGACGCATGCACCGCCTGCACCTGGCGTAGGCCGAGTGCGAGAAAAAGCGGAAAACCCACCACCGTGCCGGCCGCGGTGAACAGCAGCAGCCACCACTGGTTGCCACGCGGACGCTGCCAACCGGCCCACGCGAGATAGGCGACCGACAGCATCCCGGCCAGTGCAGCCCGGCCGAAGGTCACGAACCAGGGAGACAACTGCGGCGCTTCGGCCGTGCCGGTGGCCAGCCGCGTCATCGGCAGCGTCAGCGCGAAGATCGCGACGCCGAGCACGCCGAGCCAGAGACCGCGGGTCTCGTCGGCTGCCGTCGTATGAAGTGCCGCGGCGGTCATGTCAAACGCTCAGCATCCAGGCGGCCGTGGCGGCGAGCACGGCCGCCATCACGCGGTTGAACACCAGCAGTCGCGAGCCATGCGACAGCCATTGCCGCAGCAGCGAACCGACCAGCGCATAGGTGAAGTTGCTGGCGAAGGCATACACCGCCATCACGGCAAGCACGATGGCGAGGCGCTCGCCAGGGTTCGCCGCCGGCTGCCCGCCCTGCTGGCTGACGACCCAGCCGGCGGTCAGCGCCAGCGCAAGCATCCACGCCTTGATGTTGACGAACTGCAGCGCCACGCCCTGCAGGAAACCGACGTCGAGGCGAGCGCCGTCGGCCTGCGTCAGCACGCGGGCGTTCCACAACTTCCATGCCAGCCACAGCATGTAGCCGACGCCGAGCACCTTGACGACGCTGCGCAGCACTGGTGCCGTCATCACGACGACCCCGAGCCCGAGCCCGCAGGCCAGCATCAGCAGGCTCCACCCCGCCGGCACCGCGACGCAGAAGCGCAACGCGGCCTTCAGCCCGCCGTTGGCGGCCAACGCGGTCGACAGGGTGGTGTTGGGCCCCGGCGTGAAGCTCATCGCGGTCGCAAGCATCAGCAGGGCCAGGAACTCTTGCAGGCTCATGACAGCCAGTCTATGCTTGACCTCCAATACACCACCGACACAGATAACCTTGTCACCGGCAACGCTGTACCGGTTCGCTTGCCAACACACGAGGCCCTCATGCTGATGCGTTCGCCCGCCGAGACCCTGACCGACCAGCTCGCCAACCGCTTTTCCGAGCGGATACGCAACCGCTTGTTGGCGCCCGGGTCGCGTCTGCCTTCGGTGCGGGAGTGCGCACGGCGGCACGAGGTGAGCCCCTACACCGTGGTGGCGGCGTACGACCAGTTGCTGGCGCAGGGACTGATCGAAGCGCGCCGCAACCGCGGTTTTTTCGTGCGTGAGTCGCGCGTCGACCACCGGGCAGAGCCGACGCCGTCGCCGCGGGCTGTGCGTCCAAGCCTGGAAACGCGCACCCGGACGCCGATCGATGCTGCCACGCTGATCCGCGGCATGTTCCGCCAGGTGCATGGCCAGGACGGCCAGATGAAGGCCGTGCCCGGCATGGGCGTGCTGCCGCCCGGCTGGTTGGAAACGCCGTTCATGGGTGCGGCGGTGCGGCGCGTCACCGGCACCGCCAACCTGTATTCGCTGTCGCTCCAGTACGGCGAGCCGGCCGGCGACACCGGGTTGCGGCGCGCCTTGAGCCAGAAGCTGGCGGCGCTGGAGATCGAAGCCGCGCCGGACCAGATCGTCACCACCGTGGGCGCCACCCACGCACTGGACATCGTGTGCCGCACACTCCTGCGCCCCGGCGACGCGGTCATGGTCGACGAGCCGGGCTGGGCCGTCGAGTTCGCGCGTCTGACGCAAATGGGCATGCGCATCCTGCCGGTGCCGCGGCGCGAGGATGGGCCCGACCTGGAAGTGATGACGCGCTATTGCGAGGCCTATGCGCCCGATCAGCGGCCCAAGCTGTTCGTCAGCGTCAGCGTGCTGCACAACCCCACCGGCCAGTCCCTGAGCCCGAGCAGCGCGCACCGGGTGCTGCAACTGGCGCAACAGCACGGTTTCCACGTGGTCGAGGACGACACCTATTCGCACCTCGCGCCCGAACACGCCACCCGCATGTGCTCGCTCGACGCCCTGCAGCGCACGATCTACATCAGCGGCTTTGCGAAGATCCTGGCTCCCAACTGGCGCGTCGGCTACCTGGCCGCGGCGCCGCATCTGGTCGAGCGCTTCATCGACACCAAGCTGCTGGGCACGCTGACGACACCGTCGCTGTTCGAGCAGGCGCTGGCGCACTGCCTGGAGCAAGGGCAGATCCGCCGCCATGCCGAGCGCGTGCGGGCACGCCTGGGGGCTGCGCGCGCTCGTGCCGTGCAGCTGGCCGTGAAGGCCGGCTGCCGCTTTGTCACCGAGCCGGCCGGCCTGTTCGGCTGGCTCGACACCGGGGTCGACACCGACCGTCTCGCGCAGGTGATGATGGATGACGGTTATCTGCTCGCGCCCGGGTCGCTGTTCCATGCGGTGCACCAGCCGAGTTCGCTGATGCGCATCAACTTTGCGACCACGCAGGACGCCGGGTTCTGGCGGGACTTCGAGCGCGTGCGGCGGCAACTCTGAACTTTTGAGGGCGCGACAGGCAAATGTCACGCGGGATGCCCCCGCGCTGTCAGTGTTTTCAGGTGCACTACGGGTCATCCCTCAAGTACAGTCACCAACACTTACCACTGCAAGACCTGGTTTCCGCCAGAGCCTGCATGCTCACCCTCTGGCCCGTGCTTTCCCTCTTGTGCGGGCCGCTTTTTCCGCGATGGACGAAACCACCATCCCCTTCGGCGAACCGGAACTGATGCGCGCCAGCGCCTTCCAGCGTTACCTGGACGAGCTGGCCGGCCATCCCGGCATGAACTCGGCATCGTCCGGGCCGGCATCGCTGAGCCCGTCGCTGCTGGCCGACCTGCAGCGTTTCGAGCATCGTCCGAGCGGCACCGAGGTGGTGGAGGTGCTGGCGGCCTGTCTGCGCCACGCGCAAAGCGTTGTGGTGCACTGCGACGCCGAAGGCTATGTCGTGCCGATCACCGTCTTCCCGCGGGAGCGGCTGTATCACTGCCCGGCCGAGCCCGAGAGCTACCTGATGCAACGCCTGGCGCAGCTCAAGGTGCTGCGCATCGAGCCCGCGGTGCTGCGCCCGCCCGGCGACGCGGAGACCGCGCTGGTCGCGCCTGCGGCGCACTACCACCCGATCGCGCCGCTGCTGTGGGCGATGGCGATGTACGGCAGCCGCACCGAACTGCTGCCCGAGATCGCCGGCACCGCCTGCTATCGCACCGCGCCTGGGCTCGACCTGCAGATGCTGCCGCTGAGCAAGCTGCAACGCGCGGTGATCCGCCACCTGCGCATGCAGCCAGTCACGCTGCGCGAACTGGCCGACCTGCTCGGCGAGGGCCGCGAAGCGGCCGTGAGGCTGCTGAATGCGCTGTACCTGCAGTCCGGCCTGATCGTCAGTCGCGCCCTGCCGACCTCGTCGGCCGAGTCCTGGTTCGCGAATCTCGGCTTGCGGCGGCGGCAAGGCTAGGGCCTGTTCACAGCCGTCGTTCCCATGGACCGGGTGATCTACCTGCACCCGCAGGCCCCTTCGAAACCCCCCGAGTACGCCGTGTGCAACGGCTGCGGCGTGTGCTGCGCGAGCGAGCCCTGCCCGCTGGGGCGGGTGCTGAGCCGGCGCGCCAGCGGCCCGTGCCGCGCGCTGCTGTGGGACGAGGGGCGGCATCGCTATGTCTGCGGCGCCCTGGCCCGGCCCGAGCAGCAGTTGCCGCGTGGGCTGCGATGGGCAGCCCCATGGCTGGCGCGCGCGGCGCGCCGCATGATCGCCGCCGGCGTGGGGTGCGATTCTTCGGTGCTTGCTCAGCCGCAGCACTGAGCGGCGTCGCACGCTGCCACCGGCAGCGCGCAGAGCAGATGGGGCCCGAGCTTGAGCGAGAGCCGGCCCTGCCGGTCATAGCCGATGGACACAGTGGTCTCGGTGCGGCTCGCCAGCAGCGCCGGCTGCGGCCGCCCGGTGCACCGCAGCAGCGCGGCCACCAGGCTGCGGTGATCGCGGTCGAGCAGCGCTTGCAGCCACCTTTTCACTTCGTTGCGGCCGGCGTCGGCGGCCTCTCCCGCGCCGTCTTTCGGGCGCCGCTGGAGCAGCTTGCTGCGCGCGCGATGCACGAGCTGGCGGCAGGCCTCCTCGCTCTTGCCCAGCCACTGCGCCAGATCCCGGTAGTCGGCCTCGAACACGTCGTGCAGCAGCAGCACGAGCGCCTCGTGCATCGGCAGCGAGCGCTGCAGCGCTTGCAAGGCTCGATTCACTTCGGCCCGATGCTCGGCGCGTGCCTCTTCCGATACCACGACTTGCGGGCCGACGTCCGGCTCGCCACGCGTGGACGGCAGCGTCGGTTGCGGCCACAGCAGGCGCGCGGTGTCCATGGCCTCGAGCGCTCGCCCGAAGGCCAGCCGCTCGCGCCGGCGGTCGATCGCGAGGCGGGTCACCACCGTGACGAGCCACGCTTCGGCCGACACCAGGCCGCCCGCCGCTTCGCGATGAAAGCGCAGGTACGCCTCCTGCACCACCTCTTCGGCTTCCGCCGGGACGCCGAGCACACGCCCGGCAATGCCGAGCAAGCGCTTGCGCAGGGACATGAACAGCTGGGCCTTGGTGTCGCTCACGGCAATCTCCGGAATGCAGGTCTTCATCATCCCAGACGTTCCAGCCCGCCATTTCGTGACAGGGCGCCACCGCGTCACACGCCAGCAGCGAGCCACGTCTTCCTTCATGCCGGAGCACCGGCTTCAAGGACACGCACGCATGGACCTCGCCACCCCCGCCCCCGAAGACACCGACGCAACAGCCACTCGCCTGCTGGACGAGCGCGCCTTTCGCAGCCGCACCGTGCTGGTGTTCGGCGAAATCAATGCCAACCTCGCGGCCTCGGTCGTCAAGCAGCTGATCGCGCTCGAAGGCGCATCGGCCGAGCCGATCACGATGCTGGTGTCGTCGCCCGGCGGCCACGTCGAGTCGGGCGATGCGATCCACGACGTCGTGCGCTTCATCAGCGCGCCGGTCCGCATGGTCGGCACCGGCTGGGTCGGCAGCGCGGCCTGCCACCTGTACCTGGCGGCCCCCCGGCAACGGCGCTACTGCCTGCCCAACACCCGTTTCCTGATCCACCAGCCCAGCGGCGGCGCCGGCGGGCCGGCGGCCGACATCGCGATCCAGGCGCGCGAGCTGGTCAAGGCCCGCGAGCGCATTGCCGAGGTGATCGCGCGCGAGACCGGCCGGCCGACAGCGCAGGTGCGTGCCGACATCGAGCGCGATTTCTGGATGAGCGCTCGCGAGGCGATCGACTACGGGCTGGTGTCGCGTATCGTCACGCAGCGTGAAGAGCTGGAACGCTGATCGGTCAGCACGCTGCAACTAGGCCACCGGCTGGTCGCTGGGCGCGCCGGCGTCGGGTGCGATTCGTCGGTCTCGGTTGCCCCGCACCCCTCTCGGCTTGACGCCACGGCGTCAGATCGCGGGTTCATCGCGCACTGCCTCGGACACCAGTGCGCCGGGCGTCTTGCTTCTCAGCAATGTGAGCAAGGTTGCGATTTCCGGTGCCGACAACGAGGAGAGCCCGGGCAAGTCACCGTCTTTCGTTCGCTTGATGCGTTCGAGGAAGGCCTTGATGTTCGGGTTTTCCGTTGGGTCGAGATACCCTGTGCTCAGCAACGAAAGGGCATCGATGGAGTCGTGCAGACCCAGAGGTCGCGAGAGTGTATGAGACAGGATCGTTTTCCCGAACAACGTTGCCTTCGCCATGTGCTGCCCGTGAAAGAGCATTTGTCCGTTGAAACTCAATGGCCGTAGGGTGGATTCCAGCGTGACGCCGAAGGTGGCACCAACAAGAACTATTTCGCGCCCGATTTCTAGATGCAGTTTTTCCACGTGACCTGTGGCCGTGGAGAATCGAATTCTTGCGGAGACGGCGGCGAGCCCACCATTCAGCGGTGTTATCGCGATCTCTCCCGTCCCATCGCTGGAGATTCTGAGAGAACCCAGAACACCCACAGCGATGACTTCAGTGACCACTCCGGTCTTGTCGATCACGAAATGTCTTTGTCCGAGCGAGATATCTCGTGTCCCGACAGCAACGACACGTACGTTATCGACATAGACGCAGATTGCGTCACGCTCCACTCGAATGCTCGGTTTAGCCATTGCCCCTCCTGATGAGGTTGAAAGAAAGGCGCCTGCCCGACAAATCCGGCTGAGGCGACCCAAGGTACGGCTTACAGCAAGAACGATGTGGCGCGTCTCAAGGTGTATTCCCTTGAATGCGCAATAGATTCGATGCTCAGTCGAGCGGAAAGAAGCCGCGGTGGATCAGGAGGAAGGCGGCCATCGACAGTGCAACGTAAAGCAGCATGGCCAAAGGGACCAAGGCGGCTGCTCGCCATGTTGCCAACACGCGAGGCGATCGAATGACGAAGGCGATCAGCACGATATAGGGAAAAAAGGGCATCACCGCGAAGCAACGATCCAGAATTCCCGTGAGGCCGCGGTAGTCATTCGCGACGCCTGGAAGGGCCTCAAAACCGATATGCCACGCCAGCAGGCACAGAAGCGCCACATTGAGTAGCAAGGGCGCCCGACGCCACAACGACGACGACTGCGCACGAGTATCCACAGCAGGGTTCGTCATCTATCCCTCCCCTGATCGCCCGAGTCAAACCGGCCAGAGCTGGTCGATGTCGTTCTGCTCATTCGTGGCCCAAGACTACGTGCACTTCGCAGATCGCACAATCGCGCAAATGTGAGCGATTGAAGCGTTCTGCCGATATTCAGCGCGACCCGAGCGCCTCCCAGCGCTCCAGTGCCGCCATCAGCGCGTCCTCGATCTGCGCGTACCTCCCCTGCGCCTCGGCGAGGCGCCGTGCGTCGCCCTGGTAGATCTCGGTGCCGGCCAGCAGCTCGCCCAGCTGCTTCTGCTCGGCTTCGAGCGCTTCGATGCGCCGGGGCAACTCGTCGAGTTCGCGCTGCTCCTTGTACGACAGCTTCTTCGGCTGCGCCGGCTTCGCCAGCTCGCCCTTCGGCGCGGCGGGAGCCGGTGGCGCGGCCGGCGCGGCGCGCTCCTGCAGCGCGCGCGTGCGCTGGCTCTGTACGCGCCAGTCCTCGTAGCCGCCTTCGTATTCGCGCCAGAAGCCGCCCTGCTGCTCGCCTTCCCACGCGATGGTGCTGGTGACGACGTTGTCGAGGAAGCGCCGGTCGTGGCTGACAAGGAACACCGTGCCGTCATAGGTCTGCAGCAGTTCTTCCAGCAGTTCCAGCGTGTCGATGTCGAGGTCGTTGGTCGGCTCGTCGAGCACCAGCACGTTGGCCGGCCGCGCGAACAGGCGCGCCAGCAGCAGGCGGTTGCGCTCGCCGCCGCTCAGCGTGCGCACCGGCGAATGGGCGCGCGCCGGCGAGAACAGGAAATCGCCCAGGTAGCTCATGACATGCTTGCGCGCATTGCCGATCTCGATCCATTCGCTGCCCGGGCTGATGGTGTCGGCCAGCGTCGCGTCGAGGTTCAGCGCGTCGCGCATCTGGTCGAAGTAGGCCACCTGCAGCTTGCTGCCGCGCCGCACGGTGCCGCTGTCGGGCTCGATCTCGCCGAGGATGAGCTTCAGCAGGGTGGTCTTGCCGGCGCCGTTGGGGCCGATCAGCCCGACCTTGTCGCCGCGCAGGATGGTGGCGGAAAAGTCGCTCACGATGGGGCGGCCCCCGTAGGACTTGCCGACGTGCTGCAGCTCGGCCACCAGTCTGCCGCTGGGCACGCCGGCGTCGAGGTCGAGCTTGACGCGACCGACCGCATCTCGGCGCTCGGTGCGTTGCTTGCGCAGCACCTGCAACCGGTTGATGCGGCTGACGCTGCGCGTGCGGCGCGCCTCGACGCCCTTGCGCACCCACACCTCTTCCTGGGCGAGCAGCTTGTCGGCCTTGGCCGACTGGACCGCCTCGTCGGCAAGCTGCTGCTCTTTCAGCGACTCGTACGCGCTGAAATTGCCGGGGTAGCTGCGCAACACGCCGCGATCGAGCTCGACGATGCGCGTGGCCACGCTGTCGAGGAAGGCGCGGTCGTGCGTGATCAGCACGACGCTGCCGCGGAAGTCCTTCAGCAGCTCTTCGAGCCAGCCGATCGACGCCAGGTCGAGGTGGTTGGTGGGTTCGTCGAGCAGCAGCACGTCGGGCTGCGTGACAAGCGCCTGCGCCAGCGCGACACGCTTTTTCGTGCCGCCGGACAAACGCTCGACCGGCTCGTCGCGTGCCAGCCGCAGGCGGTGCAGTGTCTCTTCGACGCGCTGCTCCCAGGTCCAGCCGTCGAGTGCCTCGATGCGGGTCTGCAGCGCGTCGAGGTCTTCGCCAGGCGCGTGCGCCTCGTAGCGCGCGCGCAGCTCGCGCACTTCGGCCAGGCCGTCGCCGACCGCCTCGAACACCGACAGCCCGGCGGCGAACTGCGGCTCCTGCGGCACATAGGCGATGCGCAGGCTCTGCTGCAGTTGCAGCAGTCCGTCGTCGGGCCTTTCGAGGCCGGCCAGGATCTTCAGCAGCGAAGATTTGCCGGTGCCGTTGCGACCGATGAGGCCGACGCGCTCGCCGGCTTCGAGCGAAAAACCTGCGCCGTCGAGCAGGGCCACGTGGCCGTAGGCCAGGTGGGCATTGGTGAGGGTGATGAGGGCCATGAGGCGCCGATTATCCGGTGCCGCAGGGCGGCACCTGCGGGCGCACGGGTATCAGCGCGCGGCGATGCGCTGCAGCGTGTCGTCCAGCGCCGGGTCGTCGGGCAGTTGCAGGCCGAAGACAGCGACCAGCACATCGCGCAGCGCCTCGACGCTGTCGAGCCTGCGGCGCTCGCTGGGATGGCCCGCCCGGTGCAGGTTCAAGGTGTTGTCGAGCAGGCCGTAGCGGCGCTCGCCGTCGGTGCGCGCGGCCAGCAGGTGGTTGACGAAGCGTGACGCCGGGTGGTGACAGAGATACCAGCAGGTCAGCTCGTAATCGGGCAGTCGCTGCGGCTGCAGATCGAATGCATAGAGTGCGCGCCACTCACCGCCGACTTGCGCCTGCATCGTGTACTCGCCCTCGTGCTCGAGCAGCCGGAAGGGCTCGTGCGGCGTGGGCTGTTCGGCATGGGGCAGCAGGCGCAGCACGCCGGTCAGCGTCAGGCCGCCGAAACCGGCGTCGACGATACGCGGGCCGTCGTCGGATTCGACCTTCAGCAGCATGTGCGTGCGCGGCCGCGGCGTGTCGTCGGTGCCGCCCCATAGCACGTGAGCCGCCAGCCCGGTGACCCGGAAGCCGATCGCTTCGAGTGCCGCCTTGAACAGCAGGTTGTGCTCGTAGCAGAAGCCGCCGCGGCGTTCGTCGACCAGCTTGCGCTGCAGCGCGTCGAGGCCGAGCGCGACGGGTCGCCGCAGCAAGGGGTCGAGGTTCTCGAACGGGATGTGCTGCGGGTGCAACCGGGCGAGCCGCTCCAGCGTCGGCAGCGTTGCCTCGGCCCGCCCTTCGAAGCCGACGCGGCGTAAGTAGGCGCCGAGGTCGAGGCTCACAGGTTCACACCCGGCTGCGGCCGATCGCCCGCTCCAGTGCGTCGACGAACATCTGCGCGACGTCGAAGCCGGTCTGTTGCTGGATTTCCTGGAAGCAGGTCGGGCTGGTCACGTTGATCTCGGTGACGCGGTCGCCGATGATGTCCAGCCCGATCAGCAGCAGCCCGCGCGGCGCGAGCCTGGCACCGATGTCGGTCGCGATCTCGCGGTCGCGCGCGGCCAGCGGCTGCGCGACGCCCTTGCCGCCCGCGGCCAGGTTGCCGCGGATCTCGCTGCCCTGCGGGATGCGCGCGAGCACATAGGGCACCGGCTCGCCGTCGATGATCAGGATGCGCTTGTCGCCGTGCACGATCTCGGGCACGTAGCGCTGGACCATGACGGTCTGGGTGCCCTGCCGGTTCAGTGTCTCGGTGATGCTGCCGAGGTTGAGTCCGTCCGGGCCGACACGGAAGATGCCCAACCCGCCCATGCCGTCGAGCGGCTTCAGGATGATGTCGCCATGCTCGGCATGGAAGCGGCGGATCGCCTGCGCGTCGCGGCTCACCAGCGTCGGCGGGACATGCTGCGGGAACTCCATCACCGCGAGCTTTTCCGGGTGGTCGCGCAGCGAGCGCGCGCTGTTGATCACGCACGCGCCCTCGCGCTCGGCCTGCTCCAGCAGGTGGGTGGCATAGAAGTATTCGCTGTCGAAAGGAGGGTCCTTGCGCATCACCACCGCACCGAAGTCGGCCAGCGCGAGCGGTGTGTCGCCGCCGGCGGCGTACCAGTCGTCGGGGTCGCCAGTGAGCGTGATCTCGCGCGCCACCGCGGTGACCCGCCCGCCGCTTTGCCAGCTGACGTGGCGCGGTTCGCAGGCCCACAGCTCGTGGCCGCGCCGTGCCGCTTCGCGCATCATCGCGAAGGTGGTGTCCTTGTAGATCTTGAAATGGCCGAGCGGGTCGGCAATGAAGAGCAGTTTCATCGGGTCTTCGCAGGGGCTGCCACGGAACGGAACCGGTAGTGTTGCACCACCAGCGCGATCACGCCGGCCACCACGCCCCAGAAGGCCGAGCCGACCCCCCATAACGACAGGCCCGACAGCATGACGAGAAATGTGATAAGTGCCGGCTCTCGATGCCGATCGTCCTTGACAGCGGCAGCCAGGCCGGCACCGATGGTGCCCAGCAGTGCCAGCCCCGCGATCGCGACCACCAGTTCGCGCGGGAACGCGGCCAGCAGCCCGACCACCGCACCGCCGACCAGCCCGATCGCGACATAGAAGACGCCCGCCATGACCGACGCGGTGTAGCGCCGCGCCGGGTCCTCGTGCGCTTCACGGCTCATGCAGATGGCCGCCGTGATGGCGGCGAGGTTCAGCGCGTAGCCGCCGAACGGTGCCAGCAGCAGCGTCGCGACCCCGGTGGTGCCGATCACCGGCGAGATCGGAGTGTCGTAGCCGGCCGCGCGGATGGCTGCGACACCGGGCAGGTTCTGTGATGCCATCGTGACGACGAACAGCGGCAGCGCCACACCGATGGCCGCCTGCAGCGTGAAGACCGGCGTGGTCCACACGGGCGTCGCCAGCGACCACTGCACCGCCGACCAGCTCAAGTTCCCCGACAGCGACGCCACTGCGATGCCGACCAGCAGCACGCCCGGCACCGCGTAGCGCGGCCACAGGCGCCGGCCCAGCAAGTAGGCGGCGAACATCGCCGACACCAGCGGCAGCTGCGTTTTCATCGCGCCGAAGGCGTCCATGCCGAAACGCGTCAGCACGCCGGCCAGCAGCGCGGCGGCCAGCGCCGTCGGGATGCGGTTCATCACCTTGGCGAACCAGCCGGTGTAGCCCGCCACCGCAATGGCCACCGCACACAGCATGAACGCACCGACGGCCTCGGGCATCGACGCGCTGGCCGTGGCCAGCACCGCGGCGCCGGGCGTCGACCAGGCGGTCAGCACCGGCTGGCGATAGGCGAGCGACAGCCCGATGCTGGTGACGCCCATGCCCAGGCCCAACGCCCAGATCCAGGAGGTGGCCTGCGCCGGCGTGGCACCGAGCGCGGCCGCCGCCTGGAACACGATCGCGACCGAGCTGGTGAAGCCGACCAGCACGGCCACGAAGCCGGCGACCACAGCCGACAGGGACAAGTCGTGGAAGAAGCGCATGACGTTGCGGAAGACCCAAAAGCCGCAAGCTTAAGCGCACCCCTTCCCGCACGCAGCGCCTCTCCTTTCGAGTGATGCCGCGGATCCGGCTCCGCCGGTCCGCCAGCATCGCCCCTTGAGGGGCGCGCGAAGCGCGTAGGGGTGGTCCAGTTAGAGCTGGATCTTGGACCCCAGTTCGACCACCCGGTTGGCGGGCAGGTTGAGGAAATCGGCGGCCGCCGCCGCGTTGCGGTGCATCCCCGCGAACAGCTTGGCGCGCCAGGCACCCAGGCCCTTGGTCATCGACGGAATGACGATCTCGCGCGACAGGAAGTACGAGGTCTCCATGTCGTCCAGCTGCACGCCGCGACCGCGCAGCAGCTTGAGCGCTTCGGGCACGTCGGGGTCGTTCTTGAAGCCGAAATGCAGCACCACCTGCCAGCAATCGTGGCCCAGCGGCTCGACCTCGATGCGCTTGTCGAAGCCGATCCACGGCACCTCGTGGTGGCGCACGCTGACGAACAGGTTGGTGTCGTGCAGCACCCGGTTGTGCTTGAGGTTGTGCATCAGCGCGTTCGGCGTGCTGCCGGTCTCGGCGTTGAGGAACACGGCGGAGCCGGCCACCCGGACCGGCGGGCTGACGAACACGGCTTCGAGAAAACTCTTCAGGTCGATCGACTCCTCGCGCAAGCGCTCGCCGAGCAGGTGCCGCCCCTGCTTCCAGGTCATCATCAGCATGAACATCACCGCGCCGATCAGCAGCGGGAACCAGCCGCCGTCGAACACCTTGATCGCGTTGGCCGCAAAGAACAGCGCATCGATCACGAAGAAGAAGCCGGTGACCGCGACGCACAGCGTCCACGGGTAGTGCCAGGCGTAGCGGATCACGAAGAACGTCATCGTCGTCGTGATCAGCATGTCGATCGTCACCGCGATGCCGTAAGCCGACGCGAGCGCACTGCTGGAGCCGAAGGCGAGTACCGCGGCGAAGATGCAGGCGTACAGCGTCCAGTTGACGAAGGGGACGTAGATCTGCCCGGTCTCGCGCACGGAAGTGTGCGTCCAGCGCAGCCGCGGCAGGTAGCCGAGCTGGATCACCTGCTTCGTGACCGAGAAAGCGGCCGAGATCAGGGCCTGCGAGGCGATCACGGTGGCGCAGGTGGCCATGGCCACGAGCGGGTACAGCGCCCACTTCGGCGCCATCTCGTAGAACGGGTTGTTGACGTTCTCGGGGTGGGCCAGCAGCATCGCGCCCTGACCGAAATAGTTCAACACCAGCGCCGGCATCGCGAGGCCGAACCATGCGAGCCGGATCGGACGGCGGCCGAAGTGGCCCATGTCGGCGTACAAGGCCTCGGCGCCGGTCACGCACAGCACGATGGCGCCCAGCGAGACGAAGGCGATGCCCGGGTGCTGGGCGATGAAGATCAAGGCATACAACGGGTTCATGGCCAGCAGCACGGTCGGGTTGCCGACAAGGTGCGACAGGCCCAGCACGGCCAGCGTGGCGAACCACCCGACCGTGATCGGCCCGAACCACTTTCCCATCTGCCCGGTGCCGTGACGCTGGGCGGCGAACAGCAGCGTCAGCACGACCAGCGTGACCGGCACCACGTAGGGCTGCAGCGCAGGCGTGGCGACTTCCAGGCCTTCGACCGCCGACAGCACCGAGATCGATGGCGTGATGACACCGTCGCCGAAGAAGATGGCCGTGCCGAAGATGCCGAGCACCAGCAGTCGACGACGCAGCACCGGGCGGTCCTTCACGGCCACCGAAGCGAGGGCCAGCATCGCCACCAGGCCGCCCTCGCCGTTGTTGTCGGCGCGCAGGATCAGCCCGACGTACTTGACCGCGACGATCAGCACCAACGTCCAGAACATCATCGACAGGATGCCGAGGATGTTCTCCGCGGTGACGGGAATGTGCCCGTGGATGAAGACTTCCTTGAAAGCGTACAGCGGGCTGGTGCCGATGTCGCCATAGACGACGCCGATGGCGCCGAGCGTCAGGGCAGCGAGCTTGGAGCCGGTCGGCGCTGCTTGGGAAGGGGTGGGCACGAAGGCGTCGGCAGAATGCGGAAGCTCGTCATTGTGCCCCCGCCTGCGCCGGCATCGCCCAATCCATGTTGCAGCGCAGCAACGGCGACAGGACCGTGCCGTTCAGTCGTAGGTCTCGGCGTCCGGGTCGGTGGCTTCGAGTTCGTAGCTGCCAGCCAGCATGGCCAGCCGCGCGATCACGCCGTACATGTAGAAGCGGTTCGGCGCGCTGGCGCCCGGCTTGGCGCCGGGCTTGGGCAGGTGGTTGGACTCGGCAAAGGCCAGCGGCACGAAGCTCGCCCCCGGGGCGTTCAGGTTCTCGTCGATGCCGCGCTCGGCGTGCACCCGGTAGAAACCGCCCACCACGTAGCGGTCGATCATGTAGACCACCGGCTCGGCCACGCCGTCGTTGACGCGCTCGTAGGTCGGCACGCCCTCCTGGATGATGACCTCGGTCACCTCCTGGCCGTCCTTGATGACGCTCATCTTGTTGCGCGTCTTGCGGTTCAGCTCGGTCAGGTCTTTCGCATCGCGCACCGTCATGATGCCCATGCCGTACGTGCCGGCATCGGCTTTCACGATCACGAACGGCTTTTCCTGGATGCCGTATTCCTTGTACTTGCGGCGGATCTTGCTGAGCAGCGCGTCGGCATTGCTCTGCAGGCAGTCGATGCCGGCGCCTTCGGCGAAGTTGACCTGGCCGCACTTGGCGAACATCGGGTTGATCAGCCACGGGTCCATGCCGAGCAGCTTGGCGAACTTCTTCGCGACCTCTTCATAGGCCTGGAAGTGGTTGGACTTGCGTCGCACCGCCCAGCCGGCGTGCAGCGGCGGCAGCAGGTACTGCTCGTGCAGGCCCTCGAGCACCTGGGGCAGGCCGGCCGAGAGGTCGTTGTTGAGCAGGATGGTGCAGGGGTCGAAGTCCTTCAACCCCAGCCGGCGCTTGGTGCGCAGCAACGGTTCCACCGCGAGCGTGCTGCCGTCGGGCAGGTTCAGCGTGGTCGGCTCCTGGATCGTGTCGTCCAGCGTGCCCAGCCGCACGTTCAGGCCGGCCTGGTGGAAGATCTGGACCAGCCGCTGCACGTTCATCAGGTAGAACGTGTTGCGGGTGTGCTTCTCGGGGATCAGCAGCAGGTTCTTCGCCTCGGGGCAGATCTTCTCGATCGCCGCCATGGCCGCCTGCACCGCCAGCGGCAGCATTTCCTCGGTCAGGTTGTTGAAGCCGCCCGGGAACAGGTTGGTGTCGACCGGCGCCAGCTTGAAGCCGGCGTTGCGCACGTCGACCGAGCTGTAGAACGGGGGCGTGTGCTCCATCCACTCCAGCCGGAACCAGCGCTCAATGGCGGGCATGGACTCCAGGATGCGTTGCTCGAGTTCGTTGATCGGGCCGGTCAGCGCCGTGATGAGGTGGGGAACCATGGAGTCGGGCCTCGGGTGGGGCGTTTTGGGAGGGTCGGGCGAACGATTCTAGGCAAATGGGGGTTCCAGCGCTTTGCGCAAGGGCAGCCGGGACGGGCGAACGAATGAAAAGGGCCTCCTGCACAGGAGGCCCTTTTTCGTGCAGCTCCCTGGCGGGAGCGCGGTTTCCTGCGATGCAGGTCCTTACTTGCTGTAGGCGGTCTCGCCGTGCGACGTGATGTCCAGGCCCTCGCGCTCCGCTTCTTCTGGCACTCGCAGGCCAATGACCATGTCGACGATCTTGTAGGCGATCAGCGAGACGACGGCCGACCAGACGATGGTGATCAGCACGCCCTTGGTCTGGATCAGCACCTGGCTGGCGATCGAGAAGTCTTCGGCGCCGGTGCCGCCCAGGCTGGGCGACGTGAACACGCCGGTCAGGATGGCACCCAGGATGCCGCCCACGCCGTGCACACCGAACACGTCGAGTGCATCGTCGGCGCCCAGCATGCGCTTCAGGCCGTTGACGCCCCACAGGCAGACCAGGCCGGCCAGCAGGCCCAGCACGATGGCGCCCATCGGGCCGACGGTGCCGCAGGCCGGAGTGATGGCGACCAGGCCGGCGACGGCGCCGGAAGCCGCACCCAGCATCGAGGCCTTGCCCTTGGCGAGCGCTTCGCCGGCAATCCACGACAGCGTGGCAGCCGCGGTGGCCAGCAGCGTGTTGACCATCGCGAGCGCGGCGCCGGCGTTCGACTCCAGGTTGGAGCCGGCGTTGAAGCCGAACCAGCCGACCCACAGCATCGAGGCGCCCACCATCGTCAGCGTCAGCGAGTGCGGGGGCATCGCTTCCTTGCCGTAGCCCACGCGCTTGCCCACCAGGTAGGCACCCACCAGTCCGGCGATACCGGCGTTGATGTGCACCACCGTGCCGCCGGCGAAGTCGATTGCGCCGTCCTTAAACAGCAGGCCCTCGCCGAACCACACCATGTGGGCGACCGGGATGTAGCTGAAGGTGAACCACAGCACCGAGAACAGCAGCACCGCCGAGAACTTGATGCGCTCGGCGAAGGCGCCGACGATCAGCGCACAGGTGATGGCCGCGAAGGTCGACTGGAACGCGACGAACACCAGCTCGGGAATCTTCACGCCTTCGGAGAAGGTGTCGGCCAGCGACTCGGTCGTGATGCCCGACAGGAAGACCTTGTCGAGCGTGCCGATGAACGCGCCGCCGCCGCCGAAGGCCAGGCTGTAGCCGTAGATGGCCCACAGCACGACGATCAGCGAGAAGACGACGAACACCTGCATCAGCACCGACAGCATGTTCTTGGCGCGCACGAGGCCGCCGTAGAACAGCGCCAGGCCGGGAATGGTCATCATGATCACGAGCAGCGTCGAGACCATCATCCAGGCGACGTCGCCCTTGTCGACGGTAGGCGCCGGCGGCGCGGCGTCAGCAGCGGGGGCGGCTTCGGCAGCCGCCGCGGGCGCCTCGGCAGGGGCCGCTGCAGGCGCCGCTTCCATTGCGGCCGGCGCCGACGCAGCGTCTTGTGCCAGGGCGAGGTCGGCGAAGCCGAGGGCCGCCGCGCCGAGCGCCAGGATTGCAAGCAGTTTCTTCATGGTTGTCTCTCTATGTCTTCTCGTTCAAAGAGCGTCCTTGCCCGTCTCGCCCGTGCGGATGCGAACCACCTGCTCGAGTGCCGACACGAAGATCTTGCCGTCGCCGATCTTGCCGGTGCGAGCAGCGCTCTCCACCGCCTCGATCACGCGATCGACGATGGCGTCGTCGACCGCCGCCTCGATCTTCACCTTGGGCAGAAAGTCGACCACGTACTCCGCGCCGCGGTACAGCTCGGTGTGGCCCTTCTGACGACCGAAGCCTTTGACTTCGGTCACCGTGATGCCCTGAACGCCGATATTGCTCAGGGCCTCACGCACTTCGTCAAGCTTGAAGGGCTTGACGATGGCGGTCACCATCTTCATGAGGTTGCTCCTTGTGTTGAGGCTGCGTAGAGGTGCAGGGCCGCCCCTGCACGTCACATCGCCTTGGTGATGGTCAGGTTGAAACGGGTCTCGTCGTCCTCCGGCAGGCCGGGGACGCCACCGGGGGCAGCAGCAGGCAGCGGTTTCTCAAGCATGCGGTTCTCCGTGGAGGCGTTGAGCAGGGGCGCGACGTTCGGGGAGTCGGTCTGCACGATCCATGCCACGACCATCGACGGTGCACCCGCCCCAACAAGGCGCGATCATGCGGGCCGGCCCGGAGTTTCGTGCACCGACAATGTGCACCCGCTGCCGCGGCACCAGCAAGGTGCATTCCCCTGGTCCCGACGCGCGGGCTTCACACCCTGTTACGGTGCGTGCCGCGAGAATGCGGACACCCGCTGCAGGCGGGACATCAAAGCAAAACCCGCAGGGAGAGGTTCTCGTCCATGTCGCTCGCCGTCATCTGCAGCCGCGCGCTCGCCGGTCTGCAAGCCCCAGAAGTCACCGTCGAAGTCCATCTTGCCAACGGCCTGCCCAGCTTCACGCTGGTGGGCCTGGCCGACACCGAAGTGAAGGAGGCGCGCGAGCGCGTGCGCGCAGCGCTGCTGAACAGCGGGCTGGAGTTCCCGCACAACAAGCGCATCACCGTCAATCTGGCGCCGGCCGACCTGCCCAAGGAATCGGGCCGATTCGATCTGCCGATCGCGCTGGGCATCCTGGCGGCCAGCGGACAGCTCGATGCCGACCGGCTGGCGCCTTACGAATTCGCCGGCGAGCTGTCGCTGGCTGGCGACCTGCGCCCCGTGCGCGGCGCCCTGGCGATGAGCCTGGCGCTGCATCGCCAGGGCGGGCATCGGGCGATGGTGCTGCCGATGGACAGCGCGCGCGAAGCCTCGCTGGTGCAGCATGCCGACGTCTACGGCGCCCGGCATCTGCTCGACGTGGTGCAGGCCCTGCTGCCGCTCACCGAAGACGCCGCGCCGCCGGAGCCCGGCTGGGTGCGCCTCGAGACGCCCGAACCGGAACCGGTCGGGCAGCATCCCGACCTGCGCGACGTGAAGGGCCAGTCGGGGGCGAAACGCGCGCTCGAGATCGCGGCCGCCGGGGGGCACAGCCTGCTGATGGTCGGCCCGCCCGGCACCGGCAAGTCGATGCTGGCCCAGCGCTTTGCCGGGTTGTTGCCGCTGCTGGATACGGAAGCGGCGCTCGAGTCTGCGGCGGTACTCAGCCTGACCGGCGGGTTCGCGCCCGAGCGCTGGCGGCAGCGCGTGTACCGCGCCCCGCACCACACCGCTTCGTCGGTGGCATTGGTCGGTGGAGGGTCCCCTCCCCGTCCAGGCGAAATCTCGCTCGCACACCACGGCGTGCTGTTTCTCGACGAGTTGCCGGAGTTCGCCCGGACCGCGCTGGAGGCGCTGCGCGAGCCGCTGGAGACCGGCCACATCACGATCTCGCGTGCCGCGCGCCAATCCGAGTTTCCGGCGCGGTTCCAGCTCATTGCCGCGATGAACCCCTGCCCCTGCGGCTACCTGGGCTCGCGGCTGCGCGCCTGCCGCTGCGGGCCGGACACGGTGGCCCGATATCAGGCCCGACTGAGCGGTCCGCTGCTCGATCGCATCGACCTGCAGGTCGAAGTCACTGCCGTGCCACCCGAAGAACTGATGGCCGCGCCGGACGGCGAGCCCAGCGCACGGGTGGCCGAGCGGGTGGGGCAGGCGCTGGTTCGCCAGCGAAGCCGCCAAGGGTGCAGCAACGCGCAGTTGGCGGGGCCGGCGATCGACGCCTATTGCGAAATGAACCGCGAGGGATCGAGCTTCCTGCAGAACGCCGCCTCGCGTCTCGGCTGGTCGGCGCGCAGCTTCCACCGCGTGCTGAAGGTGGCCCGCACGGTGGCCGACCTGGCAGGCTCCGAGGCGATCTCGCCCCCCCACATTGCCGAAGCGATCCAGTTGCGCCGCGCATTGCAAAGCGCCTGACGTCCGCCGCGCCCCGGGGCGGTCGCCCCTCCCGGGCTCAGGCCTTGCCGCGCGACCCGGAAAGTGCCGTGTAGGCGCCCAGCCCGATGAAGGCGCCGGCGGTCGCGTAGCGGCCCCACAGGCGCGCCCGCCCCATCCGCCGCACCCTGCCGGCGACCAGGCTGGCCATCAACACGTAGAAGACGTCGGTGGTCGCCGCCACCGCGACGAACACCGCGCCGAGCGTCGCGCTCTGCAACAGCGGCGAGTGCGCGGCACTGGTGAACTGCGGCAGAAAGGCCGCGAAAAAGAGCGCGGTCTTCGGGTTCAGCAGGGCCACCAGAAAGCCATCCCGAAAGACCGTCTTCATCGTCGCCGGCGGCGTCTGCGCCTGCTGCTGCGGCACCGCCTGGGCACTGCGCAGCGCCTGCACGCCCAGATAGACCAGGTAAGCGGCACCGGCGTACTTCACCACCGTGAAGGCCAGCGACGACACCGCGAACAGCGCCGCCAGGCCGATCGCCGCACCGACCGCGTTGCCGAGGTTGCCCAGCGCCACCCCGACCACCGACGCCAGCCCGGCACGCCGCCCCTGGGCCAGCGTGCGGGTCAGCAGGTAAACGACCGCCGGCCCGGGCGTGACCGCCAGCAGCAGGCTGGCCAGCAGGAAGGCGCCGAGCAGAGGCCAGGGAGGCAGGACATCGATCATGAAAGTCTCCACGACAACAGGCTGATGATGCGAGCGCGACGCTCGCCCTGCGCCGCAGTGTGCCGCGCCGGGCCCCGGGTGCCAAGCCGGCGACAATGCCCCCCGTCCGCCTTCCCCGCCGCACGCCATGCCGATCACCCGCTACCTCGACACACAACCGGTACTCGGTGCCGGGGTTTACCTGCACGATTCGGCCCAGGTGATCGGCGACGTGACGCTCGGCGACGACTGTTCGGTCTGGTGCAACGCCGTACTCCGCGGCGACGTCAACCGCATCCGCATCGGCAGCATGACGAACATCCAGGACCTGGCGATGTGCCACGTCTCGCACAAGACGCCGGCCAAGCCTGAGGGCTCGCCCTTGATCATCGGCGACCGGGTGACGATCGCCCACGCCGTGATCCTGCACGGCTGCAAGATCGGCAACGAGTGCCTGATCGGCATGGGCTGCATCGTGATGGACGACGTGGTGATCGAGGACCGCGTGATGCTCGGTGCCGGCAGCCTGGTGCCGCCGGGCAAGCGGCTCGACGGCGGCTGGCTCTACGTGGGCCGGCCGGCGCAGCCGGTGCGGCGGCTCACGGCCGCCGAACTGGAACACCTGCGCTATTCGGCCGAGCACTACGTGCGGGTCAAGAACAACTACCTGCTGCCGCCGCAGCGAGACTGATCAGCGTGCCTGCGCCACCGACGGCGCGTCCCAGCCGCCCCCCAGGGCCTTGAACAGGTCGACGGTCGCCGCCAGCTGCGCCTGCCGGTTGGTCACGGTGCGCAGCCGTGCGGCATTGGCCGAACGTTGCGCGTCGAGCAGTTCCAGGTAGGCCGAGTAACCGGCGTCGTAGCGCTGCTGCGCGGTCTTCAGTGCGTTGAGGTAGGCCTGCTCGCTGGCCTCGACGTCCACCTGAGATTCGCGGGCGGCGCGCAGATTGACCAGCGCATCGGCCACGTCCTTGAAGGCCGACTGCACCGACCCCTGGTAGGCCGCGAGCACCTCGCGCTGGCGCGCCTCGGCCTGGTCGGTCTGGGCGATGCGGCGGCCGGCATCGAAGATCGGCAGCGTCAGGCCGAAACCGACCGACCAGATCCGCGAGCCGCTTTTCAGCACGTCGGACAGCTCGGCGCTTTCGCCGCCGGCCAGGCCGGTCAACGACAGCGTCGGGAACATCGCTGCCTTCGCCACGCCGATCCGCGCGTTGGCGGAAACCAGCAATTGCTCGGCCTGGCGCACGTCGGGGCGTCGCTCGAGCAGCGCGGACGGCAGGCCGGCAGGCGGAGCAGGCGGCAACGGCAGCCCACGCAACGAACCCTGTTCGAGATCGATGCCGGCCTGGCCGGTCAGCAGCCCGAGCTGCGACTGCGCCAGCGCGCGCTGGCGCTGCAGCTCCTGCAGTTGCAGCGCGGCTTCGGCACGCAGTGCCTCGGCCTGATCGAGGTCGATGCGCGCACTGGTACCGCCTTGCAGGCGGATGCGCAGGATGCGCACGCCCTCCTCGCGGGTCTTCAAGGTTTCGCGGGTCAACAGGACCTGCTCGTCGAGCGCGCGCAGGTTGAAATAGCTTTGGGCCACCAGGCCCGCGACCGTCTGCCGCACCACTTCCTGCCCATACCGGGTCGCGAGCGCCTCGGCACGCGCCGCTTCCGAGGCGCGGCGCAGCCGGCCCCAGAAGTCGAGCTCGAAGGCAGTCGACAAGGCCGCCCGGAAGTTGTTGCCGGTGCCGCCGCCTGGGGTCCCGGTCGTCTCGCTGGAACGCCCGCGCGCCGCGTTACCGTCCAGGCTGACCGACGGCCATTGCACCGCCCTCGCTTCGCGCAGCAAGGCCTCGGCCTGCTCGACACGCGCCACCGCCTGCAACAGGTCGGTGTTGCGTTCGAACGCAGCGTCCATCAGCGTGTCGAGTTGCGGGTCGTTGAACAGCGTCCACCAACGCGGCGACACCTCCTGCGGTGCCCCGGCGGCCGGCACCGCGGCGGCGTCAGCCGAGTACTTCTCGGGCAGCATCACGTCGGGGCGGTGGTAGTCGGGCCCGACGGCACAGCCGGCCAGCACCGCCGCAGCGAGCGCGGAAAGGGTCAAGGAACGCATGTGAATTAACCTCATACCGGCACCTCTTCGGTGGCCCCGGGTGTGTGGCTGTGTTGCGGCCGCGGCTTGCGCGCCAGCAGCGCGAAGAACAGCGGCACGAAGATCGGTGCGACGAAGGTGGCGACCAGCATGCCGCCGAATACGCCGGTCCCCATCGACTGGCGTGCGGCCGCGCCAGCGCCGGTGGCGAGCACCAGCGGCACGACCCCCAGCACGAAGGCGAGCGACGTCATCACGATCGGGCGGAAGCGCAGGCGCGCGGCCTCGAGCGCGGCCTGCACCGCCGTCTTGCCTTGCTCCATGCCCTGCATCGCGAACTCCGCGATCAGGATCGCGTTCTTCGCCGCCAGGCCGATCAGCACCACCAGGCCGATCTGGAAATAGATGTCGTTCTGCATGCCACGCAACCACACGGCGAGCAGAGCCCCCGTCAGGGCGAACGGCACCGCCAGCACCACGGCGAACGGCACGCCCCAGCGCTCGTACAGCGCCGACAGGATCAGGTAGACCATCACCAGCGCGAAGCCGAATGCGAACACCGACGCGCTGCCGGTGCGCTTTTCCTGGAAGGCTTGACCGGTCCATTCGTAGTTGTAGCCCGGCGGCAGCACCTTGCGGGCCACCTCCTCGACCGCGGCGATTGCCTCGCCGGAGCTGTAGCCCGGCTTGGCATTGCCCATCACCTTGGCGGCAATGTAGGAGTTGTAGCGTTCGATCTGCTCGGCACCGATCACGCTGTCGACGCGGATCAGCGCCTTCAACGGAATCATCTGCCCGCTCGTCTGCGAACGCACGTACAGGCGACCCAGGTCTTCCGGCTTGGAGCGGAACGGCGCGTCCGCCTGCATGGTGACGCGGTAGGTGCGGCCCGAGCGGTTGAAGTCGTTGATGTAGAGCGAGCCCATCTGCGCCTGCAGCGCCGAGAACACCTCGTTGACCGGCACCCCCAGTGCGAGCGCCTTCTCGCGGTCGACCTCGACGCGCAATTGCGGCACCGTCGGGCTGAAGAAGGTCTGCATGTGGCCCAGCACCGGGTGCTGCATCAGCGCGTTCATGAAGTCCTGCGTGACCTGCGCAAGGCGCTGCGGGTCGGACTCGCTGCGCCCCTGGACGTAGACCTCGAAGCCGCCCGCCTGCCCCAGCCCCTGGATGCCGGGCGGGTTGAACGCGAAGGCGATGCCGTCTTTCAGCGCGAAACCCATGCCGCTGACCTGCTGGGCCAGCTCCTGGGTGGTCTGCTGGCGCTCTTCCCAGCCCTTCATCGGAATGAAGATGGTGGCCGAGTTGCTCTTCGAGCCGCCGCCGATCAGGTCGAAGCCGTTGATGATGAAGAAGCTGTCGATGCCGGTGTTGCTCGCGTTCATCTGCCGCAGTTGCTCGGTCGTACGGGCTGTGCGCTCGAGCGTGGCGCCGTCAGGCAGCACCGCGGCGGCGATGATGTAGCCCTGGTCTTCCTCCGGCACGAAGCTGCTCGGCACCTGCCACAGCAGATAGCCGGCGCCGGCTGCCATCAGCGCGAAACCGAGCAGCGCGACAATGCGGCGCTTCAACGCAAAGTTGACCCCGCCGAGGAAGCGGTGCGTGAGCCAGTTGAAGCCGCGATTGAACGGTGCAAAGAAGCGCTCGCCCCGCGTGACGCCGTCGTGGTGGGGCTTGAGCAGCAGCGCGCACAGCGCCGGCGTCAGCGTCAATGCGACCACACCGGACAGCACCACCGCGATCGCCACCGTGACCGCGAACTGACGGTACAACTGGCCCGCGATGCCGCCCATGAAGGCCACCGGGATGAACACCGCGCACAGCACCAGCACGATGCCGATGACGGCGCCGGAGACCTCGCGCATCGCCTCGATCGACGCGGCCATCGGGCTCATCTTCTCCTCGCGCATCAGGCGCTCGACGTTCTCGAGCACGACGATGGCATCGTCGACGACGATACCGATCGCCAGCACCATCGCGAACAGCGTCAGCGTGTTGATCGAGAAGCCGAACAGCCACAGCCCTGCGAAGGTGCCGATCAGCGACACCGGCACGGCCAGCATCGGGATCAACGTCGCACGCCAGGTCTGCAGGAAGACGAACACCACCAGCAGCACGATGGCGGCAGCCTCGAGCACGGTCTTGACCACCTCGGAGATCGACGCCGAGACGAAACGCGTGGTGTCGTACGGGATCAGATAGTCGACGTCCTTCGGGAAGCGCTCGTTCTTCAGCTCGACCATCTTGGCCTTGACGGCATCGCCGACGTCGAGCGCGTTGGCGCCCGACTGCAGGAACACGCCGATCGCGATGGCCGGCTGGCCGTTGACGGTGCTCGACTGGTCGTAGCTCTGCGCGCCGAGCTCGATGCGGGCGACGTCCTTCAGCTTCAGCACGCCGGTCGGGCCGCCCGAACGCAGCACGATGTCGCCGAACTGCTCCGGCTCGATCAGGCGGCCGCGCGCCGTGACGGTGTAGACCAGTTCCTGGCCCTTGGGGGCCGGCTCGGCGCCGATCTTGCCGGCGGCGTACTGCGCGTTCTGGGCGTTGATCGCCGCGCCGACCTCGGCCGTGGTCACGCCCAGCTGGGCCATCTTGTCGGGCTGCAGCCACACGCGCATCGAATAATCGCGTGCGCCGAACACCAGCACGTCGGCGGTGCCCTGGATGCGCTTCAGTTCGTCGAGGATGTTCTGCGTCGCATAGTTCGACAGGAACAGCTCGTCATACGTGCTCTTCGGCGAATTCAGCGCGATCACGAGCAGGAAGTTCTCGGAGCGCTTGGCCACCACCACGCCGTTGCGGCGCACCTCGTCGGGCAGGCGCGGCGTCGCAAGCTGCACCCGGTTGTTGACGTTGAACGTCGCCTTGTCGATGTCGGTGCCGACTTCGAACGTGGCGGTGATCGTCACCGTGCCGTTGGACGACGAGTTCGACGCGAAGTACAGCAGGTTTTCGATGCCGGACAGCTGCTCCTCGATCGGAGCCGCCACCGTCTTCGACAGTGTCTCGGCCGACGCACCAGGATAGGTGGCGGTGATCGTCACCGTGGGCGGCGCGATTTCGGGGTATTGCGCGATCGGCAGGATCTTCAGCGCCACCAAGCCTGCCAGCACGATGATGATGGACAGGACGGCGGCGAAGATCGGCCGCTCGATGAAAAAGCGGGAAGACATGCGCGGCTCCCTTTTTATTGCGACGCGGCCGAGGCCGGCGCCGGTGCGGCGGGTGCCGCCGCCGGAGCGGGCGCCTGCGCCGTCACCGGTGCACCGGGACGCAGCTTCATCAGGTTGTCGACGATGACCTGGTCACCCGGCTTCAGGCCCTGGCGTACGACCCAGTCGGAGCCGCTCCAGCCGCCGACTTCCACCGGCACCGGCGTCGCCTTGCCATCGACGATCGTCCACACCGACTTGCCCTGGTCGGACTGCATCACGGCCGACTGCGGCACCGTGTAGGCCTCGGTTTCGCCGGCGACCACCTGGGCTCGCACGAACTGCCCCGGCAGCACGGTCAGCTGCGCGTTCGGGAACTCGGCGCGCAGTTGCACGGTGCCAAGTTGCGGGTCCACCGTCGAGCCGGCGAAGTTGAGCCGCCCGCCGTTCATCAGCGTCTGGCCGTTCGCGTCCAGCAGCCGCACCTTGGCGTCGCGCGACGACCGCAGGCGGGTCAGCTCCCCCTCGGAGAACGAGAAGCGCACCCAGATCGGGTCGGTCTGGGTGACGGTGGTCAGCAGGCCGTTCGTGCCGGGGGACACCAGGCTGCCTTCGGATTTCTGCGAGCGGCCGCTGATGCCCGAAATGGGTGCATGCACAGCGGTGTACGACAGGTTCAGCTCGGCCTCGCGCACCTGCGCCTGGGCCTGAGCGACGGCCGCTTCGGCCAGCCGCAGCGCCGATGCAGCGTCGTCGGCCTCGCGCTGGCTGACGGCCTGCTGCTCGGCCAGCGGTTTCAGCCGCTGCGCTTCGCGCCGGGCCTGCTCGAGCTGCGCGGCCTGCTGCGCCAGGTTGGCGCGTGCCTGCTGCAGCGCAATCTCGAACGGCGCACGCTCGATGCGGTACAGCGGCGCACCGGCCTTGACGCGCTCGCCTTCCTGGTAGAGCTGACGTTCGATCAGCCCGGTCACGCGCGCCTGCACTTCGACCTCCTTCGAGCCTTCGGCGCGACCGACGGCTTCCAGCGTCACCGGCACGGTCTGCAGTTGCACCGTGCGCACGTTGACGGGCATGGCCTGCGGCGCGCCGCCTTGGGCCGCATTGGCCTGCGGTCCTTGCCCGGGACTGCAGGCTGCGAGCGCCAGCACGGCGGCCAGCACGGGAACGAAAGGCAGGCGAGGCGCGGCGACAGACGAGGCTTTTGGCGTCGCGAGAGCCACGGAACGAGTTTGCGGATGAGCCATGGGTGTGCCTGGAACTGAAAGGAACAACAAAACCGTCACACGACGGTAGACAAATATGAAACGACCGGGGAACGAACGGGGGTACGGGCTATCATACATACATTCCTGTATGTATGTTTGAAGATCCTATTAAGACGAGCCCATGGTCCGACGCACCAAGGAAGAAGCCGAGCAGACCCGCCGCAGCATCCTCGCGGCCGCTCGCAAGACGTTCCACGAGCAGGGCGTCGGCAACACGAGTCTGGAACAGATTGCCCATGCCGCCGGCCTGACCCGCGGCGCGATCTACTGGCACTTCGCCAACAAGGAGGAATTGTTCAAGGCGATGCGCCAGGAAGTGACGGTTCCCCTGGCTGATCGCATGGATTACACACTGCTGTCAGATCCCGCGACCGCCCCGCTGGACCGCATCCGCAACTTCCTGATGCAGTTTTCCGACTCGGTCAGCGACGACCCCAGTGTTCGCCATACGATGGAAATCCTCAACTTCAAGTGCGAATTCGTCGGCGAAATGCAGCAAGATCTCGCTGATTACGTCGTGCATAGCGAGGAATGCCTGTCCAAACTGCAGCGTACCTATCAGGCGGCGCAACGCAACGGCGACCTGCGCACCGGCATCTCGCCGAAGATGGCTGCGATGGAAACGCTGGTGTTCCTGACCGGGCTGCTGCGGCTGCGGCTGCTGGGCGTGCCCGCGCTGCAAACGCGGCGCGAACTGAACGCCCTGATCGCGGCGCACGTGGACAGCCGGCGGCAGGCCGGCTGACGGCCCGCCCTACAACAAACTCGACAGCGAGCGCTCCACCTCGGCCTGTGCCTGGCCCGTGCGACGGGCCCAGTCCTCGAGCTGGTCGGCTCCGACCTTGCCGACGTTGAAATACACAGCTTGCGGGTGCGCGATGTAGAAGCCGCTGACGCTGGCCGCGGGCGTCATTGCCAGGCTTTCGGTGAGGCCCATGCCGATCTCGTCGCAGGCGAGCACACGGAACATCTCTCGCTTGACGCTGTGGTCCGGGCAGGCGGGGTAGCCGGGCGCCGGGCGGATACCGCGGTACTTCTCGGCGATCAGGTCAGCGTTGCTCAGCTGCTCGTCGGCAGCATAGGCCCACAGTTCGGTGCGCACCCGCTGGTGCATGCGCTCGGCAAACGCCTCAGCCATCCGGTCGGCCAGCGCCTTCAGCATGATCGCGCTGTAGTCGTCGAGGTCGTCGAGGAACTGCTTCTCTTTTTTGTCGACGCCGAGTCCGGCCGTCACCGCGAAGAGCCCGACGTGGTCGGCGATGCCTGAGTCCTTCGGCGCAACGAAGTCGGCGAGACAGCGGTTGGGCCGACGCACGCCATCGACCACCGGCCGCTCGGTCTGCGTGCGCAGGCCGCGCCACGTCATCAACACCTGCGTGCGCGCCGCGTCGGCGTAAATCTCGATGTCGTCATCGTTGACGGTGTTGGCCGGGTACAGGCCGATCACCCCGTTCGCGGTAAGCCAGCGGCCGTCGATCAGGCGTTTGAGCATGCGTTGACCGTCGCTCAGCACGCGGCGCGCCGATTCGCCGACGATCTCGTCGGTGAGGATGCCGGGGTACGAACCGGCAAGGTCCCAGGTCTGGAAGAACGGGCCCCAGTCGATGCACTGCGCCAGCTCGGCCAGGTCGTAGTTCTTGAACACGCGCCGGCCGATGAACTTGGGCGCCGGTGCGTCGTAGGCCGCCCAGTCGATCGGCGTCTTGTTGGCGCGCGCCTGCGCCAGGCTCACCAGCGGCGTGGCTTTCTTGTTGGCGTGTTGCTGCCGCACCTTCTCGTAGTCGGTTTTCAGATCGGCGATGTAGGCCGCCGCCTTGTCGTCGCTGAGCAGATCGCTGCACACGCCGACGCTGCGGCTCGCGTCCGGCACGTAGACGACGGGGCCCTCGTAGTGCGGCGAAATCTTCACCGCGGTGTGCACGCGGCTCGTCGTCGCACCGCCGATCAGCAGCGGGATCTGCTTGGCGCGGAAATGCTCGTCGCGCTGCATTTCGGCGGCCACGTACTGCATTTCCTCAAGACTGGGTGTGATCAGCCCCGACAGCCCGACGATGTCGGCGCCCTCGGCCTTGGCACGCGCGAGGATGTCCTGGCAGGGCACCATCACGCCCATGTTGACGACCTCGAAGTTGTTGCACTGGAGCACGACGGTGACGATGTTCTTGCCGATGTCGTGCACGTCGCCCTTCACGGTCGCGATGACGATCTTGCCCTTGGGCTTTGCTTCGCCGCCGGCGTCCACCATCGCCTTCTTCTCGGCCTCGATATAGGGCAACAGGTGGGCGACAGCCTGCTTCATGACGCGCGCGCTCTTCACGACCTGAGGCAGGAACATCTTGCCCTGGCCGAACAGGTCACCGACGACGTTCATGCCGGCCATCAGCGGGCCTTCGATGACGTGCAGCGGGCGCCCACCCTGCGCACTGATGCGCCGGTACACCTCTTCGGTGTCCTCGACGATGAAGTCGGTGATGCCGTGCACCAGGGCGTGCGTCAGGCGCTCGTCGACGGGCTTGGCGCGCCACGCAAGCTTGGTGCTGTCGTCCTTGGCGGCGCCCTTTGCGTTCTCGGCGACTTCGACCAGGCGCTCGCCGGCATCGGGACGGCGGTTCAGCACGACGTCTTCGACCCGCTCGCGCAACTCCGGGTCGAGGTCGTCGTAGACGCCCACCATGCCGGCGTTCACGATGCCCATGTCCATGCCGGCCTGGATCGCGTGGTACAGGAACACCGTGTGGATGGCCTCGCGCACCGGGTCGTTGCCGCGAAAGCTGAAGCTCACGTTCGACACGCCGCCCGACACCTTGGCGCCGGGCAGGTGCTGCTTGATCCAGCGCGTGGCGTTGATGAAGTCGACCGCGTAGTTGTCGTGCTCCTCGATGCCGGTGGCGATCGCGAAGATGTTGGGGTCGAAGATGATGTCCTCGGGCGGGAAGCCGACCTCGTCGACGAGGATGCGGTAGGCGCGTTCGCAGATCTCGATCTTGCGCTCGTAGGTGTCGGCCTGGCCCTTTTCGTCGAAGGCCATCACGACCGCGGCAGCGCCGTAGCGGCGCACCAGCTTGGCCTGGTGCTTGAACGCCTCCACCCCCTCCTTCAGCGAGATCGAGTTGACGATGCCCTTGCCCTGAATGCACTTCAGGCCCGCCTCGATCACTTCCCACTTCGAACTGTCGATCATGATCGGCACGCGCGCGATGTCGGGCTCCGAAGCGATCAGGTGCAGGAAGCGCACCATCGCGGCCTTGCTGTCCAGCATGGCCTCGTCCATGTTGATGTCGATGACCTGCGCGCCGTTCTCGACCTGCTGGCGCGCGACCGCCAGCGCTTGCTCGAACTGACCGTTGAGGATCATGCGCGCGAAGGCCTTGGAGCCGGTGACGTTGGTACGCTCGCCGATGTTGACGAACAGCGTGCCTGCGCCGATCGACACGGGCTCAAGCCCGGACAGGCGCATCGGCGGAACGGTGGGGGAAGCGGCAGCAGCGGTGGTTTCGGTCATGGCCTGTGCGACAGCAAATGGCGGCCACGGCTCACCCGTGGCACGGGTGAGCGTCGTTGCGGTTCGAATCCAAGCCTGACGCGGCGGGTGGAACCGGCGCGCTGCAACGCTCCTTGGAGGAGGGGCGATTCTACGCCAGCCCCTCTGACAGGCGGCAACCAAGGCGGGCAGGAGCGCTTGTCCCCTGACGAAGGGACAACTTTGCACGGCCGGCTCCCTAGAACGAATGTATCGAGGCGTATCGCCGGCGCTATCCTCGCGGCGCCTCCACTCTTCGCACGCCACGATGACCGCCCTCGCCCGGCTTCCGTTGTTTCCTGTCTTGCCGCCGCTGCGGCTGCCGCGTCTCGCGCTGCTCGCGTTGGCCCTGCTCTGCCCGCTGGCCGGCTGGTGCAACGTCGGCGCCATCGAGCGGATGAAAGGCACGGTGCAGGTGCTGGGCACCGGCGGCTGGCGCACGGCCAGCCAGGGCGAGACGCTGGCGGAGGGCGAGCGCATCAACACCGCCGAAGACAGCGAGGCGCTGATCCGCTTCACCGACGGCGCGCTGATGGCGCTGCGGGCGAAGACCCAGGTCCAGGTGACGCGCTACCAGTACCGGCAGGACAAGCCCAAGCGCCATGCCAGCCTGCTGCAGCTCGTCACCGGCAGTTTCCGCTTCGTGACCGGCCTGATGGGCAAGGCCGCGCCAGAGGCTGTGCGCGTGACGACGCCGACGGCGACCATCGGCATCCGCGGCACCGACTTCGAGACGGCGTATGTCGAGGAACGCACCGCCGACACCGAAGCCGGCACGTACACGCGGGTGATCGAGGGCGGCACCTTCATGGAAGGCGCCGACGGCCGGCGCGTCGAAGTGGATGCGGGGCAGACGGGCTTTGCCACCAGCGCCGACCTGGTCGCACGCGGATTGAGCAGCGCCGTCCAGGTCGGACTGATCCGGGATCCGCAGGGGATCTTCCGCGACGGCAGCTTCGATAGCACCCTGAAGAACCTGAAGCAGGAGGGAGTGAACCGCTTGCAGCAGGAGCTGCGCAAGCAGGTGCCGCAGGAGCTGAAGGGCACGCTGCCCGGTCTGCTCAACGACATCTTCAAGCGCTGACGGGCGTCTGCATGGGCTTTCTCGGTCCATCGATGTGTGCGCACACTATCTTTTCAACGGCCGCCAGCTGAGGCCCGGCGCCGGCTGTTACAGGTTTCACTCTGGCGGGCTTGCCGCCTGCTGCTGGTTGGGCTGCAATCCCCCCTCGCAGTTCTAACGAAGAGAAAAGGAGCCTGCCATGAAACACTCCATCGTCACGCTCGCTGCCGTGGCCGTGCTGGCCAGCGGTTGCTCGAACATGAGCGAAACCCAGAGCAATACCGCGAAGGGTGCCGGCATCGGCGCCGCGGCCGGTGCGCTGATCGGCGTCGCGACCGCCGGCGGCAACAAGGGCAAGAGCGCCGCGACCGGCGCGGCAGCCGGTGCTGCGGTCGGCGCCTTGGGAGGCTACATCTGGTCCAAGCGCATGGAAGAGCAGAAGGCTAAGATGGAGCAGGCGACGCAGGGCACCGGCATCGACGTCGAGCGCACTGCCGACAATCGCATCAAGGTGCAGATTCCCAGCGACGCCGGCTTCGACGTCGGCCGTGCCAGCGTGAAGCCGCAGCTCGGCACCGTGCTCGACAAGTTCGCGCAGGGCATGCGCGACCATACCGCCACGGCCATCGGCATCGTCGGTCACACGGACAACACCGGTACCGACGCGATCAACAATCCGCTCTCGGTCGATCGCGCGGCCGCCACGCGCGACTACCTCGTCTCTCGCGGCGTCGCGGCCTCGCGTATCGCCATTGATGGGCGTGGCAGCCGCGAGCCGGTGGCGTCGAACCAGACCGACACCGGCCGCGCCGAGAACCGCCGGGTTGAAATCTACGTCGCCGAGCCGGAATCGGTCGCGCAGAGCCGTTGAGCACGGACAGCGCTTCGATGACGACAACGCTGACGCACCGGGCCTCAGGCCCCGTTTTTCCCGCCGCGACGTGGCTGCGCCGCAGCACATGGCTGGTGCTCGCCTTGCTCGCCGCGTGCACCGGCGGCGGCATGGTGTCGCCCGGGGCCGGCGGCCCGTCGGTGGACCAGCAACGCCATCGTCTCGCGCGCGAGCTCGCGGGTACGCCGGTCACCGTGGAAGCCGCCGGCGACGGCTATCGCGTCGCGGTGCCGCTGAAGTTCGCCTTCGATCCCAAGCGCTCGGCGGTCAAGGCGCCGCTGGCGGCCGTGCTGGACCGCGTGGCGAACGGCGTGCGCCCGAACACCGGCGCCGAGATCCACGTCACCGCGCCGTCGGACGGGCGCGGCGGCGCGCTGTTGGCGCGTGACCGTGCCGAAAGCACCCGCGACTACCTCATCGCCCGCGGCGTGCCGCGCGAGCGGTTCGCGACGGTCGGCGCCTCGGCAGACAGCGCGGAGGTCGAGATCCTGGTCTCGGAACGGGGCGCCACCGCGGTTCGTTGATAGAACATTTCACGAGAAATGGCTTCCCTCTGCCTCGGGGGGAGGCCGATGTAACCATGCGCTGCTAGATTACGTCGCTTCGAATGTGCCGAGGGCGGCGGCTGTGGCCGTCGTGCAGGCGCGCCCACCCACAGGAGAAGCCTCGTGAAAACCGTTCCCGTTCACCATCGAGCCGCGTTGATGGCGGCACTGTGCGCTCTGGTCGCCGGCTGTGCCACGCCGGCGCCGCCGCCGCCTCCCGCACCGCCCCCTGCGGCTCCAGCTCCCGTGCCGGCGCCGCCACCGGTTTCGGTCATCGACGGATTCGCCTGGACGCCGCAGATGGTCGTCATCTCGCAAACCGCAGAAGACGTGGCGCGCGGCACGCCGATGCAAGTGGCACGGACCACCGACAACCGCGTGCTGATCCGTGTGACCGGCGATGCTGCCTTCGAACCGGGGCGCGCGGCGCTCAACGAGCATTTCCGCCGCTTCCTCGACGGTTTGACGGCGTCGCTGGCCGGCCGGCCCGACGTGACGGTCCTGATACTGGGGCACACCGATAGCGTCGGCTCGGAAGCACTCAACCAGCGCATCTCGGAAGAGCGGGCGAACGCGACCAAGGACTATCTGATCGCGCGCGGCGTGGCCTTCGAGCGCATCACGGCGCAAGGCCGTGGCGAACGCGAACCGGTCGCGGACAACGCGACCGCCGATGGACGCGCGCTGAACCGGCGCGTCGAGCTGCTCATTGCGCACCCCGCAGGGCGCTGATCCGCCCCGGCTGCCGGCCGCCGTCAGGCCGCCAGCAGCCCGGTGAACAGGGATTCGTGGCGGCAGCGCGGCTGGTAGCCGCCCACGCGCCGGGCGATCTCGGCGATGTGGTCGGGCGTCGTGCCGCAGCAGCCGCCGACGATGTTGAGGAAGCCGGCTTTCGCGAAGTCTTCCATCAGCCCACCGGTGATCTGCGGCGTCTCGTCGAAACCGGTGTCGCTCATCGGGTTCGGCAGGCCCGCGTTCGGGTAGCAGCTGATGTAGGTGTCGCCGGCAATCTTCGACAACTCCTCGATGTAAGGGCGCATCAACGCCGCTCCGAGCGCACAGTTGAGCCCGATCGCGATCGGCCGTGCGTGGCGCACCGAATTCCAGAACGCCCCGACCGTCTGCCCGGACAGGATGCGGCCGGAGGCGTCGGTGACGGTTCCGGAAATGATCACCGGCAGGCGCTCGCCGGTGGCCTCGAACAGCTCGTCGATGGCGAAGATAGCCGCTTTCGCGTTCAGCGTGTCGAAGATGGTCTCGACGAGGAACAGGTCGGCGCCGCCTACGAGCAGACCTTCGGCCTGCTCGTAGTACGCTGCCTTCAACTCGTCGAAACCGACATTGCGTGCAGCGGGGTCGTTGACGTCGGGGCTGATGCTTGCAGTGCGCGGCGTCGGGCCGAAGGCGCCGGCGACGAAGCGCGGCTTGCCCGGCGTCGAGAACTTCTCGCAGGCTGCTTTCGCGATACGCGCAGCCTCGACATTCATCTCGTGCGCCACCTCGGGCAGCGCATAGTCTTCCTGCGCAATGCGGGTGGCGCCGAAGGTGTTGGTTTCGATGATGTCTGCGCCCGCCGCCAGGTATCCCTCGTGGATCTCGCGGATCACGTCGGGACGGGTGAACTGCAGCAGTTCGTTGTTGCCCTTCAGGTCCCGGCTATGGTCGACGAAACGGGTGCCGCGGTAGTCGGCCTCGCCCAGCTTGTAGCGCTGGATCATCGTGCCCATCGCACCGTCGAGCACAACGATGCGTCGCTTGAGGATTTCGGGCAGCTCGGTGGCGCGGGTATAGGGTCGGGCGTTCATCCCGGCATTGTAGGCAGCGCGTCAAATCCGGCCCCGGATGCGACCTTTTCCATGGTTTGGCCCCTGCCCTGCCGCCGGCGAGTGCATGACAATCGGGCACTCCTATGAAACACCTCACCCCGAAACAGGCCTGGGACTACCTGCAGGCGAACCCCGAGGCGCTGTTCGTCGACGTGCGCATGGAGATCGAATACATGTACGTCGGCCACCCTCCGGGGGTGGTGCACATCGCCTGGTACGAATACCCCGACATGCAGCCGGCGCCCGATCGCTTCGCCCAGCAGGTGTTGCGCGAAGCAGGCTCGACCGGCCGCCCGGTGCTGCTGCTGTGCCGCTCCGGCAAGCGCACCCTCCCCGCCGGTGAAACCCTCGAGGCGGCCGGCTTCACCGAGGTGATCAACGTGTTGCACGGCTTCGAGGGTGACCTCGACGCCCGTTTTCACCGCAACACGGTGAACGGCTGGCGCTTCGACGGACTGCCGTGGGAGCAACTCTGAGGCCGGTCGGTCTCAGCGCAGAAAACCGATTCCGCGCGCTTGCCGCACCTCGGGTTTGACCCGGTGCTCGGCCTCCAGCTGCGACAGGAATTCGTCCGGCTCGAACGCCACCGCCAGGATGTCGACCTGGCGCTTGACCGCAGCGAAGTCGCCCGGCACCAGCGCGTCGAGCTGCCGCAGCCGTTCGCGCTGTTCGCCGGTCAGCCGCGAGGGGTCGCCCTCCAGGGCCTCGGCAACGAACATGCGCTCGCGCTGCTCCAGCGTCAGCGGCTTGAAGCGGATCTTGAACGTGAAGCGTCGCAGCGCGGCCTCGTCGAGTTCCTCGAACAGGTTGGTCGTGCAGATGAACACGCCCTTGTAGCGCTCCATGCCCTGCAGCATCTCGTTGACCTCGCTGACCTCGTAGTTGCGCTCGGCCATGCGGCGGCTGCGCAGGAAGCTGTCGGCCTCGTCGAGCAGCAGCACCGCCTGCTCGGCCTCGGCTTCCTCGAACATGCGTGCCATGTTCTGCTCGGTCTCGCCGACGTACTTGCTGACCAGGTCGGAAGCCTGGCGCACCATCAGCGGCTGCTGCAACTCGCGCGCGATGTGCTCCGCCAGCGCGGTCTTGCCGGTGCCGGGCGGGCCATGGAAGCACAGCGTGCCGAAGCCCTTGCGGCGCAGTGCCTCGATCACGCGCGGCACCTCGAAGCGCGACTCGGTGTTGACCAGCCCGAGGTCGTAGTGCGTGACGACGTGCCGCGCCCCGCGTTCGCCGCCTGCCGTACCGAGCGCCTTGTCGGCATTGCCCAGTTGGCGTTCGATCAACGCCTCGGCCGTGGGCGAGTCGGCCCCACCGGCCAGTCGGGCGAATCGCACTGCGGTGCGGATCTGGGCCGGCGTGAGCGCCTTGCGCGCAGCCAGCTTGGCGACGAACTCCGGCGCCACCGCCACCTCGGACAAGGCCTTGGCGACCAGCGCCTCGCGCGCGCCCGGCGGGGGCGACTTCAGCTCCAGGTGGTACTGGAAGCGCCGGCGAAAGGCCGGGTCGATCTGCTCGATGCGGTTGGTGACCCAGAGCACCGGCACCGGGTTGCTTTCCAGGATCTGGTTGACCCAGGCCTTGCCGCTGACCGAGCCGTTCGGCATGCCGTCGCCGATCTCGAGCCGCGCCATCAGCTGGGCGGTGTCGGTGCTGATCGGCGGGAACACGTCCTCGACCTCGTCAAACAGCAATGCGACGTTCGGGCTGCCCTTCAAAAAGACGTGGCTGATCTGCAGCGAGCGGTACCGGTCACGGCCGGACAGCGAGTTACCGTCGCGGTCTGCGTACTCGACCTCGTACAGCTCCAGCCCGGCAGCCAGCGCCATCACCTTGGCGAGCTCGGTCTTGCCGGTGCCCGGCGGGCCGTAGAGCAGGATATTGACGCCCGGCTCCTTGTGCGCCACGGCGTTGCGCAACAAGGCCACCAGCATGCGGGTGTCCTCGCCGACATAGTGGAAGTCTTCGAGCGTCAGCTCGCTCGGCGCGGCCGGCCGGGTGAACACCGCCATCAGCTCGGCTTCGTCGCGGTACTCGCGCATCAGCACCGGCGGCAGTTGCTCCGAGACCTTCATCAGGTCGGCCAGGTCGGTGATGTTGTGCTCGGAGATCAGGTTCTCGACCATGCCGATGCGCTCGAGCCGCGAACCGGCCCGCAGCGCCTCGCCGACGTCCTTCTCATCCACGCCGGCGATCTCGGCCAGCACGGCATAGGCCTCCTGCGCGTTGGCCACCTTGAACTCGACCAGCAGCCCCCGCAGCTCGCGCTGGTAGCGCGCCAGCGTGCCGTACAGCAGCAGCGCCCGCTCGGCCGGGTTCAGCTGCAGCCGGCCGGCCAAGGCGTCGATGTTCTTCTCGACCAGCGTCGATTCCTTCTTCAGGTTGCGCCCGAGCCAGTCGCAGGTGGCGCCGAGCACCGCGAGCAGGTCCTTGGGCGCGTCCTTGATGTATTCGTCGATGTAGAAAAAGAGCGTGCCTTCTTCGTACGGCCCGCGCCAGGCGCCGTGACGCTCCAGGAACGGCGGGTCATCCAGCTTCTCGTGCCCTTTCCAGTGCTCGTTGCCGACGCAGCGGCGCGCGAGGAACTCACGCACGCGTGCCAGCACCGACACCGGCCAGACCAGGTGGCGGCCGGTCAGCGACAGCAGGCTGTTCCAGTCGCGGCGGACATTGAAGCGGCCGGTGTGCCGCAACGTGAGGGTCAGCACGAAATGCGAACACATGCGGTCCAGCACCGGCGCTTCGGCGAGCCCCGGCGAAGGCGCCACACGGGCCTCGACATGACGTTTGACCATGGGCGCCTCCTCGGTTGGGGTCCCTCGCGTTTCGTTGGCAGCCCCGGCAAGCGCCCGGGCCGAGCCACGATAACGCAGCGTGCGGCACATGGGAAGGCGGGAAAGGGACCGACTTGCGCATTCTGACCACGCAAGCCCTGTGGCCGGGGAAAGGGGGGCGAGGAGATGGCGGCGCCGATCGCACACGGGCCCACCGGCCGCGAAGGATGCGGCCGGTTCCGGAACGTTCAGTGCAGCACGACCGGCTGCAGCATCAGCGAAGAGAAGCGTTCGATGTAGGCGTCGATGTCCTCGATGGTCGGCGAACCTTCGATCAGGGCTTCGACCCCCTGCTTGAAGCTCTCGGCCAGCGCCCCTTCGATGTAGATCTCCTTGCGCTTGAACTTGTCGACGATCTCGTAGCCACCGCGCGTCAGCCCTGCGTCGTCGCCCTCGGACGCCGGCGTCATGGCAGGCACCTCGAACTCCACCACGGCGAAGTTGTCGGAGTTGTAAAGCATTTGCATGGACCTTGCTCCTTCGTTGAAAGGCCACCGTGGCGGACGCCCGGGGGTCCCAGACGTCATCTACGTGGGTCCTGCCCCGCAAGTTTCAAGCCATCTCCGCGCTCATGGGCTTGTACCTCCTTATCGGCCAGGCGTGTCCCCGCTTGAGCGCAGTCATGGGCGCGATGTCCCCGATTGCAACAACAGTTCCAAGGGGTCACTCCGGCCGTCGGTCAGCCGCGCCCGCACGGGCAGATGGTGACGCTGGGGGTCCAGCCAGATCTCGGCGACCGTGTCGTCCGGATCGTCCGGTTCGCGTGTCAGCTTCACCGCCTGTACCGTGCGGCCTTCGAGCTGGACCGTCTGCAGGCCTTGCGAACGCAAGGTCCAGACGTCGAGGTTGCCGCGAGCGCCGACGACTCGCAGCACCACCGCCGCGCCGGCACGGACGCGGTCCGGGTCGGCCTGCGCAATGGCCGGCAATTGCACCATCCAGCTGAGCCGGTCCTGCACGCCGGGCACCAGCGGCCGCTGCGTCGAACGGCCCGTGAAGGTGATCTTGCCCGCTGCGCGGTCGAACACCGCTGCCTGCTCGGCGCGGCGCAGCCGGCGATCGGTGAAACGCTGTGGCGCCAGGCCGGTGGGGTCGGTGCGGCCACGGCTGACCTGTGTCAGCACGGCCCCGATCACCACCACCTTGCCTTCGAGCTTCAGCTGGTAGGTCGAGGCTAGCGGCCGCCAGCTCAACTCGCCGGTGCCGCTGAGCGCCCCGCGTTGCAACGCGTACGTCCAGGTGAAGGCGGGGGGCAGACGCGTCGAGTAGACGGGAGTCGGCGCAAGCTCCGGCGGTGCGGCGCCGGAGCTTGCAGCCCAGCCAAGCGCCGCCACTGTCAGCAGGTCGCGGCGTCGGTGCGAGACGCATGGGCCCGAGCGCCTCACTGTCGGCACGCTGGCTCCGCCTCTCTACAATCGCGGGCTCCCTGGACTTCCTCCACGCACATGAAGCTCGCCACCTACAAGGACGGCTCGCGCGACGGGCAACTGGTCGTCGTTTCGCGGGACTTGAGCATGGCTCATTATGCGACGGGCATCGCGACCCGGCTGCAGCAAGTCCTGGACGACTGGAACTTCCTCTCGCCGCAGCTGCAAGACCTCTATCAGGCGCTGAACCAAGGCAAGGCAAGGCATGCCTTCGCGTTCGACCCGGCGCTGTGCATGGCGCCGTTGCCGCGGGCCTACCAGTGGGCCGACGGCTCGGCCTACCTGAACCATGTGGAGCTGGTGCGCAAGGCGCGCGGCGCCGAAGTGCCGGAAAGCGTCTACACCGAGCCGTTGATGTACCAGGGCGGCAGCGACGACTTCCTCGGGCCGTGCGACGACATCGTGGTGGCGAGCGAGGACTTCGGCATCGACTTCGAAGCAGAGATCGCCGTCATCACCGGCGACGTACCGATGGGTGCGTCGCCCGACGAGGCGCTCGAAGGCATCCGCCTCGTGATGCTCGCGAACGACGTGTCGCTGCGCCACCTGATCCCCGCCGAGCTGGCGAAAGGCTTTAGCTTCTTCCAGAGCAAGCCGGCCACGGCGTTCAGCCCGGTCGCCGTGACACCCGACGAGCTCGGCACCGCCTGGCAAGGCGGCCGCGTTCACCTGGCGCTGCAATCGACGTGGAACGGCAAGAAGGTCGGCTTGTGCGACGCCGGACCCGAGATGCAATTCCACTTCGGGCAGTTGATCTCTCATGTCTGCAAGACGCGCAATGTCCGCGCCGGCACTGTCGTGGGCAGCGGCACGGTCAGCAACAAGGACGGGTCGCACGGCTATTCCTGCATCGCCGAGAAGCGGGCGATCGAGACCCTCGAGCATGGGGCACCGAAAACCGAATTCATGCGCCATGGCGACACCATCCGCATCGAGATGAAGGGACTGGACGGGCAATCGATGTGCGGAGCCATCGAACAAAAGGTTGCACCGTTTCGGTGAATCTGCGACCGAACTTGGGGAATCGAGCCACGACTGTTGCGCCGCAGCATCAGATTTAGAGGTTAGGGGGGGTGTCCCTAGTGAATCTGACCAGGGACAGTCGATTTTCCTTTTTACAATTTTGTGACACGGCCCCTACGATCCGTGCCGGGTCGTAGTCCCCGTCCCAAACCCTGTCTAAAGGAAATTTCTACATGAAACGTCTCGCTCTCGCGGCCGCTCTCGCCAGCCTGTTCGCCGCCCCCGCTTTTGCGCAAAGCAGCAACGTGACCATCTACGGTCGCATGAACACCTCCATCGAGCACATCAAGGTCGGTGACGGCGAGTCGCAAGGCCAGATGGTCAACAACGCCTCGCGTCTGGGCTTCAAGGGCTCGGAAGACCTCGGCGGCGGCCTGAAGGCGAACTTCCTGCTCGAGCATCGTCTCGGTTCGGACAACGGCACCGTCACCGGCGACTTCTGGTCCGGCGACAGCTGGGTCGGCCTGTCGGGCAACTTCGGTGAAATTCGTCTGGGCCGCCAGACCAGCGCCGCCTACTATGCGACGGCCGACTACGTCAGCCTGCACAACCACGACACCGGCACCTCTGCCGACGCGCTGTACAGCCTGGGCTTCCAGAGCTGGGCCACCAACAACAAGTTCAGCTACATCACCCCGAGCTTCGGCGGCGCGGTCGGTGAAGTCCAGTACGGCTTGGGCGAAGGCGGCGAGCACTCGCTCGACCTGGCCGTCAACTACGCGGTCGGCCCCCTGCAACTGGGCGCTGGCTACACCAAGGTGGCCGAGGACACCCAGTTCGCGCTGCGCGGCCTGTACACCATCGGCGACTTCACCTTCGGCGGCTACTACCAGCGTGCCTCCATGGACGAGACCTTCGCTGACGACGGCGATGCCAACATCTTCCGTCTGTCGGGCATGTACGTCCTGGGCGCGTCGGAGTTCCACCTGAACGTCGGCTTGGCCGGCGACGTGGGCGACACCGACGACTCCGGTGCCAAGCAGTACACGCTGGCCTACAACTACAACCTGTCCAAGCGCACCAAGCTGTACGCCTTCGCGACGAAGATCTCCGCCGACAGCGCCAATCCCTACACGGACGACTTCCGCTCGTTCGCCCTGGGTCTGCGCCACAACTTCTGATCGGCGTTTCACCCGGTCTGAACGACAAACGGCCCCCGCGGGGGCCGTTTTTCATGCATGTCGATCGTGCCAGGTCAGGGATAGGGAATGAACTCGCTCTCGCCCGGCACCGGCGCAAAGGCTTGCGGGTCCTGCCGGCTCCACGCTTGCACTGCTTCGTCGATGCGCGCCTGCCGGCTGTTGACGAAGTTCCAGCGCATGTGGCGCGGGGTCTCGGGCGTGTTCTCGGGCCCGAGGTCGAGCGGCTCGCCGCCGATCAGCAGGGCCTGCGTCTTCTCGAGCGCACGCAGGCGCACCGGCCGCGCCGGCAGCACCAGCATCTCGCCGGTGTCGACCGGCTCGCCGTCGACACTGAGCGCACCGGAGGCGACATAGATCGCCCGCTCGGCGTGGTCCGGCGGCACCTCGATGCTGCTGCCGAAGGGCATTTCGGCCGCCACATACAAGGTGGCGCTGCGCACCGGCACCGGTGAACGCCGCCCGAAGGCCTCGCCCGCAACGACGCGCAGCTGCACGCCGTGCGCCTCGATCAGCGGCAACTCGTCGGCCCCGACATGCACGAAGGCCGGTTCGGCCTCCTCGTCGGCCAGCGGCAACGCCATCCAGGTCTGGATGCCGTGCAGGCGGTGCCCGGCGGCGCGCTGCGCCGGAGGCGTGCGCTCGGAATGCACGATGCCGCGGCCGGCGACCATCCAGTTGACCTCGCCCGGCAGGATGTCGCGCAGGGTGCCCAGGCTGTCGCGATGCGCGATGGCGCCTTCGAACAGATAGGTGACGGTGGCCAGCCCGATGTGCGGGTGCGGGCGCACGTCCATGCCCTGGCCGGGCGCGAAGTCGGCCGGGCCGATGTGGTCGAAGAAGACGAAGGGGCCGACGGCCCGCATCGCGGCAGCCGGCAGCAACTGTCGCACCGTCAGGCCTTCGCCGAGTGACTTGGCATGCGACTTCAGTCGTATCGGTCCCATGGTGTATTTCTCCTGGCCCTGAACTCCCGCGTCGTGCATCGAGTTTCAAACGACCCACCGGCAAACAGCTGCTATGGTGCCTGAGCCTCACACCACCATTGCATCATGAGTGACTTCCCTCGCACGCTCAAGATCTTCACAGTCTGGGCGATGCTCGGCCTGGCGGTGTTTCTCGGCTTCCAGGCCCTGGAAGCGCGGCAGCAACGCACGCGCTTCGAATGGAACGGCGACACCGTGACGCTGCGGCGCGCAGCCGACCGGCACTATCACTGGCCGGGCCGCATCAACGGCGTCGAGGTCGATTTCCTGGTCGACACCGGCGCGACCAGCACGGCGGTGCCGCAGGCCGTCGCGCGCGCCGCAGGACTGCGCGAGCAGGGCAGCGTGCGATCGAGCACCGCCGGCGGTGTCGTGACCGGCGCCATCGCGCAGGCCGACATCAGCCTGGAAGGCGGCGTCGAGGCACGTCGGTTGCGCGTCGTGGTGTTGCCCGGGCTGGAGCACGCCTTGCTTGGCATGGACGTGCTCGGACGGCTGCACCTCAGCCAGCGCGGCGACGAACTGACCGTCGATCTGGGCCAGCAGTGACGCCCACTCGCGCTTGCCCGACTGGCCGGCACGCCGGTCGCGGAGCACAATCCGCCGAACGAACAAGGAGACACCATGAGCGACGCGTTGCAAGGCATCGGCAAGCTGGTCCCCGGCTTTGATTTTCTGCAAGGGCTGGTCAAGAGTGCCGGCACCGCGCTGCCCAACTTCACGCAGTGGGTGGCGCCGACGCTGAACCCGGAAGAGCTCGAAAAGCGCATCGGCGAACTGCGCACCGTGCAGTTCTGGCTGGAGCAGAACGCCCGCATGCTGGGCGCGACGATCCAGGCCATGGAAGTGCAGCGCATGACGTTGTCGACGCTGCAGACGATGAACGTGCCGGTCGAGGCGTTGCGCGAATCGCTGAAGGTGCCGGTGCCGGACGCCCCCGGCACCCCGGCTGCCGAGGCCTCGGCGCCCGCCGCAGCGGGCAAGAAAACGACCGGGCGCAAGCCGACCAAGGAGACGACCGCGCCGAAGGGCGACGCGGCCGCCGGCGCGGTCGATCCGATGCAGTGGTGGGGTGCATTGACCAAGCAGTTCACGACGCTGGCCACCAGCACGATGACGGAAGCACTGAAGGACACGGCCAGCGAATCCGCCAGCCGGCTCGCGACCAACCTCATGAAGCAATCGTTCAGCACCGCGGAGGAAACGCTGCGCAAGACGATGGAGCCGGCCCGCAAGGTGGCCGCAGCCGCCGGCAAGCGGGCCTCCGGGGCGCGCGCCAAGACCGGCAAGCCGCGCGCCGCCGCGTCGAAGCCACCCGCAAAAACCTGAACCGGACCTCGCCCTTGCGCCTGCCGCGGCACGGGCGGGGCACACTGAGACATGAACACCTTCCTGCATGCCCACGCCATGCACCCCGACTGGCGCATGGCGCTGTCGCTCGTGCTGGCACAACTGGACGGCCAGCGCGGCCGCCCCGGCGCCGTGGCACAGCCCACGCTGGGCTGGCTCTACCTGACGGACCACCACGCCGCGCAAGCCGAACAGATCCTCGCTCATCTGACGGAGCGGCACCCGGGCACGGCCTGGGTCGGTGCGGTCGGCGTCGGCGTGATGGGTTGCGGCGTCGAATACTTCGACGAACCGGCCTTGAGCGTGATGCTCGGCGACCCGCCGCGCGACAGCTTCCGCGTGTTCTCGGGCGTGCGGCCGCTACCGCAGCAGTTCGCCGCCCACGCGGCACAGGTGCACGCCGACCCGGGCACGCCCGACATGGACGACCTGGTCGGCGAGCTGGCCGCACGCACGGCCAGCGGCTACCTGTTCGGCGGCCTGGCCGCGGCCCGCACGCGCACGCTGCACGTCGCGGACGAGGTGTTCACCGGCGGCTTGTCGGGGGTTGCTTTCGATGCCTCGGTGCCGTTGATCTCGCGCGTGACGCAAGGTTGCCGCCCGGTCGGTCCCGCGCGTCGCATCACCCGCGTGGAGCGCAACGTCGTCGCCACGCTCGACGACGAGCCGGCGCTCGATTGCCTGCTGCGCGACCTGGCCGTCGACCCGGCGGAGCCGCGCAAGGCGCTGCCGCGTCTGCAGACCACGTTGGTGGGCCTGAGCGATGCCGCCACGCTGTCGATCTCGCGCGCCGGGCAGTTCGGCGTGGACACGCGTGTCAGGCATCTGATCGGCATCGACCCGCGCGAGCGTGGCATCGCGGTCGCCGACCAGCCCGAGACCGGCATGCAGCTGGCGTTCTGCTCACGCGACGCCGAAGCGGCGCGCCGCGACCTGGTGCGCATCTGCACCGAGATCCGCGAAGAACTCGAACCGGAATCGCTGCCCGTCGAAGCCGCTGCCGCATTCGCACGGCAGGCGGCTGGCGGCGAGCCGCAAGGCGCGCCCCTGGGCGGGCGGCGCATCGCCGGCGCGGTGTATGTGAGCTGCGCCGGGCGCGGCGGGCCGCATTTCGGCGGCTCGTCGGCCGAACTGCAGATCGTGCGCCACGCGCTCGGCGACGTGCCGCTGACCGGGTTCTTCGCGGGCGGCGAGATCGCCCGCCACCACCTGTACGGCTATACCGGTGTGCTGACGGTGTTCACGGCCGAATAGACCCGGCACCAGCTTGGCGTCGGTGCTGCAGCAGCCCGACCCAGATGAGCACGCCGGCGCAAAGCTCGAGGCCTTCTTCCCAGGCCGACCGCAGCGCGGACAAAGCTGGACTGAACTGGATGCCGAAGTCCTCCAGCAGCACGTTCTGCGACCGGTCGATCAGCTTCGACAACACCAGCGTGGCCCAGAACACGATGACCGTGACCGCCACCGGGTCGCGCTGCCGCAGGCCGCGCAGCACCGGGAGGCCATAGCGCAGCAGCAGGTAGACCATGGCGTACGCCGCCGGCCCGATCACCGCAAGCGCTGCCAATTTCTGCTGCAGGGGTGCCGCACCGAGATAGAAGCTGACCTTCAGCGTGCTGACGCCGGTCCAGGCCTTGTGCAGGTCGAGTTCGCGCGCGCCGAAGGCGCACAGCACGACGGACAGTGCCACCGCCAGCGCGGCCGGCATGCTGCGCCCGCGCACGAACCACAACGCCACGGCGGTGACGAAGTACAGCGTCGCGGAGGCAATCTCGACCGGCCCGTCTTCCGACATCAGTGCCATCACCTGCGGCGGCGGCAGCGCAGCCCACAGCACCAGCGCCGCGGCGGCGAAAACGAGCACGAACCACAGCGACACGAAGGGGCGGGAAACGGGCGACAGGGAAACAGGCGGCATGGGCTGGCGCAGCAGACGTGAAAGTGCCAAAGTGTAGTGAGCCCCGGCCCGAACGGCGGAACCCGGTGCTGCCCGAGAGGTCGAAATGTCAATGCGACTGACTTGCTCCACCCCTTCGTTCGTGGCCTGCCTCGTCTGTGCCGCCGCGCTGGCCGTCGGCCCCGCGATAGCGGCCGAAGGCGAGCGCGCCCCGCAAACCGTTTACCAACAGCGCCTGCCCGATGGGCGCATCGTCTTCTCCGACCGGCCGGAGCCCGGCGCCGTGACCGAGCGCAACTGGAGCTTCGTGCCCGACGACCCGGTGCAGGCCGCCGCACGCCGTGAAGCGGCGCGCGCCGAAGCGAACGAGATCCACCAGCGGGTCCAGCGTGCCGCCGACTACCGCCAGCAACTCGACAACGAACTGGAGATCGAGCGGATGCGACGCGCCCAGGCACTGGCCCTGCTGGAAGCCGAGCGCGAGCGCACCGCGCGCCAACTGGCGGAACAGACGCCGCCAGCCGTGGTGATCCCCGGCTGGCACCGGCCCTGGCTACCTGGCGTACGCCCTGCGCCGCGCCCGCCCTGGGAGCCGCGGCCGTGGTCGGCACCGGCCGCCCGGCCCGCCGACAAGCCGGCCTCGCTGAACGTGCCGCGCCGGTGATCGGGCTGATCGGCATCAAACCCGGCACTTTTGTTCCCAGGTCAAAACCGACATGACGTCGCACGGGGCACATCTTCAGCCCGGTCTCAGCTTGCGCGCATTACAGTGCGACCGATTCGAGATGCCGCTGGCCGAGACCGGCGGCCGATGAGGAGACCCCACGATGAATGCCCCCCTGCCGCCCGCCGCGGCGCTGTCCGGGCCCGGTGATGCCGCGGCCGCCGAGCCCGGGCGCCGGGAACGGCAAGCGGCTGTCGTGGCCGCGTTGTCGGCCGTGCTGCCCGCCCATGCGCTGCTGTGGCGGCGCGAGGACACCGTGCCGTATGAGTGCGACGGCTTGACCGCCTACCGGGAGCAACCGCTCGTGGTGGCGTTGCCCGAGACCGAAGCCCAGGTGGCCGCCGTGCTGCGGGCCTGCCATGCCTTGCGCGTGCCCGTGGTGGCGCGCGGCGCCGGCACCGGCTTGAGCGGCGGCGCCCTGCCGCACCGCCTCGGCGTGACCCTCAGCCTGGCCAAGTTCAACCGGATCCTCAAGGTCGACCCGTATGCACGCACCGCCGTCGTTCAAGGCGGCGTGCGCAACCTGGCGATCAGCGAGGCTGCGGCACCCTACGGCCTGTACTACGCGCCCGACCCGAGCAGCCAGATCGCCTGCACGATCGGCGGCAACGTCGCCGAGAACTCGGGCGGCGTGCACTGCCTGAAGTACGGCCTGACGGTGCACAACGTGTCGAAGGTGCGCGGCTACACGGTCGAAGGCGAGCCGCTGGAACTCGGTGGCGACGCACTCGACGCGCCGGGCCTGGACCTGCTGGCGCTGTTCGTCGGCAGCGAGGGCATGCTGGGCGTGGTGACCGAGGTCACCGTGAAGCTGGTGCCGAAACCGCAGCTGGCGCGCTGCATCATGGCCAGCTTCGACGACATCCGCAAAGCCGGCGACGCGGTGGCCAATGTCATCGCTGCCGGCATCATCCCGGCCGGGCTGGAGATGATGGACAAGCCGATGACGGCCGCCGTCGAGGATTTCGTGCAGGCCGGCTACGACCTCGGTGCCGAGGCGATTCTGCTGTGCGAGAGCGACGGCACGCCCGAGGAGGTGAACGAGGAGATCGGTCGTATGGTCGACGTGCTCGTCGGTGCAGGCGCCACCCGTGTCGAAGTGAGCCGCGACGAAGCCCAGCGGCTGAAGTTCTGGAGCGGGCGCAAGAACGCCTTTCCTGCCAGCGGGCGCATCAGCCCCGATTACATGTGCATGGATTCGACGATCCCGCGCAAGCGGCTGGCCGACATCCTGATCGCGATCGGCGAGATGGAGAAGAAGTACGGGCTGCGCTGTGCCAACGTGTTCCACGCGGGAGACGGCAACCTGCATCCGCTGATCCTGTTCGACGCCAACGACGCCGACCAGCTGCACCGCTGCGAATTGTTCGGCGCCGACATTCTGGAAACCAGCGTTGCGCTCGGTGGCACCATCACCGGCGAGCATGGGGTCGGTGTCGAGAAGCTGAGTTCGATGTGCGTGCAGTTCACGCCCGAGGAGCTGGAGCAGATGCGGGGGGTGAAGCGGGCGTTCGATCCGCTCGAGCTGCTGAATCCCGGGAAAGTGGTGCCCACGCTGAATCGCTGCGCGGAGTACGGGAAGATGGTGGTGCGCAAGGGCTTGATGGCGTTTGCGGACATTCCGCGGTTCTGACGTGATGACGTCGCACAGCAAGGGCCACCCCGTGACGAATCACCCCGAACTGGATCCCCTGGTCGACCGGATCAGGTCCGCCACCGCAACCGGCACCCCACTGCGTATCCAGGCAGGCGGCACCAAACCCTTCTACGGCAACCCCGTCGACGCGGCCGCCGCCCTCGACGTTCGGCCCTTCCGGGGCATTACCAGCTACGAGCCGAGCGAACTGGTGATCACCGCCCGCTGCGGCACCCCGCTTGCCGAACTCGAGGCGGTGCTGGCGGACAAAGGCCAGTGCCTGCCCTTCGAGCCCCCGCACTTCGCGCCAGGAAGCACCGTCGGCGGCATGGTCGCCGCCGGCCTTTCGGGCCCATCGCGTGCGGCGGTCGGCGCGGTACGCGACTACATGCTCGGCGCAACGCTGCTGAACGGCAAAGGCGAAGTGCTCAGCTTCGGTGGCCAGGTGATGAAAAACGTCGCAGGCTACGACGTCTCGCGCCTGCTCGCCGGCTCGCTCGGTTCGCTGGGCGCGATCCTCGAGGTGTCGCTGAAGGTGCTGCCGACAGCGCCTGCGACGGCGACCGTGCGCTTCGAGATGGACCAGGCCACCGCGATCCAGCGGCTCAACGAATGGGGCGGCAGGCCGCTGCCGATCAATGCGAGCGCCTGGTGGGACGGCATGCTGGTGCTGCGGCTGCGCGGCGCGGCGGCGGCTGTCGACGCCGCCATGCAGTGGCTGGGCGGCGAGCCGATCGCCGCCCCTCAGGCCGACGACTTCTGGCAGGGCCTGCGCCATCACACCGACGAATTCTTCGCCAAGGCCAAGGCGGCCGTCGATGCCGGCGGCAGCTTGTGGCGGCTGTCGGTGGCGTCCACGGCAAAACCGCTGCAACTGTCCGGCGAACAACTGATCGAATGGGGCGGCGCGCAACGCTGGTTGTGCACCACCATGCCGGCGGGCACGATGCGCGAGGCCGCACGCCAGGCCGGCGGCCACGCCACGCAGTTCTACGGGCGTGACCGCAGTGCCGGCAGCTTCGCGCCGTTGGGCGCACCGCTGGATCGCATCCACCGCGAGCTGAAAAAGGCCTTCGACCCGGCCGGCATCTTCAACCCCGGCCGCCTCTACCCGGGCCTATGACCCGGACGACCGAGACATGCAAACCCATCTCGCCCCCGAATTCCAGGACACGCCGGAAGGCCGCGAGGCCGAAGCCATCCTGCGCAAGTGCGTGCACTGCGGCTTCTGCACCGCCACGTGCCCGACCTACCAACTGCTCGGCGACGAACTCGACGGCCCGCGCGGGCGCATCTACCTGATGAAGCAGGTGCTCGAGGGTCAACCGGTGACGCGCAGCACGCAGCTGCACCTGGACCGCTGCCTGACCTGCCGCAACTGCGAGTCGACCTGCCCTTCCGGGGTGCAGTACGGCGCACTGGTCGACATCGGCCGCCAGATCGTCGAGGAACGCGTCGAGCGGCCGGCTGGCGAGCGCCTGGTGCGCGCGGCGCTCAAGGAAGGCCTGACCTCACCGCTGTTCGGCCCGGCGATGAAGCTCGGCCAGCTGGTGCGGCCGCTGCTGCCGGCCAGGCTGAAGCACAAGGTGCCGCCGAAAGACCGCTCGGCCCGGGCCCACCAGTGGCCCACGCGCCGGCACGACCGCAAGGTGCTGATGCTGACCGGCTGCGTGCAGCCGGCCATGATGCCCAACATCAACAGCGCCACCGCGCGCGTGCTCGACGCCGCGGGCATCCAGACCGTGGTCGCCGACGGCGCCGGCTGCTGCGGCGCGATCCGCGCCCATTTGAACGACCATGACGGCGGGCTGGCCGACATGCGCCGCAACATCGATGCGTGGTGGCCGCTGGTCGTGCGCGGCGAGGTCGAGGCGATCGTGATGAACGCCTCCGGCTGCGGTGTCACAGTGAAGGAATACGGCCACCACCTGCAACACGACCCGCAGTACGCCGAGCAAGCCCGACGCATCAGCGAGTTGACCAAGGACCTTTCCGAGCTGCTGCCGGAACTGGTACCGAAACTCAAGCCTCGCCTGGCCCTTCCCCGCGCGGCCAAGGAACGGGCAGAGGGTGCGGCCTCCTCAGCCGCCCCCAGGAAACGCCTGGCGTTCCACCCGCCCTGCACCTTGCAGCATGGGCAGCAGCTGCGCGGCGGCGTCGAGGCCGGCCTGCGCGAGCTCGGCTTCGACGTGCAGCTGGCCGCGGGCGAGGCGCACCTGTGCTGCGGCTCGGCGGGAACCTATTCGGTGCTGCAGCCCGAGCTCGCGTACCAGCTGCGCGACCGCAAACTGTCGCATCTGGCGCCGCTGGAGGCGCAGACCATCGTCTCGGCCAACATCGGCTGCATCCAGCACCTGCGGACCGGGACCACCACGCCGGTGCGGCACTGGGTGGAGGTACTGGACGACGCCCTGACCTGAAGGCCGCCCGGTCGGGATTTGTCCTACGCGGGCCGGCGGGCCCGGCCGACAGGCGTGACATGGCGTCCGCATGCAAAGTGGAGCTGTCGGGGAAGGCCCCGTCGTTTCTACATTGCAGAAAGGACTCACCATGAACCGAGACCAAGTCAAGGGACGCACCGAGCAGGCCAAGGGCAAGGTGAAGGAAGTCACCGGCCGGGCGATCGACAGTGAACGTCTGGAAGCCAAGGGCCGCGTGCAGAAAACCGCGGGCGACGTGCAGGGTGATTACGGTGATGCCAAGGAGCGGGTGAAGGACGCCTTCGACCGCCGCCATTGACCGGGCGCACCGAGTGACATCGCTCATCGCTTCCGAAGGCGCGGCGCGCGCCCATACCGAGCCGCCGCCGCCTTCCGTGCCGCCGCCCCCGCCGCCGCCGGTGGAGGTGCCACCAGGCCCGGAGCCTGCGGCACCGGACATCGAGGATCCGCCTCCGCCCGACAACCCGGTGCCGATCCACGAGCCGCCCACGATGCCGCCGCCGATGCTGTAGCGGCCGGCATCTACCCTGGAGACCTTTGATGACCCTGCATCACGACGCCTCTCCCCAGCAGCGGCTGTGGGAGATGATCCGCGACATTCGCTACGGCATGCTGACCACCCGCCACACCGATGGCCAGTTGCGCTCCCGCCCGATGACGACGCAGAACCGCTCCATCGACGAGGGCGCGATCCTGTGGTTCTTCGTCGCGCTCGACACCGAACCGGCAATGGACCTGAAGGACGATGGCGCCATCAATGTCTCGTACGCCGACCCGCACAAGGACTGCTATGTCTCGATTGCAGGCTACGGTCGCTTCGTCGACGACCCGGCCAGGAAGCAGGAGCTGTGGTCGACTGCGAACGAGGCCTGGTTCCCGAACGGACCGGGCGACGCCAATGTCGGTCTGCTCGCCGTCCACATCGATCACGCCGAATACTGGGATGTGACGGCGAGCAAGATGACCCAGCTGTTCAAGATGGCCAAGGCCGCCGCGACCGGCCAGCGTCCCCTGGACCTGGGTGAGCATCGCGAAGTCCCCCTGCGGCCGCATTGAGCCGAAGAAAAAGCCGCACACTGCTCGTGACAGCGTGCGGCTCAAGGTCCCCGCCGGGACACCGCGGGGCCGAGTCACAACGGATTTACGCGCCCGCGCTCAACGCTCGCGGCCGGCACGCCAGGCGGCGAGCAGCTTGTCGTAGGCGATGGTCTGGCCTTGCGGTTTCTCGTTCGCCAGCTTCTTCCACGGTGCGCCCTTGTCGCTCAGCCATTTGTCGGCCGACTGCTTCTTGTTGAGCTTGGGCGGGCAGTGTTCCATGCCGGCGCGCTCCAGGCGGGCCATCACCTGGTCCATCTCTTCGGCCAGGTTGTCCATCGCGGCCTGCGGCGTCTTTTCGCCAGTCACCGCGGTGGCCACGTTCTTCCACCACAGCTGTGCCAGCTTCGGGTAGTCAGGCACGTTGCCGCCGGTCGGCGTCCACGCCACGCGGGCCGGGCTGCGATAGAACTCAACCAGGCCGCCGAGCTTGGGCGCCATGTCGGTCATGGCCTTCGACTGGATGTCGCTCTCGCGGATCGGGGTCAGGCCGACGACGGTCTTCTTCAGCGACACGGTCTTCGCCGTCACGAACTGCGCGTACAGCCAGGCGGCGGCGGTGCGGTTCGCATCGTGGTCCTTGAAGAAGGTCCACGAACCGACGTCCTGGTAGCCGTTCTGCATGCCCTGCTTCCAGTACGGGCCGTTGGGACCGGGCGCCATGCGCCACTTCGGCGTCCCGTCGGCGTTGACCACCGGCAGGCCCGGCTTGGTCATGTCGGCGGTGAAGGCGGTGTACCAGAAGATCTGCTGCGCGATCTGGCCCTGGGCCGGCACCGGGCCGGCTTCGCCGAAGGTCATGCCCATGGCTTCCTTGGGCGCGTACTTCTTCATCCAGTCGATGTACTTGGTCAGTGCATAGACGGCCGCGGGCGAGTTGGTGGCGCCGCCGCGCTGCACCGAGGCGCCGACCGGCGTGCACTTGTCTTCGGCGACGCGGATGCCCCATTCGTCGACCGGCAGGCCGTTCGGGATGCCCTTGTCGGCGGTACCGGCCATCGACAGCCAGGCGTCGGTGAAGCGCCAGCCGAGCGACGGGTCCTTCTTGCCGTAGTCCATGTGGCCGTAGATCGGCTTGCCGTCGATCTGCTTCACGTCATTGGTGAAGAAGTCGGCGATGTCCTCGTAGGCGCTCCAGTTCAGCGGCACGCCGAGGTCATAGCCGTACTTGGCCTTGAACTTGTCCTGCAGGTCCTTGCGCTCGAACAGGTCGGCGCGGAACCAGTACAGGTTGGCGAACTGCTGGTCGGGCAGCTGATAGAGCTTGCCGTCCGGCGCCGTCGTGAAGCTGGTGCCGATGAAGTCCTTGAGGTCCAGCCCGGGGTTGGTGTAGTCCTTGCCGGCGCCCTTCATGTAGTCGGACAGCGGCAGGATCTTGCCGTAGCGGTAGTGCGTGCCGATCAGGTCGGAGTCGCTGATCCAGCCGTCGTAGATCGAACGGCCCGACTGCATCGAGGTCTGCAGCTTCTCGACCACGTCGCCTTCCTGGATCAGGTCGTGCTTGACGGTGATGCCGGTGATCTCGGTGAAAGCCCGGGCCAGGGTCTTGGCCTCGTACTCGTGCGTGGTGATGGTCTCGGAAACGACCGAGATCTCCTTCACGCCCTTGGCCTGCAGCTTCTTGGCGGCGTCGATGAACCACTTCATCTCGGCCATCTGCTGGTCCTTGCTCAGGGTCGACGGCTGGAATTCGCTGTCGATCCACTTCTTCGCCTCGGCCTCGCCCGCCCAGGCCTGCTGGCCGATCGCCAGGGCCATCGCGGCAAAGGCCACTGCGCTCAAGCGCTGCTTCATTGAAGTCTCCTCATGAGAATAGTTCTTCCCGGTGCGCACAAAAGAACACAGGCCGCGGGAAGCTCCGGCCCGAATTCTGGAGATCCTCGTCAGCCTTTGCGCATGACGAATGCGAGAACGGCCATCGAAAACACGAAGCTGACCCACACCGAGGGCTCCTCTTCCAGGGAGAACCACTCCATCACGTGTTCGGCCAGGCCCACCCAGGCCAGGTTGATGTAGGCCGCCGTCAGCAGCCCGATGAACAGGCGGTCGCCGCGCGTGGTTTCGATCGGCAGAAAGCCCTTGCGCGACGTCGTCGGCGACTTGATCTCCCAGACCGTCATGCCGGCCAGCATCAGTGCGATGCAGGTGAAAAATACCGCCACCGGCAGTGTCCAGACCATCCAATCAAACATTTCATCGACTCCTTGTCCAGATCACACGCGGCCCATCGCGAACCCCTTCGCGATGTAGTGGCGCACGAACCAGATCACGATGGCGCCCGGCACGATGGTCAGCACGCCGGCAGCGGCCAGCAGCGCCCAGTCCATGCCGGAGGCCGAGACCGTGCGTGTCATCGTCGCAACGATGGGCTTGGCGTTCACGCTGGTCAGCGTGCGCGCCATCAGCAGCTCGACCCAGCTGAACATGAAGCAGAAGAACGCCGCCACGCCGACACCGGCCTTGATCAGCGGCAGGAAGATCTTGAAGAAGAACTTCGGGAACGAATAGCCGTCGATGTAGGCCGTCTCGTCGATCTCGCGCGGGATGCCGCTCATGAAGCCTTCGAGGATCCACACCGCCAGCGGCACGTTGAACACCAGGTGCGCCAGCGCCACCGCGAGGTGCGTGTCCATCAATCCCAGCGTCGTGTAGAGCTGGAAGTACGGCAGCAGGAACACCGCTGCCGGTGTCATGCGATTGGTCAGCAGCCAGAAGAACACGTGCTTGTCGCCGAGGAAGCGGTAGCGCGAGAACGCATAGGCGGCCGGCAGGGCGACGCACACCGAGATCACGGTGTTGATCGCCACGTAGATCAGCGAGTTGATGTAGCCCGAGTACCAGGACTCGTCGGTGAAGATGCGCACGTAGTTCGCCAGCGTGAACTCGTGCGGCCACAACGTGAAGCCGCTCAGGATCTCGTTGTTCGTCTTGAACGACATGTTGACCATCCAGTAGATCGGCAGGATGGCGAACAGCAGATAGGCGACGAGGAACAGCGTGCGCTTGCGGAAGGCGGTGCCCACCTTGGCCTCCTGTCGTGCGGGTTGGCGAACGACCGGCGCAGCGGCGCCGGGTTGCGACGGGTCGGCGACGAGTTCAGGCATGGCCGGCCTCCTGGGGGTTCTGGGTGCCGACACGCTGCATCCAGTTGTAGAGGATGAAGCACAGCAGCAGGATGATGAGGAAATAGATCAGCGAGAAGGCGGCGGCGGGCCCGAGATCGAACTGGCCAACGGCCTTCTGCGTCAGGTACTGGCTGAGGAAGGTCGTGGCATTGCCCGGGCCACCGCCGGTAAGCACGAACGGCTCGGTGTAGATCATGAAGCTGTCCATGAAGCGCAGCAGCACCGCGATCATCAGCACGCCACGCATCTTGGGCAGCTGGATGTAGCGGAACACCGCGAACTTCGACGCACCGTCGATGCGCGCCGCCTGGTAGTACGCGTCGGGGATCGACCGCAGGCCGGCGAAGGCCAGCAGCGCCACCAGCGGCGTCCAGTGCCACACGTCCATCACGAGCACGGTGATCCACGCGTCGGTCGCATTGCCGGTGTAGCTGTAGTCCACGCCGAACTTGGCCAGCGTCGCGCCGAGCAGGCCGATGTCGGTGCGCCCGTAGATCTGCCAGATGGTGCCGACCACGTTCCAAGGGATCAGCAGCGACAGCGCCACCAGCACCAGCACCAGCGACGCCTTCCAGCCCTGGGCCGGCATCGACAGCGCCAGCGCGATGCCGAGCGGAATCTCGACCGCCAGCACCGCCAGCGAGAAGGTCAGCTGGCGCCACAGCGCGGCATGCAGCTCCTCGTCGCGCATCACCATCGCGAACCATTCGGTGCCGACGAACACGCGCCGCTCCGGCGAGATGATGTCCTGCACCGAATAGTTCACCACCGTCATCAGCGGCAGCACGGCCGAGAAGGCCACGCAGATGAAGACCGGCAGCACGAGCAGCCAGGCCTTCTGGTTGATGGGTTTCATCGTTGGTCTCCGTCGCGGCGCATCAGGCGATGCGCAGGTCGTTCTTGTAGAAGCAGGTGTGGGCGCCGACGACCGACCACCACACCGTGTCGCCGACCCGAGGGGCCGGTCGCTCGGGCGTCAGGCGGGCCTTGATCGTCGCGGCCTGTGCGCCGTCGCCGACGCGGCCGGTGACCAGCCAGTGCGTGCCGATGTCCTGCGCCTGCGTGATCTGCACCGGCACGGCATGCGCATCGCCGGCTGCCGCCGGCGCGACGTACTCGGGCCGCACGCCCAGCGTCAGCTCCTGCGCCTGCTGCAGTGCCTCCGCGCGGTTCTCGGGCACCGCCACGCTCAAGGCGCCGATCTGCAGCCGGCCTTCGGTGTAGCGGGCCGGCAGGAAGTTCATGCCCGGCGAGCCGATGAAGTGACCGACGAAGGTGTGCTCGGGCCGCTCGAACAACTGGTCGGCCGACCCCACCTGCACGGCCTTGCCCCGCGTCATCACGACCACCTCGTCGGCGAAGGTCAGCGCCTCGACCTGATCGTGTGTGACATACACCAGCGTGAGCTTCAGCTCGTGATGGATCTGCTTGAGCTTGCGGCGCAGCTGCCACTTCAGGTGCGGGTCGATGACCGTCAGCGGTTCGTCGAACAGCACGGCCGACACGTCTTCGCGGACCAGGCCCCGGCCGAGCGAAATCTTCTGCTTCGCGTCGGCCGCCAGGCCGGCCGCACGCTGGTCGAGCTGGCCGCTCATCTCCAGCATCTCGGCGATCTGGCCGACGCGCTGCTTGATGCGCTCGGGCGCGACGCCGCGGTTGCGCAGCGGGAAGGCCAGGTTCTGGGCCACCGTCATCGTGTCGTAGACGACCGGGAACTGGAACACCTGCGCGATGTTGCGCTGCTGCGGGCTCAGGCGCGTGACGTCGCGGTCGCCGAAGCTGACCGTGCCGTGCGACGGCTGCAGCAGGCCGGAGATGATGTTCAGCAAGGTGGTCTTGCCGCAGCCCGACGGACCCAGCAGCGCATAGGCGCCGCCGTCGCGAAAGCTCATCTTCAAAGGCAGCAGCGCATAGTCTTCGTCGCGCTGCGGGTCGGTCTTGTACGAATGGGCGAGGTCGAGGTCGATGCGGGCCATGGTCAGGCTCCCCGGGTCGGCGCGACCAGCAACTGGCCCGCCTCGTCGAACACGTAGACCTGCGTCGGGTGCATGTACAGCGTCACCGACGCACCGAGATCGAAGTAGTGCACGCCGGTGAGTTGCGCGACCAGCTCGCCCACCGCAGTGTCGACGTGCACGAAGGTGTCGGAGCCGGAGATCTCGGCCAGTTCCACCTTGCCAGGCAGCGCCACGTCACCTTCACGCGGATGGACTCGCAAGGCACTGGCACGCACGCCGATCGTCAGCTTGCTCGAGCCCGGGGCCGGCAGCGGTACCGACACCTGCACATTGGCCGGCAGCTGCACGCCGATGGTGGTGGCCTCGCCGGCCACCAGGTTCATCGGCGGGTCGCTGAAGGCACGCGCCACGCGGATCGACTTCGGCCGGTGGAACACCTCGGCCGTGGGCCCGTACTGCAGCAGTTCGCCGGCGTCCATCACGGCGGTATAGCCGCCGAGCAGCAAGGCTTCGGTCGGCTCGGTGGTGGCGTACACCACGGTCGAGTCGCCGGTGGCGAACAGGTGGGTCAGTTCCTCGCGCAGTTCCTCGCGCAGCTTGTAGTCCAGGTTCACCAGCGGCTCGTCGAGCAGCATCAGCGGCGCCTTCTTCGCCAGTGCACGGGCCAGCGCGACCCGCTGCTGCTGCCCGCCGGACAACTCGGCCGGGTAACGCTGCAGGAAGGGGTCGATGTGCAGCTTCTCGGCCAGCGCCTGCACCTGCGGCGCGACGTTGATCTCGCCGCGCAGCTTCATCGGCGAGGCAATGTTGTCGTACACCCTCATCGACGGGTAGTTGATGAACTGCTGGTAGACCATCGCGACGTTGCGCTGGCGCACCGGGGTGCCGGTGACATCGCGCCCGTCGACCCGCACCCGGCCCTTGCTGGGCGCATCGAGCCCGGCCATCACGCGCATCAGGCTGGTCTTGCCGGCCTGCGTCGCGCCCAGCAGCACGGTGACAGCGCCAGGCTGCAGCGCCAGGTCCATCGGGTAGAGATGGGTCTGTGCACCCACCTGCTGTTCGATGCGCTCAAGCATCAGTTGCATGTCGTCTCCATCGCTCTCTCATCTCTCGCGTTCTAGCGGACGCCAGCGGCCAGCGTGGCCGGTTGCGTCGGTTCGTGTGCACGTTCGAACCAGCGCGACACCGCCTCGCGCTGGCTCGCGCTCATGTGCAGGCCGAGCTTGGTGCGCCGCCACAGCACGTCGTCGCCGGTGCGCGCCCATTCGTGCTGGCTCAGGTAGTGCAGTTCGGCTTCGTGCAGGTGGGGGGCGATCTCCTCGCCCAGGTCCGACAGCCGCTGCGCACGGCCCACGATCAGGTCGATGCGGCCGCCGTAGTTGCGCGCCAGGCGCCGCCGCAGCACCGGCGGCAGCCACGGATGACGCTGGCCGAGCGCCTGGTCGAAGCGCTCGAAATCGACATCGGGGCGCTGCGGCGCGCCGATGTAGGCGCTCAGGTCGCCGCCCGGCAGCAACTCTCCGGCCGTCCAGCCGATCGACGGATGGTTCAGCACCGGACACAGCAGGTCCGCGGCCTCCTCGGCCAGCTTGCGGAAGGTCGTGATCTTGCCGCCCCACACCGACAGCAGCGGTGCCGCGGGCCGCTTGCTGCCGTCTTCGTTCGACTGCTGGGTGCTGACGTCGAGCAGGTAGTCGCGCGTCACGGCCGACGGGTCGCCCGATGCGTCGTCGAGCAGCGGGCGCACGCCGGAATACGTCCAGACGACGTCCTCGCGCCGCACCGGCTTGGCGAAGTAGCGGCTGGCCTGCTCGCACAGGTAGCCGATCTCGCTGTCGTCGATGCGCGCCTCGCCGACGGCGCCATGGTGCTCGACGTCGGTCGTGCCGATCAGCGTGTAGTCCTGCTCATAGGGGATCGCAAAGATGATGCGCTTGTCGGGGTTCTGGAAGATGTAGGCCATCGGGTGGTCGAACATCTTCTTCACCACGATGTGACTGCCCTTGACCAGCCGCAGTCCCTTGGTGCCGCGCTGGTGCGCCTGCTCGCGCAGGAACTGCTCGGTCCAGGGGCCGGCTGCATTGACCAGCACGCGGGCGGTGACCTTGGTGTGCTCGCCGCCGGGCCCTTCGAGCACCGCCTGCCATCCGGTCGTGCCGCGCCGTGCCTCGATGCAGCGCGTGCGCGTGTGGATGCGTGCGCCGCGCTGCTGCGCGTCGAGCAGGTTCAGCACCACCAGGCGTGCGTCGTCGACCCAGCCGTCCGAATAGACGAAGCCCTTGGTGTAGACGGGTTTCAGCGGCTCGCCCGCCTCGTGCATGCGCAGGTCGACGGTGGCCGAGCCCGGCAGCACCTCGCGGCGCGCCAGGTGGTCGTAGAGGAACAGGCCCGCGCGGATCATCCACACCGGGCGCAGCGAGCGGTCGTGCGGCATCACGAAACGCAGCGGCCACATGATGTGCGGGGCGCTCTTGAGCAGCACCTCGCGCTCGATGAGTGCCTTGCGCACCAGAGAGAACTCGTAGTACTCGAGGTAGCGCAGGCCGCCGTGGATCAGCTTGGTCGACGACGACGAGGTGTGCTGCGCGAGATCGTCCTTCTCGCACAGCACGACGCGCAGGCCGCGGCCCGCGAGGTCGCGTGCGATGCCGGCACCATTGATGCCGCCGCCGACGACAAGCACGTCGCAGCTCGCGTCGGCGGCAGGTCCGGCAGCCGACGCGTTTGCGCGGGCATGCATGGCAAGAGGCTCGGTCACCTCGTGGCTCCTGGGGGTGAGACCCACCCCTACGCGCTACGCGCGCCCCTCAAGGGGCGGCACCGACGGACCGGCGAAGCCGGATCCGTGGCGCCACTCGATGGGGCGGGCCGTACGCTCAGGGGCGTGGTCGTGTCGTTGAGCCGCAAACGAGCAACCAGCGATCCTTGGTGTTCGTTTTTGTTCGTTTGCGTCTTTCTTTTTTCGTTTTAGCCCACGAACGCGCAGAAAGCAATGCATGGCAAACCCTAATTTGTTTTCGTTTTGGTTCGCTTAAGGTTCGCCGCGGCGCGAAACGAAAAATAGGCTACAACCCGCGCTTCGCTATTCGCACAACCATCCCGATGTCACCCAACCCCCGCCAAGCCGAGCTGCTCGAGGAAGTGCGCGCCAAGGGTGCACTGTCGGTGGAGGCGCTGGCCGAGCGCTTCGGCGTCACGCTGCAGACGGTGCGACGCGACGTGAAGATGCTGGCCGAGGCGGGGCTGCTGGCGCGCTTCCATGGCGGCGTGCGGGTGCCGAGCTCGACGGTGGAGAACATTGCCTACCGGCAGCGGCAGAACCTCAACGCCGACGCCAAGCAGCGCATTGCGCGCGCGGTGGCCAAGGCGGTGCCGGACGGCTGCTCGCTGATCCTCAATATCGGCACCACCACCGAGGCGATCGCGCGCGAGCTGCTGCGCCACCGGGGCCTGCGCGTGATCACCAACAACCTCAACGTCGCGGCCATCCTGACCGACAACCCCGACTGCGAGGTGATCGTCGCCGGCGGCGTGGTGCGCGCGCGCGACCGTGGCATCGTCGGCGAAGCCACGGTCGACTTCATTCGGCAGTTCAAGGTCGACATCGCGCTGATCGGCATCTCGGGCATCGAGGCCGACGGCTCGCTGCGCGACTTCGACTTCCGCGAGGTGAAGGTGTCGCGCGCGATCATCGAGCACGCCCGCGAAGTGTGGCTGGCGGTCGACCACAGCAAGTTCAACCGGCCTGCGATGGTGGAACTGGCACATGTCGGAGAACTCGACATGCTGTTCACCGACACGCCGCCGCCCGAGCCCTATCCGCAGCTGCTGGCCGAGGCCGGCGTTCAGTGCGAAGTGGCATGAGGACCATGAAATGACTTATCTGCTCGCCCTCGACCAAGGCACCTCCAGCTCCCGCAGCATCGTCTTCGACGCACAGGGCAACATCGTCGCGATGTCGCAGCGTGAGTTCCGCCAGATCTATCCGCAGCCCGGCTGGGTCGAGCACGACCCGCGCGAAATCTGGAGCAGCCAGTTGGAGACGGCGCGTGAGGTGCTGGTGAAAGCCGGGCTCGCCGCCGCCGACATGGCCGCGCTGGGCATCACCAACCAGCGCGAGACCACGCTGCTGTGGGACCGCAAGACCGGCGAACCGGTCTACAACGCGATCGTCTGGCAGGACCGCCGGGCCGAACCGATCTGCGCTGCGCTGCGCGGGCAGGGGCTGGAGCCGCTGGTGCGCGAAAAGACCGGCCTGGTGATCGACGCCTATTTCTCCGGCACCAAGATCCAGTGGATCCTCGACCACGTGCCCGGCGTGCGCGAGCGCGCCGAACGCGGCGAACTGGCCTTCGGCAACGTCGACACCTGGCTGGTGTGGCAGCTCACAGGCGCACGGCTGCACGTGACCGACGTGACCAACGCCTCGCGCACGATGCTGTTCGACATCCACCGCAACCGGTGGGACGACGAGCTGCTGGCCGCACTGCGCATCCCGCGCAGCCTGCTGCCCGAGGTGCATCCGTCGGCACACGTCTACGGCGAGACGGATGCGCACCTGCTGGGCAAAAGCCTGCGCATCGGCGGCATCGCGGGCGACCAGCAATCGGCGCTGTTCGGGCAGGCCTGCTTCAGCGCGGGCCTGGCGAAGAACACCTATGGCACCGGCTGCTTCATGCTGATGCACACCGGTACACGCACCAAGCTGTCGACCAACGGGCTGGTCACCACGTCGGCCGCGCAGCCGACGGCGACACCCGAGTTCGCGCAGGAAGGCAGCATCTTCATCGGCGGCGCGGTGGTGCAGTGGCTGCGCGACGGGCTGCGCGCGATCAAGGCGTCGAGCGAGGTCGAGTCGCTGGCCGAGTCGGTGCCCGACTCCGGCGGCGTGATGTTCGTGCCGGCCTTCACCGGCCTGGGCGCGCCGTACTGGAAGCCCAATGCCAGCGGCACCATCGTCGGCCTGACGCGCGGCAGCGGCGCCGCGCACATCGCACGCGCAGCGCTCGAATCGATCGCCTTCCAGAGCGCGGCACTGCTGCAGGCCATGAGCCGCGATGCCGTGGCCGCCGGCGGCTCGCCGGTGGCCGAGCTGCGCGTTGACGGCGGCGCCTGCGTCAACAATCTGCTGATGCAGTTCCAGGCCGACCTGCTGGGCATTCCGGTGGTGCGGCCGAAAGTGATCGAGACCACCGCGCTCGGCGCCGCCTACCTGGCCGGCTTGAGCTGCGGCGTCTACCGGAGCCTCGACGAATTGAGCGATCAGTGGCAGGTGGAGCGGCGCTTCATGCCGACGATGCCACGCGGCCGCGCCGAGGAGCTGATGCAGCGCTGGGAGCATGCGGTCAGGCAGGCCACGCTCGAATAACGACCGGGCGTTCCCCTGTGCTAAATTGGCCCGCCTCTCGGAGGGGGCCACGGCGCATCCGTCGATGCGCGGTGACGGACGACCACACCGACTCGCCGCGCCATGAAAGACGAGCACGACCTGGAACTGCTGATCGCCTCGCGCTTCCCGATCATCGCGATCGAGACGCATGAGGAACAACGCGCCGTGAACCTGCTGGCGCGCTGCGCGTCGCGACGGCAATTGCCGGTGCACACCTGGTCGGTCACCACCGGCTGGAAGCCGCTGCAGACCCAGATCGCATTCGCCTCCACGCAAGACCCGGCCCCTGCATTGCGCCATGTCGGCAACGTGCGCCAGCCCGGCGTTTATGCGTTGCTCGATTTCCACCCCTTCCTGAACGACCCGCTGCACGTGCGGCTGCTGAAGGAGATCGCTGCCGACTACGACCGCGTGCCGCGCACGCTAGTGCTGATGAGCCACCGCACCGAGGTGCCGCCAGAGCTCGACAAGCTGACCGTGCGTTTCGCGCTGTCGCTGCCCGACGAGACCGGCATCCAGCGCATCTTCCAGGAAGAGGTGCAGTCGTGGCAGACACGCCACGCGCCCAAGCGCCTGCAGGGCCAACAGGAAGCGCTGCAGATGCTGCTGCGACTGCTGCGCGGGCTGGCCGAGCCCGACGTGCGCCGCTTGATCCGCCATGCGATCGAGCATGACGGCGTGCTCGACGGCAACGACCTGCCGCGGGTGATCAACCAGAAACAGCAGATCCTCAGCCGCGACAGCTCGCTTTCGTTCGAGCTCGACACCGCCGAGTTCGCCGATGTCGCCGGTCTCGCGGCCCTGAAGCGCTGGCTCGACCGCCGCCGCGCGCCCTTCCTCGACGAAGCGGGAGCGCAAGGGCTGGATGTACCCAAGGGCATCATGCTGCTCGGCGTGCAAGGCTGCGGCAAGAGCCTGGCTGCCAAGGCCGTGGCCGGCACCTGGGGCGTGCCGCTGATGCGGCTCGACTTCGGCGCGCTTTACAACAAGTGGCTGGGCGAGACCGAACGCAACCTGCGCGAAGCGCTGAAGGCCGCCGACTCGATGGCGCCGTGCGTGCTGTGGATCGACGAGATCGAGAAATGCCTGTCGACCAGCGACCACAGCGACAACGGCGAATCGCGCCGCGTGCTCGGCACGCTGCTGACATGGATGGCCGAGCGCAAGAGCCGGGTGTTCATCGTTGCCACATCGAACGACATCGAACGCCTGCCGCCGGAGCTGGTACGCAAGGGTCGCATGGACGAGATCTTCTTCGTCGACCTGCCCGACGGCCCCGCGCGGCAGGAGATCGCGCGCATCCACCTCGCCAAGCGTGAGCAGGACCCGTCGCACTTCGATCTTCCGCGCCTGGCCGCGCGCACGCAAGGCTATTCGGGCGCCGAGATCGAGCAGGCGGTGATCTGCGCGTTGTACGAAGCGCACGCGCAACGCGTGCCGCTCAGTGACACACTGATCGAGGCCGAAGTCGACCGCACCCGACCGCTGTCGGTGGTGATGGCGGAGAAGATCGAAGCGCTGCGTGCCTGGGCGGCCGATCGCACCGTGAAGGCCGATTGACGGCAGCGCGCCGCCGCCGTGGCGGCGCATGGAAGCTTCTCCCTCTTGTCACGCTCCTGCCACCACGCTGTCAGGAGCCGCCGCGCACCATGACGGCTCCCTCAACCCCTCAAGGAGCTCACCATGGCACAACAGACCCAACGCAACGCCGTCAACTGGTTCGAAATTCCGACCCGCGACATCGGCCGCGCCCAGCAGTTCTACGAAGCGATGCTCGAAGCCCCGTTGCAACGCAACGACATGGGCGAGTACAAGATGGCGATGTTCCCGAGCGACCCGTCGCAAGGCGTCGGCGGCTGCCTGGCGCAGGGCGAAGGCGCGGTGCCCGGCGTCGAAGGCGGCACGGTGGTCTACCTCAACGCCGAGCCCTCGCTCGACGCGGTGCTCTCGCGCGTCGAGCGCGCCGGGGGCAAGATTGCGATCCCGCGCACCGAAATCGGTGGCGGCCACGGCTACTTCGCACACATCCTCGACCCGGAAGGCAACCGGGTCGGCCTGCATGCGATGAACTGAGCCCCCTGAAGCAGGAGCTGACGATGCATGCACCCGCCCCACTTCGTACGCTGAAGAACCTGGGCCCGAGAAGCGCCGAGGTGCTCGGGCGCGTGGGCGTGCACACCGCCGAGCAACTGCGGCAGGCGGACGCGCTCGAGCTGTACGTCCGCCTGCGCGCCGCCTGGCCTGCCACGAGCGTGAACATGCTCTACGCGCTGGTAGGCGCGCAGGAAGGCCGGCCGTGGCGCGAAATCCAGCAGGAGCGCCGCACCGAGCTGTTGCTGCAACTCGACGAGATGGGTCATGCGCCGCGCTGAACGCCTGTTCGAGATCGTGCAGCTGGTGCGCGGCCGGCGGCTGAGCACGGCCGCCTGGCTGGCAGGCCGGCTCGAGGTGTCCGAGCGCACGGTCTACCGCGACATCGTCGACCTGCAGTCGCAGGGCGTACCGATCGAAGGCGAGGCGGGTGTCGGCTACCGCATGCGCGCCGGTTACGACCTGCCGCCGATGATGTTCACGAGCCAGGAAGCGCAGTCGCTCGCCGCAGCGGTGCGGTTGGCGCAAGGCTGGCTCGATCCGGCGCTGGCGCGCCAGGCCGAAGCGGCGCTCGGCAAGATCATGACGGTGCTGCCCGCCGCCGCGCGCGTCGCGGCCGAGAGCATCGCGCTGTACGCGCCGCCGGTCGGCAATCCGGCCACGCTCGACCGGCTTGCACGACTGCGCGAATCGATCGAGGCGCGCGTGAAGCTGCGCATCGACTACGAAGACCTCAAAGGCAGCGTCACGCAACGCGTGATCCGCCCGCTCGGCTGCTTCTACTGGGGCAAGGTGTGGACGCTCGGCGCATGGTGCGAAGCCCGCGAGGACTTCCGCAGTTTCCGCGTCGACCGCATCCGCGAGACCGAACCGCTGAACGAACGCTTCCACGACGAGCCGGGCCGCACGCTGGCCGATCTGTTCCGCAAATCCGAGGCGGAAGCGGAGGAGTACGAGCGCTGCCTGAGGGCCTGAGCACCGCCCCCGGGGACTCTACGAGTTCTCGTGCTTGCAACGTTTGCGGCAAACGTTCTACTCTTTCCGATTCGCCTTCAACATGACACGCATCACCTACTTCGTGGCCGCTTCGCTCGATGGCCACATCGCCGGTCCCGACGGCGAACTCGACTGGCTGCCGCCCGTGGACCCGTCCGGCGGCGAAGACTACGGCTACCGCGCCTTCTACGACAGTGTCGACGCGGTCGTGATGGGCCGGCGCACCTACGAGGCTTGCCGGGCGCTGGGCGACTGGCCCTACGCAGGCAAGCCTTGCTGGGTGATGACGCGGCAGCGCGATCTTGGCGCACTGCCGCCGGATACCGAAGTCACCGCCGCCACGCCTTCACAGCTGCATGCGCTGTGGCGCTCGCTCGGGCGGCGCCACGTCTTTCTCGTTGGCGGCAGCGAGGTGGCACGTGCCTTCCTCGACGCCGAGCTGCTGCACGAGCTGGTGCTGAGCACCGTGCCGGTCGCGCTCGGCGGGGGCGTACCGGTGTTCGCGCCGCGCGCCGGCGCCGGCGCGTCGTGGCGGCTGCAGCGTTGCACCGGCTACGCCGGTGGTCTTACGCAGGCAAGCTACCTGCTCCGGGCTGCCTGGCAAATCCCGTCGGCCGGGTCAACAGGTTTCAACCCTTCCCCGTGAACGCAGGGAAAGGGTTTCCCCGTCTGTCACGGCTGCGACAGCCTTCCCTATAGTCCGGCCCTCGAAACACGAACGTTCGTTCGTTTTTGAAGAAAGGACCCCATGCACGTCTCACGCCTACGCTCGCCCGCGCTTGCGGCTGCGCTCTCCGCCTCCCTGCTCCTGGCTGCCTGCGGCGGCGGCGGGGGCGACGACGACCCGCCGTCCGAGCGCGGTGAGATCCTTGCGTCCACGCTGGCCGGCCACGCCACCATCGCGCAGATCGATGCCGGCACCCAGGCCAGCGGGCTGCAGCCCCTGTCGGGCGCCGCGCAGTGCGACGTCGACGTCCGCTATGTGATGTACGTGACCCGCGACCCGGCCGGCGAACCCGCCACCGCGTCGGCCGGCGTGCTGGTGCCCAGCGGCGACGGCGCTGCCTGCCAGGGCGAGCGCCCGGTGGTGCTGTATGCCCACGGCACGACCACCGCACGCTCGAAGAACATGGCCGACGTGCAGACCGACCAGGAAGCCAGCCTGATGATGGCGATGTACGCCGCCCAGGGTTTCATCGTCGTGGCTCCCAACTACCTCGGCTACGACCGTTCCAGCCTGACCTGGCACCCTTATCTCAACGCCCAGGCCCAGGCCGTCGACATGATCGACGGGCTGCGTGCCGCGAAGGCCCACCTGAATGCCGAGAGCGCAGTCAAGCCGTCGGCGCAGTTGCTCATCACCGGCTACTCGCAAGGCGGCCACGTCGCGATGGCCACCCATCGCGAGATCCAGACCCACTACGCGAGCGAATTCACGGTGACGGCGTCGGGCCCGATGTCCGGGCCCTACAACCTGCTGGCCTTCGGCATGGTCGTCAACGGGTCCGGGCCGATCAATGCCGGTGCCACCATCTTCACGCCGATGCTGCTGACGTCATACCAGCGCTCGTACGGCAACGTTTACGGTTCCCCGACCGAGGCCTACCAGAGCCCCTACGCCGCCACCGCCGAAAGGCTGTTTCCGACCGACACGCCGCTCGCGACGCTGATCGCCGAAGGCCGGTTGCCGGCTGACCCGACCTTCACGCTGCTGTTCGGCACCGGCGGGCTGCTCACCGACAGCTACCGGCAGGACTTCCTGAGCAACGAGAACAACGGGTTCCGCCAGGGCCTGGCGCGCAACACGCTGCTCGGCTGGACACCAACGCGCCCGGTGGCGATGTGCGGCGGCGCGCAGGACCCGACGGTGTTTTATGCGGTCAACACCACGGCGATGCAGGCCGACCTGAATTCGCGCCTGCCGGCGCAGGCGGCGGTCCCGGCCTTCGACCTGGAAACCCGGGCCACCCTGCCGGCCGGCGCCACCGGCGACGCGATCTACGGCGGCTTCCAGGCACGCAAAACCCAGGCCGGTGCCGAAGTGCAAGCCCAATACCACGGCGCGCTGGTGCCGCCGTTCTGCAACGCGCTGATTCGGGGCTACTTCCAGCAAGTCCTCCAACTCGGCCTGTAAAGCGCTTCTCGCGGAGAACTCATGAAGCAATTCCTGCCCGCCCTGCTGGCGGCGGCCCTGTGCGGCCTCGCCGGCACCGCCGCCCACGCGCAAAGCCAGATGGTCTACATCGGTGGCGCCTACATCAACATCAACTCCAAGGCCGATGCGCTCGAAGGGCCATCGACCCCGCCCGACGCGCGGCTGGATGTCGACGACGCGAAGACCCTGATCTTCGGCTACCAGCGCTATTTCGACGACCACTGGGGCATCGACCTCGCGCTCGGCATTCCGCCCAAGCACAAGGTCCACGGCCGCGGCTCGCTCGAAGGTTTCGGCCAGATCTCGTCGTCCAAGCAGGTGGCGCCGACCCTGTTCGCGAACTACCGCTTCGGCAGCGCCGGCGACAAGCTGCGCCCCTTCGTCGGCATCGGCATCAACTACACCCGCTTCACCGACACCAAGAGCACCACCGCCGGCAACTGGGCCAGCGGCGGCCCCACCAAGCTGAAGCTGTCCGACTCGTGGGGCCTGGCCGCCCAGGTGGGTGCCAGCTACGCGCTGACCGACAAGTGGTCGCTGAATGCCACGGTGGCCGCTGCCAAGGTGAAGAGCGACCTGAAGGCCACGACCACGACGGCCGACGGAGACACCATCGTGCGCCGCACGACGATCGACTTCCGGCCCGTGGTGTTCACGATGTCGGTCGGTTACGCCTTCTAGGCGCTCCAGCTTTTCCTCCGAGGCCGGTGGCGCCGGCCTCCTGCCCTCGCCCGGTCAAAGGTTCGCCTTGCCCGGGCTCTTTTTTTGCCGGGCAGGTACATCACCGAGACATTCGTCACGTCTTCAGGCCTGCGGGTCCGCTCCACCCTCAAGCCTGCTGGCACGCTGTCGATGTTTTCGAGGTACACGGCCGCCGTGGGCGCCCCCATGCACGCGCGGTGGCCGCAAATACCGTACCCACGAAGCGAACGCCCCGCGGCGACACGCCACGCCATGACGCAACCCGACGCAGCCCACGAGAAGTTGGTGATCAAGCTGGTCTACTACGGACCGGCGCTCAGCGGCAAGACAACCAACCTGCAGCGCCTGCACGACGAGATCAGCAGCACGCAGCGCGGGGAACTGATCGCGCTCGATACCCGCAATGATCGCACCCTGTTCTTCGACCTGCTGCCGCTGGGCGTGCGCGCCCCCTCCGGCCTGCTCGTCAAGCTCAAGGTGTTCACCGTGCCCGGGCAGGTACAGCACGACAGCACGCGCAAGGCGATCCTGGCCGATTGCCACGGGGTGGTTTTCGTGGCCGACTCGCAACTGCGTCAGACGGCGAACAACGCCGCCTCGTTCGGCAACCTCGCCGACAACCTGGCAAAACTGGGCCGGGACATCGAGCGCTTTCCGGTCGTGCTTCAGTTCAACAAGCGCGACCTGCCCGAGATCGTTCCGGAGGAAGAGCTGGCGCAGCGCTGGGGGCCGACGCCGTGGGGCATGCCGGCACTCGCCACCGCGCTGAAAGGCATCGGCGTCGGCTCCACGTTCCGCGAGCTGCTGCTGCGGGTGCTGCCCAGCCTGGAGGCCGAACACGGTCTGGCCGGCCAGCACGGGCTGACGTCGCAGGCGCTGCTTCGCTCTCTTGGACTCGAGACATGACCACCGACCTTTCGATTGCGTCCTTCGATGCCGAGATCGACTTCGCCGACCTCTTCGGCGACGCCGAACTCGCCGACTGGCAAGACTGGCTGTCGGCGCTGCACCGGGCGCCGGTCCGACTGCTTCCGCCCCAGCAGGCCGAGGCCGGCGACTGGGTCATCGAGCACGAACTCGAGTCCCTGCTCGCCGTGCGCGCCGCTCTCGAGCCCCTGGCCGACCCCGTGCGCGCGGTATTTTCTCGCTACGTGCGCGAACGCATCCGCTACAGGCTGGCATCGCGGCTGCACATCACCGCCACGCAGGCCGACTACGAACGCGTGCTCGCGTCCGAAGCCCGCTACCGAGGCCTTGCCGCACAGCTGGAGGAGCGGGTGCAGCAACAGGTGGCCGAGCTGCAGCGGGCCCAGCTGTATGCCTTCCAGGCCGAGCAGTTGCGGTCGGTCGCACAGCTGGCCGCCGGCATGGCGCACGAGATCAACAACCCGGTCGGCTTCCTCTCGTCGAACCTGCGCACGGCGCGTGACTATCTGGGCGAACTCCGTCCCCTGACCGCCCCCAGCGGCACCGAGCTGATCGACGACTTCGGCGCGCTGCTCGACGAAGCACTGGAGGGCGCTCGTCGCATCGCGACCATCGTCGCCCATCTGCGCCAGTTCTCGAACGTGGACCGATCCAGCGTCTGCGAGGCGGACGTGGCGGCGCTGGCCAAGGCGGTCATTGCGCTGATCCGCACCGAGATCCCCGGCACGGTGACGTTGCACTACTGCGGGCCCGAGCTGCTGTACTGGGTCTGCGAACCGGCCCGGATCAGCCAGGCGCTGCACCAGTTGATGCGCAACGCCAGCCAGGCGGTCGGCGATAACGGACGCATCGAACTGCATTGCACGCTCGACGGGAACGAGCTGAGCCTGCGTGTGTGCGACAACGGCTGCGGCATGAGTGAAGAGACCCGCGCCCGTGCCTGCGACCCGTTCTTCTCGACGCGGGACGTAGGCCAGGGCGTGGGCCTCGGCCTCAGTCTGGCCGCAGAAACCGCGCGGCTGCACGGCGGCCGTTTGCTGCTGCGCCCGGGACCGGACGCCGGCACCGAGGTCGAGCTGCGTCTGCCGGCCGCTGGCGTGGAAGCTGCAGGAGTGCCGACGTGAGCCGCTACGACGCGCTCTTCGGCGGCACCGCTCCCGCCCCGCCGGCGCCTGCGTCGCAACCGCCCGGCGCATCGTATCGCCTGCTGTTCGTCGACGACGAGCCGAATGTGCTGTCGTCGCTGCAGCGCATCTTCCGCGGCCGCAACTATGCCATCGAGGTCGCGCAGTCGGCGCGCGAAGCGCTGCAGAAGCTGGAGCAAGGCCGCTTCCATCTCGTGATGACGGACTTCCGCATGCCGGGTACCAATGGTGCCGACTTGCTGCGCGAGGTTCGCAAGCGTTATCCGGACATATTGCGGCTGATGCTGACGGCGCACGGCGAGACGGACGCCGTGATGGGCGCCATCAGCGAAGGAGCGGTCTACCGTTTCATCCTCAAGCCGTGGAACGACGACGACCTGCGGCTGACCATCGGGCTGGCGCTGGAGCAGTACGAGCTGATCCAGCGCAATCGCCAGCTCGAAGCACAGACGCGCGAGCAGGGGCGCGACATCGAGGCGCTGAACCGGTTGATGACGTCGAACCGCAGCCAGCTCGCGATCATGTTGCACAAGAAGGGGCAGCTCAACAGCCGCCAATTGCAGCAGATCCATGCCGAGTTCGAGCTGCGCAAGACGCCCGTGATGCGCCAGTTGCACGACAAGCAGTGGGTGCCGGAGGCTCAGATCCATCAGATCCTGACCAAGGAACTGCTGTTCGAGCCGATCGATCTGACCGAAGTGCAGCCACCGGCCGACGCGCTGTCTCTGGTGCCCGCCACCGTGTGCCAGCGCCAATGGGTGCTGCCGGTGCGCCTGAACGGCAAACGCATCACGCTGGCGATGACCGACCCGATGGACCTCGGCCTGATCGAGGAGCTGAAGTTCAGTACCGGCTGCACCATCGAGCCGGTGGTCGCCATGCCGGCTGCGATGGAGGCCGCGCTGCAGCGCGTGTTCGGCACCGTGCAGCACGACTTTCGCGACCTCGTCGCCACCGTCGGCGATGACGATCCGTACGAAGGCATCGAAATCGTGCTCGACGACGAAGCGCACGAGGAATCGATCGAACGCCTGTTGTCCGGTTCGTCGGAGCCGCCTGCGATCCGGCTCGTCAACGCGATCCTGCTCGAGGGCTTGCGGCTCGGTGCCAGCGACATCCACATCCAGCCGCGCTCGAAGTACGTCATCATCCGCTACCGCATCGACGGTGTGCTGGCCGACAAGATCCAGGTTCCGCTGAACCTGCACCCTTCGGTCGTCTCGCGCATCAAGGTCATGGCCGAGCTCGACATCGCCGAGCGTCGTCGTCCGCAGGACGGCCGCATCACCGTGCGCTCGTCGCTGCGAACCGCCGACCTGCGCATTTCGACGCTGCCGACGCTCAACGGCGAGAAGATCGTCATGCGCGTGCTCGACCGCGAGGGCGCCCCGCAGTCGGTCGATGTGCTCGGGCTGTCGGATGCCAACCGCAAGCGCCTGCTGCACGCGATCGCCAAGCCCCAGGGGCTGATCCTGGCGACCGGGCCGACCGGCAGCGGCAAGACGACCACGCTGTACGCGCTGCTGCAGCACGAGGCCACGCCGGAGAAGAACTACATCACCGTCGAAGATCCGGTCGAAGCCTTCGTCGATATGGCCGGTCAGGTGCCCGTGCGCGAGCGGCTGGGGCTGAACTTCGCCGCCGTGCTGCGCGCGATCCTGCGGCAGGACCCGGATGTGATCCTGCTCGGCGAGATCCGCGACGGCGAGACCGCGGAGGTGGCACTGCATGCCGCGATGACCGGACACCTCGTGCTGTCGACGCTGCACACCAACTCGGCCATCGCGACGGTCGCGCGCTTGCTCGACCTCGGCATCAAGCCCTTCCTGCTGGCTTCGGCGCTCGAGGCGATCGTGGCGCAGCGGCTGGTTCGTCGCATCTGCCCGCATTGCCGCGAGGAAGCGCCGGTCTCGCACCTGGTGCTCGCGCAGCTGGGGCCGCTGTTCACCGAGCCCGGGCTCAAGACCTACCGCGGCCGCGGTTGCCGCCGCTGCTCGCACGGCTACGCCGGCCGCGTGGGCCTGCACGAAGTGCTGCTGCTCGACGAGGACCTGCGCGATGCGATTTTCGAAGGTGCCAGCGTCAAGCGCTTGTCGGCGCTGGCGCGTGAACGGGGCATGCTCGGCCTGCTGGACGACGGGCGCGAAAAGGTGCACGCCGGCCAAACGACACCGGACGAACTGCTGCGCGTGCTGGGACCGCAGGTGCCGGTCTGAGCCGGCACCTGCGGCTCACTTCAGGCCCATGCAGTTGGCGTAGAAGGACGTCGTCGCCGGCCAGTCGGAAAACACGCCGAGCACGCCGATCTGGCGCGCCAGCACGTCGAGCACGCGCATCACGTCGCCCTCGCGGGTAACGGCAGGGTCGAAGGTCTGGTAGTAGAAGCCGTTGTCGCCGTCGGCGAGCAGGCCCGAGCGCTCCAGCGTCCAGGTGATGATGTCGAGCCGGGCGGCCTTGGCGTTCCTGGCGTACTGCGACGGCACGATGTGGCCGTTGCCGTCGTGCGTGAGCAGCGCGAACAGCGGCGGCGCGACGATGTTGATGCCTTGCGCCTTGTAGGCCGCCAGCTCGCCGTAGCCCGGCAGGTCGGCGACGGTGTTGGCGTCGTCCAGGTACACCGCCTGGCGGCCGTAGGCCGGCTCGTTGCGCACCCAGTACAGCACATCGGCCTGGTCGAACGACTGCGGGAACACCTGCTTCGGGTGCACGCCGGCCTGCTTGTACTCGTCGATCATCTTCTGCGCATACGCTTCCTGCGTGAAGCCGTCGAAGGGCATCGCGACGCTGGGCGACTTCAGCTCGGGCGTCATCTTGACGCCCAGGCGCTTGAACAGCTCGATGCTTTCCTTGTGCGTCAGCAGCGTGCCGCTGCTGGGGCCGGAATACACGTCGGTGCGCCACGAGGTCGTGCTCTTCATGTATTCGTCGGCCGTGCGGGCGCGCGGGTTGGAGTCGTCCATCTTGCCGCGCAGGGTCTTGAACTCGGCCAGCGTGATGTCGCTGGTGCGGCATTCGGCGCTGGCCGGCGTCACCAGGTTGCCCGCCGCATCGAAGGTGGCCGGCGTGAACGGGCGGGTGCACTTGGCGGCCAGCGGCGTGGCCAGGATGTTGGTGGTGGTGTGCAGGTCGTTCTGCGCGTGGCGGCAGACCAACTGCTTGTCTCGGGTGAAGGTGACGTCGCACTCGACGACGCCGGCGCCCATGCGCGCGGCCGCCTCGTAGGATTCCTTCGTGTGCTCGGGAAACTGCATCGGCGCACCGCGGTGGCCGATGGAGAAGTCGCTGCTGCGGTAGCGGGGCCGCTGCGCACATGCCTGCAGGTGCCGCTTGAGCGGGCCGTCGGCCATGTCGTTGACCAGGAAAAACGGGCGCGGGCCGAGCTGCACGTCCACGTCCTTGCCGCCATGGCGGTCGTGGTGGTCGTGGAACGGGGTCGCCAGGGCCGGCACGGCGGCTGCGCAGGCCAGCACGGCAAGAAGGAGGGTTCGACGCATGAAGTACTCCGCTGTAGGTTGACGGGCCACGACGCGGGCCCTGATCTCACGGTAGCCAGCCTCCATGGCAGCACGGTGACGAGCGGTAATTGATTACATGTTAGACACTCCATGCCATGCCGGCTTCGCACCTCCTGCTCGCCCTCGCCGTCGTTTTCGTCTGGGGCACCAACTTCGTCGTCATCAAGCTCGGCCTGGCCGAGCTGCCGCCCTTCCTGTTCGCAGCGCTGCGTTTTGCGCTGTCGGCGTTTCCGTTCCTGCTGTTCATCCGCCGGCCGCCGGTGCGCTGGCGCACGCTGGCCACCTTCGGCGTGGTGCTCGGTGCGGGCCAGTTCGGCCTGTTGTTCCTGGCGATGCGCACGTCGATCTCGCCCGGCATGGCGTCGCTGGTGGTCCAGACCCAGGTGTTCTTCACGATCGGGCTGTCGATCGCACTGAAGGGCGAGCGCCTGACAAGGGTGCAGTGGCTGGCGCTCGCACTGGCTGTGGCCGGCATGGGCGTGATCGCCCTGCTCAGCGACGGCACGACCACCCTGCTCGGCCTGGCATTGGTGCTGGCGGCTGCGTTCTGCTGGGCCTGCGCCAACCTGGTCGCGCAGTCGGCCGGGCGGGTCGACGTGCTGGCCTTCATGGTGTGGTCCAGCCTGTTTTCGGTGCCGCCGCTGCTGGCGCTCAGCCTGGTCTTCGAAGGGTCGCAGCTGATCGGCACGGCGCTCACCGGCGCCAGCTGGAGCGCCTGGAGCGCGGTGGTCTGGCAGGCGGTCGGCAACACCTTGTTCGCGTATGCCGCCTGGAACTGGTTGCTTTCGCGGCACCCTACCGCTACCGTGGCACCCAGTGCGTTGCTGGTGCCGGTGTTCGGCATGGGCGCGGCCGCGTGGTGGCTGAGCGAGCCGCTGCCCGGCTGGAAGCTCGCCGCCGCCGCGCTGGTGATCGCCGGGCTGGCACTCAACGTGCTCGCAGCCCGCATGTCGGCGGCACGTACCGCCCTGAGCTGACCCACCCTGGAACCGACGATGGAGCTGTATTACTACCCGAGCACGGCCGCGATGGTGCCGCACATCCTGCTGGAAGAACTGGGCGTGCCTTACCGCCTGACGCTGGTGGACCGGCAGCAGAACGCGCACAAGTCGCCCGACTATCTGAAGCTCAATCCCAACGGGCTGATCCCGGTGCTGGTGGACGGCGACCTGGTGCTGTACGAAACCGCGGCCATCTGCCTGCACCTGGCCGACACGCATCCCGAGGGCGGGCTGCTGCCGGCGCTGGGCACGCCGGAGCGCGCGCATGCCTACAAGTGGCTGATGTGGCTGGCCGACACGCTGCAGCCGGCGCTGATGGTGTACTGGTACCCCGAACGGTGGGCCGAGACGCCCGGCGCGGTGGCCGAGGTGAAGGTCTGCGCCGAGCAGAAGATCGGCACGCTGCTCGACCAGCTCGACACCGAGTTCGCACGGCCGGGCCACCCCTGGCTCCTTGGTACCGCCTACACGCTGCTCGACCCCTATGTGCTGACGCTGTGCCGCTGGACCCGCTTCTTCCCGCGGCCGGCCCGCAGCCTGCCGCACCTGGGCGCCTTTTTGCAACGCATGCTGGAGCGTCCGGCGGTGCAGCGCATGTACGAGCAGCAGGGCATCCGCGAGACGTTCTTCTGACATGCGTTTTTCTGCGCGCCGGGCCCGTGCCCCGCTCGACCGTTGGGTCGAGGGGCTGTGGCTGTACGAAGGAGATGGCCGGGAAGCGCCCGGCGCACGCTGGAGCGAGCGCGTCCTGCCCAGCGGCAAGCTGCAACTCATCGTCGACGTGAGCCCCGGCGGGCCGTGCGATTCGGTGGCCGGCGGCATGGTGGCCGTCGGGGCCCATGCGCAGGTCTGCGTGGTCGACTTCGAGGCACGCATGGTGCTGGCCGGTGTCGCCTTTCGCGCTGGGGGGGCCGCGCCCTTCTTCACGCTGCCGCTGGGCGAGCTGGCAGACACGGACGCCCCGCTCGACCTGTTGTGGGGCGGCCTGGCCTGCGAGCTGCGCGAACGGCTGCACGAGGCCCGCGGCGACGCCGCGCGCTTCGCCGTGCTCGAGCGCGCGCTGCTGTCGCGATTGCAGTCCGATGCGCGTCGGTGCGACCCGCGGCTGCATCCCGCCGTCGCAATGGCGCTGACCCAGTGGCGCGCCGACACGAGCGGGCCCAGCGTCTCGGCGGTGGTCGAGCGCGCCGGCCTCAGTGCGCGCCGCTTCACCGAGCTCTTCACCGCGCAGGTCGGCCAACCGCCCAAGCGCTACAGCCGGGTGTGCCGCTTCCAGGCGGCGCTGCAACGCCTGCATGCCGATGCCGGCTTCGACGGCGCCGAACTGGCGCTGGCCTGCGGCTACCACGACCAGGCCCACTTCAACCACGATTTCCGCGCCTTCTCGGGGCTCACGCCCACCCAGTACCGGGCGTTGCGCACCGAGCACGCGAACCACGCGCGGCTGGCATGAGCCGCTCATTGTCTCGGCGGCAACACGCGGAAGCGCCCGCCGTCGATGCGCAGCATCACCACGCCGCGCTCGTCGAAGCCGAGATGATCGGTCGGCGTGTAGTTCAGCACGCCATGCGAGATCACGATCTCTTTCTCCGACTCGAGCGCGTCGCGCAGTGCCTGGCGAAACGCCGGCGTGCCCGGCCGCGCCTGCTTCAGCGCCACGGGTACCACCCGCTGCAGCACCTTCAGCGCATCGTGCGCATGCGCACCGAACTGTGTGCGGGTGTTGGGGCCGTGCGCCTTCTCGTAGGCCGACACGTACTCCAGTGCCACCGCCTTCACCGGGTTGGCGGCGTGGAGTTGCTCGGCCACCAGCACCGGCCCGGCCGGCAGCACCGTGCCCTCCATGTGCCTGCCGCCCACCCGCACCAGGTCGGGTGAGCCGGCACCGTGCGTCTGGTAGATCGGGCCGCGATAGCCCCGCTCGCGCAGGTTGATCTGCGGCATCGCGGCGGCCGAGCCTGCGCCGACGATCAGCACCGCGTCCGGCCGCACACCCGCCACCTTCAAGGCCTGCGCCGTGATGGCAGTGTCGATCGGCGCGAAGCGTTCGGTGGCCACGATCTCGAGACCCGCCTTCCTGGCCGAGGCACCGAAGGCCTGCAGCCACATTTCGCCATAGCCTTCGTTCCAGCCGAGAAAGGCGACCCGTCGCACGCCGTCGTCGGCCATGCGGCGCGCCACCGCGTCGGACATCAGCGACACCGGCTGCGGCAGCACGAAGGTCCAGTCGCCCGGCCCGCCGGGCCGCGGTGCCGGCGCGAACGCCAATTGCACCGTGCGCCCTTCCGTTGCCACCGGCGCGATCGCCAGCACGCCGGGCACGCCCGACGAGCCGAGAATCACGTCGACCTGCTCGGTCACGAAGCGGCGTGCATTCTTGACGGCGCCGGTGGTGTCCGACGCATCGTCGAGCACCGTCAGCCGGACCTTCTCGCCGGCGATGGTGTCGGGCCATTGCGCCAGCGACGCCTTCAGCGGCAGGCCGAGCGAGGACAGGGGGCCGGTCAGCGACAGGCTCACGCCGATGTTCAGCTCGGCACGCACGGCGCCGGCCGAGAGCAGCGCCAGTGCCAGTGCAGCAGCGCGGATGCGGTGTTTCATGGTGGTCTCCGTTTCGTTCTTGTTGCGTGCCTGACGGCATCACACGTAGGTGGATGCGAGCCCGCCATCGACCGGCAGGTTGACGCCGCTGACCCAGCGGGACGCATCGCTGCACAGGAAAGCGATCACGGGCGCGACTTCATCGCTGTAGGCCGGGCGCTTCATGCGGTGTGCGTCCTTCTCGACCCGCTCCTGGCCGAGCATCGAGACAAAGTCACCAAGGATGGGCGTGAACACCGGCCCGGGCGCCACGCAATTCATGCGCACGCCGCGCTCCAGGAAGACACGTTGCGACTGCGTAGATGTCCAGACGATCAGCGCCTCCTTGAAGTACTGGTAGCAGGTTGGCTGCGCCACCGGGTGATCGCGCAGCCAGTGCGCGCCTGCCTCGAAGCCGCCGGTCTGCGCCAACGCGCGATGCAGTTCGAGCCGCTGCGGCCATTCAGCACCCAGGATGGACGACACGTTGACGATGGCGCCGCCTGCCGGCATGCGGTCGAGCACGCGCTGCGTCAGGTGCCGCAGGCCGAGGTAGTTGACCCGGGCCACCAGGTCCGCCGGCGCCGTGCCCGGCACGCCGGCGATGTTGGCGAGCGCGTCGACGTGCGCGGGCAAGGCCGCCACCGCGGCATCGATCGCCTGCGGGTCGCCCAGGTCGGCCTTCACGAAGCCGTCGAGCGACAGTGTCGGCTCGTTGCGGTCGATGCCGATCACCCGCGCACCCTGCAGACGTGCGAGCTTGGCGAAATCCGACCCGATGCCTGAGCAGCAGCCGGTCACGACGACGGTCTTGTGAGTGAGGGTCATGTGCGTCTCCAATGCCGTTCAAAAGGGGAAGGCGGGCAGCGTGTCCTTCACCGTGATCCACTGCCAGCGCGTGTACTCGTCGACGTCCGCCGGCCCGCCGACGGCGCTGCCGTTGCCGCCGATGCCGGGCCCGCCGAACGGATTGGTGCACTCGTCGTTGACGGTCTGGTCGTTGATGTGGACCATGCCGGCGTTCAGTTGACGGCCGATCGCCATGGCGCGGCCGATCGACGGGCTGATCACCGCGGCGGCCAGCCCGCCCGCGCCGCGGTTGGCCAAGGCCACCGCCTCGTCGTCGCTGCGGAAGGTCACCAGGCTGGCGACCGGGCCGAACGGCTCTTCGTCGAACGCGCGCATGCCGGGGCGCACGCCGCTCAAGACGGTCGGCCGGTAGCAAAGCCCTTCGTGGCGGCCACCGGCATCGAGCGTCGCGCCGGCGGCGATGCTGTCCTTCACGACGGCGTCGAAACGCTGCAGCTGCTTCAGGTCGATCAGCGGGCCGAGCGCGACCTGCCCACTGGCACCGTCACCGACCGGCAGGTGCTGCGCCTTCGCGACCAGCCGTTGACGCAGGGCCTCGGCGATCGACTCGTGCACCAAAATGCGGTTGGACGCCATGCAGATCTGGCCCTGGTGAAACCACGCGCCGAAGGCCGCCGCGCTGGCGGCCCGGTCGGGGTCGGCGTCCTCCAGCACGATCAGGTTGTTCGCGCCGCCCAACTCCAGCGACACCTTCTTCAGGTGGCGGCCGGCCAGTTCGCCGATGCGCCGGCCGACGGCGGGCGAACCCGTGAAGGCGATCATCGGCACGCGCTCGTCGGTCACCAGCGCCTCGCCCGCCTCGGCATCGCCGGGCAGCACCTGCAGCACGCCGTCCGGCAGGCCGGCGCGGCGGAACACCTCGGCCATGATGACGCCGCCGCTGATCGGCGTGCGCGTGTCGGGCTTGAGCACCACCGCATTGCCGAGCGCGAGCGCCGGCGCCACCGAGCGGATGCCGAGGATCAGCGGAAAGTTGAACGGCGAGATCACGCCGACCACGCCATGCGGCACGCGCCGCGCAACCGACAACTGCCCCGGCACGCTCGGCAGCACCTCGCCCTGCGACCGCATCGGCAGACCGGCCGCGATGTTGCAGATGACCGCGGCCTCCTTCACCTCGTGCTGGCCCTTGGGCACGATGCCCCCCGTCTCGCGGGCGATCACGAGCGCCAGCTCGTCGAAGCTTTCCTGCAGCCACCGGGCGGCCTTCAGCAGCACCGCGGCACGCTCGCGCGCGCCGGTGGCGGCCCAGGCCGCCTGCGCTGCATGGGCACGGCCGATCGCATCGCCCATGTCCTCGGCATTCGCCACGCCGGTCTGGCCCAAGGTCTTGCCGGTGGCCGGTTCGACCACATCGCGCAGGCCGCCGCGCGGCGCGCGCCACTGGCCGCCGTCGAACACGCGCCCCTGCCAGAGGCCGGGGTCTATCAGGGGAAGGGTCTCGGGTGTGCCCATCGTGGGTGTCTCCTGGAAGGTTCAGCATTCCGGCCAGACGGTGGCCGACGCGCTGAGCTACGCAACCCGCGGGCCGCGGGCCGGTGCAACGAGCACATCCCCGGGTCGGACACGGTGCTGCGTCATAGGGGAGATCGGGACTTACCCGCAGGCTCCGTGCGGGTCGCATGCGCGCTCTGCGGTCAGTGTTTACCCGCGAGCCGGCTTGCTCAAATGATCAACTCACCGAACACTGCTGCAGTGCATCGATCCACCGCCCGGTACCCATGAGTCCTCCCACCCAGCGCGTTTCCCTTGCCGATGTGTCCCGGGCCACCGGCGCGTTGATGCGGCGCGGCGAGCCCTCGCCGCTCGAAGGACAAGAGCATCCGCAACTGGCCGACCTGACCGAATGCCTGTTCTTCTCGCCCGGCGACGGGCGCATCTGGCTGAACGACCAGCGCATGGTGCTGATGCACACCGCGTCGCTCGGCACGCTGCGCCGCGAGCTGATCGACACGCTGGGGCTGGAACAGGCGCGCGGTCTGCTGACGCGCACCGGCTACGAATCGGGTGCGCGCGACGCGCGACTGGTGCGCGAACGCTGGCCCGACAGCGACCTGGTGCCGGTGTTCATGGCCGGCACGCGGCTGCACGCTCTGGAAGGCGTGGTCAAGGTCGAGCCGGTCGAGTTCGAGATCGACCCCGAGCGCGGCCACTATCACGGCGAGTTCCTGTGGCAGCACTCCACCGAGGACGACGAGCACATCGCCGCCTACGGACTGGGCACCGAGCCGGCCTGCTGGATGCAGCTGGGCTATGCCATGGGCTATGTCACCGGGCTGATGGGCCGGCTGGTGGTGTTCCGCGAGGTCGAGTGCCGTTCGACGGGCAGCGACGTGTGCCGCGTGATCGGCAAGGTGGCCGAAGCCTGGGGCGATGTCAGCGAGGACCTGCGCTACCTGAACGCACGTGACTTTCTGAGCACGCAATCGCACGGCAGCCAGGCACCGCCGGCGGTGCTCGGCGGCAGCGTACTCGCCGGCGCCGACGCGCAAGAAATGGTCGGCGTGTCGTCGGCGTTCAAGTCGGCCTGCCACCTGTTGTCGCGTGTGGCCCCCACGCGGGCCACCGTGCTGTTCACCGGCGAGTCCGGCGTCGGCAAGGAGATGTTCGCGTCGATGCTGCACCGCATCAGTCCGCGCAAGGAGCGGCCCTTCGTCGCGATCAACTGCGCGGCCATCCCCGAGAACCTGATCGAGGCCGAGCTGTTCGGCGTCGAGCGCGGCGCCTACACCGGCGCGTCCGCGTCGCGCCCCGGGCGCTTCGAGCGGGCCGACGGCGGCACCTTGTTCCTCGACGAGATCGGCACGCTGAGCCTGGTCGGCCAGGGCAAGCTGCTGCGCGCACTGCAGCAAGGCGAGATCGAGCGGGTCGGCGGCTCGCGCACCGTCCAGGTCGACGTGCGGGTGGTGGCGGCCACCAACGTCGACCTGCAGGCCGAGGTGAAGGCCGGGCGCTTCCGCGAGGACCTGTTCTTCCGGCTCGAGGTGTTCCCCATCCACCTGCCGCCGCTGCGCGAGAGGCGCGAGGACATCCCGCTGCTGATGAGCCACTTCCTGCACCACTACGGCCGGCTGCATGGACGCCGGCTGCTGGGCTACACGCCGCGCGCCGTGAAGGCGCTGCTCGGCTACGGCTTCCCAGGCAACATCCGCGAGTTGCAGAACATGGTGGAGCGCGGCGTCATCAGCGCCGACGAAGGCGGTGTGATCGACCTGCCCCACATGTTGCGCCGCGAGCAGATGCGCGAGGGCGCGCTGCTGGCGCTGGGCACGGGAGGTGCACTGTCCGGCAGCGCCGAGCGCATCGACGAGCAGGCCGAACCCGGCAGCCTGTTCGAGCGCCTGCGGGCCACCGGCGAGGCCGGCCTGTCGCTGGACGCGATCGAGCAGCAGTTGATGGCCGAGGCCGTCGAGCGTGCCGGCGGCAACCTGTCGGCCGCTGCGCGCCTGCTGGGCCTCACACGGGCGCAACTCGCCTACCGGCGGCGCAACGCGCAGGCACCCCGGAGCGGCTGAGGCCTTCCGATTCATACAAGACAGCGCAGCGCTTGCCATGCACGATGGCCATTTCGAACACGAGCAAGGAACTGCCATGTCCGTTGCCTACAAGCCCGAGGGCTACACCAGCGTCTCACCCTATCTGGTCGTGCAAGGCGCGGCCGCCACCATCGAGTTCCTGAAAAGCGCCTTCGACGCCACCGAGCTGCGCCGCTACCCCGATGCGGAAGGCCGCCTGATGCATGCCGAGGTGCGCATCGCCGACAGCGTCGTGATGCTGGCCGACAGTGCGCCGGCGTGGCCGGCACTGTCGGCGCACGTGCACGTCTACGTGCCTGACGTGGACGCCACCTACCGCCGCGCGCTGCAGGCAGGAGCCGAGGCGGTGCAGGAGCCGGTCAAGAAGCAGGACGAAGACAAGCGCGGCGGCGTCAAGGACGCTGGCGGCACCACCTGGTGGATCTCGACACGGGTCGGCTGAGTCACGACGGGCGGCCGTCGAGCCGCACGCCGAGCCGTCCGGCCCAGTGACGGGTCAGCGGTGTCGCCGGTTTCGCCAGCTGCCGCTCATTGACCAGGCCACGGCCGGCCGACTGCAGGCCACCGCGCGCGGCGGCAGCGAGCAAGGTCTGGTCGATCACGTCGCGCTGCGCATGGCTGCCGCCGAGACGCTGCACCACCGGACGCAACGGATGAAGCTGCCGCCAGGTCGCCTCGTCGTCGCCATGCGCGTACGCCAGCAGCCCTTGCAGCAACGCCAGCCCGGTGCGAGCGGCGAGCTGCCGCTCGGTCGAAACCGTCGTCTCGACGCGGCGTTCCACCTGCGCCAGCCACCGCCGTGCGGCCGGCACGTCAGCCGCGCCGGCCAGCGCGAGCATCAGGTGCAGGTCGTTGAAGGCCGACCACCCCGCCACATCGTCCGAGCGGTCCCAGCCTTGCGCCAGTGCGGGCCAGCGTTCACCGCCGTCGATCCCGAGCAGATGCAGCCGCCACAGCAGTGCGGTGGCGTCCAGCCGCTGGAAGGCGATCTGCACGGCATCCCCGCCCAGGTGCTCGTCGTACAGCCGCAACGCGCCGTCGGTGTCGAGGCGCTCCAGCCGGAACAGCCCGAGATGCCACCATAAATGGCCGGCGAAGCCGTTGCCCACCGACCAGTGCGGACGATGCCGACGCAGCCAGGCAGCGCCTTCGTCGAAACGCCCCTGCATCTCCATCACGTGCGCGACCGCATGCACCGCCCACGGCACCTGCGGATCGATGTCGAGGGCCCGGCGGCCCGCGGCTTCGGCCTCGGCGTGCAGGTGGTTTTCCTCCAGCCCGAAAGCGTGCATGCCGAGCACGTACGGGTACAGCGGCGCGGACGCATCCCACTGCGGCAGCACGCGCGCCACGCGCCGGCGCAACTGCCAGGCGTCACCACGATGGAAGTCGAAGAAGTGGGCCCACAGCAGCGCCAGGATGTCGTGCGGGTGATCGAGCAGCACGCGGTCCCAGGTGTCGCAGGCGGCCTGCCAGTCGCCTTGCCAGCCTTGCGTTACCGCGGCGAGCAAGGTGCGCTCGCGCGCGGGTGCGCCACGGCTCGCGGCCTCGGCGCCCGCCAGCGCCGCTTCGGCCTGCGGCCGGAAGGCGGCCTCCGTCAGGCTCAACAGGAAGCCGGCCTTCATCACCGGTGGCAGCAGCCAGCCCGGGTCGGCTGCTGCGGCGGCATCGAGGTCGGGGATCGGGTCGCCGAAGAAGGACAGCATGCGCCACAGCGCCTGCTCGGCGTGCCGCATCGCTTCGGTGGAGCGTGTGCCGACGGGCACGCCGCGCGGATCCTGCATCGAGGTTCGCAGGTGGACGGGAGCCCGGGCTTCCCGGCTCACCGCGGCGGTTGCGGCCACGCGCGCTGTGCCGGGCGCATGCGTTCCCAGGCGCGTGCCAGCTGCAGCACGCCGAGGTCGTCGTGGCGCCGTCCCGCGATCTGCAGGCCGATCGGCAGACCGCCGCCGGTGTAGCCGCAGTTCACCGAGGCCGCCGGCTGCTCGCTCATGTTGTAGGCCAGCGTGAACGCGATGTGGTCGAACGGCCGCGTCACGTCGTCGGTGGGGCACGGCAGCTCGGCGGCGAAGGCCGGCATCGGGGCGGTCGGCGACAGCACGTAATCGTACGGCTGCGTCGCCGCCACCGTCGCGGCGCGAAGGTTCAGCGTCTGGCTGTAGCCCTCGAACACCGCCTCGCCGCTCAAGCCGGCGGCCCCTTCGGCCCAGGCGCGGATGAAGGGCAGCACCCGGTCGCGCCGCTCGGCCGGCAACTTGCACATCTCGAGGTGAAAACGCATGCGCCAGAAGCGGTCGACGCCTTCGATCATCGAGCGGTCGGCCCACGGCTGCATCGGCTCGACGATGGCGCCGGCCGCCTCGAAGGCCCGGGCCGCATCGAGCACGGCCTGCCGCACCTGAGGCTCGACCGGCGTGCCCCAGCCGGCATCCATCAGCAGGCCGATGCGCAGGCCGGCCACGTCGCGATCGAGCCGCGCCCAGTCGATGCGCTGGTAAGGCAGGCTCATGTGGTCGCGCGCGTCCGGGCGTGACAGCACCTCCATCAGCAAGGCCGTGTCCTCGACCGTGCGGGTCATCGGCCCGGCCACGCGCGCCGGGTAAGGCGGGTCGATCGGAATGCGGCCGAGGCTGGGCTTCAGCGTGACGATGCCGCACCAGCCGGCCGGCAGCCGCACCGAGCCGCCGATGTCGGTGCCCAGGTGCAACGGCCCGTAGCCCGCCGCCACACCGGCACCGGCGCCCGAGCTGGAGCCGCCCGGGTTCTTGCTCAGGCCCCAGGGGTTGCGCGTCAACGGGTGAAAGCTCGACAGCCCCGATGACAACATGCCGTAGTCGGGCATCGTGGTCTTGCCGAGGAACACCGCGCCGGCCTCTCGCAGCCGGGCGGCAGGCGGCGAGTCGGCTGCCGCCGGCACCAGTTCGGTCGCCGCCGTGCCCAGCGCCACCGGCACGCCCCGGGTGGCGATGTTTTCCTTCAGCATCGTCGGCACGCCGTCGATCGCGCTGGCGGGCTCGCCCTTCATCCAGCGGGCCTCGGACGCCTGCGCCATCGCCAGAGCCGTCTCGCCGTCCAGCGCATAGGTCGCCTCCAGGTGCGGCTCCCAGCGCTCGATGTGGCGCAGCACCGCACGCGTGGCCTCGACCGGCGACGCAGCGCCCTGTCGATACAGCGCCCCGAGTTCGGCCGCGCTCAGTTCATGCAGTTCGGCCATCGGGTTGCCCTCACTGCCACGCCACGGCGCTCATGTCGTTGGCGAACACCGGTGAGCTGCTCCACAACCCCTTGAGCCGCTTGTTGCTGACCGACACCTGCGGCAGCTGGAACAGGAAGGCGTTGACCGAGTCGTCGGCCAGCATGCGTTGTGCGCCGGCGATCAGCTTCTGCCGCTCCTTCGGATTGATGCTGCCGTTGTACTTCGCCATCAGGTCGCGAAAGGCCTGGGAGTCATAGCCGAAGTAGTAGGCCGGGTTCGCATAGACCATGATGTCCAGCGGCTCGACGTGGCTGATGATGGTGAGGTCGAAATTGCCCTTGAAGGTGCCCGACAGCCACTGCGCCCATTCGACGTTCTCGATCTTCGCGACGATGCCCACCTTCGCGAGCTGCGCCGCGACGATCTCGCCGCCCTTGCGCGCGTATTGCGGCGGCGGCAGCGTCAGCGTGAGGTTCAATGGCGTCGCGACGCCCGCCTCCTTCAGCAGCGCCCGGGCCTTGTCGGGGTTGTGCGGGTTCACGGCGGTCAGGTCGACATAACCGGCGTCGCTGGGCACCATGTGGCTGCCGATCGGCGTGCCGAAGCCGTCCATCGCCCCGTCGATCAGCGCCTTGCGGTCGATCGCCGCGGCGATGGCGCGGCGCACCCGCACGTCGTCGAGCGGCTTGCGCTTGTTGTTGATGCTGACGATGGTCTTGCCTTCGGTGCCGCCGACCCGGACCTCGAAGCGCGGGTCGCTCTTGAACTGCGCCACGCTCTGCGTCGCCTGGAAGCGCGGGATCGCGTCGACATCCCCGGCCAGCAGCGACGCCACCTGCGCGGCCGGGTCGTTGATGAAGCGGAAGGTCACGCGCTTGAGCTTGACGGCCTGCGGCGCACGAAAGCCGTCCCACTTGCTCAGCACCACCGCCGAGCCCTTGGCCCAGCTTTCGAACTTGAACGGCCCGGTGCCGACCGGTTTCGTCGCGGTGGCGGCCGCGCTCTTCGGGTCGAGGATCACCGCGGTGTTCTCGCCCAGGCGGAACAGCAGGGTGCCGTCCGGCTGGTTGAGCGTGAGGATCACGGTGTGCGGGTCGGGCGTGTCGACGCGGGCGATGTTGTCGAACACCGCCTTCTTCGCCTTGTTGGTCGAGCCCTCGGCACGGGCGCGCTCGAAGCTGAACTTCACGTCGCTGGCGTCGAAGGCCTCGCCGTCATGGAACTTGACGCCGCGCCTGAGCTTGAAGGTGTAGCTCCTGCCGTCCGGCTCGACGTTCCAGCTCTCGGCCAGCAGCGGCGAGACGCTGCCGTTTTCGCTGATCTTCGTCAGGCCCTCGAGCACGTTGTAGTGAACGATCTCGCCGATCGCGGCGGCGGCGCCGGTGGTGGGATCCAGGCCTGGAGGTTCCAGCGTCATACCGATCACGGCGGTGGTCTTGCCGGTTTGCGCTGACGCGTCGACGGGCAGGAGGGCCAGTGCAACGAGGCTCGCGGCGTAGACCGGCACGAGAGCCGGCAGGCGAAAGGAGCGGGTCATCATCGGTCTCTCCTGATTCGAAACGAAGATCCTGCGACATATTGCACCATGATCCGGCCGCGCTGCCGCCGGGAACACGTCACTGCGCGCTTCGCGTTGTTGTCGACGCTTTCAGGTCGGGGCTGTCGAACGGGTCATCCGACGCCTAGGATTGCTGGCGTCGAACTGCCCGCCGATCAGCCATGCCATCCAGTTGGAACACCGTCAACAGAGGCGTCGTGAGAACCAGCCCCACGCCCGAACCCTCATCCGCCCACCAGCGCGCTGAGCCCGCCTCACAGGAGACATCGGCAGCCGAGCAACTTCCACGTCGAAGGTCGGCCGCCGATGAAAGTGCCCCGGCGGCCACTGTGCAGCCGCCCCGCACGGCGCGGCCCGGTGGATCGCCTGCGCAAAGCACGGGGCCTCAGCCGCTGCCGACGCCCGTCGTCGATCTGACAGGCAGTCGGCTGGAGGCGCTGGCCACGCTGGCTTCGGCTCAGCCGCCTGCACAGGTCATCGATCTGACCGCCTCGTCCGTCACGTCAACAGCGGCCCCGCCCCGGGCACCCGCCTCGCGCGCCATGTCGGTGATGAGCTTGTTGAACGACGTGTCTCCCGAGGAAGCAGCCGCGGCGGCGGGATCGAAGCGCAAGCAGACCGAGGAGCCGTCGATGCCGCCGCCCAAGCGGCCTGCAACGCACGCGGCCACCACAGCGCAGGCCGGCGAGCGCTCCACGGCGGTGCCCACGACCCCGCTCACCGCGGACGCACTGGCCGCGCTGGACCGAACCCGGCAAGCAGCGAGCGCGGCACGACCGGCTCGCGCCGTCGCCCCGCTGCCGTCGGCGGCCTCCATCATGCGCTTCCATCAAGTTCCCGAAAACCAGCGCGTACGGGAATTCGGCCGGCTTGCAACGGCGATTTCGGCGGCCATCAACCCGTCGGCGGTGCTGACCGAGACAAAAGAAAAGATGTGCCAGGCGGTGCTCGACCTCGCGGGCCAGGCGCAGTACCTGAAAAGCGGCAACCAACGGGTCGAAGCGTTCAAGCTGATCGACGGTCTGGTGCGCCAGCTGCCGCGACTGGAGGGGCAACCGGCGGCCGATTTTCAAGGGGAATACGCGCGGTTGCGCCAGCAACTGCTGCCGCCGAACTTCGTGAACCTGAATCGAAGCTTCGGTACCGGGCCTGCCTGACGTCAACGTCGGTCCTGCATCGCCGCGGCGCAGGGCCTCGGCAGGCCCGCGGCGCACCAAATGCGAGCGTCCCGGGGTTGGTGGTGCGTCAACGCCCGAATGTCGTGCGCACCCGGTCCTAGAATGCACCGAAAACGATCTTCGCGCCCCATTCGGGTGCGATTCTTTTCGCCATTTCCAGGAGACCCAGTTGAAATACGGTTCCGTCGCCGATTTCCTGCGCGCCGTGTCGGCTCGCGATCCTCACCAGCCGGAGTTTCTCCAGGCGGTCAAGGAGGTGATGACCAGCCTGTGGCCCTTCGTCGAGCAGCACCCGCGCTACGCGGAACAGGCGCTGCTGGAACGGCTCGTCGAGCCCGAGCGGGTGATCCAGTTCCGTGTGTCGTGGATCGACGATGCGGGCCACACGCAGGTCAACCGGGCCTGGCGCGTGCAGCACAGCAACGCCATCGGCCCCTTCAAGGGGGGCATGCGCTTTCACCCGTCGGTGAACCTGTCGATCCTGAAATTCCTCGCGTTCGAACAGACCTTCAAGAACGCCCTGACCACGCTGCCGATGGGCGGTGGCAAGGGGGGATCAGACTTCGATCCCAAGGGCAAGAGCGACGGCGAAGTCATGCGCTTCTGCCAGGCCCTCATGTTCGAACTGCACCGCCACCTGGGTGCCGACACCGACGTGCCGGCAGGCGACATCGGCGTGGGCGCGCGCGAGGTCGGGTTCATGGCGGGCATGCTTAAAAAGCTCACCAACGACGCGTCCTGCGTGTTCACCGGCAAAGGCATGTCCTACGGCGGCAGTTTGATGCGTCCCGAAGCGACCGGCTACGGCACGGTGTACTTCGCCCAGGAGATGCTGCACCGCGCGGGCCGCAGCTTCGACGGCCTGCGGGTATCGATCTCCGGCTCGGGCAACGTTGCGCAATATGCGGCTCAAAAGGCCATCGACCTGGGGGCACGCGTGGTCACCTTGTCCGACTCCGACGGCACGCTGGTCGTTCCCGATGGACTCGGCGATGAGCGGTTGAGGCAGGTGATGGAGTGGAAGAACGTGCAGCGCGGGCGGCTGTCCGCGTTCGCCGACAAGCACGGCCTGCACTTCGATGCAGGCCGCCGCCCCTGGCACGTGCCGGTGGACGTGGCCCTGCCCTGCGCGACGCAGAACGAGCTCGACGCCGAAGACGCGAAGCGGCTGGTCAGCAACGGCGCGGTGTGCGTGGCCGAGGGCGCCAACATGCCGAGCACGCTGGAAGCGGTCGACGTGTTCCTTGCCGCACGCCTGTTGTACGCACCGGGCAAGGCCAGCAATGCCGGCGGTGTGGCCACCTCGGGGCTGGAGATGACGCAGAACGCCATGCGCCTGTCTTGGACGCATGCCGAGGTGGACGAGCGCCTGCACGCCATCATGAAGGACATCCACATGCACTGCGTGCGCCACGGCACGCGGGCCGACGGCACGATCAACTACGTCGACGGCGCCAACATCGCCGGTTTCGTCAAGGTGGCCGACGCCATGCTGTTGCAAGGCGTCGTCTGAAACCGGCTCAGGGTTCCAGCGTCGGCACCGCGTCCAGCAGGGCGCGCGTGTAGGGGTGTCGCGGCGCGCGGAAGACCTCCGTCGCTGCGCCGCGTTCGACGATGCGGCCTTGCTGCATCACGATCACCTCGTCGCACAGGTACTCCACCACCGCGAGATCGTGACTGATGAAGAGGTAGGTCACGCCGAAGTCAGCCTGCAGATCGCGCATCAGGTTCAGCACCTGTGCCTGCACCGAGACGTCGAGCGCGCTGACCGGCTCGTCCGCGACGATCAGCTTCGGCCGGGTCACCAGTGCGCGCGCGATGGCGATGCGCTGGCGCTGGCCGCCGGAGAACTCGTGCGGATACTTGTCGGCGTCTCCGGCGCGCAGGCCGACCGCCTCCAGCGTTTCGGCAATGCGTGTAGGTCGGCCGGCGGCGTCGTCGCGGCCCAGTGCCGACAGTGGCTCGGCGACGATGCGGCCGACGCGCTGGCGGGGGTCGAGCGAACCATACGGGTCCTGGAACACCATCTGCATGTCGCGCCGGGCGCGCTTCAGGTCGCCCGGCGACAGCCGATGCAGGTCCCGGCCCTCCAAGCGCACGGTGCCGGCGGTCGGCCGCTCCAGCGCCATCACCAGCCGCGCGAGAGTCGACTTGCCCGAGCCCGATTCCCCGACGACACCCAGGCTGCGCCCCGCTTCCATCACGAAGCTGGCGCCGTCGAGGGCGGGCACCGCATCGGCGGGGCGCCACAACGATGTGCGTGGCAGGCGGTAGTGCTGGGTGAGACGGTCGACTTCGAGCAAGGGCATGGGGCGCAAGCTTACCCAAAGCCGGTCCCCGGCGACCCCATCCATCGGCGGTGAGCGAGCGCCCGCCCACGCGCTCGTCGACGCAGGGTGAGGCTGCCGCCCGTTTTCACAAAACGACAACAGACCGCTGGGACCATTCGCCGGGTCGATCCCAAACAGCGGGGAGCTGATGACCGATCTGACGAGCACGGCGTGCCGCGGGCAGGCGCGCGGGGCATTCGCTTCCGTGACCGAGAGTGTCTCGATGCAGGCGTTCCTGGCCAGCGGCGAGGTGCCGGTCGTGCTGCGCGCCGCCGCAGCGGCCTGGCCTGCGGTGCATCGATGGATGCTTCGCCCACTTGTCCGCTGCCTGCGACGAGCAGGAGGTGACGCTGGTGCTCGGCAACCGGGAAGCCGGCGCGACACGCCTGGTGAAGGCGTCGCTGCGGGCTTGCCTCGCCCGGCTCGCGCAGGGCCAGCCGCTGTGGGGAGACGGGTCTCAGCCGGCCCACCTCAAGGAATTCGACCTGCTCGGTACCGCCCCGCGGCTGCGCAAGGAGGCGCCTGCCGCTGCGCTGTGTCCCGCGGGACACGCCGTCTTCAGCAGCGCCTGGCTCGGGGGCACCGGCGCGCGCACCGGGCTGCACTACGACTACCTCGACAACCGTGCCACGTTGATACGCGCCGCAAAGCGCTTCTTCCTCGTCAGACCCGGCGTGGTGGAACGCATCGGCGCGATGTCCTCGAAGTACGACCGCTATGCACGGCTGGCAGCCACCGACGTGCAGGCCCTGTCCCGCCTGCCGTTGCGGCAGGGCGACCTGTTGACGGTCGATCTGTACGCAGGCGACGCGATCCATGTGCCGCAAGGCTGGTGGCATGAGGTGGTCAACCTGCAACCCAGCATTCTGCTCAGCGGTTTCCACTGCCCGTGGTGGACGCTGGGGCCGCGCTGGCTTCACAACGCGGCACGTCACCTCGTGCACCGGCTCAGCCCGGTGCGGCCGAGAAACTGCACCTGCCACCCGCACGCGCCGTCGCCGTGCGCACTTTCTCACCATCCAGACCCGGGCCCGGCGCCCCGGTCGGAAGGACCCGCCGAATGACGCCCCGCCCGCCTCGCGTCGTGACCCGCTGTCTGCGTCTCGGCGACATTCCCGCCTTGCTGGACCTCGAGCACAAGCAGTGGACCGCCGAGCAGGCCGCCACCGCCGACGCATTCAAGGCCCGCATCACCGCGCACCCGCACTTGTGCAGCGGGGCGTTCAACGCCCGCACTGGAGAGCTGCTGGCCTCGCTGTTCTGCAAACCGACAGCCGAGGGCGACTGGACGGCGCCCAAGGACTGGGAGGCCAACGCAGCCGTCGACCCAGGCTGCAGCGACAGCCAGAAGGCCGACAGTCTCTTCGGGATCAGCCTCACGAGTGTGGAGCCCGGCGCGGCGCTCCAGCTCATCGCGTTCCAGTTTCTTGCCGCGGTGAAGCGGGGATACCGGCACGTCTATCTCGGCTCACCGATGCCCGGCCTTGCGCGCCACTTGGCGAAGCACCCCGGCGCATGCGTACAACGCTATGCCCGGGCCACCCGGTCGGGGGTTCCGATCGACCCGCAGCTACGTTACTACTACCACAAGGGGTTCCGCCAGCTCGTCGCCGTGCGGGACAACTACTTCCCGCACGAAGCGTCGTGCAACTACGGTGCGATTCTTCGCGCAACGGTGCCACGTGCCTGGTTGCGGCCGTTCCTGCTGGCGGTGCCTGACGCCGCATTGCGCACGCTGGCGTCACTGGCTCCGCGCCTGGCCCTTCCCGCCGGGACCGTCCCGCGCGACAAGCGCGTCGCCAAGGCCTCGGGCTGAAGCGCCAGGCTCACGCACCCTCACCCCCCGGTGCCGCTGCTCGTCCACCCGCCGCCCAGGGCGCGGATCAAACCCACCGTCGACTCGTACTGTGCACCGCGCACCTGCACTTCCTGCCGCCGGTTGCGCAGTTCGCTGCGCTGCGCATCGAGCAGCTCCAGCTGGCTCACGAACCCGTTGCGGTAGCGCGACTCGGACAAGGTCGTCGCCCGGGCCGCCGAACTCACCGCGCGCGATTGGGCCTGCGCCTGGTCGGCCAGCAGGCGCAGCGCCGCCAGTTCGTCCTCCACGTCCTTGAACGCCACCAGCACCTGCTCGCGATAGCCGGCCACCGCCGCGTCGAACTCGGCCTGCGCCGACTGCACGCCCGCCTCGCGCCGGCCGCCGTCGAACAGCGGCAGCGACAACAGCGCGCCAACGCCCCAGGCGCGGGCTGACCACTTGAACAGGTCGGACAGCTCCGGCGACGCGACACCGCCGGAGGCGGTGAGCTCGACGCTGGGGAACCACGCCGCCTGCGCGACGCCGACGCGAGCCTGTGCCGCCTGCAGTTGTGCCATCGCGGCCGACACGTCAGGGCGGCGCGCCAGCACGGTCGCCGGCACACCGGGCGGCACCACCGGCAAGGCGGCCGGCAGCGTCCCGCGTGCCAGCGTGAAACTGGACGCCGCTTCGCCGACCAGCACCGACAGCGCGTGCTCCAGTGCCGTGCGCCGTCGCTCGAGCGCGATCTCCTCGGACTCGGTCGACGCCAGCTCGGTGCGCACGCGTGCGACCTCCAGCTCGGCCACGTCGCCTGCGCGCTGGCGACGCTCGCTCAGGTCGAGCGTGCGCCGATAGGCCTGCACCGTCTCGCGCACGATGTCCTGCTCGGCCTCGGTCGCACGCAGTGCGAGGTAGAGCTGCGCCACCTGCGTCTGCACCAGCAACCGGGTGCTTTGCAGCAGCGCCGCGCGAGCGTCGGCGTCCAACGCTGCGGCATCGCGCGCGCGCGCCAGGCGGCCGAACAGATCGGCCTCATAGCGCAGGTTGGCCCCCAGGCTCACGAGCGTGCCGGCGCGGCCGCGTGCGCCCGGCTCGGCTTCGCGCACCGCGCCGGCGCCCAGGCCCAGCTGCGGCAAGCGGTCGGCTTCGGCGTCGCGCACCAGCGCCTGCGCCTGCCGCAGGCGCGCGGCAGCGATGTGGATCTCGGCATTGCGCAGCTGCGCGCGCTCGACCAGCCCGTCGAGCACCGGGTCGGCGAACGCCTTCCACCACTCGCCGCGCGCTTGCGCCTCGGCCGGTGTTGCAGTGGTCCAGCGGTGGCCCGCCTCCTTGAACGCCTGCGGCGTGACCGGCAGGTCGCCAGGATCCGGCACCGGCAGCGTCGTGCAACCGGCCATCACCAGCGCGAACATCAAAGGCGCCAGCCGGGGAAATGTCTTGCTTGTCATCGGGAAGCTCCTGGTCGCACTCATTTCGCGGGCACCACGTCGTCGGTGCCGGCAAACGCCTCTTCGAGATGCGGCACCTCGCCGTGCCGCTTCAGCGGCCGGTTGCCCGCCATGCGGCGCAGCAGCACGTAGAACACCGGCGTGAAGAAGATGCCGAAGGCCGTCACGCCGATCATCCCGGCGAACACCGCGACGCCCATGGCCTGCCGCATCTCGGAGCCCGCGCCGCTGGCCAGCACCAGCGGCAGCACGCCCATCACGAACGCCAGCGAGGTCATCAGGATCGGCCGCAAGCGCAGCCGGCTCGCCTCGATGGCCGCCTGCACCGGCGTACGGCCGGAGAACTCCAGCTCGCGCGCGAACTCGACGATCAGGATCGCGTTCTTCGCCGACAGCCCCACCAGCACGATCAGGCCGATCTGCGTGAACACGTTGTTGTCACCCTCGGACAGCCAGACGCCCGTCATCGCCGCCATCAGGCCGGTGGGCACGATCATCACGATCGCCAGCGGCAAGGCCAGGCTCTCGTACATGGCGGCCAGCACCAGAAAGACCAGCAGGATCGCCAGCGGGTAGACCCACACCGCCGAGTTGCCGGCCAGGATCTCCTGGTAGGTGAGCTCGGTCCATTCATAGCCGATGCCGGCCGGCAGCACTTCGGCGGCAATGCGCTCGACGGCCTCGCGAGCCTGCCCCGACGAATAGCCGGCGGCCGGCCCGCCGTTGATGTCGGCCGCCAGGAAGCCGTTGTAGCGCATGGCACGTTCCGGGCCGAAGCTCGGACGCACCTTCATCAGCGCCGACAGCGGCACCATCTCGCCGCTGGCCGAGCGCACCTTCAGCTGGCCGACGTCCTCGGCGCGGGCCCGGTACGCCGCGTCTGCCTGCACGCGCACCGAATAGGTCCGGCCGAACTTGTTGAAGTCGTTCACGTACAGGCTGCCGAGGTAGATCTGCAGCGTGTCGAACACGTCGGTCACGGCCACGCCGAGCTGGCGCGCCTTGGTGCGGTCGATGTCGGCATACAGCTGCGGCACGTTGACCTGCAGGCTGGAGAACAGCCCGGTCAGCTCCGGTGCCTGGGCCGCCTTGGCCATGAAGGCCTGCGTCGCCTCGTTGAGCGCGGCATAGCCCTGCGAAGCCCGATCCTGCAGCTGCAGCTTGAACCCGCCCGTCTGCCCGAGGCCGAGGATGGGCGGCGGCGGGAACATCACGACAAACGCCTCGTCGATCTGGGCGTACTGCTCGTTGAGCTTCTGCGCGATGGCATCGGCGCTCAACGACGGATCACCCCGCTTGTCGAACGAGTCGAGCATCGCGAACACGATGCCGGAGCTCGAGCTGTTGGTGAAGCCGTTGATCGACAGCCCCGGGAACCCGAGCGTCGCCTCGACCCCCGGCGTCTTCATCGCCACCTCGCTCATGCGGCTGATCACCTGGTCGGTGCGGTCGAGCGTGGCCCCGTCGGGCAGCTGCGCGAAGCCGATCAGGTACTGCTTGTCCTGCGCCGGCACGAAGCCGGACGGCACGGTGCGGAACAGCACCGCCGTCAGCGCCACCAGCACCAGGTAGGCCGCCAGCATCAGCGACTTGCGCGACAGCACCCGCTGCACGCCGCCGCCGTAGCCGGCCGAGCCGCGGTGGAACAGCCGGTTGAAACCGCGGAACACAGGCCCCAGCAGGCGGTCCATGGCGCGCGTCAGCGCATCCTTGGGCGCGTCGTGCGGCTTGAGCAGCAGCGCCGCGAGGGCCGGCGACAGCGTCAGGGAGTTGACGGCCGAGATCACCGTCGAGATCGCGATGGTCAACGCGAACTGCCGGTAGAACTGGCCCGACAGGCCGGTGATGAAGGCCAGCGGCACGAACACCGCCACCAGCACCAGTGCGATCGCGATGATCGGCCCGGCCACCTCGCGCATCGCGCGGTACGTCGCCTCTCGAGGGCGCAGCCCGGCCTCGATGTTGCGCTCGACGTTTTCGACCACCACGATGGCGTCGTCCACCACGATGCCGACCGCCAGCACCAGCCCGAACAGGCTCAATGCGTTGATCGAGAAGCCGAACGCATGCATGACCGCGAAGGTGCCGATGACCGAGACCGGCACCGCGAGCAGCGGAATGATCGAGGCACGCCAGGTCTGCAGGAACAGGATCACCACCAGCACCACCAGCGCCACGGCCTCGAGCAGCGTGTGCACCACGGCCTTGATGGACGCCCGCACGAACTGCGTCGGGTCGTAGGCGATGCGGAAGTCCACGCCTTCAGGCATGTTGCGCTTGAGTTCGTCCATCGTGCGGCGGACGTCGTCGGAGATCTGGATCGCGTTCGACCCCGGCGCCTGGAACACGCCGATGCCGACCGCCGGCTTGTTGTCCAGCGTGGCACGCAGGGCGTAGTCGGACGAGCCCAGCTCGAGCCGCCCCAGATCGCGCAGCCGCGTGACGGCACCGCCGGGCGTCGACTTGACGATGATGTCGCCGAACTCTTCTTCGGTCTGCAAGCGGCCCTGCGCATTGACCGACAGCTGCAGGTCGACGCCGGGCAGGCCGGGCGAAGCACCGATCACGCCGGCGGCGGCCTGCACGTTCTGCTCGCGGATCGCCTGCACCACGTCAGTGGCCGACAGGCCGTGTTCTGCCACCTTCTGCGGGTCGAGCCACACGCGCATCGAGTAATCGCCCGAGCCCCACATCTGCACCGAGCCGACGCCCTGGATGCGCGCCAGCCGGTCCTTGATGTTGAGCAGCGCGTAGTTGCGCAGGTAGGTCACGTCGTAGCGCTCGTTCGGCGAGATCAGGTGCACCACCATGGTCAGGTCGGGCGAGCTCTTGACGGTCGTGATGCCGAGCCGGCGCACCTCTTCGGGCAGGCGCGGCTCGGCCTGCGCGACGCGGTTCTGCACCAGCTGCTGGGCCTTGTCCGGGTCGGTGCCGAGCGCGAAGGTGACCGTCAGCGTCAGCAAGCCGTCGCCGGTGGCCTGGCTGCTCATGTAGAGCATGTCCTCGACGCCGTTGATCGACTCCTCGAGCGGTGTCGCCACCGTCTCGGCGATCACCTTGGGGTTGGCGCCGGGATATTGCGCGCGCACCACCACCGACGGCGGCACCACCTCGGGATACTCGGACACCGGCAGCACCCGCAGCGCGATCAGGCCGGCGATCAGCATCAGCAGCGAGAGCACGCCGGCAAAGATCGGCCGGTCGATGAAAAACTTGGAGAGATTCATGGGAAGCTTTCGATCACTCGCTCACGACTGCGAGGCGTCTTTGCGCTGCACCTGCAATTCCGGTTTGGCGTCCATCGCCACCGGTTGCGGTGCCAGCAAGGTGCCGGGCCGCACCCGGTGCAGGCCGCTGACGACGATGCGCTCGCCCGGCTTCAGGCCGCTGGTGACCACGCGCAGGCCGTTGACCGAGGGGCCGAGCGTCACTTCGCGGTACGCCGCCTTGTTGTCGGCGCCCACGACCATCACGAAGCGCTTGTCCTGGTCGGTGCCCACGGCGCGCTCATTGATCAGCAGCGCCGCGCTGGCAGTCGCCTGCCCCATGCGCAGCCGCGCGAACTGGCCCGGCATCAGGCGGCCGTCGCGGTTGTCGAACACCGCGCGCACGCGCACCGTGCCGCTGGCGGCGTTCACCTGGTTGTCGATCAGTTGCAGCTTGCCTTCGTGCGACAGCTCGTTGCCGGCGTCGCCGGTGCCCATCTGCACCGGGATGCGCTCGATCGGCGCGCGCGCACCGCTGCCGCCGGGCAGTTGCTGCAGCGCGCGGGCGACGATGCGTTCGTCGGCGTCGAAGCTGGCATAGATGGGATGCACGGACACGATGCTCGCCAGCACCGGCGCGCCCGGCCCTGCAGCGACGAGGTTGCCCACCGTCACCTCGATCCTGCCGATGCGCCCATCGATCGGCGCGCGCACCTGGGTGTAGCCGAGGTTGAGCTGGGCCGATTGCAGTGCCGCAGCGGCCGCCCGCAGGTTGGCCTGCGCCTCGCGCAACGCGTTGTCGCGTTCGTCGAGTTCGCGCCGCGCAATGGCGTCTTCTTCCCACAGCCGCACGGCCCGCGCGTGCTCGTTCTGTGCATGCGTCACACGGGCCTGCGCGGCAGCCACCTGCGCCTGCGCACGCTCGGCCTCCGCCGCATACGGCGCGGGGTCGATCGTCACCAGCAGGTCGCCGCGCTTGACCAGCCCGCCTTCGCGGAAGTGCACCGCTTGCACGGTGCCCGCCACGCGCGGGCGCAGCTCGACATGGTCGACCGCCTCGAGCCGGCCGGAGAATTCGTCCCAGGCGACGACGTCGTTCTGCACGACGGTGGCCACGGCCGCGGGCATCGCCGGCGGCGGCGCGTCGGCCGGCGCGGATTCGGCCTGCGTGCTGCCGACGCCGAACAGTGCGGCCGGCACTGCGGCCGCCACGGTGATCACAGCGGCCGCGGCGAGCAGGCCGGGGCGGGTGCGGAGAAGGTTCTTGTTCATCGGAGTCCTCACTCTTGAAGAAACGGGGGCAAGGGAAATTCGTTCGGGCGTCAGCGGTGTGCTTCGAGAAACCGCCGCAGGTGCGTGCGCACCGCGCGGGCCCACGGGGCATCCGCCTGCGAGGGGTCGCGGTAGCTCAACGGCCACTCGGTGGCCAACGACAGCACCGCTTCGCCGGCCGGCACGCCGGCCTGCTGCAGGCGCTGTGCATAGGCATGGGTCTCATCGCGCAACGGGTCGTCGCGCGCGGTGATCAGCAGGGCCGGCGGCAACCCGGCCAGGCGCATCGCATTCGCGGGCGCGGCATACGGGTGCATCGCGTCACTGGCCTCGGCCAGGTAGCTGCGCCAGCCGTCCGCCCACGGGCAACCGACATGGCCGGCGCCGGCCTGCCGCTGCGAGGCGGTCGCAACGCAAACGTCGAGCATGGGCGACAACAGGATCTGGCCAGCCAGTTCCGGCCCGCCGCGGTCGCGCGCCACCATCGCCAGCGCCGCCGCCAGGTTGCCGCCGGCCTCCTCGCCGGCCACGAACAGCCGCGATCCGGTGCACGCCAGGCGCTTGCGCTGCTGCTGCACCCAGACGAGGGCCGCATACGCCGTCTCCAGCGGGCGCGGAAACGGGTGCGCCGGGGCGACGGGGTAGTCGAGCGACAACACCGCGGCACCGGCGTCGCACAGCAATTGCGCCACCGGCGCGCCCTGCGCCGGCAAGCCGGCGACAAACGCACCGCCGTGCAGGTGCAGCACCAGCGGGTGTGCCGCACCGGCGTCCGGACAGGCGTAGTAGCGTGCCGACAACGCCCTCACGCGGTCGACGGCGATCGCCATCGGCGAGCCGCAAGCCGGGCTGGGCGTGGAGGGAAAGGAAGTGGACTGCATGGCCAGACCGCCGCTGCGGCGCCCGGGTGTTGTTGCAATGCAGCGAAGATAGGTTCGGCGCCCCGGCCAATAAATAGCCGCTTCGCTCATGCTTCATTTCAAGCCGGCTAACAATCGGGCGCTCGTCTTCGGTTCCAATCTGCCCATGGACAGATTCCAAGCAATGCAGGTCTTCGCGCGCGTGGTCGAGGCCGGCACCTTCAGCAAGGCCGCGGATTCACTGAATCTGCCCAAGCCCACGGTGACGCGGTTGATCCAGGCGCTGGAAGCGCACCTGGACACCAAGCTGCTGAACCGCACCACGCGCCGCGTGACCGTCACCGCCGATGGCGCCGCGTACTACGACCGCGCGCTGCGGCTGCTCAGCGAGATCGACGAGCTGGAGTCCAGCATGTCGCGCGCCAAGCGCAACCCCAAGGGACGGCTGCGCATCGACGTCGGCGCACCGGTGGCGCAGCTGCTGCTGATTCCCGCGCTGCCCGACTTCTACGCACGCTACCCGCAGATCCAGATCGACCTGGGCGTCAGCGACCGTCCCGTCGACCTGATCAGCGAGAACATCGACTGCGTGCTGCGTGCCGGCGAGCTGACCGACCAGTCGCTGGTGGCGCGGCGTATCGGCGAGTTCCATTCGATCATCTGTGCGTCGCCGGCCTACCTGAAGCGCCACGGCACGCCACTGCACCCGACCGACCTGGAAGGCGACGACCATGTCGTCGTCAACCACTTCTCGCACCGCACCGGGCGCATCTACCCGTTCTTCTTCACCAACGAACAAGGCGAGCGCCTGGAAGTGCATGGCCGCCACGCACTGTCGGTCAACGATTCCAACGCGCTGCTGGCTTCCGGGCTGGCCGGGCTGGGCGTGATCCGCACGTCGACCTTCATGGCGCAGATGCACATCGGCGCCGGTGCGCTGGTACCGCTGCTGCTCGACTGGTGCGCAGACTCGGTGCCCATCCACGTGGTGTATCCGCCGAACCGGCACCTGAGTGCCAAGGTGCGGGTGTTCGTCGACTGGGTGGCCGAGTTGTTCGCGCGCAGCGACCTGATCCACCGCAAGTGCAGCCTGCCGAAGCCGCAACCGAACGCTGCCCTGCATGCCGACAAGGCGCAGGAAGCGACCGTCGAAGTGCCGGCGACGGCCTGACGGCGGGACCGACCCGGGCCGCTCTGCGTGAGCTCACTTGCGGCCCTTGCGGCCGTTGTCGTACTTGCGCCAGAACTGGAACTCGTCTTCGTGCACCTCGATGTCGAGTTCGTCGATGCGCGCCCGCAAGCGGTCTTGCGACTCGGCCACCGCCTGGTTGTAGATGACGGGGCCGATCTCCTCCACGAAAAAGTTCAGCAACGCGCCGGCCGCGATGTTGCCGATGCGCTCTTCCATGTTCTCTTCGAAGTAGCGCTCGATCGACTTGATCGCTTCGGCACGGGCCTCTTTGGTCAGTTCTATCGTCATGGTGAATCGCTGTGCTGTGGACTGCCGTTGCTCACGAAGCCCCGAAGTCGTTCGACCGCGCCCCGCGGGCCAGGCGCGCGACCGCCGCGCGCAGCAGGATGCGAGAGTAGAGCTTGTGAAACCCGAGCAGGGCGCGGAAGGCCCGGCCCATGCTTGCCTGGCCGGAACGGCGGTCGACGATGGGCACGACCGCCGACCCGAAGAAGAGCCGCGCGGCGCGGCCGTTCGCCGTCGGCACGCACATGAGCCATGAGCGCGTGCGCCCGTGGAAGTCGCACATCAGCAGTTGATCCGCTGCGCGGGCCTCGACGCTCCAGGCCGCGAAAACGGCCCGTGTCCCGCGCGCCAGCTCCCACGCCTGCAGGTCGGTGGACGGCCGGGCGACCAGCCGCGCCAGCAGCCATCTCTCGAGCTTGAACACCGCGGTGGTGTAGAAGGCCTCGACGTACTGTGCATGGGACACCGGCCGCGCGACATCGGTGGCATAGCAGTCCGTGTAGGCGCCTGTCTGCAAGTAGCCCCGAAGCAGGGCCGCTTCCGGCAGTTCGCAGCGCTGTATCGGAGCCATGTTTCAGCGCCCTCCCGAGGGGCGGTCGGAGGGCGGCCGAGCCGCCGGCTCACTGACGAGTTCCATCTCGTGCGGCTCGAGCGCGATCGAATGCGAGCGGCAGGTTCCGGCCGCTTCGTCGGGCCACGACTTGCGCACCCAGGCATGGCCGAATCCGTCGATCTCTTCGATCTCGAAGACCTGCCCGATCATCGAGAGGACGTCATGCCTCTCGTCTTGTGGAAGCTCCTCCAGCCATCTGCCGGACAGGCCCAGCAAACGCACGCGAGCGCCCAGGCGCACGACGCTTCCGTTCCTGTCTTGGGGCGCGCTCAAGGATCAGCCTCCGCCCGCACGCCGGCTCTGGCTGGCCAGCTCGCCAAGATGCGGTTCAGCCAGCCTGAAGCTCAGCCGCTCGACGACCTGCTGCGCGCCCAACCCCCGATAGAAAGCGATGCCCCTTGCATTCGATGCCTTGACGGGCCAATCGATGCGATGGCAGCCATGGTCTGCGGCGTACTGCGCCATCCAGGACATGAGAGCCCTGCCCACGCCGCGGCTTCTGTGCGACGAACGGACGTAAAGCTCTTTCAGCTGGCAGTGGCGACGTTGGTCGGGAGCCGGTTCGACGAGCGAGTAGGTCAGCGAGATGGCGGCCAGGCCGCACACCTGCACGTCGTTTTCGTACGCCACGACCAGCCGAAGGGGCGAGTCCGGGCCGAGCAGGTTGTCGACGAGGTGGGAGCGCACCATCTCGCGCGACACCGAAGAGCCTTCGTGGTAGTAGGTGTGCAGCTCGCGCAGCAACTCGACGAGAGACTCGTACTGTGGCGGAGAGACCAGATCGACTTGCATAAGCTTCTGTGAAAGATGGCGTGCGCTCATCCGGGCCTCTGCGTCCCGGATCGCCGCGCCCGTGAGTATGCTTCCTGCGCAGCCGCCAGCTCATACACGCCGAGCGCGCCGAGTGGCGCCACGGCCGGTCGACCCGAGTTGCGCCAATCGGGTCCATAGCTCGGGTACCGATCGACGTCGTAGCCGCCGTCCCAGTCCGGCGGGTAGATGCCAGCGAAATAAGACCTTGTGAGAGCTGTCTCCTGCGCACTTTCAGGGGCGCTCAGGAAGTCGACCCTCCACTGCCGTCGCGTCTGGCCCCCGAAACTCGCGTGGAAGAGGTGTTCGTCGAGCAGGATCAGGTCGCCGGGCTCGCTGACGATGACGTGGGCCGGCAGGTCCGCCGTTTTCTCGCCTTCGGCCCCGAGCCCGCGCAGCGCTTCCTGGAAGCCCGGATGGTGCGAACCCGGCAGCACCCGCAGCGCACCGCCCTCCCCCCCGCAGAGGCTCGAGGTAGGCCAGAAAACCGATGCTGGCGAGCGGGGATGTCGAATCCACATGCCACGGGGTCTCGCCGGAGTACCGCACCCCCTTTGCACGCGTCGGCAGCACCGCGCCGCCCAGCAGACCGGACGCCAGGGGCTCGATGCGGTCCAGCAACGACAGGCTGACGGGTGTCTCGGCCGTCATCATCGGCACGTAGTGGAAACGGACCTCTTCGCGGCCAGATGCCGACGCGACCCGCCCGTCGTGCATGACGCGGTCGATCTCTGCCGCGAGCGGCCGCGGGTCGAAGAATCGGCGCAGTACGCAAAACCCGAAGGCCCGGAATGCTGCGGCCGAAGCGGTGTCGAGCGGGACGTTCACCGTCGAGCCTGCCAGCAAAGCCACCGTCCCTCGCCCTTGGCCTGGAGCCCCTGCCGTGCAGCGTCTTGATCGAACCCGGGCAGATGCGCCTTGAAGGCTTGCAGCAGCTGCCTTCGATGCGGCCATTCGTCCATGATCTCGATCGAAGTGCCGCTGCAAGGATGGACCCGCCACTTCGACTCGATGTAGGGCCCGTCGAGGTCGGGGAAGAGAGCCTCTTCCCGGACGAATTCGAGCCTGGCAACGTCGTTCAGCCGCACGAGGTGGCGCTGGCCCGCCGCGACGTACTCGATCCTGCCCGCTGACACGTGCATGGACTCGTAGTTGACGGGCGCAGCCGCAGCGCTGCAGATGCGGCTCCAGATCTTTTCCAGGCTCACGGCTCTTCACCTCTGTCGGGTTGATCAGGCTACGCGACTGGTGCGTTTATACAGCGGCCACGGCAACCCACCGATCGCTTGACTGTGACGGCGCCGAGCAAAGATCAGGCACCGGATCCACCGACCAAGGCCTGCAGCTTGAGCACGGTGGCCCAGTTTCTCGTGGTGACGGTCTTCCCGGCTTTGCCGAGCAATGCGCCGCCCGCCTTGCTCTCCAGAATTCCTGCCGCGCAATGCAAGTACGCGGCGTTCTTGCCCACCAAGAACTGCTCAGGCGGCTCGATCGCCGCTTCGACGACGTGGAGTGCTGACAGGGAAGCGTTGTCCTGCGCAAAGACGACCAGGAGTTGGGAAGGGTTGCTTGCCTTCTCGGCCAATGTGTTCTCACCCACGATGGCCGACAGCTCACGCGCCGACTTGACGATGACGGGAACGTCAAGCTTCAGCCTCTGCAGCATCGCGGCGGCAATGTTCGCCGCGTGCTGGGCCGGGGCTCCTTGGTTCGCCCGGAAAACGGCATTGCCGCTGTTCAGCAAAGTCGCGGTGTCTGTGTACCCGAGCTCAGCGAGCAAGGCGCGAAGATCCGCCATGGGGACTCGCTTGGCCTTGCCCACATTGATGCCACGCAACAGGGCGACGAATTTCGGCATTTTCAACGCTCGACGAATGAAGGGGTTTCCCCGTTTGCGGCCTGCCGTGAAGCCGCCAGTGACTCGGCACGCCTCTGGCGCAGTGCCGCCGGGTGTCCGTGTCGAACGACCTGCGCCTGAATCAAGCGGCCGCAAAGCGCCGTCGGCTGGAATGAATGGTGAGACGCCGACGCCAGTGCCCTCATCGCGTACTTTCCATGGGATTTTCCCGCGAACCCTGCTGCCCGAGTTGCTGGGCGAGCCCGATGAGAATTCCTTCGGGACCCCGGATGTAGCAGAGCCGGTAGACGTTTTCGTAGTTGACGACTTCATCGACCACCGTGGCACCGAGCTTGGCGAGCCGCGTGAGCGTGTCGTCGATGTCCTCGACCGTGAACATCACGCGCAGATACCCCAACGAGTTCACGGGGGCGGTGCGGTGATCGGACACGATGGCCGGGGCGTCGAAGCGCGAGAGCTCCAGGCGGCTGTGGCCGTCGGGCGTGCGCATCATGGCGATCTCGACGCGCTGACCGCGCACTCCGGTGACGCGGCCGGCCCATTCTTCTGCGACGGGCATGCGGCCCTCGAGGGCAAGGCCGAGTTCGGAGAAGAACTCGATGGCCGCATCGATGTCTTCCACCACGATGCCGACGTTGTCCATGCGCTTGACGGTCATGAGGCCTCCCGGGCGTCTAGTGGTTCGACACGAGCTGCGCCTGTCTTGAGGCGAGCAAAGCTTCTCGGAGCAAGCCGATCGATGGCACGGTCAGGTGGCACGGCTCGACCTGGGTTGCGACTGAAAGAAGAGCACGAGGTCGCGAACCGTCTTGACGTTGCCGAAGTACGGATTGTCGGTGCTTCCGTCGAGTGACCTGCCGGTGCGGGCTTCCACCTCCTGGACGAGATCCACGTCCAAGTCATCGTCGTCGAGGAGCAGGTCTTCCTTGAGTCGGTCCTCTGCGCGCACCGGGAAGGCAGGGTGCATGGGCTCGAGCTGAGCTTGCAGCTGCTCATACACCGCTCGAATGATCCAAGTGTCTACTGCACGTGCATCGAAGTCGCGAGCGAATTCGCAGATCGTCTGGCCCTTTCGTGCAGCAGCCAGGGCCAGCAGTTTGCGTTCTTCGCGTTTGCCTTGCAGGTGCGCCAGGGCGAACAGCACGGTGAGCACCGCGACGACCGAAACGAAGGTCTTCGGCTCCGCAATTGCGACGTAGGCCACACTCGCACCCAGCAACGAGAGCAGCAACCACCACGCAGGGCCCGCCGCGCGGCGCGTGAACTTCGGCATGTGGCGGGAGGCAATGCGCACGGTGCGACCTAAGGTTGGAAATGAGCGACGTGGCCCGGGTTGCCGGGACAAGCGACAGACAGCGCGGCGAGGAATGTGGCCGTTGTCGATTGCGGAAGGCAACGCAGCTTCGCATCGCCGTCACCCGGGTGAGCCGCGAAGCTGAGCTTCGATGGCTTGCTTGTCGATGACCGACCAGACTTCGACGATTCTTCCGTCAAGGAATTCGTAGAAGACGTTCTCCGTGAACGAGACCTTCGTTCCGTCGACTTCCAGGTTGAGGAATCTTCCTCTCGGCGTGCAATTGAAGCGCAGCCGGCAAGCGACGTAAGGCGGCTGCGCGACGAGAAGCTCAACGTTGAAATGCAGGTCAGGGATCTCTGTGAAATCTCTCTCCAGCATTTCACGGTAACCCGCGACGCCCAGTCGGTTTCCGTTGTGTTTCACTTCGTCATGGACGTAGTGCGCCAAGGCAGCCCAGTCCTGCCGGTTCAGGCAGGCGATGTAGTCCCGGTAGATGTCTGTTAGATCGGTCTTGAGCATCGGGAGTCCTTCTCGTCGAGTACGCACGACATGTGCCGCGACGCCTTACGTTGAAGGCCAGATGTGGCCCTGGTCACGGCGAACAAGACATGGGACTGCATCGAGGATGCAAGGTCCAATCTCCTTCTCGGTGATCGAACTCTAGAGCCTCATGCTGCTGTTATTCGGGGGCAGCGCAGCGCCGCGAGTGCCGGTCCATCACGGCGGCCATGTAGCGCCACTGGCCCGCGACGCGCAAGTACGTCACATCGCCCACCCATGCCTGGTTGTTTCGCTCGAGCTGCAGCTCGCGCAGCGCGTTGGGCACGCTGGCAAAGAAGGCGCGCTGCCCCACCTTGGAGCGCCGGTACAACCGGGCGCTGCGTCCCTGGATACGGGCCTGGCGCATCACCCTTGCCACCCGCCGCCGCTCCACGGTCACCCCTTGCTGGCGCAACTGGCTCGTCACGCGCGGGCTGCCGTAGTAGCCCCGGCTGCGTTCGTGTACCTGAGCGATTTGCTGCAACAAGCCCTCGTCTTCGACCGCACGGGCACTGCGCTCTCGCTTGCACCACGCATAGAAGCCCGCACGCGTCACCTTGTACAGCGAGCACATCATTTCGACCGAATGTTCTTGCGGTTTGCCGCGATGAAGGCGAAGACTTCCGCTTTGGATCCGAGGCAAACCGGATAGCTTTTTTCAGCAGGTCGTGCTCCTGCTGCAGGCGCTTGTACTGGCGCTCGACTTCACGCAACCGCTGCAGCTCGGCCACCTCCTGCTGCTTCACCGGCTCCACCTTGCCCACCAGTTCGCCGTCGCGCACCTGCTTGCGCCACTTCGACAGCATGAACGGGTGAATGCACAGGGACTCGGCCACGTCCTTGATCAGCACGCCCGGCTGATCGCTCATCTGCACGGCCTTGAGCTTGAACTCGACGCTGTAGCGATTGATCTTCTGAGGTCCTGGAGTTCCCAATCGACACTCCCATTTGCGTTAGGTGAAAGTGTCAACCAAACCGATGCAAGCTCCACGTCCCCTCGATGGGAATACGAAGGGACATCCCCAGTCCTGCAACGGCGACAAAGTGCGCCAAGATTGGTGGTTGCGAGTTCATCAATCTGAAGCCTTGGAAAGGGGAAGTCCGTGGAGCAGATTACACGAAGCGACCGTTGCCGGGAAGCCACCCGGGTGGGTGTGGACCTGGCCAAGCAGGTGATCCAGGTGCACGCGGTGGATAGGCGCGGCCGGGTGATCACCAGCCGGGCGCTGCGACGCGATCAGTTCCTGCCGTGGTGCGCGCAATTGCCCACTGGTTGCCTCGTGGCGATGGAGGCCAGCTCAAGCGCCCACCACTGGGGCCGCCGGCTGCAAGCGATGGGGCTGGACGCACGCATCATCTCCGCACAGCTGGCCGCGCCGTACCGCATGCAAGGCCACA